>CAKOOV010000001.1 GCA_934098435.1 uncultured Bacilli bacterium
ATTCATAATTGATACTTTATAACCATGTTTTAAACTTGATATTTCTTTTTGTAATTCTATATATGGTCTAAATATATCTTTACCACTTATTAAGGTTATAGTAATAAAGCTTATTATTATAATAACAGTTAAAGTAAATAATGAACCAATATTATCTTCTTTATATCTTAATTTGTTATCTTTTAGGGATAAATAGCCATGAGGAGTTAGTTCTCCACAGGTAGGACAGAAGTTATCATCTACTTCTAATTCTTCATTACACTTTATACATTTCATGATTAACTCCTCTCTATTATAATATTATATCATATTTTGTCGTTTTTGTTTGTAAAAAAATGATATTTTTATTTTTAATGGGAAAATTATATTAGGAGTTAGATATGAACTTTAATAGAATGTAGAAATAAGAGAAGATTTTAATCTTAAACAAAAAGATATTGCCAGTGTTCTAGGTATTACACAGCAGTCTTATTCTTTGTGGGAAAATGGCAGTAAGATTATTCCTTTAAAACATTTAAATAGTTTATGTAATTATTATAATCTTAGTATGGATTATGTTATTGGTTTATCTAATATTAAATATTATAATATTGCTAATAAGGAAATTGATAAAATACTTATTGGCGAAAGATTAAGAAAAATTAGAAAGGATAATAATATTACTCAAGAAGAACTTGTTAATATTCTTAATACTACGCATTCTACGATTAGTGCTTATGAAAGTGGTAAAACTACTATTCTTACAGCTTTTGCTTATGAGATATGTAAAAAATATAATATTTCTATGGATTATTTATGTGGAAGAATTAATTAATATTACTTTAATTTTAAAGACTCTTGACTTTAAAATTCTTTTGAAAGACTCTTGGCTTTCAAAACCTCGAACAACGTTAGTGTGAGAGGCATATTTTTCTAATTTTTGTTCATAATATCTTTTAGGAGGATATGATATGAAAGAAAATTATGAACTTATGGAGCATATTTATAAAGATGCTGAGATGGCTTCTTATACTTTAACTAAACTTATACGTGATTTAAAAGATAAGGATAACAAAATTAAGAAGACTCTTGAGGATATCATGAAAGAATATGAGTCTTGGAAGAAGAAGGCTATGAAGTATTTAAAGAAAGGGAAAGAAGAGATTACTGATATTTCTTTCTTTGAAAAAATGATGGCTAATATGGGAATTAAAAAAGAAGTTAAATGTGATAATAGTGATTCCGCTATTGCTGAAATGATAATTAAAGGAATATCCACAGGAAGTACTCAAATGGAAAAGAAGATTAAAGCTTATGATAAAGAAGTAGATAAAAGTGATATTGATGTTGCTCGTGAATTTCTTAAATTTCAAGAAAAGACTATAGATAAACTTAAAGAGTATCTATAGTCTTTGTTTTTGTTTTTGGTTTTTCTTCTTTTTCTTCTTTCTCATCTAACTTTCCTATAAAGTATAGGTACTCTAGAAAGTCTTCAAAGTCAATACACATAACTAGTCTCCTTTTCTTTATATTATATTAACATAAGATATATTTTTTTACAATTTATTTATATACATTTTTTTTATTATGTTGTATAATTATAATAGGTGAAAAGAATATGTTAGGGAAGATTATTGGAATTACAGATAGTATTGTATCTGTTCATTTAGATATTAATATTTATGACTATGATAATTTGATTAGTAAGAATGTTGTATTTAGAGATAATAATATTATTAGTGTTGGTGAAGTTATTGGTATTGATAATGGTATTATGAATGCTGCTTTAGTTGGAGAAATTAAAGATAATAAATTTTTATATGGGGATATTTCTAAACCTTCTTTTAAAGCCGGCTGCTATTTAATTGATGATTCTATTCTTAATATTATTCTTAATAGTGATGCTGAAAATACTATTACGCTTGGTAAGTCCTATGTTTATCCTAATTATGATATTAAACTTGATATTGGTAATTTCTTTTCTAATCATTTTGCTATTTTGGGTAATTCTGGTAGTGGTAAATCTTACTCTGTTGCTAAAATACTTCAGAGTGTCTTCTATCAATGCAGAAGTTTACCTTTTTATTCGAATATATTTTTATTTGATGCTTATGGTGAATATCAAAGGGCTTTTTCAAGAATACATGAAGTTAATGAAAATATTAATTATAAAGTATATACTACTGATTTAAATAGTACTGAATTTGAGATTATTAGTTATCCTTTTTGGCTTTTAGGGGTAGATGATTTATGTTTACTTATGAATGTTACTTCTAAAGAACAGATTCCTACTGTTGAGAAGGCACTTAAACTTGTTTCTTATTTTTCTAGACGTGAAGAAGAGGTTATATCGCAAAAGAATGATATTATTGCTAGGTGTTTACTTGATGTTTTATTCTCTGGTAAAGCTCCTAGTCTTATTAGAAATAAATTTGTTTCTATTCTTACTAAGTTTAATACTAGTAATTTGAATTTGGATATTAAACTTGAAAAAGGTGGATGGACAAGAACTATTAGGCAATGTTTATTCGTAGAACAAGGGGGAGAGTTTGCAGACGTTGAACTTGTTATTGAGTATTTAGAGAGTTTATGTCTTGATAATTTTGAACTTTCTTTACCTAATGGGGAATTTATGTATACGATGAAAGACTTTTCTCTTGCTTTAGAGTTTGCTCTTTTATCTGAAGGTACTATGAATAGTGATAAGGCTTTTGAGCTTTCTAATGTTCTTAAAGTTAGATTTAATGCTTTAATGAATAGTAATTATGCTAGATATTTTGATTATAATGGTTATGTTAATAGAGAGGGATATATTAATTTGCTTCTTACTTGTCCTAATGGTAGAAAAGCACAGATAGTTAATTTTAATATTAATTATGTTGATGATAGATTTGCTAAGACTTTAGTTAAGATTTATTCTAAGCTTTTATTTGATTATATTGTTTCTCTTAATCAAAGGGCTTCTATGCCATTTCATATTGTTTTAGAAGAGGCTCATAGATATGTACAGAATGAT
The DNA here is from genome assembly GCA_934098435.1 of uncultured Bacilli bacterium. Taxonomy (GTDB): domain Bacteria; phylum Bacillota_I; class Bacilli_A; order RF39; family UBA660; genus CAG-302. The sequence goes on from CAKOOV010000001.1 coordinate 2,996, forward strand.
AGTGATATTGATATTCTTGGTTATAATATTTTTGAAAGGATTACTAAGGAAGGTAGAAAGTATGGTCTTCTTTTAGGAATTGTATCACAAAGGCCTTCTGAACTTTCTGAAACTACTATATCTCAATGTAGTAATTTCTTAGTATTTAAGATGTTTCATCCTAAGGATCTTCAGTTTATTAAAGATATTATTTCTAGTGCTGATATTACTGTTACTAATAAGATTAAGACTTTGCATCCTGGTTCTTGTATTATGTTTGGTACTGCTTTTAAACTTCCTACTATTGCTATACTTGATAAACCTAATCCTGAGCCTTTAAGTCAGAGTTGTGATATTAATAGGACTTGGTATATTCATAATAATTAGTATATTAAAAGATAATTCTTTTGGGAATTATCTTTTTTATTTATGCCACTTCAAGCCTATAGTCTTTCGTGGTAAATTAGAGCCTGTAGTCTCTAATTTAATTATGCTTTTATTAGTTTTTTGACTTTAGTTTTAGAGTATGCACATTCTAAATCTAATATACTTTCACGATATCTTAAATATGCATTTTCGTAATTACCATTTTCTATTTGATTTACGCAATAATCAACAATATTATCATAAATGTAATCATAAATTATATCCATTTTTCCTTCTTTTTCTATTGCTTCAACAATTGAAGGAGCTACGCTATAGTAATGTTTTATATCATCTTTACTAACAAAATTGTCTCGAAACCATCTTAATACTGTAAGTTCATAACAATTATCATCAAAATTATTTAGATAATGTTTCATACATGCGGTAGTTAAATAGCAGCCTGTTCCTGAACTTTTGGTTTGTGTACCATTGCTTCTATCATTATCAGTTCTATTCCAATTTTCATTTAAATCTGACGTTACATGTGTACCATCATGTTTTGCATTTTTATAAGTACTACTACCATAATAATCATATTTATATCCCGTTCCATCTTTGTATGGTGTTACCCTAAATTCACTTCCATCCTTTCCTATGTACCTTTTTCTATCTGAATCATATTCCATATTCTTAATTTTATCATAATCAAAGTCTGACATATTATTTAATTCCTCTCTTTCTTCTATTTTTTTCTCTTATTTGTTTAACTTCATTCTCATGAATTTCTTTTTTTATTTCTACATATAGTTGGTCAAAATAATTACCTATATCATAATAGTTTTCATATTTAGTTTCCAGAACTGTCTCATCTTTTTGTAAGTTTTCCAATTCAGTTGAAGTGGGGATTGTAACTTTAATTTCTTCTAATTTTTTGCAAAATTTTTTGACCAATATTTGATCTTGATAATCGCATTCATTTACATGTTCAAAGAGAACAGAAATTAATGAATTAATATTTTCTTCTATCATATTAAATATTCTCCTTTTTTATTCTGCTTTCATTCATAATAAATTAATTAATGATTTTATTTTTCTTGTTCATAACTAATTCTTTATTTAAATTTATTATATATCTTTTCAGCAAAAAAAGCAAGATATCATTTTTTATTGTGTTAATCCTTTTTAGAAATGTTACCATATGAAATAAAATTGTAACATTTTTATAAAAAATTCATAAAAACTAAATTCAAGATATTAATAACTATTGACTTTTAATGTAAGCAGTGTTATCTTATATTAAAAAGTTTATTTTTATAGTCTTTAATTACTATTGTGAATATGGCTAATAAAAATATGGAGAGGAGTATTATATTATTATGTCAAAACAAGATATTATTTTAAAATTTCAAGAGATAGTTAATCAACTTGAAAACACATTAAATGAAGTTAGAGTTAAAAAAAGACAAATTATTAACGTGCTAAATAGATATGGTGCTATAATGAGTGCAGATGAACTACTTGAAGAATTGAACAAATTTTTACTTATTACTACAGAATTATATATCGAATATATTGAAAGTGAATGGAATTTTAATAATAGTCAACAAGAATATAAAAATAAATATAATTGTTTTCTTAAAGACTTTAATTCTTTTTCAGAAGAAATATATTTTATTGATCGTCCATGTATTGAAAGCATCGCAATAAAACTAGAATTTTTAAAAGATGAATTATTTTTTTACGATAAACTTGAAGAAAATAAAACTGATTTTTCTGTATTAAATTCACCATCTGTCAATGTTGATAACTCTTTGTATAATTGCGACAATGACTGTGATTCAATATATCAAGCTAGAGCAAATACTGATTCTTATTTTAATGTAGATGGCTGCTATTTAACTACCGCATGTATGAAACATTATCTAAATAATTTTGATGATAATTGTTATGAACTTACAGTATTAAGATGGTTTCGAGACAATTTTGTTAGTAAAGATGATATAAAACATTACTATAGCGTAGCTCCTTCAATTGTTGAAGCAATAGAAAAAGAAGGAAAAATGGATATAATTTATGATTACATTTATGATAATATTGTTGATTATTGCGTAAATCAAATAGAAAATGGCAATTATGAAAATGCATATTTAAGATATTGTGAAAGTATATTAGATTTAGAACGTACATACTCTAAAACTAAAAACGATAAAATAAGAAAACTTAAATACTAATCTACTTTTTGATAGTAGTAATGATTGAGATTTATTTACCTAATCTCTTTTTTTATAACAATAATTCATAATAATTTTTTATTGCTTGATTTTATTGAGCAGTTTTTGTTTTATATGGAGAGTATATAGTACATTAATTTCAACTGGTCACAATTTGTGACCGTTTCATTCCCCTCACTTTTTAGTCTTCCTTTTAATACGTTCCAATAGTGTCTTGGGTTACGACTATTTGTTAGTACTCTTACTATATCAACAACACTAATATAGTATTTTTCTTCTTCTTTACTCCAGATAGTCCTAATTGTTTCATTATTAAAGATTTTATTTATTAAATGCATTTTGCTTTCTTCCATATATCCTCCTTAAATATTATCAGTTTTTCTGTTTCAACCTAAATGTATCATACTATTATTTCTATGTCAATATATTTTTGTACATTTGTTCACTTATAAATTAAACTTTTTATTTTAAAGACCTTAGGCTTTAAAATACTTTTTTGAAGACCTTGGGCCTGTAAAAAAGCCTCATTAAACTTTAGGTTAATGAGGTATATATATTATAATACTTGTTTTAGATATTTACCTGTATAGGATGCACCATTTTTAGATACTTCTTCAGGAGTACCTGTAGTAACAACAGTTCCTCCTTTATTTCCTCCTTCTGGTCCTAAATCAATTATATAATCCGCTACTTTAATAACATCTAGATTATGTTCAATTATTATTACAGTATCGCCATTATCTACGATTTTTTCTAATATTACTAATAATTTTTTAATATCATCTTGATGAAGTCCAGTAGTAGGTTCATCTAGTATAAATACTGTTTTTCCAGTAGGCTTCTTTTGCAATTCTTTGGCTAATTTTACACGAGCGGCTTCTCCTCCAGATAGTGTTGGAGCACTTTGGCCTAAGCGAACATAGCCTAATCCAACATCATGTAATACTTTTAGTTTATTTAATACTTTTGGATGATTTTCAAAGAATTCCATGGCTTCATCTACTCTTAGATTTAATACATCATAAATATTTTTATCTTTATATTTTATTTCTAATGTTTCACTATTATATCTAGTTCCATTACATACTTCACATGGTACATATACATCTGGTAAGAAATGCATTTCTATTTTCTTTACGCCATCTCCCCAACAGGCTTCACATCTTCCTCCTTTGACATTAAAACTAAATCTACCTTTATCATAGCCTCTTATTTTAGCTTCTTTTGTTTCTGAGAAAATGTCTCTTATGTCGTCAAATACTCCGGTATAGGTTGCAGGATTAGATCTTGGTGTTCTTCCTATTGGAGCTTGTGATATTTGAACTACTTTATCAACATTGTCTAGTCCTTTTATCTCTTTATACTTTCCTGGTTTATCTTTGGAACCATAAATATTTTGAGCCAATGCTTTATATAATATCTCATTTATTAGGGTTGATTTTCCGCTTCCTGATACTCCTGTAATTAGAGTCATTGTTCCTAATGGTATTTTTACATTTATATTCTTTAAGTTATTTTCTTTTGCTCCTTTTATTTCTAAATATTTTTTATTGCCTTCTCTTCTTTTAGTGGGAACTTCTATTTTTTCGATTCCTTTTAGATATTTTCCTGTTAAACTATTTGGATTATCCATTACTTCTTTTGGAGTACCCGCTGCAACAACTGTTCCGCCATGTTCTCCTGCGCCAGGACCAATATCTATTAGATAATCTGCTTGTAACATTGTATCAGTATCGTGTTCTACAACTATTAATGAATTACCTAAGTCACGCATTTCTAATAAGGAATTTATTAATTTTTGATTATCTCTTTGATGGAGTCCTATACTTGGTTCATCTAATACATAAAGTACTCCTGTTAATCTTGAACCTATTTGAGTCGCTAATCTTATTCTTTGACTTTCACCACCGGATAGTGTTCCTGCTTCTCTTGATAGTGATAAATATCCTAGTCCGACATTATTTAAGAAATTTAGTCTTGATGATATTTCTTTTACTACTGATGATGATATTTCTGCTTGTTCCTTAGTTAACTTCAGATTACTTATGAATGTTTTTAGTTCATCTATTGACATACATGTTACTTCATAGATATTTTTATTATTTATAAGAACGTTTAGTACTGATTCTTTTAGTCTTGAACCTTTACAAGTAGGACATGTTAATTCTGTCATATATCCTTCTATCCATTCTCTTATCCATGTACTTTTGGTTTCAATATATCTTCTTTCTAAATTAGTTATTATACCTTCATAATAACTTGTTGTTTTTCTAGTATTTCCATTTTTTGATTTATAATTAAATGTTAGTGGTTCTTTTGTTCCATATAATATTATATCTAATTCTTCTTTAGTTAAATCTTTTATTTTTTTGTTTAAATCGATATTATAATGTTTTGCTACAGTATCTAATTCTGTATACATAATACTTGATTCTTCATCTAGATTTATTGGTTTGATTGCTCCTTCTAATATTGATTTGTTTTTATCAGGAATAACTAGATCAACATCTATTTTATATTTTACTCCTATACCTTTACAATCAGGACAAGCCCCATAAGGAGCATTGAAAGAGAATATTCTTGGTTCTAATTCTTCTAGGGAATAATTACAGTATGGACAAGCATAGTCTTCTGATAAAATTATTGGTTCTCCTCCTATTACATCTATAATTACTTTACCCTTGGCTAAATTAGCAGATGTTTCTAATGATGAATATAATCTACTTCTTATTCCTTCTTTTATTATTAATCTATCTATTATTACTTCTATGTTATGTTTTTTATTTTTTTCCAATTCTATATCTTCAGATAAATCTTTTATTTCATTATCTACTTTTACTCTTACGTAGCCTTCTTTTCTTAATTTTTCGAATAAATCTTTAAAGGTTCCTTTTTCTCCTTTTACAATAGGAGATAATATCATTATTTTGGTATTTTCTTCTAATGATAAAACTCTATTTGTCATTTCTTCTATGGACTGTGATGTTATTGGAATATGATGGTTAGGACAATATGGAATTCCTACTCTGGCAAATAATAATCTTAAATAGTCATATATTTCTGTTACGGTGCCAACGGTACTACGGGGATTTTTATTAGTTGTTTTTTGATCTATTGATATGCTAGGTGATAACCCTTCAATTACATCTACATCTGGTTTAGTGCTATTACCTAAAAATTGTCTTGCATAAGCTGATAGGCTTTCTACATAGCGTCTTTGCCCTTCGGCATAAATTGTATCAAAAGCAAGAGAGGATTTTCCACTTCCTGATACTCCTGTCATTACTACTAATTTATTTTTAGGTATTTCTATATCTATATTTTTTAGGTTGTTTTCTCTTGCACCTTTTATTATTATTTTATCCATAGTATTCCTCCTTTTAATTTTGTTTTTCTGTGCAATAATAATATATCACAGCAAATTTAGTAAGTCAATATTCTTACGTACATTTGTTTATATTTTTTTGTAAATAAAAAAAATGCTAATTAGCACTTTAATTTAAATGTAATTCTCCTGGTGATACTGTCTTTATACCTTCAGCAGTAGACCATGGATTGTTTACTAGTTTTTTTACAGGACCAGTATATTCTTTTTTTTCTTCTTCAATTATTGGCTCATTAGAATAATTATTTATTGGTTCTAATGGATGATTAATTAAGTCTTGTTTTACTAGTGGTATTGCTTCTTTTCTATATATACTTGCTTCTTGTGGATTATTTATTGACTCTTTTTGGATATTCGGAGACTTCTCCTCTAAAGGTAATTCTTCCGCTACTTCTAATTTTTTATTAGGCATTAAACTCTGAAGATATTCATTTAATGCATATAGACCATCATCATTAACTATTTTTTCTATTAATTTTAATTTATCATTTTCTGGTAACTTTATATCTTCCATAGTACGCCTCCTAACAAGTATATTGTATATTAATTTTTGATAAATGTAAATGTTTTAATTGTATATTTAGTTAATTTTACATAAATTTGATATTTTATTTTTTATTCTATTATTTATATTGTATACAGTTTTTATACAATTGTCGGTTATTTGTGATATTTCTTCTATTGTAAAATTTTGTTCCTTCATTGTAAATACTAATTCTTCTTTCCAAGTTAACTCATTTATTATTTTTCTTTTTAATTCATTATAGTTTGATACTTCAAAAAATAATTGTTCTGGATTGTATCTATTATCTTGAAAATCTTGTTCATTATCTGTTTTTATTGATTCTTGATATATTTTATCTTTTTTATTATTTACTTTTCTTAAGTAATTTAATAATGTTCTGTCAATTGTTTTATTTAAATAAGCTGGGGAACTATTATCTTCGGAATATTTTGATATTGATTTATAAATTGATAATGTTATTTCGTTTTTTAAATCATCATCAAATAAATTATTATAACCCGTAAATAAATATATTTTTCTATTTATTAAATTATTATATTTTTTATATATAGTTAATGTTTTTTCTATATTATTTTCTTGAATGGTTTGCATTAATTGCCTCTAGAACGAGATATCTCCGATAAAAATATACCACAAGCTACGGAAGCGTTTAAGCTATTTACTGTTCCTATCATTGGTATTTTGGCTAAATAGTCACAGTTTTTGCCTACTAAATTACTTATTCCCTTTCCTTCGTTGCCTATAACAATTGCTATTTTTGTCTTGTAATCTATTGTTGTATATGGTACACCTTCCATGTCAGTTCCCACTATCCAATAACCATAATTTTTTAATTTTTCAATGGCATTATTGATATTTGATACTTTGATTATTTTCATTTTTTCTATAGTTCCTACTGAAGTTTTTACTACAGTACTTGTTATATCTACAGATCTATCATTTGGTATTATTATTGCATCTACTCCAAAAGCCTCACTTGAACGTATTATGGCACCAAAATTATGTGGATCTTCTAAATGATCTAATATTACGATAAGAGGATATTCTTTATTTATATTTGGTACTATTTCATCTAGAGTATATGTTTTTATATCTTCTATATCTAATATAATTCCTTGATGTAATCCTTTACAAATTTTATCTAACTCATGATTATCTAATAGTTTTATTTTTATATTTCTTTTTTCTATTAAATCTAGTATTTCTTTATCTTTAAACTTTGTACTTAAATATATTTTATTTATTTTATCATTTGTTTTTAGTTTTTCTATTGCTACATTTTTTCCATATATTAACATTATTTCACCTCTATTAAATTTAATATTTCTTCTAATCTATCTTTATTATTTATATATAAATCTCCTAATAATGCTTCAAAACCTGTTGATAATTTATAGGTTATAATATCTGTATTTTTTGGATGGTTATTATTTTTATAATTTCTTCCTCTTTTTATGATTTCTTGTTCTTCTTCAGTTAAATAATTATTTTCTATTAAATAGTTTAATGCTCTTACTTCTCCTTTAGCAGATACATACTCTATAATTAACTTTTGTAATTTATTAGAATCATTAATTCCTTCTTTAATTAGTTTTTCTCTAATATATAGTGAATAAACTGCATCTCCTAAAAGAGCTAAAACTTGAATATTTATTGTTTTTGTATTCATACAACTACCTCAATTCTTTCTTGTTATTATATATTATTTATTTGTTAAAGTCAACTAGGTAAAAATAAAAACAGCTAAGCTGCTTTATTATAATTTTGTTCAAATTGTCCAAACATACTTGGTCCTTGTATATTTTGATTTGTTTGTACTTGTTGATTGCCAGTTATTGGTATTTGATTTGGTACTGATTCTCTCTGGGGACCAAAGAATTGTCCATTTGATACTGGTACTTCGAAGTTTTGATTACCAGCTGACATGTTATTGAAATTATCGGTTGTAGCCATTAAATTATCCCCCATTGGTTCCCATAAATTGCCAGTAAAATTAATTGGATTGTTATTTATGTTGTTTTGATTAATGTTATTTGTATTTGCCTGCTCTATTTTAGGTAATTCAAAACTTGGCACTTGTTGAATTGGTGTGCCATTTGCTACCATTGGTTCTGATACTGGTGGTAGTGGTGAAACTACTGGTTCATTTACTGCTGATGGAATTGGTTCAACATTTGATAATGTTGGTTCAGATACAACAGGTCCACCTATATTATATTTGCTTTCTAATTCGATATCTAATTTTTTTATTGTTTCATAACTTGGGTTTTCTATTAAACTGGTTGCTATATGATCTAATTCTTCTTTAGTAAGATACTTCATATACATACCCCTTTCTATTATAAATAAATTATAATATAATTTCTTTGAAAAGTAAATATCTTTTCTTTAAATTGTATTATTTGTATGTTTTATTTCTTGCCAGCCTAAATCTTTTTTTGTTATTGCTATATATAAACAATAAATATAACTTAATAGATAGAATGGATTATATAATGTTAATAATATTTTCGATACTTTTATATCTAGTTTATCTTCTTCATTTCGTATAATTATATAAGTAAATAACATTAAGCATAAATATACCAATAAAATTATTATTATAAAACAAATAATAAATCTTTTTAGACTAGTAGTACTATCTATTAAAAGTAATAAGTCTCCTATAATAAGGGTTATTAATGGATTTACTCCTATTAAGGCTGTTATTTTTGAAGCATAATTTTTATCTTTTTTTGATATACTTTTTCTGATTTTATGTATATAATTTCTTCTGGCATCGAAGTAACCTTTTACCCAACGTGATCTTTGAGTTATTGTTACGTCAAAACTTTCTGGTTGTTCATCATAGTATATGGCACTATCATTATATGTTGTTGTTAGATTATTTAAGATACTATATAAACTTAGTTCATAATCTTCTGTTAAGGAATTAAATGGAAATCCTTTCCATGATTCTATTATTGTTCCTTTAATATAATATCCTGTACCTGAAATGATAAGATTATTAGTATATTTTGATTTTCTTTTGTTTCCAATTGTATTTATCATGGAAAATGTTAAAGCTGATGCTGCTGATACTAGGTTTTTACTATTTTTAGTATTTCTATAGCCTATTCCTATATCATATCCTTCATCAAAGCTTTTAGTCATTTCTTTGATGTAATTTTTATCTAAAATATTATCAGCATCAAAGATAAAGTAAGCATCATATTTTTTATTACTTTTTAGTATTTCTTTGATAGCATCATCTAGAGCAAAGCCTTTTCTTTTTTTATTTAAGTTTTTACGATATACGATTGTCATTTTATGCTTTTCTACAATTGATACTGTCTTATCTTTTTTTGTTTCTACTATTACATAAACGTCTTCAGGCTTTATTTTCTTAGTCTGATTTTCAATACTAATAAGTAGTTTTTCAATAACTAATGATTCATTTCTAGCAGGGATTAATATTGCATAGTTATGGCCATTTTTTTCTTTTTGTGGATAATTGGTATTTTTTTTCATTATTAAATATTTATATAATAATGTTAAAATGGATATTGTTATTATTATTTCGCTTATTATTCTTATCATTTTATCACCATATTCGTATAACTTTTTTTCATTCTTTCATCTGTATATATTTTATCTAAAAATTCACCATAATGTGTTATCGGTTTATAACCATCATGTCTTAATCCCATTCTTATACATGCACTAAATGATAAAAACATGTCAATGGTTATTAATACCAATAATATATAATATATTTTATTGCCTATATTATATGGTAGCGACTCTATTTTATTTGAAACAAATGGATATATATATACCATTAATATGTAACATAGTAAGCCCCAAAAGAGCATATATGGTATAGTCGTCCTTCCATTTATATTTAATAAATATGTGCTGTAATCCCACGATGTTGTCCCTGTAAATGTTTCTTGAAGAAAACTTATTAAATATTCGAATGTGCCCCCTATTAAAGAGCCTAATAAAAAATATTGATATTTTTTGTGGTCTTTTAAGGATAATAGATATACCATTATGCATGCTCCCCAACCATATATTGGTGATAATTCAAAATATAATAGTCCTCTTTTGGTACTATAATTTATTATGCCTTCATTTATATATCCTTTACAAATAAATAATAAGTCTTCATAGAGACAGCCTATGAAGCTAAATATTACAAATATTAAAAATATTTTTTTAAAGCACAGTCCGTCAGCAAATCTTTTTTCATTTGTTACTACTTTTTCTTCCATAATTACTCCTATTTTTATTTAGATTAGATTATCTCTTATATATATATTTACATCATATTTTGTATATATATTTATCTTACTTCTTTTGGTTAATTTTATAAAGCAAAAATCTTCTATTACTATATCTTTATTTTCTTCTATGTTGAATTCTTGTTTAATATTATTTTTTAATGTATTGTTAGTGAGATGGGCTTTTACTATATTTATATTATTGGCTATATATATTGTTATATTGTTATCACCTAAAAAGTCTACTCTTAATTTATTGTCTATTATTAATGAATTATTTCCTCTTAATTGATAACTTCTTGGTTTTATTTCTTTTTTAGGAGTTATCTTTTTTATTTCTTTTTGTGATAAATCATTTAATATTGAACCTTTGCTTAGTAATCCAGGCGTGTCTATTATTTTTAAATTATTTATATTTAATTCTATTTTATTTAATGTTGTTGATGGATAAATACTTGTTGTTACCTCTATATTACTATCAGTGTAATTTTTTATTATTTTATTTATTAGTGTAGATTTTCCTGAGTTAGTCATTCCTACAAAATAGACTTCTTTATTATTACTATATTTTTTTATTTTACTCATTAAATTATCTAAATTATAATTTTTTATAGTGCTTATTACTTCTATATCTTTATAATTCGATGTCATCTTTGATATATAGTTTATTAATTTATAGTCTTTTACTGATTTTGGTAGCAAATCTTTTTTTGTTAAAACGATTATAACATTATTAAATTTTTCTATATATTCTAGATTTAAATTTAATACTGATGTTAGGTATACTACCAAAGAGTCACTAGGAATGTTATCTAATATATTTTGATAATCTTTATTATTTAATGTTACTTCCTTATATTCTCCATAGTATTTTAATTTAAAACATCTTTCACATATTTCTTTATTTATATCTTCTACATAACCTTCAATATGTTTATCTTTGGTCTGAAGGGGTATTCCACAACCAATACATTTTTTAATCATAATATTCTCCTAATTTAAATATGCCTTTCTTGGTCATTTTTTTTATTTCTTTTTTCTCAATGATACGATATATTTTCGTTAGTGGCATATCAATATCTGACATTGGGTTTACTAAAATTGTAGTTATTCCTACTCTATTTCCTCCTAATATGTCAGTTACTAGTTGGTCCCCTATGATGGCTACTTCTGATATATCATAATTATAGTTTTTTAATACTTTTAAAAATTTTGCTCTTCTTGGCTTTTGCGCACTATAGCAGCAATCTACATTTAATTCTTTTTTAAATCTTTCTAATCTTGATTTTGGGGAATTAGAAAATATTATTACTTTGAAGTTTTGTTCTTTTAAAGTATCAAATAACTTAGCCAACTTTTTGGTTGGGGTTTTGTCTACATATGGAACACATGTATTGTCTAAATCAAATAAAATACATTTTATACCATTTTCTTTTAATTTGTTATAATTTATCATATAAATACTTTTTTGATATATATCTGGATAAAAATTATTCATGTTCCACCTCTTTTTAATTATACTTTATTTTCTTGGAAAAATAAAGTTATTTATACTTATTTATATTTTTATTATTATTTGTTTGCATAAGTTTTATTAGGAGGGTTTTATGCTAATTAATTTATTTACTTTTATTATTCATAATTTTATGTTTTTTACAGGGGCTTATTCTAATAATGCTTTTCCGGAACCTTTAAGTAAAGAAGAGGAAGAAGAATATATTAATAAAATGTTACATGGAGATACAAATGCTAGAAGTAAACTCATTGAACATAATTTAAGGCTTGTTGCTCATATAGTTAAAAAATTTGAATCTAATACCAATGATATTGATGATTTGATTGGTATTGGTACTGTTGGACTTATAAAAGGTATTGATAGTTTTTCTCCGGATAAAAAGGTTAGACTTACTACTTATATTGCAAAATGTGCTGAAAATGAGATTCTTATGTATTTTAGAGCTGATAAAAAGAATTCTAAAAATATTAGTATTTATGATGGTATTAGTTATGATAAAGATGGTAATGAAATTACAATACTTGATGTTTTAAAAACTAACGATCCTGATTTTACTGATGAAATCTATAGAAATGATAATATTAAATTACTTAAAGAATATATGAATGTTCTTACTACTAGAGAGAGGGATGTTCTTACTAAAAGGTATGGTCTTAATAACAATGATGAGATTACACAAAAAGAGATTGCTAAAGAACTTGGTATTTCTAGGAGTTATGTATCAAGGATAGAAAAACGAGCTATAACGAAAATATTACGTGAATTTATTAAAAAGGAGGGTCTAGATAAGCAAAATTACAAATAATTATTGACTTAAATGCTTTTTTATGATAAAGTTAATATCGAACTGATGAGGAGGGAATACGATGAAGAAAGTAACAACTAAAAAAACTAGATCTGTAAATAATAGACCTAATTGTTTAAAGATAACTAAGGGTACTCAAAAGGTTAATTTTACTACAGTTACTTTAAAAGATGGTAGCAAAATTAAAACTAGTGTTAGAGAAGCTAGAACTATGAAAAAGAACAATAAAAAAGAAGATTAATTTAACCTTGAATGAAACATTAAGTTTCATTTTTTTGTTATTTTGTTCTTCTCTTTTTTTTATTATTTTCTTTTAACTCTTCATATATTTCTCTATATACTTTTGCTTTATCTTTATATTCACTGTAGACTTCTCCTATAAATTTATAATTACCATCTAAAGTATATTTTGAATTTACTAATTCATATCTAGGCTTAATAAATGGATCATCTATTACTCTAATTAAAAATAAGTCTTGCATAGCATATAGAACTATATGTTTTTCTTTTTCTAGAATAGGATTAATTTTCATAAAACTCCTATCATGCTTATTATCACATGTAATTATTGGCTTTGTTCTTATAAATTCTCTTCCTACGTATGTTGATTTTTTAAGAAAATCTGTTAACTTTATAAAGTCTTTATTTATTTCTTCAATGCCATTATAATCTTTTATCAATGGGTGTAATTCATTACTTCTCATAGCTATATGTTTTCCGTCGCTTGTGTATAGTTCCCAAAAGTTATTTGTTCCTGAATAATTTATTATATTTTCTTGACTATCTAAAATGCTTTTATATGCCTGCAGGGGTTCAAGATATTCTGCTTTACTTAAATCGGGATTTTCTTTTGATAGTTCGAATTCGATATCTGCTATTGTATCCTCTAATTCTTGATATTCAATACTATTACGTGGATTTATTATTTCTGGTCCTTTTTTTAAATAGATTTCACCATTATATATTATATTCATAGTAGTTACTGCTCCTTCGAATATATATTAACATAATTTGCTTTTAATGTCATTATTTTTTTTTAATTTATCAACAGAATTTGTTTATAAGTTGTTAATATACTATTTGTAATTTCATTAATATAAAAGAATATACCAACATTGGTATATTCAATATTTAGATTTTATAATATTTATTGCTTCTTATATGGATAACTATTTTGTCCTTCACCAGCCATTGGTGTTGACTCTACACTTTTAAATTCAAATTTATTGTCATGTGACGATTTTTGTCCTATATATGTATATACTCTTTTATTGTTATATCCGTCATTTTCAACATAGAACTCAATAATTATATATTGTTGCTTAGTGTAATCATTATATTTTAAATAATATATATTAACTTTAACTGCATCATTTTCAAAGATATTTGCCGTTCCGCTACCTGTTGGCTCAGATACAGCAATATTTTCATTTGATAATTCTATATATGAATCTTTTGAGTTGATATTAACATATTTACCTGCTAATTCTTGAGGAATTTCATTTGATATTATTTTACCATTTTCTATTATTACTACATTTTTATCTAGTGATACGTTGACTGTAGAATTATTATTATCTTTGTTTTCTTTTTCTTCAGTCGAGTTGGTTTCGGTTTTATTATCCATTTTTAAATTGATCTTATCAGTTGCAAAAAATATGCAAGTTGCAATTAATATGATAATTACTATTGACAACACTATTATTATGCTTTTTTGATTTTTATTTTCCATATTTACTCTCCTCTCTTATATATTAATTTTAACATTATTTTTTATTAATGGCAATAAATTTTTATAAATATATATTTTGCATTAAATTACTTTACTAATCATATTTTTGATTATTCTTTTTTGCTTCTTTTAGTAACTTAGAATAGTATTCTTTTCCTAACCTGTATTCTTCTTCTAGTAATTCTTTGGTTATTAATTCTTTTTCTGACATAATAAAAAACTCCTTTCTCTATTATTATAAAGAATGGAATTTTTTTTATACTAATAAGTCATTTGTTTTTTGAACTGGATTATCACTAGTAGTTATATATGTTCCTACTACTGATATATCTACATCTTTTACTTTATTTATAGTTTCGTTATTTATACCACCATCTACTTCTAGTTCGATATTTTTATCTTTGATTAGTTTTTTGATTTCTTTTATTCTATTTGGACTGTTTTCTATAAATGGTTGGCCTCCTAATCCTGGTTCTACGGTCATAATAAGAATTCTATCTATAATATCTAAATATGGAACTAATAGATTTATATCGGTATTTGGTTTTATTGCTAATCCTCTTTTAAGACCATATTCTTTTATTTTATTTAGTATGTTTTTTATATCTTTATTTATTTCTAGATGTATTGTTACATTGTCTATATTTGGTAATTCTTTAATTCTTTCTATATAATACATTGGATCTTCTACCATTAGATGAATATCTAGTGGTTTAGATGAAAACGGAGATAGTTTTATTATTTCGTTACTAGGCAATGCTTTTTGAGAGACAAATATTCCGTCCATTACATCTATGTGAATATAAGATGCTTTTGAGTTATTTAGGTTTTTTATCATATTTATTCTGTCTTTTGAATTTAATATTGATACTGATAATCTCATTATTTTCCTCCTAGAAATGATTTATAATTTTCATATCTTGATTTTAATATTTCTCCGTTTTTTACTAATTGTTTGACATAACAATCATCTTCTTTAATATGCATGCAATCTCTATATTTGCACTTTTCTAAATTATCATACATTTCTTTCATATTATCACGAATATCTAATTTTGTCATACCTCTAAAGTCTATCATAGAAAATCCTGGTGTATCCGCTATTAAAGCGCCATCTATATCATATAGAGTTACACACCTTGTAGTATGTTTCCCTCTTCCTAACGCTTTTGAAATTTCATTTGTTTCTAATAATAGTGTCTTATCTAGTTTATTTAATAATGTTGATTTGCCAGCTCCTGATTGACCTGCAAAAACTACAACTTTATCTTTGGTTAATTTTTTTATTTCTTTTATTTCCTTATTTGTTATTACTTTATAACCAGCTTTTTTATAGTATGACATTATATGTTTTATTTCTTTTTCTTCATTATTGTTTAATAAATCTGTTTTTGTTAAACATATTATTGGTTCAATATTATTGTATGATATTATTGTTAGTAACTTATCTAATAGATTATTATCAAAATTTGGTTCTTTTACCGATGTTATTATTAGTGCTATATCAACATTTGCTATATTTGGTCTTATTAAAAAGTTTTTTCTTGGTTTTATTTCTAATAGGTAATTATTTATATCATCTATTATAACATGGTCTCCTACTAAAGGAGTTATTTTTTCATTACGGAATTTTCCCCTTGGTTTGCATACATTTATTCCTTTTGATGTTTTTACTGTATAATTATTACTTTGATTTTTTATTATTATGCCTTCCATATTTTTTTCCTTTACTCATTATCTCTTGGTGATGTTGAATCTGTTTTTTCTTTTGTTTCTTCTGGCTTCTTGGATACTGTTATTTTTAATGTATAACCTTCATATATTGGGTCTCCTTTGGAACGGCTTTGCGATAATATTAGATTTTCTTCTACATCTTTTGTTTCTTTATATGTTATGTCTAGTGTTAATTTATATTCTTTAGCAAAATCTTGTGCTTGCTCTAAAGTCCATTTTTCTTCAACCATATCTGGATATACATCTACTTCTGGAATGTATAGAATTACTGTATCATTTTTATATAGTTTTGTTTCTTCATCTTTATTATATTTTGGTTCTTGATCAATTATTAAATCTTCTTTATCTTTATACTCTGATGCGTTTTCAACAATTTTTGTTTTCATTTCTGTTTTAATACCTTTTGCTTCTAATTTTCCTTTTATTTCATAATAGTTTTTGCCTGTATAATCTTCAAGTACCAAAAACTCTTTACCTGATGATTCTATTATTGTTACAGTGCTACCTTTTACTTTGGTTGAACCTTTTTTAGGTTCTGTTCTTATTACTTTTCCTTCTTCAATATCTTTATTTTCTTCTGATTTGGTTGTATAATTTAAACCATATTTTTTTAATTCTTTTATTGCTTCTTCGGTTGTTAAGTTTTCAACATCTGGTACTTTTACTTCTTTTACATCATGACTACTTATAACTAAATATATAATAGCTAAAGCTATTAGAATAACTAGGAGTACCGCTGCTAAAATTATTGGCAATTTGTTCTTGCTCTTTTCTTCTGAAATTATTTCTTCCTCTTTTGGTTCTTCTGGTTTTTCTACTACTTTTTTAGGTTCTTTTATAGGAGCTATTACTTTTGTCTCCTCTAAGTCATTTTCTGGATATTCAAATACTATTCTTTTTTCATTTGTTCTTTCCATTGCTGTCTTTAGATCTGTATACATTTCTCTTACACTATCATATCTGTTTTTTGGATTTTTTGCAGTTGCTTTTATAACTATATTTTCCACTGATTGTGGTATTGTTGGGTTTTGTTTTCTGATGCTTGGTATTTTTTCTTTCATGTGTTTAAGCGCTATTTCTACTGCTGTATCTCCTTTGAATGGTACAGAGCCTGTTAATAGTTCGTACATTAATATTCCTAATGAATATATATCACTTTTTATTGTTGATCCTTTTCCATTAGCCTGCTCAGGAGGCAAGTAATGAACTGAGCCCATTACTGAATTTGTCTGAGTAAGTTGTGTTGAATTTAGGGCCATAGCAATTCCAAAGTCAGTTATTTTTATCATACCATTATCTTCAATCATGATATTTTGTGGCTTTATGTCACGATGAATTATATAAGCTTCATGTGCATGTGCTAAACCATCTGTTAATTGGCTCATTATATCTATTACTTCTGGAAGTGTCAAAGCTCCTCTTTTTTGTAATAATTGTTTTAGTGTTTTGCCTTCAATATATTCCATTACAATATAATAGTTGCCGTCTTCTTCTCCAACATCATATACTTCTACAATATTAGGATGAGAAAGATTTGAAACTGATAGTGCTTCTCTTTTAAATCTTCTTATAAATTTTTCATCGCTTGATAAATCACCACGTAATACTTTTATTGCTACTTTTCTGTCTAATATTAAATCATTTGCTAAATAGACATTAGCCATACCACCTTCACCAATTGTTTTAATGATTTCATATCTATCATTAATTTTTTGTCCCTTTGATAGCATTATAAATCACCACTCTCCTTTTTAAGATAAGCTATTGATATGTTATCTGTACCACCACGCATATTACTCTTTTTGATTAATTTTTCTACTTGTTCTTCTATTGAGGTATTGTTATTTAATACTTTTTCTATTTGATCTTCGGATACCATATTGGTTAAACCATCGCTACATAAAAATAGTCCCTCAATATTATTATCCACATCAAAAATATCTATTTCTATTGGATCATTGGCTCCCAAAGCTCTTGTTAGGAGATTTTTTCTTGGATGAAATTTTGCTTGCTCAGGGGTTAATTCGCCAGTGGATACAAGTAAATTTACTAATGTATGGTCGTGGGTTATTTTATGTAGTTTTTCATTTTTTATAGCATATCCTGATGAATCGCCAATATTTCCATATAATATATAGTCATCTGTTTTTACAGCAATTACTAATGTTGTGCCCATACCTTTGCTTTCTGGATGTTCTCTTGTATATGCGAATATTTTGTCATTTATTTCTTTTACTATGTTTCGAAGCCATTCTATTGCATCTTCTTTTTTTCCTAACGTAGTTAATTTTTCAAAACTTTCTGTTATATGTTCTATGGCTATATTTGAAGCCACCTCTCCAGCTTTATGTCCTCCCATTCCATCCGCTACTGCTAAAATGAATTCATTATTATTATTATTTATTATTATTACATTATCTTCATTATGTGTTCTTACTTTTCCTGCATCAGTCATGTAAAATGTCTGCATTATTTCACTTCCTCTTTAATTATTTGCTCTTAATTGGCCACAAGCAGCATCTACTGCTCCACCAAATTCTTTTCTTATTGTTACATTTATATTATTTGACTTAAGTATATCATAAAAAGCTAAAATTTTCCACTTTTTTGTGCGTTTAAAGCCAATATTTTCTGTTTCGTTATATGGTATTAAATTCACATAACAGTTTATTCCTTTTAATAATTTTACTAATTCTTTGGCTTCCTTTTCACTATCGTTTATATTCTCTAACATAATATATTCAAAAGTAACTCTTCTATTAGTCTTTGCTATATATTCTTTTATAGTAGTCATTAATTCTTCTAAATGATAGGCCTTATTTATTGGCATTAGTTTACTTCTTAATTCATCATTGGGAGCATGAAGACTGATAGCTAAGTTTACTTGTCCTTCTTCCTCCATAAATTTTTTTATACCCGGAATAACACCACATGTTGAGATTGTTATATGTCTAGAACCAATATCAATACCTTTACTACAATTTATTATTTTTACAAAACGCATAATATTATCGTAATTGTCAAATGGTTCTCCTATTCCCATCATAACAACATGAGTTATTCTTTTCTTTATGTCTTCTTCTATAAGAAGAATTTGCTGTACTATTTCATAGGCTAATAAATTTCTTACTTTTTTTAATCTGCCACTTTCACAAAAAGCACATGTCATATTACACCCTACTTGGGATGATACACATATACTTGTTCCATAATCATGAAACATTAAAACTGACTCTATTTTATTACCATCATCTAACTCAAATAGGTATTTATTTACATCTTTTCCTGTTTGTTTTATTACTAATTTTATTTTAAATAAAGAAAAATCATTAGTTAATTTTTCTCTTAGTTCTTTGCTAATATTAGTCATTTCATCAAATGAATTTAGTCTCTTCTTATATAGTCCTTCATATACTTGAGTGGCTCTAAAAGGTTTTTCACCAATTTGAATAAAGTATTCTTCTAATTCTTGTAATGTTAAATCATATATATTTCTCATTTATTCACTTCCATGTTCTATTTATATTATAACAGAAAAAACATGTTATTAAAACATGTTTCTATCATTTTATTTATCTTCTTTATGTTCATGATGGGAATGGCCTCTTATTCCATATCTTTTGGTAATTGGATCTTTGAACAAGAAGTTTTTTATCGGTAATAAAGTTAATACCATATAAAATCCAAATATAATAAATAGAATTACTACTGATATATAGGAATAAAAGAAATGTAATGGTTCTATATTTATTATATAGCTAAATGTTAAATTACTTAAGATTATAGCTAAGTAGAATATTATTATATCAACTATTAAGATGGTTTTTTTTGTTATTAATTGATAAGCATAAAATAGTAGTGGTATTATGATTATTATTACTAATATGCTTGATGTTTTTGCTATAAAATAATTTTCATTCATTCCATATATCGCTCCATCATAAAGGGTCCAAATAAATGTTGGTGTTAAGGCAATTTTAATGTGTTCCCAGGTGCTTTCATTAACTGCTGCAAAAAGTGATACTATTTTATTGTGTCCCGAGAATTCATACATAAAGTGGAGTAGTGTTCCTATTACTGATATGAATATTATTCCAATTATTGTGTCCATATTTTCCTCCTATTATAATATCATTATATATTACTTTTTCTAATATTACAACTATTATTATTTTTTTAGTAAACGTAATGTATTTAATATACAAAGTACTGTTACACCAACATCTGCAAATACTGCTTCTAACATAGTGGATAATCCTATTAACGTTAATACTAATACTAGCATTTTTACTCCTAAGGCAAAAATTAGGTTTTCTTTAATTATTTTGTTTGTTTTCTTAGATATTTTTATTGCAGTTACTATCTTTTCTAAATTATCATTCATTATGACTACGTCTGATGCTTCAATGGCTGAATCTGTCCCTAAGTTTCCCATAGATATTCCTAAATCTGATAATTTTAATACTGGAGCGTCATTTATCCCATCCCCTACAAATGATACTATACTTTTTTCTTTTTTGTTTTTTATTATTTTTTCTAGGCATGTATATTTATCATTAGGAAGCATACTATAATTAATATTATCTATACCTACTTGCTGGGCTATTTCTGTTGCTTTTTCTTTTGTGTCTCCAGTAAACATATGAATATTTATATTCATCTTTTTTAGTTCTTGCATTGTGTTAACAACATCTTTTTTTATTTCGTCTTTTATTTCTAAATCCGCTACTATAGAGTTATTTATCATTAAATATATATTACTATTTTCTTCTTTATTTTTGCAGAATTTTGCATTTCCTATTCTTACTTTATCTTTTTTATATGTAAACTCAATACCTTTTCCTGATACTTCTTTATAGTCTTTGATATCTTCGTGATTTATTTCTTTAGTATAATTTTTTAATACAGATTTAGCAATCGGATGATTTGATAGTGATTCTCCACCTGCGAATATTTCCATTATTTGATCTTCTGTGTATTTTTTATCGTGGATATTTATTTTTGATATGTAGAATTCTCCTGTAGTTATTGTTCCTGTTTTATCAAATACTATTTCTTTAATATCTTTAATACTATCTAAATAGTTACTTCCTTTTATTAATATTCCTTCTTTGGATGCCGCTCCTATACCAGAAAAGTATGATAATGGTATAGATATGGCTATAGCACATGGGCATGATATTACTAGGATTGTTAATCCTTTATAAATACTATCTGTATATGTCATATTAGTAAACAATGGTAGAAATAGTGCTGTTAATATGGCTATAATTATTACTCCTATAGTGTATTTTGAAGAGTATTTGGATACTATCGTTTCTACTTTAGTTTTTCTTTCAGTGGCGTTTTCTACTAATTCTAGTATTTTATTTACAGTAGAATCTTTATACAATGATGACACTTTTATTTCTAATACACCACCTTTATTTATACTACCTGATAATACTTTATCACCTATTGATGCAGATACGGGAAGAGATTCTCCTGTTAGGGCACTAGTATCTAACATAGTTTCACCCTTTACTACTATACCATCTAGCGGTACTCTTTCTCCTTCTTTTACTACTATTATATCACCAACTTTTATTTCAGTTGTAGGAACTATTTTTATTTTGTTATTATCTTTTAAATTTGATATTTCTTCTTTAATGTTCATTAATTCCGCTACTGAATTACGGCTTTTATTTACGGCTTTACTTTCTAGTATTTTTCCTATTTCATATAAGAATATTACCATTAAGCCTTCATGTGTTTCTCCTAATAAGTAAGCTCCTATTGTAGATATTGTTACTAAAAAATTTTCGTTTATAGTTTTATTTCTTAGTTGTTTAATAGCGGTAGTTAATGTTCTATATAATAATATTATATAAGCTAAAAGTATTAATATCATACTTAAGTATTTTGGTGCTTTTATTATAATTCCTAATATTCCTAAGAATGCTCCTAATAATATTCTATAAATATCTTTATTTTTAGTTTCTTTAATTTCTTCTTTGCTTAATATAGCATCTGGTTCTATTTTTTTCACTATATCTTTAACGTAGTTAAATGGATCTGATATATTAGTTTCCACAATAACTGTTTGTTTAGCAAAATTTACACTAGTGCTTTTTATATTTTTATCTTTGTTTAGTGTTTCTTCTATTTTTTTTGCACAATTAGCACAATCTAAATCTTTAATATTATATTTATACTTCATTTATATGCTCCTTTCCTATATTAAATAATGTCTTTACATGTTCATCACTTAATTCATAGTATACTGTTTTTCCTATTTTAGTATATTTTACTAGTTTAGCTGATTTTAATATTCTTAGTTGATGTGATACTGCTGATTGGCTTGTATTAATTATAGTGGCTATATCTCCTACACATAATTTTTCTAATAATAGAGCATTTATTATTTTTACTCTAGTTGAATCTGCAAATACTTTAAATAGCTCTGCTATATCTATTATTGTATCTTCTTCTAACATACTTTTTTTTAATTTATTTGTATCAATTTCTTCAGTCATAGTATTCCTCCTATATATGAATATATATTCATATATTTAAATATTACCACTTGTTTTTATATATGTCAAGTTGCTTATAATAAAATAAAAAAGAATATTTTTTGAATTATTAATGTACTACATTCAAATTATATTCTTCTTCTATTTCTTTAAATATACAGAGTAATTCTTTAAAAGTGTTTTCTATTTCTTTAATTGTTACTATACTTTTTTCATCTAAAATGTATATTTTTTGCATCTTATTAAATGATTTTAATAGTTCATTTGATAGTGGTTTAAGATATTCAAAATTTGATATCATTTTTCCTTCATCTATACCACCTTTTCTTAATAATTCTTCTTGTCTTTTGTATCCGACTATTTTTAATACTTCTTTTTTATTTTTCAAGAAAGTTTTTATTTTTTTATTTTTCATTAATATTGTTATATCATATATGTGTTTTGATGTATCATCATACATATTTCTTATATAGTAAAACTCTGCAGCAAATATTTTATCTATGAATATTCTCTCCAATGTTATTATTTCTATATCAAAATCCATTATATTGTATTTTTTTCTTAATGTTTCTTTTTCTTTGGCAGCAGCATACTTATATATAAGCGGCTCAATTCTATAAGTAGATGTTGGCTCTGATATTGTAAACGATGTTGCTTCTATTTGTATTTTTTCGGATTTAAATAATTCATTAATACTAAATAACGAATCATATTTATAGAAGGCAATAATGCTTCCTTTTTTGTCAATTGTATCTTCTTTTATTAGTTCTAAATACTTTATATCATATGATAATGCTGATTTTTTTAATCTTGTTTTATTACTATTATTTGATTCGTTTTTATTTATTTTAACCGTTAAATCTATATCTTCAGAAAATCTATTCATGTGATTTAATATTTTATAAAGTGCAGTTCCACCTTTAAAATAAGCCTTTAATTGTTTTTGCTTTACTGATAGTTCTTTCAAAATCAAACAAACATAGTAGTCTTTTTCTAATATTTCATTTCTAATACCTGTTCTATCGTTTATATTTAAGATTATTTCTTCCAGAGCTGCTTTATCCATTTATTACCCTAATTCGTATAACCTTTCTATTGCCTTTTTACTATTTGTTTTTCTTGCATATTCAAATATTTTTGCTACATCTAAATTGTTGTCATTTATAAAGCTATATATTATTTCTCTTTCACTATCAGTTTCTATTTTAATATTATCTCTATTGTTTAGTATATCTAATAATTGTAAATATTTATAATTTTCTGTGGTTACTTCTATTTTTGGTTTTCTAATTATTATTCCTAGTTTTTTATTTTTGTAATCATTATTATTCGGACATTCATTTGTAACTATTAATATGTCTTTCGGTAACAATGTTGTTAATCCTAATTTGTTAAATAAATAAGCCCCTGAGTAATAACCTTTTATTCCATCTGATGATGTTATATATTTTTTATCTATTACTTTATTTATGTTTAGTTTTTTATTTCCAAATGTACCTTTAAGTG
This sequence comes from uncultured Bacilli bacterium, assembly GCA_934098435.1. Taxonomy (GTDB): domain Bacteria; phylum Bacillota_I; class Bacilli_A; order RF39; family UBA660; genus CAG-302. The sequence goes on from CAKOOV010000001.1 coordinate 27,556, forward strand.
GTTTATAATATATCCCTTTTAAGTATTGTACTAATTTATTTTCTTTTACTAATCTGTTAATATATACATATAGTGTTTTTAACAGTTTTTCATTTATAGTTCCAAGTTCTTCTTGAAAGTATTTTTTTATATCTTCAATAAATATTGGCTCATCATATGGGTACTTATCAATATAATTTAATAATACTTCATTATAATTCATAATTATTATTTCTCCTTTCTGTTATATTTTTATTATTTTTTTGTCTTTTTTTAATTTTATGATAACATTATACTATTATTTATTAGATATGTCAATTTATTTTTTATATAAATAATATTAAATTGTTACAGTTTGCTAAATTCATAATAAAAAGAGATAACATAAACCATTATCTCCTTTATAGTAATTAATCTATAGATATTTCAGTGATATCCAAATAATAACCCAGTACTTCACCAACATCGGTTATTTTACCTTTAACTGTAATTTCTTGATCTCTCGTTAAAGTTTTAATAATTTCTTTTTGCTCCTTGTTTTTAATAGTGCAATGAATACTTTTTAAATCCCATTCTTTTGTCGGTGATTTCAATGAAAGATATTTTAATTCAGAATCAATTGTACCTAGTTTTCCTGTTACTTCAACATATTTGTTAATGTATGTTTCTCTTGCTAAAGCAGCATTGTTATCTAAAGCTTCATCTAAATCATCTTTTGATATCTTTATATATTCAATGTCTTCTGGTACTTGATTTGGTAAATTATTTGTGTTATCACTCGCCTTATTGCTTTTATTATTATTTGTTTCTTTATTTGTTACATGATTAACTGGCTCTTCATTTTCATCATTAATATTTAAAATAGTACCAATTGCTAGTATCACAATGATTACTATTAGCCAAGTTGGAAGACTTTGTTTTGATTTTGAACTTCTAGTATTTTTTATTTGTCTGCCACAAGATAAGCAAACATTTGCATTTTCTTCCAATTTTGCTCCACAAAATTCGCAATATTTATTTACGTTGTTCATGGTGTACTCCTTTCCAAACTATGTAACTAGACTTTTTATTAGTTGCTTCATATAGACTACTATATCATCATAACAATTAATTTATAGATATTTCAGTGATATCCAAATAATAACCTAGTACTTCACCAACATCAGTTATTTTACCTTTAACTGTAATCTCTTGATCTTTTGTTAATGTTTTAACTATTTCCTTTTGTTCCTTATTTTTAATGGTACAATGGATACCAATTAAATCCCACTCATCTGTTGATGAAACCAATGAAATGTATTTTAACTCTGAATCAATTGTACCTAGTTTTCCTGTTACTTCAACATATTTGTTAATGTATGTTTCTCTTGCTAAAGCAGCATTGTTTTCTAGAGCTTCATCTAAATCATCTTTTGATACCTTTATATATTCAATATTTTCTGGTGCTTGATTTGATGAATTGTTTATGTCATTACCTTTTGATTCTTCGGAGTTACCGCCTAAACTAGAAATGATGCCAATCGCTAATATAACAATTATTATTATTAACCAAATTGGAAGCCCTTGTTTTGCACCACAATGTGGACATTTTTTTGCTTTCTTATTAATTTCCTCCTTACATTTTTTACATTGTTTAGTTTCACTATTCATAACTTACTCCTTTCTATACTACTTAACTAGTACTTTTTTTAAGATAAATTGGCTTATCTCTATTTAATTATATCATACTTACTCGAATAGTGTAAGTATATTTTGATAAAAAAATGAGAAAATAATATTGAAATTGATTTATGTGATGGTGATTTTGTATGTTTGATAGAAATAATGAGAATTATGTTTATGAAATTGTTAGTAGGAATATTAAAAAGCAAAGAAAATTAAAAGGCCTAACTCAAGAGCAACTGGCCCAAAAGATTGCTTATTCAACGCAGTTTATTTCTAATATTGAAAGTAAGAATCATCAAACGTTTTCTCTTGGAACTCTATGGAGAATTGCATTAGTTCTTAATATTAATATTGCTGACTTATTTGTTGAAGATGATGATGAAAATAATACTTAAGTTTAGAGACGAATGGCTCTAAACTTTTTTCTAATGACTATAGGCATTAGAAAACGGCGAGCAATGAAGTGCGAGACGATAAAATGAAAAGAAAACCTAAATAGATTTTCTTTCTTTATATTCTTCTAATGTTAAATTGTTATTATATATATATGGTGCTATATCTCCTACAAATCTTAGGTGCCATGGTTCATAACTATATTTTGTTATATCTTCTTTACCTTCTGGATATCTTAATATAAAACCATATTTATGACAATTTTGATGAACCCATTTTGTTTCTATTAAGTCTTCTATTTCATGTTCAATATAAGACTTCTCATTTTGATATACACAGAAATCAATAGCTAATCCAGTTTGATGTTCTGATGAACCGGGACGTGCTATTCTTGTTACTGTATAGTTAAATCCTTTCTCATCTAATAATTTATTATATAATTTTTCTTGATAGTCATAATCTCGATAACCACTTTCTATATCTATTAAATAATTATTTCTTTTTGCGGCTTCTTTTAATCTATCAAATGATTCTTTTACTTTTTTATCTATATATACATTTTTCTTATATTCACTTTCTGCATCTACTAATGTATTTGGAATATGTGCTCTTGGCAGTGGATTATCTTTATTTACTAAAATATTATAATCCATATATACCTCCAGTAGTATTATATGATATTAAAAAGAAATAGATACTTCTTTTGTTCTATTTCTTTAATCTAATTTTGTTATATTTGGATGACCTTTCATGAGTTTCTTTATACCTATCGGATGTGGAAAGGCTACTGTTATTATTGATTTATCTACTGCTACTATGATACCTTCACCAAAATCGGTATGTAAGATATGTTCTCCTACTTCATATGTTGCGTTTTTATCTATTGTCTTTTTTACTTTTGATACTATATTACTTATTCTTCCTTTAGTTTCGATATCTAAGTATTTTTTATCTATTTCTTCTATAAATCTACTAGGCATATTTCTATTTGTATTTCCAAATAACATTCTTGTCTCAGCACTAGTTATATATAATTCTTTTTTTGCTCTGGTTATTGCTACATAGCATAATCTTCTTTCTTCTTCAATAGCGGAATTACTTCCATCATTTATAGCATTATAGTGAGGAAATATTCCTTCTTCCATACCTACTAGAAAGACATAATCAAACTCTAATCCTTTTACTGAATGGACAGTCATTAAACTTACTCTATTTGATCCATCTTGATGTTCACTCATATCACTTACTAGAGATATTTCATTTAAGAAATCTTCTAGAGTAGCAGAGCCGTATTCTTCTTCATAGTTTTTGGTTACACCTTTAAACTCATTTAGATTTTCTAATCTTATTTCGTCTTCTAGTAACTTAGATGATTGTAATTCTTTCTTTATACCACTTTTTTCTAGTATTAAATCTATTAATTCTGTTAGAGTTATACTACTACTGGCAAGTGTTAATTCTTCAATTATTTTTTTGAATTCTAACTCTTTACCACTATCTATAGCATCATATATAGACGTGTTATTTTCTACTGCTTTGGTAGTTAAATTTTCTATTGTTTTTTCTCCTATTCCTCTTTTAGGAGTATTTATTATTCTAAGTAAGCTTACATCATCTTTATGATTACTTATTAATCTTAAGTAACATAATAGGTCTTTTATTTCTTTTCTATTATAGAAGTAGAAACTTCCTACTACTCTATATTTAATATTCTTTTTTAACATTTCTTCTTCTAGTACACGAGACTGAGCATTAGTACGATATAATATTGCTATATCTTCTTCTTTGATGCCTTTTTCTAATAGTTTTTTTATTTCTTCTCCTACAAAGATAGCTTCTTCTTTTTCATTTGTTACTACTTTGTATTTTATTTTATCTCCTTCAATATTATTGCTCCATAAGTTTTTATCTTTTCTTTCTCTATTATGTTTAATAACACTATTGGCAGCATTTAATATTGTTTTTGTGGAACGATAGTTTTCTTCTAGTAATATTGTCTTAGCTTCTGGATAGTCTTTTTCAAAGTTTAATATATTCTTGTAGTTAGCTCCTCTAAAAGCATATATTGCTTGGTCGTTATCTCCTACAACAAAAATGTTACGATATTTGGCTGCTAATAACTTACTAAAAGTATATTGGACTTCATTGGTGTCTTGATATTCATCTATTAGAATGTATTTATATCTATCTTGATAATCGTTTAAAACATTGGGATAGTTTTTAAATAATCTTATTGGAAGAATTAATAGGTCATCAAAATCAACTGAATTACCAGTTTTTAACTTCTTTTGATACTTTCGATATAGTTCTACTACATTATAATCAAATTCTACTTTAGCAAAAGAATCTGTGGTCATCATAGCATTTTTTGCTGAACTTATTTTGTTTCTTAATTCTCTTGGATTATATTTATCTTTATTCATATTTAAATCTTTCATTAATTTTTTTATTATGGTTAAGACATCATCACTATCAATGATGGTAAAGTTTTTATCATAGCCTAAAAGTGAATAATTTTCTTTTAATATTTTTAAGCCTAAAGAATGAAATGTAGATATCTGAATATTATAAGCTAGTGTTCCTATTAGTGATATTTCTCTATCTTTCATTTCTTTAGCGGCTTTATTGGTAAAAGTTATAGCTAATATATTGCTTGGACTTATACCGTTTTGAATTAGATTTGCTATCCTATTTGTTAGTACTTTTGTTTTTCCGGAACCTGCTCCTGCTAAGACAAGCATTGGTCCATCTATATGATTAACAGCTTTTTGCTGCTCGCTATTTAATAATTGTGTATTCATTATGTCACCATCTTTCTTTTTAATTTTATCATACTTTAATAAGATAGTGAAGTATAGATGGTAATATTTTTTATTTATTTTTATGAAGAAATATAAAATAAATAAAGAGGAGTGTTATTTCCTCTTTCTGAATACTTGTTTTATGAATAATATTATTTTATCTACTAACCAAAGTAAGGCATTTACTCTTTTATCTTGATTATCTGGTAGTTCTTCTGTCTCTTTATTTTCTTCTTTTGTTGTATCTTTATTTTCCTCTTGGGCTTTGTTATCGTTGCTTTCTTCTTTTTTATCGTCTTTTGTATTTGTTTCTTTATTTTCTTCTTGAACTATAGGTTTTTCTTCTTTTGGGGCTTCTTTTGTAAACTTTTCAAATTCATTTGTCCAAGCTGCATCATAATATGAAGTTGCGTCCCCTAATGCCATGTATAGACCATTGTTGTAATGGTATTTCTTTACTACCCCCTTAGTGCCTTGTTTTAATAGCATTGATTTGCCGCCATAACCTGCTGTTTCATGTAAATATAAATCACTAGTATTATATATTATATCTCCTATTATAAATGGTCTTTCTCTAGTTTCGTTTAATTTTTCTTTTATCATATTTAGAAATCTATCCCATCCCATATCTAGTGTACGATGTGGACAATATTTGTTAGTATAATCCTGATGTTTTGTTACTTTATCTATGTTCCAATTATATCTATTTAATATATCTACGATTAAGTCTACGGCATTTTTTTCTGCTTTAATGAATCTTTCGCCACCAGATAATGAGTAACAGATTTCAATAGCTATACCTTCTCTATTTCCTTTGCCATTACCATCAGATGCATGCCATCCATTTCTATTTTCAGGTAGACCTTGTACTATTTCTTTGTCATCAACAGCATAATGAAAAGATGTTTCGTAGTCATTATTTGTCATGTATTTTATTTCATTTCTAGCAGAAGCATCATTAGCGGTATTATGAACTACTATTCTAGTTGGAGTCATTTCATAAGGGCATTTTAGATAGTACCTACTCTCAGGCACTATCATTTTCACTATTGGTACCATTATCTCCCTCCTTTATTAATTTTTCTATATTATGAATAAGATTGTATCCTGTTTCCGCAAAGACACCACTTAACGATATGGCTAAGTTAAAATCTTTTGTTATTATGAAATATAATATTGAAACTAAAAGACCTACTACTATGTTTTGTATTATAATAAGGTTATTATTTATATAAGGACATTTTTTGGCGATAAAACCTAGTACCCAGCTAACAATCATTGTTAATAATGTTATTATCAATTCTGTATTATGATTTATAAATTCCATTTTTTTCACCTCTATTCATAATCACTTTATTTTATGATAGAAATGAATCTTTTGTAATAGTGAAAGTCTAAAAAGAAAAAAGATTATAAATTTATAATCTTTTTAAGTTCTATTTATTAAACTTCTTCTTTTTTGTTTTTCTTAAACCAGTATACTGAATATCCTAGGCTACTCAATCCTACTACCCAAGCAACAAATATTAGGGCATTACCTGTTTTAGGATTAACAGCTGGACTTTCAACTTTACAAGTATAGTATACTATATAATGATAGTCATCATTATCTATTTCATAATCTACTGTGCTATCATCATTGTTAACTAATGTGCAACCATCTATTTTTGGTGAATCTACACTATCTTTATCACCATTTGATAAATCATCTTTTTTATATGGATCATGTACTTTTTTTTCTGTATCTTTATTTATGTATTCTATTTCAGCTTTATATTTTGCATCTGTACATATATCATAAGTAACCTTATATAATGCTGGAGCTAATACAGTTGGAGAAGCATCGCCAGTATCAGACCATTTATGATCGAAAGATTCAGAATTACCATCTATTGTAAGTGTGCCATCCTTATCTACTACAGTATGTTCTCTTGTTATTAAAAATTCATCTTTATTAGAATTTTCCACCTTAGTACGTGTTATTGTTGTAGGTGGTTGTATTGTTCCTTTAATTAATTCGTCTGTAGAATGTGAGTTATAATTTTGCCCTGAGCCACCGCTTTCTTTATTCCCGTCATCCTCAACAGTATACCAAGAGGCACCACCAAAATATGTTACATTATCTTTATCCGTTTGTGGGCAACCATTTTCACATTCATTATACTTAACTCTGCCTTTTACTTCATCGTAAAATTGTTCTAGTGTCCATGTTTCATTAAATACATCACATTTATCTTTATCATTTTTAAGGCATATCTTGCCTTCTTTTATATTTGTAGCATCAGATGGTAACGCTTTAAATTTTGCACCGGTTGTAATTGTTTTATTTTCCATATTTTTAAAGTCGTTTTTATAGTTTATTTCACCGAAGAAATAATAATTAGTATATTCTGTACAAGATTGTTCTGCTTTTGTTCCTGCTCTTACTGGAACTGCTAATGAAAAAGCTGCTAATGCTGAAATACTTAGTAATCCTACTTTTTTGTATATTTTATTTTTCATACTTGGTTTTCCTCCTATCCTATGATACTTACATTATATAATATTTTTATTTTTATTGCAATAGGTTAGATATAAAATTTAAAAAAAATAAGTGTTATCACTTATTTATATTTATACAATGTATCAGTAGCCATAGCTGTTAAGGTTTGATCTGCTACGATACCTTTTTTATATGCATAGTATGCTGCTGCTCCTATCATAGCGGCATTATCAGTACAATAGCTCATGCGTGGTACTGAAAAATCTATATTTTCTTTTTTACATGCTTCTTCTAAGGTACTTCTTAATCCTTTATTAGCGGATACTCCTCCTGCTAATATTAGGTTTTTAACATTATATTCTTTTAAGGCACGCATAGTTTTCTTTGTTAATATAGTTACTACTCTATTTTGAAATGTTGTGCATAAATCTTCTTTATTTATTTCATTTCCTCTTTGTTTCTCATTGTGTACTAAATTTATTACTGCTGATTTGATACCACTAAAGCTAAGGTTATAGCTTTTATCATCTAATGGATATGGTAAGTCATATGTATCTTTTCCTTCGTGAGCTAATTTATCTACTATTGGACCTCCGGGATATGGTACTCCTATTACTTTTCCAACTTTATCATAGCATTCTCCAACGGCATCATCTAGTGTTCCTCCTATTCTTTCAAATGAATAGTCTTCTTTCATATAAATTAATTCACTATGGCCACCTGATACTACCAATGCTATTAATGGAAATTGTAATCTTTTTTCTAAATTATTAGCATATATATGTCCTGCTATATGATGTACTGGTATTAAAGGTTTACCTGTTACTAATGCTATTGTTTTAGCTGCTTGAACACCTATTAATAAACTCCCGATTAGTCCTGGCCCATATGTTACTCCAATGGCATCTATTTCATCAAGTGTCATATTGGATTTATTTAATATTTCATCTAATACTATAGTTATATTTTCTATATGATTTCTACTAGCTATTTCGGGTACTACACCGCCATAATTCTTATGTATGTCTATTTGGCTTAATACTACTGTTGCTATTTCTTCTCTGCCATTTTTAATTATACTCATACTTGTTTCATCACAACTTGATTCAATTGCTAATATATATATATCTTTCATTTACATCACCTGTTTTTCCATTAGTATAGCATCTTCATCACCATAATAATATTTTCTTATGGCTACTTCATTAAAATTAAATTTTTTATAAAGATTTCTTGCTATATTGTTACTTACTCTTACTTCTAAAGTTATATTATCCACTCTATTTTCTATGGCTATGGATATTAAATAGCTCATTAATTTATTTCCTATACCTTTACCACGATAGGATGGTTCCACTATTATATTATCTATTTCCATTCTATCATATATCAATGAATATTTTAATCTTCCTAAAATTTGGTTATTTTCTATATATGTTATTTCATAGGCAAATGGACTTATATCTTCAAGTTTTTCTTCTTTTAACATTTCTTCTCCATTGCTTCTGGTAATTTTAAATATTCTGGGTTCACTGCATGTGGATTTTCACTTGGTAGTTTTTTTGTATATTTTATTATTTCTTCAATATGATATTCACTTTTTTCATCTACTTGTAATGGTTTATACTCTTTAATTAATTCTTCCATTTTAGTAATATTCATAAATTCTTCAGTTATTTTATTATAATCTTTATCATATAATCCTACATAATAATTATCATGTTTAGCATCTATTTTAGATAAAATATATTCTCCTTTATTACCAATTGCTCGTGCTTTTAATGAACTTATTGTTACTATTCTTATCTTTCTTATATAAGCAAATATTTTAGCTATAGTTACACCAATTCTTATACCAGTAAATGATCCTGGACCATTTACTACAATTATTTCATCAACATCTTTTGGGGATAAATTATTATCTTTTAGTATGTCTTCAATATATTTGGTTACATAAATTGAATGTTCTCCTGGTATGTTGTTATGTATTTGAGATAATAATTTGTTTTCTTTTAGGAGGGCGATAGATACATCTGCTAATGAAGTATCTATAAATAAACTTATCATATTACAGCCTCACAAATATTTACATATTTTTCACCATGTGGTGTTAATACCATTACTCTTGAATTTTCTCCAACTATTTTGAAAGTTATATCCAATCTTTCTTCTGGAAGAATATCCTTTATAATATCAGCCCATTCTATTATAGTTACGCCACCTTTATCAAAGTATTCTTCTATACCTATATTTTCTTTTGAATCTTCTAAACGATATACATCCATATGATATAGTGGTAGTTCTCCTATATATTCTTTTATTATTGTAAAGGTTGGTGATGTTACATCATCTATCCCCATTGCCTGTGCAAAACCTTTTGAAAAAACTGTTTTACCACTGCCTAAATCACCATTCAAACATATTACCATGTTTGGAAATTTTTCTGATTCAATATTTTGAGCCACAGCAATAGTTTCTTTTTCACTGCGTACTGTTATTTTATATTCATCCATTTTATCACCTTTCTTTTTTCTCTTTTATTATAACAAATATTACAGATAAAATACAATAGCTTTATATTCTTTTTTACATTATTATTTTGTTATGATCAAAAAGTATTTGTCAAAAAGACAGATATATATGGCTTTTTGACGCCACGTAAAACTTAAATTTATTTAAGGTTGAAGTGGAAAAAAATAACCTAGAATTAATCTAGATTATTTTGATTCTTCTAAGGTTACCTCAACGGTATTTTCTTTTCCATCTCTATTATATGTTATTTTAATTGTATCGCCTGGATTATGTTTATATAATTCATATCTTAATTTGGCTACTGAAGATATTTTTTCATCTTCTATTTTTGTTATGATATCATTTTTTTGTAAACCTGCTTTTGCTGCTGGAGAAGATGATACTACTTCTAATACTGCTACTCCTTCAGTAACGTCTTTTGGTACTTTTATACCAGCTTGCCATAAATAATAGCTATCAGTTATATCTAGCATACTTACACCTAAATATGGTCTTGATACTGTTTTACCAGATTCTATTATTCCTGCATATGATAGTGCATCTTCTATAGGAATAGCAAATCCCATTCCTTCAACACTATATTTACTTGTTGATGTTCCTTCTTGAGTTAATTTTAATGAATTTACACCAATTACTTCTCCATTAACATTACACAATGGTCCACCACTATTACCAGGATTTAAAGCTGCATCTGTTTGTAATACTTTCATATAATAGTCTGAAGTTGTTCCTGTGAAGGATACCGCTACTAAACGATCTTTTCCTGAAAGTATTCCTTTTGTTACTGTACCACTATATGTATCTCCTAGTGGAGCTCCTACTGCAAAAGTTGTATCTCCTAATTTTATATCTTTAGTACTTCCTAATGTTGCAACTTGCTTAACACTAGCTGCTGATACAGTAAGTACTGCTATATCCGCATATGTTTCTCCACCTAATATTTTTGTATCGGCAGTAGTACCATCACTAAATATTACTTTAGCAGAATCTCCTCCTGATATAACATGATTATTTGTCATTATATATGCTGTTGAGCCTTCTTTTTTATATACGAATCCTGTACCAGTAGATATTGCTGAACCATTCTTATATGTTTGTACTGTTACTGTTGCATCATATATTTTATCTACTGCTCCTGAAATGCTATTTTCATTTATAGTATAATTACCACCACTTCCACTTGTGGTTACTGTTCCTTTATTTAATTGATTTATTACTAGATATGACCAAGAAGCTCCTAGTATAAATGCTAAAAAGACTAGTAATGGAATTATTATTTTATTATTTTTTTTTGTCATTATTATCACCTACCTATTATATTTATATAATCTTTTGGAAAGCCCATTCTATCAAGTACTCTATCTATTTCTATAGTATCTATTCTTCCATCTAATAATTCTATTTCATACTCTATTTCTTTCATCATTAATCTGAAGTTTTTCTTATTTAATAGTATTTTAAATATTATTATTACTGCAAATAAGTCATTTTTTCCATATATATATTCTCCATCCATTTTTGGTATATTCATTTCTTCATGGTATTTTGTATCTGGTATTACTCTTTCTGTTCTATGTTCATAAACTATATCTTCATGAGCACATAAATTACGATAATTTGATAATATTATTAAAATATCTTGTAATACTTCAGGTGTTGTTCCAAATATGTCCGCTACTTCTATTTGATCATCTTTCTTTAGTATAGTATATAATTCACATACTATACCAAATGATAATACTTTTACTAATACCCATAATGGTATGTAACCATAATTATTCATATAATGAATAGTAGCATTATGACTTGATGCATTTATTCTTATTTGTCTTTTCATTTTATTTATTAGATCATGTACTCTTTTTATTTTATCATGGTCTTGAGTAAAGTTTTTTGGATTTAGATAATCTTTTTCACGATAACCATATTTTTTTGATAATTGATATGAAATTACGGATTTTAATTGATTTTCTATGACTAATACATTTTTAAATATTATATTCCTAAAATTTCTATCAAATTCAAATAAGGAGTATACTTCGTTAAATGTCGTTCCAGATATGAATTTGCTTTCTTTATTCCGTGACATAAAAAGATGCCGGTAACCCATTATAAAGAAATAATTTTCTCTTAATAATATTTCTTTTGTTTCTTCTTCATCTTCAATAATTAATCCTTTATTCTTTAAAATATCTACTTGTTCGTTTATTGTTTTAAATATTTTTTCCATTTGTTCACACACCCATTATTCTTTTATATATTCCATATTCACCTTGCCTTCTACTTGCATATTATATTACTTAATTGTGGGATAATTAAGGTATAAATATAGAAAATAGTTAAATTATTGTATTTTGAAATATATTCCTTTTCTTATTAATAGTTCGGATGAATTATGATCCATTGGAATATATCCTTCTTTTAATAGTTCTTCTATTACTATCATATTATAATTTGCCGCAAATAATATGTTAGTTAAAAGTAACATTAGTATACACACTATAATTCCTATTTTAAATGGTATAAATGCCATTATTAGTGATGATACTGCTACTTCAGTTAATAGCATAATATAGAACATTTTGTAATTCTTTTTTTTGATAGGATATAAAAAGCCTAAGTATATCATTTCTTTTATAAATCCGTAATCACATTCTACTGGTGGATTATATTCATCATATACAAGATATATTTTTTGCATACCATCACCTATTATAAGTATATACTTTTTTTGATTTTTTGAAAAGTGTTTTTGTTATTTTTGATAATATTTTTCTATTGCTTCCGCTATTAAAGTGATTAATTTGTTTTGATATTCTTCTTGTCTTAATAAGTAATTCTCATCAGGATTAGATATAAATCCTGCTTCTATTAGTACTCCAGGATATTTTATATTTTTATACATATAATAATTATTTTCTTCTTTAATTTCTCTAATGTTATTTATTTTGTCCTTTAAAGTATTTGTTATTGCTTCCGCTAATAGTTTATTTTCTTTGTTATTTTGATTATAAAATACTTGAAGGCCTTTCCATGATGGTGAAGTACTAGAATTTAAGTGAATGGATATATACATATTGGGTTTTATAGTGTTTATATATTTTGCTCTATTATATAAATCGCTTCTTTTTCTCTCTGCTGTTCTTACTGATAAATCGTTGTCTTCTTCTCTAGTTAAATATACTGTTGCTCCACGTGATGTTAATTCTTTTTCTAATTTTTTTACTAGTAGTAAATTTAGTTCTTTTTCTACTATTTTACCATTCTTTGCTCCGGAATCTTTACCTCCATGACCAGCATCCAATATAATTATTTTGCCTATTAAATTTAAATTATTGATTGAGGCTGTAACATTTGGTAAAGATATTGTTAAAAGAAAAAAACATATTAGTATTAATAGTTTATATTTATTCATTATATACACCTATTAATATATATGTTTTCATTTTTATTATATACTATGTGATTTATTTATTCAAAATAGCTTCCTCCAATAAATTCTCTTATTATTGATATTTGTGGTATTGATTCACTAGATATTGGTAGTACGCATTTTAATAATTCTAATAGTCTTCTAGCTGTTAAATATTCTGGATCATCTGGGCCTACTGTATATAATAATGGTTCGGCATATGTTTTTAGAACTCCTAATTCATAAGCTAAACTAGTGTTAAACATAACATTAGCATTGTCTTGATATGGGAATACATATTTTTCCTCACCTTTTCTTACATCTTCCCAGTTATTTAAAGTAGTTGATGGAGAATATCCTCTAGTTCTATTATCACGTACTATTCTTCTTAATAGCCTTAAATCTGTCATGCTTATTCTATTATCATCATCTATATTTAAATATGTTAGTGGGCTGATATATACTTTGAATTTATTCTTCTTTGGAATGTTTTTTAATATGTTTTCATTTAAAGCATGTAACCCTTCAATAATTAAAATATCATTTTTTTGCATTTGAATGGTTCTTTTATATTCTTTTTTACCAGTCATAAAATTAAATGTTGGAACTGTTACTTTTGATTCTTTTAGTAATTTACTTATTTGACTATCAAATAGTTTAATATCTAAGGCATTTAAAGATTCAAAATCCGGCTTACCATTTGGTCCTAATGGTGTTTCATCTCTTTCTAAGAAATAATCATCCATTGATAAATGGGTTGGATTTAATCCTAAGCTTTTTAAATATAGTGATAGTTTCATTGACGTTGTTGTTTTTCCTGAACTTGATGGGCCCGATAATAGTATTACTTTATAATCATCTTTGTTTAAAACTATTTCTTCCGCTATGTTTAAGAGTTTATAGTCTTGCATTATTTCTGATAATTGAATTAAATTTCCGCTATTACCTTTTGATATATAATCATTTAGTTCACCTAAATTATTTATATTTAATTTATTTCCCCATTCTGAATATTCTTCTAGACTATTAAAATAATTATCATGATGTGTATATTTTAATATTTTTGAATTATCATATATTGATGGAAATCTTACTACTATTCCTTTTCCTTCTATTAGTGATAAATCAAAATATTTTAATACGGAGGTGTTATTTGGTAAATCTCCTATTATATAATTATAATTATCTTCTAATTTATATAATGTTACAAATTCTGATGTGTTATAAAATAAGTTTTTTACTTTATCTTCTTTTTTTATACTTTTAAAATAATCTATTGCTTCATTTCTTGTTGTTTCTATTTTAGTAAATGGTATTGAAGCTTTTACTTTATCCTTCATTATTTTTTTTATATTTGTTATATCGGTTGAATTTATATTTTTATTTATCTTACAAAATACTCCTTTATCTAATGAGTATTTTACTATTATTCTTGTATCTTTTCCTAGTACTTCTAGTGTTGATACTTCAAATAGATATAATAATCCTCTTTCATATATTTTGTTTCCTTGTTTTGTATTTATATCATACAAAGATAATTTTCCACTTTTATTGATTGTATCTTCATAGTTTATAATGCTACTATTATATTTAGCGGCGATAATATCATTAGGATATTCTTCTTTCAATGAATTTATTATTTCTTTTAGTTTTATTCCCTTTGTAAATTCTTTCTTTTTTTCATTATCTAAGGTTAATATTATATTTTCCATATATCCTCCTTATTCTTTATATAATATTATATCATAAAATGATATATTTTGTCATTCTTTTTTATGTATTAAATTAACACTATTATATTATACTATTTGTAGGTGATAAAAATGAATTTAATTCCTACTATTATTGAGAAAAATGAAATGGGAGAAAGGGCTTATGATATCTATTCTAGGCTATTAAAGGATAGGATTATTATTCTTAATGGTGAAATTACAGATAATACTGCTAATACTGTAGTAGCAGAACTTTTATATTTGGATAGTCTTAATCATGATGATATTAGTCTTTATATTAATTCTCCAGGTGGTAGTATTACGGCTGGTATGGCAATATATGATACTATGAATTTTATTAAAAGTAATGTATCAACAATATGTGTTGGTATGGCTGCTTCAATGGCTGCTTTTTTGTTGGCAACTGGTCAATCCGGAAAAAGATATATTCTTCCGAATGCTGAAGTTATGATTCATCAACCGTTGGGAGGTGTTCAAGGACAAGCAACTGAAATTAAAATAGCTGCTGAAAGAATATTGAAGCTTAAGAAAAAGCTTAATAATATTTTAGCTAATACTACTGGTAAAGATATAGAAATCATTAACAATGATACTGAAAGGGACTACTTTATGGATAGTAAGGAAGCATTAGAATATGGAATCGTTGATAAAGTATTAAAATAAAAGAATTGCATTTATTGCAATCCTTTTTACTATTCTGATTTAGTATTTCCTGTTTTTGTATATCCTTCTAATGATGATTCTGTAGACCATTTTGTTTCTTTGTTTTTTCCAACATATCTATAATATGCTATTGTTTCATAGTCGCCACTTGGTTTATTAGTTGTTATTTCATTTGAAGCAAATTTTATATCTAATTTGATAGGTAAATAATAAATGTTTGTATTTAATTTACTATCTTTATATTCTGAAACACCAGTTGTATTATTTACTACTATTGTTATATTGACATAATATGATCCTTTTCTATAATATGGAGCTAATTTATATGTAAAGTTTGATTCTCCTAAAGAATATTTTGAAATATCACTATTAGTGTCTTTTTTTCTTTTAACTAATGAAACATTGTTAGCACTAGTATATTTACTTTCATCTGCTGCGGTATAGTATTTTGAATCTTCTATTGTTGTGAAATAGTATTTGTCATTTGGTACTTTATCTAATTTAACTGTATAGTTAATTGTTTTGCCTATTTCATTTTCTTTGATATATCCTAATGTATAATATGTATCTTTAGCTATTTTATAATATTCATACTTGTTCTCTATATTATCTCCTGTAATATTTCCTCTAGCCCAATTTGAATATGCAGTTGTTTCTTTTACATATTCATAATATGTAGTTTTTGCTGTATTATTGGAATTATCTTTTGATTCATCTACCTTATTATCAGCTTGAGAACTAGAACTATCTTTATTTTCTTCTTTCTTTGTATTTGTTGTATTATTACTTGAGGTGCTTTTATTACAATTTTTACAATCTTTTAGAGAAAAATCTCTTGTAATAGTATCTTTTTCTTTTCCACATTTTAGCGTTGTTTCTAATTTATACTTATCTTTTTGTCTTGTTATTTTTGAATAACTGTTTTTTGTATCACAAACACTAGAATTATCTTTATTTATAGATAATATTAGATCTTTATCGATCATCTCTTGTAATGTTATTTTTTTACTTTGTCCTTTACTTAGTGGTAAGTCTTCTCCTTTAAAGTATTCTACCGCTACGGATTCCATATTATTAATGTTGTTTTTGAATGTATCTGATAATTTATTTCTTCCAATTATCTTTACTACTAACCATACGATGATTAAAGCAAATATAAATATAATTACTATTTTAATAAATAATCCTAACCAATTTATTCTATTTTCATCTTCCATAATAAACCTCCCTATTGGTTATATGCTATAAATAAATATTATAATGCAGATAATTATTAATAGTACTATGATTATTATGCTTTTTATTAAATCATTTATATCACCAAGTAAATCTACTATTTCTTTATTCTTATGCATATATACCTTCCAAAATTGCCCTTATTATAGCATACTAACTATTTGTTGTCAATAATTAAATAGGCTATTGTGCAACCATTATTGAGATTTAATGTATGATATTCTGATACGTATTTATTTTGGGATAAAACTTCATGTACTGATTTTTTTACTAGGCCTGTCCCTATGCCATGTATTATTATTATTTTATCTTTTTTTAAAATTATATTATCGTTTATAAAATCATTAGTGGCTACTTTAGCGGATGCTGTATCGTAACCATGTAAATCTATAGTTGGTAGTTTATTTATAAATATATCTTCCATAACTAGACTCCTTCTATTAATATTATAGCAGATATTATTTATAAATAAAAGAAGATTAGCCATTGTATGGTAATCTTATTGTTACTTTTGTTCCTTTATTTTTTTCCGATGTATATATTAATTCTCCATTGTGGGCTTTTACTATTTCGTTTGATAGTGCTACTCCTAAACCACTACCTGTTGGTTTTGTGGTATAAAACATTTCGGTTATTTTTTCTAATTCTTCTTTAGTCATACCTATACCATTATCTTCTACTATTATATCTAAATGTTTTTTATATATATTAGAGGATAGTTCTATTCTTCCTTTATCTTCGATTGATTCTAAACTGTTTTTTAATAAATTTATTATCACTTGTTTTAACCTTTCGTAGTCTCCTTGGAAATATATTTCTTCTCCCTCTCTATCGTTATATATGAGATTTGTATTTTTAGATTTTATTATTATTTTAAAACAATCATATATATCTTCTAATAAAAGATTTAATTCTATTTGTTCTTTTACTACTTTTATTTTATTGAAATCCATAAAGTCAGACATTATGTTTAAACTTCTATTTATTTCTTGTTTCATAATGGTTATATATTTATTGCTTTTTTCTTTATTATCTAAATTTATCATATCCAAATATCCTTTGCATACCGCTAATGGATTCTTTATTTCATGTGTTAATTTAAATAGGCCGTCTTTTATCATTTTATCTTTTTCTAATAATTTTACTGTTTTATTTAATGAATCTACTTTTTGGGCAACTCTAAATATATATACTATAGCGAATGTCACAAAATAATATACAAATACTAATATTATTAACTCAATAAAATCGTTTATTGTTATGTTTGCTGTTCTAAAAAAATATTCAAATGATAGAAAAAAGCCTTGGATTACCGCTATGGATAATATAAATCCATTGGCACTTAGATTCTTTTTTCTAGCGCATAGATATAGAATTAAGTAAGATATATATTTTATCATTATTATAATAATTAATGATTGAAACATATAATAACAATAAATTATATTTGTTAGTGATAATAAAATTGCTAGTATTGGTTTGTTTTGCATATAAGCTATAACTATTGGTATGTTACAGAACAGAAGTATTTTTGTATTTGGTTCTAAGGAACCAAATCTTATACATAGATAAAGTGATGTTATCAAGGTTATAGTCATTAAATTACTATTGTTTTTCTTATTTACGTTATCATTATATATTATTAATACTAAATAAACTAAGAGTGGGAAAACCACCAATATTATATTTAAAATTATATTTTCCACAATCATTATACTCATTTTTTCACCTTCAGCAATATTATATCTTTTTGTTTTGTCAAATTTTGTCGAATGATGTCGAAAAAAAGAACTTTTTGCAAGTTCTTCTGTTTTATTTTAAATCATCGATGTATTTTTTTAATTTTTTTGCATTATTACCTAGAATTATTTTTAGTTGGTCGTCTATTTCTACTACACCTTTGGCACCTAATTTAATAATTCCTTCTTTATTGGCTTTTGATATGTCTTTTAGGGTTACTTTAAACCTAGACATTTCTACCTCTGTATCAAGAATATTATCTTTTCCTCCCAATAATTCTACTAATTTATTTAATTCTAATTTTACATCTTTTTTATTCATTTTTACTATTGCAAAAGCAATTATTAACAATATGGCTAATATTATTATATATTGATATGTTTCCATTCCCATTATTTCCACCTCTTATTCATTATACTACATTTTTTTTGTTATAACAAGATAATTTTTTGTTACCTTGTCGTTAACTTTTTTAATTATATAATATTTTTGTTTAATAATAATATAATATACATTTATAATTTTTACTTAATGTTATACTCATATTGTGAGGTAGAAATGAAGGGTAAAACATTAAAATTGTGTATGAATTCCGTTAAGAATAAATATCCAGAATATAATCAAGATAAATTAGATGAAATAGAATATGGTCTTGAAGCTATTTATCTTACTTTTACCAAATTAATTGTTATTTTTAGTATAGCATATGTTATAGGAGTATTAAAAGAACTTATTATATTATTGTTCTTTTATAATTTACTTAGAACAGTGGCGTTTGGTATGCACGCTAAAAAAAGTTGGCACTGCTATTTGATATCTATCTCAGTATTTGTTGGTGGTGCTATATTATGTAAATATATTGATATCAATATATATGTTAAACTTGTCCTTTCCTTGGTAGCTTTTATTTGTATGATATTATATGCTCCTGCGGATACTTATAAAAGGCCACTTATTAATGCAAAAAAAAGAAGAATTTATAAGATTTTTTCAATCGTTATTAGTTTTATATATGTAATCATTATATTTACATTTGAAGATAAAGTTATCAGTGATTACTTGTTTATGGGGCTTTTGGCTGCTACTATGATGATTCATCCTTTTACATATAGGGTGTTTCAATTGCCATATGATAATTATAAGACATATAATGCTTCTAATTATTAATTTATATGGCTAATAAAATAAAAAGGAGGTAAAGAAATGTTTGCATCATTATTATCTTGGCTTGGTTCGCTTTCGGCTGCTACAGGTACTAAAGCTTGTGTTATTTGGTTTATAGACGAACCTAAAATGCCAAGAAGTTTACTAGAAAAATAAGAAATTTAAAAAATTAAAATCAAATCTAAAACAAAAATATTATAATTATACGTTGAATAAAAAAGTCGGTTTCATAAGATGAACCGATTTTTAATTTTTATTTATAGTTAATTCTTGTATATATAAGTTTTGATCAACTTTTGTCTTAGCAATAAATCTATTATTATTACGAATAATACTACTAACTAAAAGAAGTCCATGGCCATGATTTTTTCCTTTAGTTGTATATCTTTCTTTTCCAATTTTACTTAAATCAATATCATTTGAAAAGGTATTTGTTATAATTATTTTTATATTTTCTTTTATTAAATATATTTCTATACCAAGCTTTTTATCTTCTGATTTTTCGCTTGCATCAATAGCATTATCTAAGTATACACCTATTAATCTAGCCAAATCTTTATATGTTTTTGTATCTAAATCTTTAAGAAAAGAATTCTCTATTTTTTTAGAAACATTTGCTGATACTTTTATCCCCCTTCTTTCGGCTTCCATAGACTTGTAATAAAAGAAACCTTTTAATCCATTTGATGGAAGATGTGTAAATTTAGAATATTTACTTATGCTAGTACTTACTTTATCACCAATTACACTATCCATATATTCTATAAATTCTTTAGAAGCATTTTTATCTATTGCTTTACTTCTTATGGTCATTAATTCATTTCTATTTTCATGAATTAATGTTCTTTGATTTTCTATATCAACCTCATAGGTTTTCATAACATCTAGTAGTTCATCATATTTTTTAATAATACTCTCATTTTCTATTTTTTCTCTATACAGCGTTAATAATATGGTTATAAAAGCTATCATACACATCAAATATGATATCACACTATTATTAACTTTATAACCAGCAATTAATTTGAAGAAGAAGTAAGCTGTGATAATAATGGTTATGATAGATACAATTATTATTTTTTTATTTGTTGAAAAACTATGGCTTAGCATCTTTTTTAATGGTTTTCTTAATAAATATATTATTAATAGCATTATAATATTGGCACACAAATTGCCTAAAGCACTTCCAGCAAAACTTGTATAGATTGTTTCTTTAGGTATATTTAATAATTTTGTTGTAAAAAATAATGTTACTAGGTCTGGTATTAATAATAGTATTATATATATAACAAAAAATAGTATTGCATTTGAAAAATTAATATTAAATATATATTTTAATACCAATGTTATGACTGCATACATTGAAATTGTTTTTAATATTCCATTCATATTTATGAATATTATAGTTATTAATGTTGTACATACTAATATGGCCAATATATTTTTTAAAGTAGTATTTTTAGAGTTGCCAAATATTATTGTGCCCGCTATATATAGTGTAATGGTAGTGATTAGACATGCTATTAATGCATTAAATATTTCTAGCACGTTCTCTCAACTCCTTTTTTGTGGCAACTGCAAATAGAGTTGTTTTATCACCATTTTGAAATGTTATTATGCAATTACTATAATCCATATTTTTGATATTTTTTAAATTTACAAGGCATGATTTGTGAGTTTGAAAAAATGTATTTCCTAATTGCTCTTTCATTTTGGCGATTGATGTTGTTACTTCTTTTGTATCTCCATTTACCAAGTGAATTATGCATTTATTCTGCATTTGACATTTTTCTATATAATTTATTTCTTTGTATAATATTTTACATTGCGTATGCTTTGATATAATGTTTATAGACTTGTTTTTATATTTTTTATCTATTACATATTCAATCGTATTTTGTAATCTCTCTTGATATAATTGTTGTTTTGGTATGTAATCTATTGCACTTAATCTTGAATAGAATATATCATCTTGATAATCTGGATGGGCTGTTGCAAATATTATTATACTTTCGTCATCATCTTCACGAATTTCTGAGGCGATTTCTAAACCACTAATACCTGGTAGTTCTACATCTAGTATATAGATTTTTATATCTCCTGTTTCATTTATTAATTTATTTAATTCATTGGTATACTTTGGAAATTTGTATACTTTATATTCCATATCATATTTCATCATTGATTTTGTTACTGTTTGGCTTGTTCTTTCTAATGTGTCTAGTTTGTCTTCACATATTATAAATTTTATCATTTTTACCTCCAATTGTTTTATTTTAAGGTACTGCTTCAAATTACTTTTATTCTTTTTGATTTTTTATTTCTTTGATAAAATCATACGTTATTATATCATTTGATACTTCTATTAAATCTGATGATTTTTTTGCTCTTTCTTTTATATATTCTTCTGTTATTGGTTCGTTATTTATAGAGTATATTTCACCTTTTGGTGAATTATAGTATACTTTTGATGTTAGAAAAGAGCCATCAATAAATGTTACTGTATTGTCATCTCCTTTTATATTCATTATATCTTTTCCTAGTTGATAATCACTATGGATACCTATCATATTGCCGAGTGTTGGTAGTACATCTATCATTCCCATTGGTGTATCTATGCTCAAATTATATTTTTGTTCTTTTGTCCATATTATGAATGGTACTTTTCGGTCTAATTCATAATTGTATTTATTATATGGTATATACCCTTCATCATTTTCTGTTTTTATTGTATCTGTTATTGGATCGTAATTATATAGTAAATTAAAATCTTCAAAATCTAATCTAGCATCATGGTCACCATATATTACTAATATTGTGTTTTCTAATAAGCCCTCTTTGTCTAAACTGTCTATAAATTCTCCAATGGCTGAATCTGCATAATGTACTGATTTTAAATAATTTCCCATTGTAGTATCCTTTAGATAATCTCTTGTAATTGTTTGATTATCTATGGTTACATCTATTGTGGTTTTGTAATCTTCCATTAGTGTTAAATCGCTAAATGGTGTATGATTACTTAACATTATTAAAAGGCTATAAAATGGTTTATTTTCTTCTTCTTTTACTTGCTTCATTATGTTTACTGATTGTTTAAAAAATGATTTATCTGAAAGACCTAATCCAATTGTTTCATCTATTATATATGAGTCTTTACTATAGAATTTATCATAACCTAGACTTTTATGCATGGTATTACGATTCCAAAAATCTCCTGTATTGGCATGCATGCTATATGTATAGTAACCTTGTTCTTTTAATAGTTTTGGAATTGATATGTAATCTCTATCAAAATAGTTTACAAATACTGTTCCTTTCGTAGAGGGCATTAGTGATGTATTAAAGGTGAATTCGGCATCACTTGATGTTCCTACTCCTACTTGGGAATAAAAATTATTGAAAAATATTCCTTCACTAGCTAGTTTATTTAGATTTGGAGTTACTTCTTTATTGTTGAATTTTAAATCCATAGTAAATTTTTGCATGCTTTCTGCATGAATTACTATAATATTTTTTCCTTTAAATATATTTGTATATTCGTTATTGCTTGGTGTATATTTGTTTTTCTCATAATAATCTGTAACTTTTTTTAGTGCTTTATCATGTCCTAAAACACTTGTTATTTTAGGAGTTAAGCTTTGAATAAAGTCATCTAATTGATATATATATATTCCATGATTCATTACTACTGATTCTCTGTTCCATAAATTATATAATCTACTCCAGGCATTTAATGGCATAAATAATGCTGCTATGGAAAACAAAGAAAGTGATGTTATTAAGCCTACTTTGACTAATTTCTTTTTATTTTCTTTATGATTTAGATATTCCTTTTTATTTATCTTTTTATAAATAATTATTAATGTTATTAATTGCCATACATATATTAAATCAACTATTTTTAATACGTTTTCAACAATTGCATCACTTACGTCTGAAGCAAAGGCAATGTTGGCGATTAATGATATTGAAGCAAATGAGTTATAGTAATGATAATATATGCTATTGACTATACAAACTAAGTTAAATAATATTGATAATGTAATAAAATATCTTATACGTTTTTCTTTTTTTATTGTTAATGAGATTAATGTAACTAATATTAGAAAGCCTAAATCTGCAAATAGTGGAGATATATATAAGCCATTTTTTACTGTTACCACTCTTATTATTAATCCGTTAATTAAATTAGATATAATAAAAAACGCTTCTAATGGATAATCTTTTTTTATTGTTTTTAATACTTTTTTTATTTTCTTTTTGTTTTCTTTCATTTTATCACTCAAGGTAATTATATCATAAAAAAGAAAAAATGTGAATTAATCACATTATTTTTCAGTAGTAAAACCAAATTTTTTGTTGAACTTTTCAACTTGTCCTTTTTTAGAACCTAAATTTTGCTTTCCAGTATAGAATGGATGGCATTCTGAACATACTTCTATAGGAAATGTATCTTCTTCTCTTGTTGAGATTGCTTCTATTACATTTCCACAAGCACATACGAATTTAGTCATTTTTTGTTTTGGATGTATATCTTTTTTCATAGTTTTCTCTCCTTCCGCCATGACAAAAAGTCATAGTAATAAAATTACATGGTATATTATATCAGTTATTTTTTATTTTTTCAACTATTATTTGTGAAATTTTTTCATATCCTTCGATATTTGGGATAAAATTTTGACTTTTAGAAAAATATTTTGGATTGTTATTAAAAACATCTGATAAATTAATATAAGTAAATCTATATTTGCTACATGTTTTTTTTAGATTATAATTAGCATATTCAAAAATGTCATTTTCTTGGCCTAATGTATTATAATATCCTAAAACAAATACTTGATTATGCTGAAATTTGTTTATATAATTTAATATTTTATCATATTCTAATATCATATTATCTATGTATGTATATATTTTTTGATTGTTATCTAATTTGTAATATAAATCATTCATACCTATTGTTATGGTTATTATATCTGCTTTTTTTATTAATCTATTTAATGATTCGTTATTTTTTGACTCGTTGTATTCTAATATTCTTACAATATCTGAAATACGATAATCATTGTCAGTGAATGTTTTGTTATATTCTTTTAATTTGTTATTTTTATATAAATAGTCTTTAATAAAATCACTATAACCATACGATGATATACCATATTCATTTGTTCCTTTGGAGAGAAAGTCCCCTATTGTTAAATAGAATATTTTATTATCTATTGTGTTGTTATATATTATATAACATGATAAAAAAAGAATTAATATTAGAAATACTTTTTTCATAATCCTCCTAATTAAGTATATTTATATTAATTCTATTTTAGCACCTATTTTATTTAACTTGCCACAAATATCATCATATCCTCTTAGAATATATTTTATGTTATCTATTGTTGTTGTTCCTTCTGCTATAAGGCCACATATTAGCATAGAAGCTCCTCCTCTTAAATCCGTTGCGGTTACATTTTTCCCTTGAAGAGGTGTTATTCCTTTTACTTTTGCTATTTTATTATTTTTTACTATGATATTGGCTCCCATTCTATTAGTGTCATAAATATTTTGAAACCTATTTTCATATATTGTTTCTTCAACAATGCTTGTTCCTTGACATTGGGTCAGAAATGGAATTATTGGTTGTTGTAAATCTGTCGGAAATCCAGGATATGGTAATGTTTTAATATTTATTGCTTTATATTTATTGCTGCTATTTATATATATATAATCTTCACCTATTTTTAAATTAACTCCTGCTTCTATTAATTTGGAAGTTAATGATTCTATATGTGAAGGAATTATATTTTTGATTCTTAAATTTTTTCCTAGTAATGCCCCTATTATTACGAATGTTCCTGCTTCTATTCTATCTGGTATTACCTCGTGATATGATTTATGTAAGTGTTCTACACCGGTTATTTTTATTTTATTAGTTCCTGCTCCAATTATTTTTGCACCCATATTATTTAAAAATGTTGCTACATTAACTATTTCTGGTTCTTTGGCTACATTTTCTATAATAGTTGTTCCTTTTGCTTTTACTGCTACTAACATTATATTTATTGTTGCTCCTACACTTGGCATATCTAAATATATATTTGCAGCTTTTAATTCTTTGGCATCTATAACGTATCTGTTTCCTTCTTCTATTACCGTTGCTCCCAAAGCTCGATATCCTTTTAAAGTTTGATCAATTGGTCTTTCACCAATGGAACATCCTCCTGGAAAATACATTTCTACATGTTTATATTTTCCTAATAATGAAGACATAAAATAATATGATGCTCTTAATTTTTGAGACATTTCTTCCGGTATTTCTTTATTTATTATATGTGAAGAATCGATTGTAACTTCATTTCCTTCTCTTGTTATTTTGGCATTTAAATAATTTAATATCTCTTCTAATGAATTTACATCAGATATATTTGGAACATTAGTTATTTTTACTTCTTCATCGCATAAAATAGCGGCGGGTATTAAAGCTACGGCGCTATTTTTTGCTCCGCTTACCTGTATTTCGCCTGTTAGTTCATGGCCTCCTTCTATTTTTATTTTGGTCATACTGGCTCCTCCTTAATAAAAAATAGACCTTGTAATCTATTTATAATTTGTTTTACTTTTCTTAAGTTAATTTTAATATTTATATAGCATTTAGTCAATTATTTATATTTTTTTTGACAGTTTTTTTACAATATTATTTAAATATATATATTATTCCGATTGTTAATAATATTAATCCACCAATTAGTGTTGATAATTTGCCATATTTTTTGTTCAAAGTATTTCCTAAATTTAAACCTAAGTAGGTAAATGTTAAACTAGTTATTGAAAAGATTAATGATGTTCCTAAATAATTGGTTGTAATTATTGGTAATCCTATTCCTGTTGTTAAGCTATCTATACTTACGGATAATCCAAATATTAAATATCCAAATATGCTTATTAGAAATGTTTCTTCTTTATCTTTAAAACTTGATATTATCATTTCTATTGCTATGAGGGATAATATAATTCCAACAATTAATGTTGGTTCGAATATTAGTTTATTTTCAATATATTTTCCCATTGTTAGTCCTATTAATGGCATTATAAAATGATATATACCAACTATTATAGCTAGTATTATTTTATCCTTTTTGGATATTCCTTGTGTCCCATAGATTAATGCTAACGAAAAAGCATCCATTGATAGGCTTATGGCTATTAAAATGATTGTTATTATTTTC
Source organism: uncultured Bacilli bacterium (assembly GCA_934098435.1). Lineage (GTDB taxonomy): Bacteria > Bacillota_I > Bacilli_A > RF39 > UBA660 > CAG-302. Next base: position 54,576 of record CAKOOV010000001.1, read on the forward strand.
AATGTCATCACCTATTTAAATGTATGCTTTTTTTAATTAAATATTTTTTTTACTTTTTCTGTTACCCATAACTTATATTCATTTTCGTCATTACTTTCGTAGTCCGCTAAGCATAAATTAGGAAACAAAATACACCACCAGTTGTCTCCTTCAGCACTTCCAATACTTATTACAATTGATTCGTAATATCCTTCATCATATTTAATGTTGCGGTATTTTTTTTCTGGAAAATAGTTATAACCATAATTTATATCATATGACATTATATAATTGTTTTCGCTAAATATTTTATTGATATTGTCTTTTATTGTGGGTATGTTGTTTTTTATTTTATTTCTAGCTACATCTATGTTATCTTCATCTTTTATTAATTTATATGTATTTGTTTCTAAATATTCTTTTACTTTTTCTTTTATATATTGGTCTTGTGCTGAATTACTATTTGGAATTACTCTTAATCTGATAGCGGTAGATGGTATGACAACAGTATCATCTTTTAAATTATTATATATTAAAAATGATACTATAAGTGTTAAAAATATTATTATCTTTTTCATAAAAAATATCACTCTTTCTATTTAATTATGAGTGATATTTTTTTTATTTATACATTATTTTTCTACTTTAATTATAATTTCGTAATTATCATCTAAATCTTTTTCTTCCATTGTTACTTTATAACCAGCTGTTTTTATATCTTCTACAGTATCTTTTGCTAACCTAATAGCTGTTGCTAATTTTACCTTAGACATGTTGTCTATTTGTTTTTCTTGGCTTGGTATGTTAATTTCTGGTTGTATCGGCTCTTCTTGTTTAATTATATTATTATCTAATGTATTATTAACTATATTTTTATTTATGCTACTATCTTCATTTAAGCTTCCGATATTAACAAAGTCTTTATTAATTGTTTGAGTATATACATTAGGGTTTTCGATATTATTATTTTTTGGAATTGTTGTTTCCATATTGATATCACCAACTTTTGATATGGGTTCTGGTTGTATTGGTTCTAAACTTTGTGCTACAAATTCTTTAGGTTGTTCTACTTCATGAGTTTCTGGCTCCGGAACTGATATATTATTTGGTATTCCTAATATATTCTTTATATAGGTATCTGTATCTCTTACATTCATTCTTTCGGATATTATTTTATTTAGGACTTCTTTTTGTTTGTCTTCGTCTTTTATTTGAAGTAAGCATCTTGCATGTCTTTCGGATATTAAATTATTCATTAAAGCTACTTGAACTTCATTTGTTAAAGATAATAGTCTCATTTTATTAGCGATTGTTGATTGGGCTTTTCCCATTCTTTTGGCTAATTCTTCTTGAGTGAAATTCCCCATATCTAGTATTTTTTTATATGATTTGGCTTCTTCAATAGCGGATAAATCTTTTCTTTGTATATTTTCTATCAATGCTAATTCAGCACTTGTTTGATCATCCATTGCTCCCACTATAGCAGGTACCTCTGTTAATCCTGCTAATGTAGCTGCTTTATATCTTCTTTCTCCTGCTATTATTTCATACTTACTTCCTAAATCTCTTAATATTAGTGGTTGTATTATTCCGTGTTCTCTAATTGAATTTGCTAATTCATTTAACGCTTCTTCATCAAATGTTAATCTAGGCTGAAATCTATTTGGAATTATATCTGTCAATTTAACCATTACAACTTCTTTATTCATTTTCATACTTATACCCTCTTTTCGTATTCTTTCCTATACTAATATAATGATACTATAATTTTTGTCTTTTTTCAAGATATTTTAATTAATTTAATAAACAGAAAGAAATATAATTTTGAATTTTATATTTCTTTTTTTAATATTTCGTTATATTTTCTTGGATATTTTAAGTCTGTTTCTTTTTGTTTTTGATATTTTACTAATGTTCTTAAACTTTTTTCGAATGGAAGATTAAATATTATTCTATCATTCTCTGCAATGTTTAATTTTGTTAGATAATTATTTATGTTATATTCTTCTTTTTCGATATTTGATTTCATTGCAATAAAATATCCATTTACTTTTACTAGTGGGATTCCATACTCTAATAAATGTTTTAGGGGAGCTACTGCTCGAGCGGTTACTACATTATATTTTTCTCTATTTGTTTTGGCATAGTCTTCTATTCTTGTATTTATAACTATTACATTTGATAAATTTAATTTTTCTTTTACTAAGTTTAAAAAGTAACATTTTTTTCCATTTGACTCTATTAAAGTTATATTGGTGGATGGAAAACATATTGCTAGAACTAGTCCTGGAAATCCTGCTCCTGATCCTAAGTCACATATACTTTGATTTTTAATATTTATTATTTTTGTTATTGTTAGACTATCATAGAAATGTTTTAGATATACTTCTTCTTTAGTTATTATTCTAGTTAGATTGTATTTTTTGTTTTCTTCATTTAATATATCATAATATTTATCTAATTTGGCTAGTGTTTCTTTATTTAGTTCTATATTTATTTTTTTTAATTCTTTTATGAATTCTTCTTTATTCATTGTATTGTTTCTTTAAATATACTAGCAATATTGATATGTCAGAAGGGTTTACACCACTTATTCTTATTGCTTGAGCTATATTTAATGGTCTTATTTCTTTTAATTTTTGTCTTGCTTCACTAGCTAAATTTGGTATTTTATCATAATCTATATCTTCTGGAATTTGTTTTTCACTGTTTTTTAGCATTTTTTCTGCTTCGCGTTCTACTTTCTTTATGTATCCTTCATATTTTATTTGTATTTCTACTTCTTCTATGACATCGTCGGTGTAATTTAAATCTAAATTATATGTTTCTATTATTGCTTTTAGGTTTGATGTGGGATTTTTTAAATAATCATATACTGATGTTGTTACTCTTCTTTTTTCGTTGTCTACTTTTATCTTTGTTTCTTTTAGTATGTTTTTTAACTCTTCAATATTATTCTTTTTGTTTATAAATTTATCATACTTTTCACCATTTATTAGCCCTACTTTGTGGCCATATTCTCTTAATCTTAAATCACTATTATCGTGTCTTAATAGTAATCTATATTCTGCTCGTGATGTTAACATACGATATGGTTCTTTTGTTCCTTTTGTTACTAAGTCGTCAATCAGTACGCCTGTATAAGCTTCATTTCTTTTTAGAATTAATGGTTCTTTATTTTCTAATTTTAATGAGGCATTTATTCCCGCTATTAATCCTTGACATGCTGCTTCTTCATAACCGCTAGTTCCATTTATTTGACCAGCAGTAAACAATCCATTTAATACTTTGGTTTCTAGACTCGGCTTTACTTGTGTTGGATAGATGGCATCATATTCTATGGCATAGGCATACCTTAATATTTTGGCATTTTCTAATCCTGGTAGAGAGTGAACCATTTTTTCTTGTATTTCTTTTGGCATGCTTGTAGAGAAGCCTTGAAGATATATATCATCATAGTATAGACTTTCTGGTTCTAAGAATAATTGATGCTTATCTTTATCACTAAACCTTACCATTTTATCTTCTATGGACGGACAATACCTAGGGCCAATACCTGTTATATCGTCTAATCCTCCATACATACTTGATTTGTTTAGATTATCATATATTATTTTTTTTGTCTCTTCTGTTGTATATATTAAGTAGCATGGCTGTTGCGTGTTTATATCATATACTGGTTTATTAGTATGAGAAAATGTATAATATTGTTTATCTCCGTCTTCTCTTTTTGCTTTAGTGAAATCTATAGTGCTTCTATCTATTCGTGGTGGAGTTCCAGTTTTTAATCTTAATATCTTAAATCCATACTTTTTTAAGTTATCTGATAAATGCATTGATGGTTTTTCATTGTGTGGCCCACTTCTTGTTCTAGTGTTTCCTATTAAAATATCTGATTTTAAGTAAGTCCCTGTTGTTAATATAACGGCATTTGATGTTATATTCTCTCCTGTAGCTAATACTATTCCATATACAGTATCATTTTTTACTATTAAGTCTTCAACCATGGCTTCTTTAATAGTTAGATTTTTTTCTTGCCTCAATAGTTTTAACATTTCTTTTGGATATGTTATTTTATCTGCTTGAGCACGAAGTGATTTTACTGCTGGACCTTTGGCATAATTTAACATCTTCATTTGAATTAATGTTTTATCTGCTACTTCACCCATTACACCACCCAAAGCATCTATTTCTCTTACTATTATTCCTTTAGCGGATCCTCCTATAGATGGATTGCATGGCATTGTCGCTATGTTATTTATATTTCCTGTTACTAATAGGGTTTTATGTCCTTTTCTAGCTGATGCCATAGCTGCCTCACATCCGGCATGGCCTCCCCCTACTACTATTATTTCGTAATTCATATGTTTACACCTACTTTCCTAAACAGAAACGACTAAATAGTTCATCTAGTAATTCATCAGTATATGTCTCCCCTATTATTTCTCCTAAGTTATTCCATGCATCTTTAAGATGAAATTCTACAATATCTATTGGACTATTATTATTTATTTCTTTTATACTTTCATTTATATTACTTAGAGATTTTTGTAAAAGACTAATACTTCTTGCATTTGACATATATGTTAAGTCGCTTGTTTCTAATTCTCCTAAATTGAATAATCTTTTTATTTCGTTTTTTATTTTTTCTATACCGATATTTTCTTTTGCTGATATTTCTATATAATTATCTAAGACGCTTTTATCTAATTTGCTTTCTAGATCTATTTTATTTATTACTATTATTTTCTTTTTATCTTTTAATTTTTCTAATAATTCTTTCTCTTCTGTTGTTATTTCTTCATTGTTGTTTAAAATAAATATTACTAAGTCTGCTTCATTTATTATTGCTAAGCTTTTTTCTATACCTATTTTTTCTACGATGTCATTAGACTCTCTAATACCAGCTGTATCTATGATATTTAAAATTACATTATCTAATATTATAGTTCCTTCTACTATGTCTCTTGTAGTTCCGGGAACATTTGTAACTATTGCTTTTTCTTCTTCTAATAATGAATTTAAGAGACTACTTTTTCCAACATTTGGTTTGCCTATGATACCTACTTTTATGCCTTCTTTTATTACTTTACTGTCTTCGGACTTTTTTATTATTTGTTCTAATTTTTCTTTGAATTTTTGTATTTCTGGTAATATTTTTTCATTTGTCAAAACTTCGATGTCTTCATATTCTGGATAGTCTATATTTACTTCGATATTGCTTATGATACCTACTATATCACTGCGAAGTTCTTTTATTAAGTTGGATGTTTCGCCAGTTAATGTATTTAATGATATTTTTCTCGCTTTTTCTGATTTTGATGATATTAAATCCATAGTGGCTTCTGCTTCTAATAGGTCTATTCTTCCATTTAAAAAAGCTCTTTTAGTAAATTCTCCAGGTTCTGCTAATCTCGCACCATTATTTAAAATTATTTCTAATACTTTATTAGTAGTAGCTATTCCTCCATGACAATTTATTTCAACAACATCTTCTTTAGTGAATGTTTTAGGGGATTTCATTACACTTACTAAAACTTCATCTATTTTATTATTATTATTTTTTATATAGCCGTAATGAATGGTATGTGTTTCTACTTTAGTTAAATCTTTTGTAAATACTTTGCTAGCTATTTTTAAAGATTCAGGGCCGCTTAATCTTATTATTGATATTGCTCCTATGCCAGTAGTTGTTGATATGGCTGCTATGGTATCATTCATAATACATTCCTTCTTTCCTCCTTAGTATTTTAGCACAATTATAGAAAAAAGAAAAGAATTATTATTTATATAACTCTATTTCATTATTTTTATATGCTGTTAATATATTGTTCCATATAGTTGATTCAACGAATCTGGCTTTTTTAGGATGAACTAAATATCTTAATTGTAATGATATATGATCATCTTCTACTTTTGTATATATTATTGGTTCATAATGGTTATAATATATACGATAATTATTAGTTACATTATTAATTTGCTTTTTTAACTTAGCTGGTACCTTTTTTAATATCTCATTGGAGTTAACTATTTTATAGATAGTACTTTTTGTTTTTACTAGATCACAATCTAAAGGAACATTGATTGTGATTTCATCCCAAATATATTTAAAGGCTTTATTATAATTTCTTAATGGATAATGAAATATTATTGAATTTGGTAAGTGAATAATTATGCCTGTACTTTGACCTGATAAGGCATTGTTATCTACTTCTAATATTTCAAAATTCATGGCTTTTATATTTACTACATCACCTTTATATTCATCTATTTCAATACGATCTTCAACTTCAAATGGTTTATTTATTTTAATGTATACGCCACAGAAGAAATTAAATATTAAATCTCTTAAGGCTATTGTAAAAGCTGCAGATATTACACTTATAAATGTTAAGGCGTCTTTAATAAATCTGCTCCAAATGATGATTAAAATACTGTACATTATTATTTTAATTATTAATTTAAATTTTTGTGTATAATTATATTCTTTTTTATCATCCTTTGTCTTCTTTAATAATTTTATTCCTATTTTTTCTATAATGGATATTATTAATATACATATAATTGTTTTTATTGTTAATTGGACATAAATATTGTTCAATTTTGAAATTTCTATTAATTCATTTATATAATTCATTTTCCTTTCTCCTTTCTTTTTGAAACAACAATTATAGCACATTGCTTTATTATATGCAAGCACTTAAACAATAATAAAAAGAAGATTACTCTTCTTTTAATTTTATTACTACTTTTCTATTTGGCTCTTCACCAATTGATTCTGTATATACAAATTTATCATCTGCTAAAACTGAATGAACTATTCTTCTTTCGTAAGAATTCATACTGTCCATGGTTACTTCTGTTTTAGTTTTATGTGCTTCTCTAGCTAACCTCTTGGCAAGTATTTCAATACTTTTGACTCTTTTTTCTTTATAATTTCCTACATCTATAATTATTGATAAATGTTCTTTTAATTTTGAATTTACCATTTGTCTTATTATTAATTGTAATGCTGCTACATTTTTTCCATTTTTTCCAATCAGGATTGAATTATTATCTGAAAAGATGGTTATAGAAATACCATTATCTCTTCTTCTTACTTCTAAATTTGATTCTGCATTCATTAGCTTTGTTATTTTATTTATGGTATCTTTAATAAAAGATATTATTTCATTTATATTTAGAACCTCTATTTCAACTGACTTTTTTAATAAGCCTGATTTTTCTGTAATATTATTTATTATTAGATCTTCTTCACTTATTTTTAATTCTTCCAGTGCCAATTCAACAGCAGCTTCTTTTGTTTTTCCTTCAAATGTATATGTCTTCATTACTTCTTAGCCTTCTTTCCTTCAACTAGTTTATTTTGAACTACAGTAAACATTGATGAAGTTATCCAATATAATCCTAATGCTACTGGTAAACTAAATGCTGCTATGGCTATCATTGCTAGCATAAAGTAAATTGTACCTTTCATTTGTCCTTGCATAGCTGTTTGATCTTTTAATGTTTTTCTAAATGATAGATATGATGTTCCCAATATTAGTAATAAGAATATTAAATATGCGTACCAATTGCTAGAAAATAATCCACGAGACATTGTTGTTCCCATATCTAAACTTAAAAATTTATTTTCAAATATCACTGGAGTTCTATTTATGGCCTCTAAGTATGCAAATAATAGTGGTATTTGGATAAAAGATAATAAGCAACTTGAAAATGGATTTATTTTATTTTTTTGATAAATCATCATCATTTCTTCTGCTTTTCTTTTTTGATCTTCTTCACTTGTTCTATTTTTATACTTAGTTTCTAATTTTGTCAACTGAGGTTGAATTTCTTTTAATTTTTCTGATTGCATGGCTGTTTTTTTAGTAAATGGTGCTAATATCAATCTTATTGCTAAGCCTGATAATATTATAGCCATACCGTTTGCTAAGCCTTTGCTTAGGTTTATATTGGTTAATAATGCGCCAACTTTTATTAGTAGCCAAGCAAGTGGCTTTACAAATATTGTTGTCCATAAACCTTCATAATTATCAAATGGTTTGAAGTTTTCACAAACTGGTAGTTTGTCTGTATCTACTCCATTTTCTTTATATAGTTCTATTACTTTTTCTTCGGTTGGTCTACATAAAACATTCTCTGTTAAAGTTTTTCCGGTGTCTTCAAATTTTACTGCTTTTTTATTTTCATCTGTTAATGTTTTTGTACAACCAGTAAGCATTATTAAACTTATTATTAATAGTAGTATTTTTGCATTTTTCCTTTTTTGTTTCAAATTAATCACCTATACTTTTTATTAGTTTTAACAATTCTTTTTCCATATCGCTATACGTTAATTCTAATATTCCTTTCCTAACAATTATAACATAGTCATAACCATTTTGTATAGTATTTTTGTTATTATCGATAATGTTTTTAATCCTTCTTTTTATTTTATTTCTTCCAACAGCTGTATCTGTTTTCTTTGGTACTGTAATACCATATCTATTATCTTTGTTATTTTTTCGATAATAGATACTGAAGCATTTACTTTTTTTGGCATTACCTAAATTTATTATCTCTGTATATTCACGAGATGATTTTATTATATCTATTTTTTTCATATTAGATAAAAAGAAAAAAAGAAAACAAAATTATGCACATAATTTTTTTCTTTTTTTAGCTCTTCTTTTCTTTAAAACATTACCTTTAACTCTAGCAAAGAAACCATGTTTTTTTGCTTTTTTTCTATTATTTGGTTGATAAGTTCTTTTCATTATATAATACACCTCCAAGTCAAATGCTACTTTATTATATATTTTAATTTTAATTATGTCAAGTGATTTTGAAATTTTTATATGTGTTGTTTGATATTGTTTTTATTGATATTATAAAATATTTAAAAAGCTCTTTCTTTTTTTGACTTTTTTTGATACAATTGTAATTGAGGAAAATAAGGTGACATTATGGGAAAAATTATTGCAATTGTAAACCAAAAGGGTGGTGTTGGCAAAACCACTACTAGTATAAATTTATCTGCTTCTTTAGGAGTTTTAAATAAAAAAGTTTTACTTGTTGATTTAGATCCGCAAGGAAATGCCACTACAGGTGTTGGCGTTGATAAAGGGGATATTTCTAGTAGTATTTATGAAGTTCTTACTATGAAGAATGATATTAATAGTTCTATTATTAAAACAAAAAGTAAAAATTTATATTTATTACCTGCTTATCTAAATTTGGCTGGTGTAGATATGGAACTTATAGAGCTTGAAAGAAAAGCTAAAGAAACTGGAATAAAATTCAACAGAGTAACTAGACTTAAAGATGAACTTAGCAAGGTTAAGGATGAATATGATTTTATTTTAATTGATTGTCCTCCTAGTCTTGGTATTCTTACTACTAATGCATTAGCAGCTGCTGATTCAGTACTTATTCCTGTACAATGCGAATATTTTGCTTTAGAAGGTATTATGCAACTTATTAATACTATTATGTTAGCACAAAGAAAGGTTAATCCTGACTTAGATATTGAAGGTGTTCTTCTTACTATGTTTTCTAATACTAATTTAGGTATTGAGGTTATCGAGAGTATTAAAGGATTCTTTAAAGAAAGGGTTTATGATACTATTATTCCTAGATTGGTAAGACTTGCAGAAGCTCCTAGTCATGGTAAACCAATATTGGAATATGAACCTAGAAACAAAGGGACTATTGCTTATTTAAATTTAGCAAAGGAGGTTATTGATAGAAATGGAACAGAAGAAGAAAGCGCTAGGTAAGGGGTTAGAGGAATTATTTTCTAGTGAAGTACTTGACTTCGATACTTTTGAAAGTAATATTATGGAAACTGCTGAAGAAAATGATATTATGGAGATTCCTGTATCTGAAATAAGGCCTAATCCTTATCAACCTAGAAAGACTTTTAATGAAGATGCTTTAAATGAACTTGCTCTTTCTATTAAAAATTATGGTGTTTTTCAACCAATCATTGTTAAGAAGGGGCTTAGGGGTTATGATCTTATAGCAGGTGAACGTAGACTTAGAGCTAGTAAAATTGCTGGATTAAGTACTATTCCCGCAATTGTAAAAGAGTTTACTGATGATGAAATGAGAGAGATTTCTTTACTTGAAAATATTCAAAGAGAGAATCTTACTGCTATTGAACTTGCTTGGGCTTATAAAGGTATTATTGATAATCTTGACATTAGGCAAGAGGACTTAGCACAAAAGATTGGCAAAAGTAGAAGTCATGTGACTAATACTTTAGGACTTCTTAATCTGCCTAAAAGTGTTCAAGAAATGATATTAAATGGCGACATTAGTATGGGACATGCAAGAGTTCTTAGTAAAATGAATGATGATGATGAAGTTATAAAATTAGCGGATAGAATCGTTAACGAAAATATGAGTGTTCATGAGTTAGAAAATATTAGTAAAAATGATAATATTAAAAAAAGAATGCCTGTTAGTAAAAGAGTAAGTACTTATAATTATTCCCATGTAGAGGATGGCCTTAGAGATCTTCTTGGCACTAATGTTAAAATTAACGATAAAAAAATTAGTATTTATTTTGAAAATGTAAATGATTTGAATAGAATACTTGAAATTATGAATTTTGATATTAAGTAGAAATGTAATTTTCTACTTTTTTATTACTTTGTAGTTAACTTATTTGACTTTAAATTTCTTTTTTTATGTTATGGTGCGTTGAAATGTATTTTTTTTAATAATGGTGATAAGATTAGTTTGCACGCGTTAAAGTTAGGCTTTATAATTTTTTATCGATATTTGTCTTACTTAATTAGTTGCATCAATATTCAACAATGAATTATAATATTCTTGAAGTAGAAATAGAAAAGTGAGGTGTCAAAGATGCAAGGAAAAGTAAAATGGTTCAATAATGATAAGGGCTATGGATTTATTGATTATCCTGGTGGAGAAGATATTTTTGTTCACTATTCTGCTATTAAGCAGGATGGTTATAAAACTTTATCCGAAGGTCAAATAGTTGAATTTGATCTTATTGAAACTGCTAAAGGTTTACAAGCTATAAACGTTTCAGCGGAATCTAATGTTAAGGCTTAATTTATATATAAGACAGCTAGAAGTTTAGGCTATCTTATTTTTTTATTGGAGGATATATGAAATATGTTATGAATGTTCTTTTATCAATAAGAGAAATAATTGTCATGTTTATTATTCAATATGTAATTTTAATTAGTATTATTTTAATGTTTGGTAAAAATGATGGTATTGTATTAGGAACATTAGCTATTGTTTTTATTGAATGTTGTTATATTATATATGAATATAGAACTAAAAAATTTGATATAAATCTTGGTAATAATCTTTATTTTCCTTATATTTTTCTTGGAATTGGGATAGCAATTATATATAATATGATTATATTTAAATTAGGCATTATTAATGATATTATTAGTATTAATATTTTTATTAATATTATTGCATCTGCTATTGTGGGACCAATATTTGAAGAGATCTTATTTAGATACAGTCTTATTAATAAGTTTGAAGTTTACTTTTCCAGAAAATGTTCTGTTTGGCTCTCTACTATTATATTTGCACTTTGTCATACTGGAATAATTACTATTATTTTTGCCTTTGTTATTGGTATTGTTAATGGATATTTATATTCTACTAAAAGGGATATTTTAATTCCTATATTTGTACATATATCTGCTAATATGATTACTACGTTTTTATTTGGATATAATGGTACAATATTAGTATTAGGTTTTTTACTTATTATAATTAGTTATTTTATTATCAAAGAATAAAACTTTGATTTTTTTTACTTTATATAATGGTAAATAAAATAGAAAAATAGTACTTCTTTATTCTTTACTTTTGATATTTTTTATTATACAATATGTGTAAGGAAGTGTTGTTATGGAGAAATATATTTTATTACCTGCTGATACCTATGTTGTTATTAATAAAACTATTCTTCATGACGAAGATAGAAAGATACTTACTGATCTTTATTTACCTATTATAGGTGCAGATGCAATTATGCTTTATTTTTGCCTTTGGTCGTCTCTTGATAGTTCTCAAATAGTAAGTAAGGACTTCTCTCATCAAAAATTAGTATCTAGTCTTAGAATGACTATTAATGAAATATATGATAATAGATCTAAATTGGAGGCGATTGGTCTTATTAAGACACTAGTAAAAGAGGGGGAGGTAAATAACTATATATATGAACTATATTCTCCTGCTAGTGCTACTGAATTTTTATCGCATCCTATACTTAATATTGTATTATATAGTAATATAGGAAAGATTGAATATGATAATTTAGTTAAAACTTATAAATTGCCGAGATTTAATACTAGTAATTACAATGACATTACTAAAAGCTTTAACGATGTTTTTGAATCTACTGCTATGACAAGTTATGATTTGTCGTTGGACGATATTAGAAAATATAATAAACTTAAACTTAATATTAATAGTAATTTTGATTTTAATTTTTTAATTAATTCTATGCCTAAAAATATAGATGTTAATAGGGTTTTTACTAAAGAAGTTAAAGAGCTTATTATTAATTTATCATTTATATATGATATCGATGCTATCCATATGTCAAATATTATTAAAGGCTCCCTAAATGAAAGGGGAACTATTAATAAAGAACTTTTAAGAAAGAGTTCTAGGAATTATTATCAATTTGATAATGGCGGTATTCTTCCAACTATAATAGATAATAGTCAGCCAGAATATCTTAGAAAGCCTATTGGAGATACTTCTAATAGAGCTAAAATGATTTATACTTTTGAAACTATTTCTCCGAGAGAATTGCTTATTAAAAAGAATAATGGTAGTGAGCCCACAAGAAGAGATTTAAAGTTACTTGAAGATTTACTTGTTGACTATAAACTTAAGCCTGGAGTTGTTAATGTTCTTATAGATTATATTCTTAATGTTAATAATAAAAAACTGACTAGGAATTATGTTGAAACTTTAGCAGGGGAGTGGCAGAGGCTTGGTATTGAGACTGTGGAAGAGGCTATGAGCACTGCTGAAAAAGAACATAAGAAGAGAAATAGAAAAGTTATTAAGAATGAAAATTCTAATATTAAAATACCTGAATGGTTTGATAAGAATATTACTAAGAATGCTATTTCTAATGATGAAGAAAATCAATTAGAAGAACTTTTAAAGGAGTATAAATAATGAAAGAAGCTACAAATATTATTAAAAAATATAAATTTGATGATTATGAACTCAAAAAGAATTTTGATAAAGCATATGAAGATGATGACTTTAAAAAGATTGTTAATGGTATTGATCTACCTAATGAAAAACTTATTAGTTATACTTCTTTAATTATGGATGCTACAAAAGAAATTAAGAATTGTAAGAATTGCAAAAATATTTTAGAATGCAAAAATACTGTTAATGGTCATGTTTATTATCCTAGTGTTCTTAATGATGAGATTGTGTTTTCTTATATTCCTTGTAGATATAAAAAGAAACTAGACAGGGATACTGAATATCAAAACAATATTATAATGATTGATATGCCTCATGAAATAATTAATGCTTCAATGAAAAATATTTATACTGATGATAAAAATAGACTTGAGACAATTAAATGGCTTACTACTTTTATTAAAAAGTGTGAGGCTGGTAGTAAAACTAAAGGTTTATACTTGACAGGTAACTTTGGATGTGGTAAAACTTATTTAGTAGCTGCTAGTATGAATGAACTGGCAAAAAAAGGGAAGAAGGTTGCTATTGTTTATTATCCTGATTTTTTAAGGAAATTAAAAGAAAGTTTTTCTGATGATTTTAAAACTATATTTAACGATGTTAAAAATGCTGAGATTCTTCTTTTAGATGATATTGGAGCTGAAACTGTTACTAGTTGGAATAGAGATGAGATTTTAGGAACTATTTTGCAATATAGAATGCAAGAGGGGCTTCCTACATTATTTACTTCTAATCTTACTATTTCTGAATTAGAAGTACATTTGGCTAGTAATGATAATGAGGGTAAGATTAAAGCTAGAAGAATTATTGAAAGAATTAAATTTTTAACTGATAATATTACGATGGTTGCTGAAAATAGAAGAAAGTGAGGAATAAAAATGGAAAATAATTATAAGGAAAGTTCTTTTGAAGATAATGGTGGTAAATCTAGAGTTATTATTGAGAGTAATAATGAACCTCTTAATATGCCTAATAATGTTACTTTAGTTAATAGACCGAAAGGTAAAAAGAAGGTAAAAACGAATCCTCTTTTACAGGATATTGGTCCTAAAAGTCAAGGATTTGCTGGTGTAGCTTTACTTGCTGGTCTTATTGCTTTAGCAGGAGTTGCACTTGCTTACTTTAAACTTAGATATTAATTTTATTTATTTATATGAGGAGGGATAGTTATGTTAACAGCTTTAGAAGTTAAAACTAGTTATTCTATTTTAAGCAGTTTAAATAAAATAGAAGTGCTTGTAAGTAAAGCTAAGGAACTTGGCTATTCCTCTTTAGCTATTACTGATACTAATAATATGTTTGGTGCATATGAATTTTATTTAACTTGTCTTAAATATAATATTAAGCCTATTATTGGTATTGAAATTTTACTTAAGGATAAAAGGTTTATACTTCTTGCTAAGAATAATACTGGATATAAGAATTTAATTAAATTATCTACTTTAATATCAGAAGATAATATAGATGAAGATATTTTGAAACTATATAATAAAGATATTATTCTTATTATTCCCTATGAATGTTTTGATAAGGATATTATTAGTATTTATGATGAATATTTTATTGGCTATAGTAGTTTAGATGATATTGATAATATTAATGTTAACAAAGTATTTATTAATGATACTTGTTATATTGATAAGGATGACTATAAGTATTTAGATTATTTAATTATGATACGTGAAGATAAGAGGCTAGGGGAATTTGAACTTGGTACTTATAAGGGAAAACATCTTTTAAACAGAGAAGAATTTAGCACTCTTGTTCCTGGTGATGTTATATCTAATATGAGGTATATTGAAGATGTATGTAATGTTTCTTTTGAATATAATAGTAATTTATTACCTATATATGATAATAATATTAATGCTTTTGAATTTTTATCTAATTTATGTAATAAGGGATTAAATAAAAGACTTAATGGTAATGTTAATGATATATATCAAAAGAGACTTGATTATGAGCTTGATGTTATTAATAAAATGGGGTTTTGTAATTATTTTCTAGTCGTTTGGGACTATGTGAAATATGCTAAATTTAATAATATTTTAGTTGGTCCTGGTAGGGGTAGTGCCGCTGGTAGTCTTGTTAGTTATTCTATTGGTATTACAGAGATTGATCCTATTAAATATGATTTGTTATTTGAAAGATTTTTAAATCCTGAAAGGGTTACTATGCCTGATATAGATGTTGACTTTGATAGTGAAAAAAGAAATTTAGTAATTGATTATGTTACTCATAAATATGGTGAAAAGAAGGCTACTGGAATTATTACTTTTAATACTTTGGGAGCTAAACAGGTAATTAGAGACTTAGGTAAATGTATGAATTTATCTCTTCCTATTATAGATGATCTCGCTAAAAGTATTACTTCTAAAGAACTTAAAGATTCTTATGTTAATGATGCTAAATTTCATAGGCTTATTAATTCAAGAAATGAATATAAGAGACTTTATGAAGTTGCTTTGAAGTTAGAGGGACTTCCTAGACATATATCTATACATGCTGCAGGAATTGTTATGAGCAGGTGTGATATTGATGAGATTATTCCTTTATACAAGAATCCTATTGGTATTTATACTACTGCTTTTTCTAAGGATTATTTAGAACCTTTAGGACTTTTAAAGATGGATTTTTTAGGGCTTGATAATCTTACTTTAATGAGTAATGTCATTGATGAGATAAGAAAAAAAGAAAAGATTAATATTAGTTTTGATAAAATTCCTATGGATGATAAAAAAACACTTAATATTTTTTATAATGTTGATACTGATGGTATTTTTCAATTTGAATCTACCGGTATGAAGAGATTTTTATCTAAACTTAAGGTCAAGTCATTTGAGGATATTGCTACAGCTTTGGCTTTATATAGACCAGGTCCTATGGATAATATTGATAGTTTTATTAGAAGACGTGAAGGAAAAGAAATAATTGATTATATTCATCCTGATTTGGAAGATATTTTAAAGCCAACTTATGGTATTATTATTTACCAGGAACAAATCATGCAAATAGTAAGAAAAATGGCTGGTTATTCATATGGAGAAGCTGATATTTTAAGAAGGGCTATGTCTAAAAAAAAGGAATCTATTATTTTAGAGGAAAGGCCTAAATTCATTCGTAGTTCTTTAGAAAATGGATATAGTGAAGATATTGCAAATAAGGTATATGATTTGATTCTTAAGTTTGCTAACTATGGATTTAATAAAGCACATTCTATATCTTATGCAGTTACTGCTTATAGAATGGCATTTATTAAAACTTATTTTCTTAAGTATTTTTTATCCGCTATGCTTACTAATGTTATTGGTAATAATGCTAAAACAAACATATATTTGAATAGAGCAAGAATGAGTGGTATTACTATTTTGCCTCCTGATATTAATGAGAGTACTGATAAGTACTTTGCTTATGATAATTTTATTAGATGTCCTTTGGCTATTATTAGTAATGTTGGTACATCTGTAAGTAATGATATTATTCACGAAAGAAAAAATGGGAAATTTACTGATTTTTGTGATTTTGTTCTTAGAATGGAAGGTACTTCTGTTAATCAAAGGGTTATAACAAATCTTATATTAGCGGGTGCGATATCGTTTGGCTATAATAGAAAAACTTTGATTAAAAACATCGATAATGTTATTAACTATGCAGATATAGCAAGAGATGCTGGTATAATTGAAATTGAAAAACCAGAGATGGAAATATATGATGAATATAGTAAAGATGAAGTTATTAAGATGGAACTTAAAGCTTTAGGATTTTATTTGTCTCTCCACCCGGTTAGTAAATATAGAGAAATTTATAATGTTACTTCTATGAATATTAAAGATTACTTTGATAAAAATATTAAGATGGTTCTTTTGATTAGTAATATTAGGGAAGTTACTACTAAAAATAATGATGTTATGGCTTTTATTGTAGGTAGTGATGAATATGGGGATGTTAGTTTGACAATATTTCCTAAGGTTTATAGCTTGTTTAATAATATTAAAGTTAGTGATATTATAGAGATTAGTGGAAAAGTAGAAAGAAGATTTGATAAATATCAAATAGTTGTTAATAATATTAAAATTTTGGAATAGGGTGATTATAATGAAAAAGGGTATATTTGTTGTTATTTCTGGTCCTTCGGGAGTTGGTAAGGATACTATTGTTAGAAGACTTATTAATGATGGCATTGGTATATATTCTATTTCTATGACTACTAGAAAAAGGCGAAAAGGGGAAATTGATGGGAAAGATTATTTCTTTCTATCTAAGAATGAATTTTTAGATAATATTAAAAAAGATAATTTATTTGAATATGCTATTTATAATAATAACTATTATGGTACTCCTAAGGACTTTGTATTTAATAATATTAATAATGGAAAAAATGTTATTGCCATTATTGATGTACAAGGGACTATGAAGATTGAAAGTAAATATAGTGATACTTTATCGATATTTATTATGCCTCCTTCTTTTGATGAGTTAGAAAAAAGATTAATAAATAGGGGTACTGATAGTGTGGATAATATTAAAAATAGGTTAGAGATTGCAAAAAAAGAAATTAGTTATAGTGATAAATATGATTATATTGTAGTTAATGAAGATATAGAAAAAACTATAGATGAAATTAAACATATTATTAATAATTGCAATTAATTGGGATATCTGCTATAATAATTGGTCATGGAGGGGGAAATTATGAATAATAGTTTTAATTCATCTTTATATTTTAAAGATGAGAAAGAAATGCTTCAAAGTATTAAAAATTTTTTGAATAGACCTGATATTAAGAATTGCGGCGATACTATCAGTTTTTATCATTTATATAGGATGGTAAGAAATTATATGGCTTTTGTTAATAAAAGGGCAAATGATAACCAAAGATTAGTTAGAGCTATTAATTTGACTAGGCCTTATTTTATTGATTATAATGGTGAGAACAATGATGTTACTATAACTAATATTAGTATTATGTTAAGTGGTAATC
The DNA here is from genome assembly GCA_934098435.1 of uncultured Bacilli bacterium. Lineage (GTDB taxonomy): Bacteria > Bacillota_I > Bacilli_A > RF39 > UBA660 > CAG-302. Next base: position 72,760 of record CAKOOV010000001.1, read on the forward strand.
TTGATAGTACCGCTAAAATATTTTTTGGATTTAATGGTAAAACTAATAATTCTGCTTTTATGTATAATTATTTATGTAAAGATGCTGATAGTAATACTTTGTATTGGGAAAGAGAATATCCTGCTTTAAATAGTGATATTTTAATATGGTTTTATGATGATATTATGAATCTATTTGCTTTTAGAGAGCAATATATTTCTTCTTTAATTTCTAATAATATTTATCTTTCTAAATATGTTAATAACTTTAGTACTTCTATTCAAACTGGATATTTTAAAGCTAGTATTGATATAGATCAATGTGGTGACTTTTTTCACTATGTTGAACTAGATATACCTGAACATTTAATAAATAATGTTGATAAGGATATGGTGATTAGAGATTATATTGCTAACAAAGAAAAAAGTATCATGAAAAAAATACCAGTTGATATTAATTCTTTGGATGATGTGTTTAAAAATATTTTAACTAATAAAAGTAAGAATATTTTAGTAAAAAAAAGAACTTTATAAGTAGCAAAAGATACATATATTAAATATGTGTCTTTTGTTTTTATAGTATAATATTATTGCAATGAAATGTTACTTTTGATATAATAATGACATAAGGGAGGTTATTATGGAATTAAGTGGTTATAATAAAATACTTGTAGATAGGTTTTTAAATAGACCTAATGTTAAGAGAGATGATAATACTATTAGTTTTTACCAGCTTTATTGTGAAATTAGAAATTATTTTAATGAATGTTATAGTAAAGCTTATTATAATGAAAAATTAGTTAATAAAATTAATAATATTTCTAGTAATAAGAACATTAGTATTGAAAATATTAGTATTAGCTTATTAGGTAATGTTGATGATACTTCTGAAATATATATATCATATATTGATAATAATGAGGATAGTGTTATTAATCATTGTGGAAATTCTTTATGTAGAGATATTAATGGCTCTATATATTGGAAATACGATTATCCTGTATTGGATAATAATACATTTGTCAATGTATATGATGATTTTATGGAATTGTTTGATTTTAGAGAAAAGTTTATAAATAATTTTTTTACTTTAGGTGTCTATAAAGAAAAAGGTAACTTTGAAACTTATTATAGTACAGCTTATGCTGGTATTAAAACTAAAATGATTTTTAATCAGCGTGGGCAAATTAAATATGAGGTATATACTTGTGAACCAGGTTCTTTTCAAGAAATAGACTCTATTGATGATGAAGCTATCGCAATTATGAAAAAAGTTCCTGTTGATATAGATACTTTAAGTAATTTTTATAAAATTGCTTTGGGTTATGATAAAAAGAAAAGTTTGACTAAAAAGAAAACTATTTAATATTGATAATACTTAACGTAGAGACCTTGGGCTCTACTTTTTTTATGAAGACTTTGGCTTCATAAAACAGCGAGCAACAATGTGTGAGATGAAAACGAGAATAATTGTTATTTTACTTGAAAAATAAGTTATTTTATTATATACTTATATTAAATTATGAGTTGGAGGTCTTTTTATGAAAAGTAGTAGAGTTATGAAGATATTTGAACAATATGTTAGAAAATATGATATGAATAATGTTAATATTAAATCTAAGTATTTTCATTCTTTAAAAGTAATGGAAATAGCTAAAGAACTTGCTAATGGTCTTGGTATTTTTGATGAAGAAGAGATTTCTGTTATTGAACTTATTGGTTTGTTTCATGAAATAGGTAATTTTTCTTTAACTCCTAATTATCATATTGATGATGATATTGATGATGCTTATGATAAGACTATTAATGTTTTATTTACTAAGGGGTTAATTAGAGAAATTAGTAAAGATACTAAATATGATAATATTATTAAGATGGCTCTATATGCTTATGATAAAGATGGATTCCCAAGTGATATAGATGAGAAAGAAAAACACATATGTGCTATTATAAAAGATGCTCATAATTTGGATTCTTTTAGATTATTTGTTAACTATCCTTATGTTGATACGAGAATTAATGCTTATCCTAATAATCTTGTATATGATGAATTTAAGAAATTCCATACTATTAGTCCTAAGATGAGTGAAAACTCTTCTGATACGGTACTCGTGGTATTGTCAAAGATGTACTCATTTAATTATAGATATTCTTATTATTTACTTAGAAAGAATAATTATATTACTAAGATGATGGACTCTTTGACATTTGATAATAAAGAAATAGAAAACTTTTTTAAGCAGATCATGGGTGTGCTTAATAATTATATAGATGGAAAGATAGGTGCTTATAATGCTTGATAAAAAATATGACCATTTAATGGTTGAAAAAGATAAATATGAAACTTGGAAAAATAAAGATTATTTTAAATCTGGAGATTTAAGTAAAGAACCATATTGTATTGTTATTCCTCCTCCTAATGTTACGGGAAAGCTTCATTTAGGACATGCTTGGGATACTACTCTTCAGGATATTATTATTAGATATAAAAGAATGCAAGGCTATGATACTTTGTGGCTTCCTGGTATGGATCATGCTGGTATTGCTACGCAAGCTAAAGTAGATAAGAAACTTCGTGATGAGGGTATTGATCCTAGAAGTATGAACAGAGAGGAATGGCTTAAGGTTGCTTGGGCTTGGAAAGAGGAATATGCTGAGAATATTCATAATCAGTGGGCTAAACTTGGTTTATCTCTTGATTATTCTAAAGAAAGATTTACTTTAGATGATGGTCTTTCTAAGGCCGTTAGATGGGTATTTGTATCTTTATATAATAAAGGTCTTATATATAGGGGAGAGAGGATTATTAATTGGGATCCTTTAGCTAAAACTGCTTTATCTAATGAAGAGGTTATTTATAAGGATACTCCTGGGGCCTTCTACCACATTAAATATATGTTAGAAGATAGTGATGATTATTTAGAGGTTGCTACTACAAGACCTGAAACTTTATTTGGTGATACAGCAGTAGCAGTTAATCCTAATGATGATAGATATAAAAAATATATAGGTAAAAATGTTATTCTTCCTATCGTTAATAAAAAAATTCCTATCATAACAGATGAACATGCTGATATGGAATTTGGTACTGGGGTTGTTAAAATTACTCCTGCTCATGATCCTAATGATTTTGAAGTTGGTAATAGACATAACTTAGAGAGAATTGTTGTTATGAATCCTGATGGTACTATGAATGAGAATGCTCTTCAATATAATGGTCTTGATAGATTTGAATGTAGAGAAGCTGTTACTCATGATTTAAATAGTATGGGACTTCTTATAAAGGTTGAACCTATTAATCATAATGTTGGTTTTTCTGAGAGAACTAATGTTATGGTAGAACCTTATTTGTCTAAGCAATGGTTTGTTAAGATGCGTCCTTTAGCGGATAGAGTTCTTGAAAATCAAAAAAATAAGGCTACCAAAGTTAATTTTGTTCCTACTAGATATGAGAAAGTAATGAATCATTGGATGGAAATTACTTATGATTGGTGTATATCTAGACAGCTTTGGTGGGGTCATAGAATTCCTGCTTGGTATAAAGATAAGGAAGTATACGTAGGTATGGAAGTTCCTAAAGGAGATGGATGGGTACAAGATAATGATGTACTTGATACTTGGTTTTCATCTGCTTTATGGCCATTTTCTACTTTAGGTTGGCCAGATGATACAGATATGCTTAAGAGATATTATCCTAATAATGTACTTGTTACTGGTTATGATATTATTCCTTTCTGGGTTAATAGGATGACTTTCCAAGGACTTGAATTTTTAAATGAAAGACCATTTAAGGATTGTTTGATTCATGGACTAATTAGAGATAAACAGGGTAGAAAAATGAGTAAAAGTCTTGGTAATGGTATAGATCCTATGGATGTTATTGATGAATATGGTACTGATTCTCTTAGATTTTTCTTAACTACTAACACTGCTGCTGGAACTGATTTAAGATATGATGAGGATAAAGTTAAAGCTACTTGGAACTTTATTAATAAACTTTGGAATGCTTCAAGATTTGTTCTTATGAATATAGAAGATTTAAATAAAGATAATTATACATTAGATAATCTTAAGGTACAAGATAAATGGATATTAAATAAATGTAATAATTTAATTAAGAGTACAATTAAACATATGGATAAATATGAGTTTAATGTAGTTGGTACAGAGGTTTATAACTTTGTTTGGGGTGACTTCTGCGACTGGTATATTGAACTTGCTAAGATAAATATGGATAATACTACTAAAAGCGTATTACTTAAAGTCTTAACTGACATTCTTAAAATGCTTCATCCATTTATGCCGTTTGTTACTGAAGAAATATATGATATGCTTCCTATACGTGATAGTGAGTCTATCATGATTAGTTCTTATCCAACTTATGATAAAAAATATGTATTTGATGATGCTAAAGAGATAGATAATGTCATAGAATTTATTGTTAAAGCTCGTAATGTTAAACAAGAAAATAAAATACCTAAAGAGGCTTTAGTATATTTTAATGGTAATCATAGTGATATTATATTAAAATTACTTAAGGTAGATAATTCTTTATTAACAGATGATAATTCTTCAGAGGGTATTACCGCTAAAGAAGGAGAATATGTTATTAAATATATGTTTGATATGTCAAGTAATAGAGAAAAAGAAATGGAAAATCTTACACGTGAGAAAGAATTATTAGAGGCTTCTATTAAGAGAAGAAGTAATTTACTTGCTAATCAAAATTATGTATCTAAGGCACCTATAGCAATTGTTAATAAAGAGAGAGAAGATTTAGAAAAAGAAAAAGAAAGATTAGATATAATATTAAGTAAATTTACAAAATAGTATTTTTATGATAAAATGATATTGGATGTAAAGGAGGTATAAATATGGCTAAGTTTTGTAAAAACTGTGGTAATGAACTTAATGAAGGACAAGAGGTTTGTTTAAACTGTGGTGTTAAGGTAGATAATAATACTGCACAAAATAATAATGCTAAGAGCTACTGCTATAACTGCGGGGCAGAACTTAATCCTGGTCAGGATGTTTGCTTAAAATGTGGTGTTAGAGTTAACAAGGCTAATGGTGAGGCTAAATCTAAAATGGCTGCTGGATTATTAGGTATATTCTTAGGTGGATTCGGTGTTCATAATTTTTATTTAGGTAATACTGGTAAAGCAATTGCTCAACTTCTTATTACTTGTTTGTCTTGTGGTTTTTTAAGTCCTATTTCCGCTATATGGGGACTTATTGAGGGTATTCTTATTCTTTGTGGTAATATTACTACTGATGCTAATGGTAATACTCTTAGTGACTAATGAAAAGAATTATTAATTTACTTATACTTACTATTATTATTATATTTATTTGGTTAATGGTAAGTGGTACTATTCATTATAGTTGTATATTTAAAAGGATATTTAATATTTGTTGTCCCGGATGTGGACTTACACGTAGTTTTAGATGTATACTTAATTTTGATTTTATCGAAGCAATTAAATATAACATTCTTGGTATTCCTTTGTTTATTTGTTCTATTATATTTAGTATTATGCTTATTTTTGATATTATTAAAAATAATGATATTGGTATAAAATCTATAATGAAGATATTTAATAATTATTATTTGATAATTATATTTATTCTTACTATAACGATGATTATTAATAATATTAATGGTATATAAATTTTTAAACATCTCATAATATTTATGAGGTGTTTTATTATGTATAATATATTTTGTGTATTTTATAGGACTATACTTGCCTGCTCAATGCTCTTTTTAGTTGCTAAGTTAGTTGGTAAAAAACAAATATCTCAACTTAATTTGTTTGATTACATTATTGGCATTACCATTGGTTCTGTTGCCGCGGATATTTCTCTTGATTTGGAAAAAAATTTGCTTTCTGGTATTTTATCTATATTTTTATATGGCTTTGTATCATACATTATATCTATTGTTACATTAAAAAACATTAGTCTTAGAAGAATATTTAATGGTGTACCAACAGTTCTTGTGGAAAAAGGAAAAATAATTCAATCTGGATTTGATAAAGCAAAGATTGATATTAATGAATTTTTGTCACAAGCTAGAATTAATGGCTATTTTGATTTAAATGAGATTGATTATGCTATTATGGAAATTAATGGTAATATTAGTTTTCTTCCTAATGAAAAGGATAAGCCAGTAAATAAAAAAGATATGAAAATAAAATGTAAGAATAAGGGACTTACTGCAAATATTATTATTGATGGCAATTATATGTTTAATAATATGAAAGCTATTGGGAGGGATAGGAAATGGTTAGATCATGAACTTGATGTGCAAGGGATAAAAGATTATGATGATGTACTGCTTGCTACTTGTGATGATAACTATCAGGTTCATATATACAAAAAAGGTGTAAAACCAGATAAAGATACTATCTTGGAATAGTATTTTTTTTAAGAGTCTGCTATAATTATGATGGAGTATGATGTATGAAATTAATTAAGAAGGAACTTTTATTATTAATTATTGTTACGTTTATTTTTTTGTTATATATAGTATTTTATCCTAATATTACTTCTAAAGATGATAATATTGAATTAGGAAGTGATTATACTTTTGATTATAAATGTTATAATTTATTTACTGATTTAACTTATAAAGCTGTATCAACAAGTAATGTTGATACGAATAAAGTTGGTAGTTATAAAGTCAATGTTAGTATTAAATATTTATTTTATAATGTTAATAAGAATTTTATAGTTAGAGTTGTTGATAGAACTCCTCCTGTTATTACTCTCAAAGGTGATAATCCTACTTATGTATGTCCTAATAAGGGTTATATTGAAGAAGGATATACTGCTTTGGATAACTATGATGGCGATATTACTGATAAGGTTGATGCTATTATAGATAAAGATAATATTTTATATAGAGTTTTTGATTCTTCTTTTAATAGAGCAGAAGTTAAGAGAGAGATTATACATGAAGATAAGATTAATCCTAGTATAGAACTTAAAGGTAAGAAGACTATATATATTTATGAGGGTAATTCTTATATTGAAGAAGGATATACTGCCTTTGATAATTGTGATGGTGATATTACTGATAAGGTTGTATCCACAGGGAATGTTGATACTAATACTATTGGTACATATAATATTACTTATGAAGTTAAAGATAGTAGTGGTAATTCTTTTAATACTGATAGAGAAGTGATTGTTATAAAGAAACCTAACTATTATGGTAATGGTGTTATATATCTAACGTTTGATGATGGTCCTAGTTATTTGACTAATGAAATCCTTGATATATTAGATAGAGAAGGTATTAAAGCAACATTCTTTGTATGTGGTGCTAATGAATCCACTAAAAGGGCTTATAATAGCGGACATACTATTGGACTTCATAGTAATACACATAATTATTCTTATATTTATACTAGTAGTGATAACTATTTTAATGACTTAAATAATATTAGTGATAAAGTGTTTAATGTTATTAATATTAGGCCAAATATTATTAGATTTCCTGGTGGTAGTTCTAATACTGTAAGTAGAAAATATAATAATGGTATTATGTCTTATTTGACAGCCCAGGTAGTAAATAGAGGATATAATTATTTTGATTGGAATGTTGATTCAAACGATGCTGGAAGTGATATTAATAATTCTTCTAATATATATTATAATGTCATTAATAATGTCTCTCATAATAGAACTAACGTAGTTCTTATGCATGATTCTGCTAATCATAGAGCTACAGTTAATGCTTTAAGTGACATTATAAGATACGGGAAAAATAATGGCTATACTTTTAAAGCTATAGATGATAATACTCCTATTATTAGGCATAAAGTTAATAATTAATAAGTGTAAACTTAGCTTAAGTATATTTATTTTATTTTAATTTTCTGTTATACTATTGGTAGGAGGATATTATGATTAAATCAATAAATAAGTATATTAATTTATCTATTATATTATCAATACTTTTTGCTTTATGTGGTGTTATACTTATTGTATGGCCTAAAGCTTCACTTGATACTATTGGTTATATACTTGGTGCTTTCTTACTTGTATATGGTATAACTAATTTTATTGATAGTTTTACTATTAGTCCTATTTTTTGCTTAATAGAAATGATATCTAGTGTTTTATCAATAGTAATTGGTATAGCAGTATTTTTAAATCCTACTATTATGGAAAATTTACTTCCTATTTTACTTGGTATATTCTTTATTATTAGTGGTGCATTTAAGGCAAGAATATCATATATTATTAAGAGTGCTGATGATTATTTACTTCCTATAATTACTTCAATATTAATGATACTATGTGGTATTATACTTATTGTATATCCACAAGATTCTGCTATTGCAGTAGCTATTCTTACAGGAGTTATTATGCTTATATATGGTATATCTGATGTAATTGATATGATTGTATTTAAGTCTAATGTTAAAAGTATTGAAAATTATTTTGATAAATTAATTAAATAGTCTTCGGACTATTTTTTCTTTTGTTAAATTTATTTACTCAAATTCCAAAGTATTTTGATAGACAATGTTATAATTATATATTATAAATGTAATAATAGTAATAATGACTGTACCTAAATGAGAATTAATATACTTTTGTTATTAATGACAGCAGCTTATAAACAATACATTTGTTTGCTTTTTTTGATATTTTTATTTACTAAATTCTATTTATATGTTATACTCATATAGAGGATGTGATATGTAAATTATGATGGATTATATTATTATTGGACTTCTTATTATTGTTATTATACTTGTTATTATTGCTATTATGAAGAATGTTAATGAGGGTAAGATTACAGAACGACTTGGTAATTTGGAATCAAATACAATTAAGGGATTATCTAGTTTTCAAATTGATATTATGAAGACTATGAATGATAATTTTAATGGTCTTAATGATAGAATGGAAAAGAAACTTACACAAATTAATGATAAAGTTAATGAGAGACTAGATGATAATTTTGCTAAAACGAATAAAACATTTACTAATATATTAGAAAGATTGTCTAAAATAGATGAAGCTCAAAAGAAAATTGATACTTTATCTACTGATATTGTTTCTCTTCAAAGTATTCTTACAGATAAAAAGAGTCGTGGTATTTTTGGAGAAGTTAATCTTAAACATATTTTAGTTAGTATTTTTGGTGAAAAGAATGATAATGTGTATAGACTTCAATATAGTCTACCTAATGGTACTATAGCTGATAGTGTTATTTTTGCTCCAGAGCCTCTTGGAACGGTTGCTATTGATTCTAAATTTCCTTTAGAACATTATCAAAAAATGGTTGATAAGAATTTACCACAAGTCGATAGAAATATAGCAGAAAAGGAATTTAAAATGGATGTTAAAAAACATATTGATGCTATTGCTAATAAATATATTATTCCTGGTATTACTTCAGACCAAGCAATTATGTTTTTACCTGCTGAAGCTTTATTTGCAGAAATTAATGCTTATCATAATGACTTAGTAGAGTATGCACATAAAAGAAGAGTATGGATTTGTTCTCCTACTACTCTTATTAGTACTTTTACGATTATTGAAGTGTTACTTAAGAATATGGAAAGGGATAAATATGCTAGTATTATACATGATGAGCTTAATAAACTTGGTATAGAATTTTCTAGGTATAAAGATAGATGGGATAAATTATCTAGAAGTATTGAAACTGTTAATAAGGATATTGAAAGCATACATGTTACTACTGATAAGATTAGTAAAAGATTTGACTCTATTAGTAAAGTAGAGATTAAAGATGAGATAGAACATAAATAAATATAAAACTCTTAATATTATTTCTTTATTTGAATAAATTTAAATGAGGGATATAATGGTAAGAGTTTTTTTCTTTTTATTTGGCTTTGGACTTATGGTTATTGGTCTTAGCTTTATTATTCTTTATCTAAATTTAATGACTATGGGGTATAATTTTGGTAATTATGTTAATTTTATTATAAGAGAAGTAGAATGCTATTATAGTATTATAGGTCTTACTATTATGATTTTATCTATAACTATAAAAAGGGGAGACATAAAATGAAATTTATTTATGATATTGTAGTTAATTTTGAAAAAGATTTTTTTGAATTTTATGAATGGGAAAAAGAAGATAATATTATTAATATTAAAAAAATTCCTTTATTTTTAATCAGTAACGAGACATATAAAAATATTAAATATAATAATGTTTCTGTTAATAGTTCATTTGTCGATAAAATAAGAGACAAAACTTTTGCATATAATAAAATTAAATTTGGACCTTCTTGTTTAATAACAAATGGGGTTGAGGCTATTGGCATTATGCTTGATAATAATGGTAATGTTATTAAAAAAAGTAGTCTTCTTATAGATGAAGAAGATGAGATTTTGGAAGAAGCTACTGATATTGATGTTTATGATATCATTATTTTAAATAAAAGAAAAATAATTAACAACAATGGTAATAGACGGGAAAATAAAAAAAAGAAGTTTCTTATTAACTATATTAATAAAGAAAGTAATACCTCTAATTTAAAATATTTATATTATGATTATTTTGAAAAAGAAAATGAAGATGTTTCTTTTATTAAAAAGAAACTTATTAGTGAAATTAACCATAGTTGGAACAAAAGACTTAATAATTTTTATGAAACCGCTAAAATTATTAATAGAATTAAAAATTAAAAAGCCCTAACGGGCTTTTATTATTTATATTGAGACATATATGTGTCATATTTGTCTTTTAATACTGTATCTTCAAATTTTAAATTAGCGTTTTCTCTCATTTTATCTAAAGTAATATAATAAAGATTTTTGTCATTAGAAATTTTTTCATCTGCTATTTCTTCCTTAATTTGATCCTTAATATCTTCAAGAGCAGGTTTTTCTTTTTGATCTATTCTATATACAATGTGATATCCGTAAGATGTTTTTATTGGTTCTTTACTATATTCACCATCTTTTAGATTTTTCATTTCATTTTTATATGCTTCTTCTAATGCGGCATTATATGATTTATATCCTAACTCTTCGTAAGTAATTTTGTCTTTATATTCCTCCTTTACTTCATCAAATGTTTTTCCTTCATCTAGTTTTGATATTATTTCTTTAGCTAAATTTTCTGCTTCTTTTTTGTCATCATCTGAAGCTGAAGAGTCTACTTTTACTAGCATATGCTTTGTATTGATATCACCATATACTTCGTCTTCATAATATTTATTTATTTCTTTATCTGTAACTTCATTTTCTGTATATTCTTTTACATATTTTGTTCTTCTATTATTTAATTTTAGATATTCTAAGAATTTCTTTTCAGTATTAAATCCATTTTGTTTTAAGAAATCTTCTTTAGACATTTTATAATATTGCTCATAAGCTTTGTAATAATTCTCTGCTTGACTTGTTACTTCATCATCCATTTCATCAGTATCGGGATATTTATCAGTAAGTATTTTTGTATCAAGTTTGTCTAATAAAGAACTAACTGAATATATGTCTTTCATATCTTCATATAATTCATCCGCTGTTACTATGTAGTCATCTATTGTAACTACTGGTTCTGTACCATCTTCTAATTTTGCTATTCTATCAGGCCATATTATTACTACTACTAATACAGTTGCTAGGATACCTCCTAGTGCACCATAAATTGCTAAATGATATTTATCAAAGAATTCATAAAATTTAAATACTTTATCATTCTCTTTATTTACTTTTTTCTTTGGTGTTTCTTTTACTTCATCTTTCTTAATATTTTTTTCCTTTTTACTTTTTGTGTTTTTAGATTGATTTTTTGTTTCCTTTATTTCTTTTTTTACTTCTTTATTTTTTTTATTTTTCTTTTCTTCCATGTTTATCTCCTTTCTTAAGATACATTAATATAATAACAAATATAAATGGAAAATACAAGTTTATTTTTTAAATATGGTTAATTTACCATATTTTCTATTTATATTTTTTTATATAGTTTGTTTGCCTAACACCTTTTTTTTATTTTTCCATAAAATATTGTGAATAGAAAAAAAGGAGGAATGTATATGGGTAACTGTGGAACATGTGGTTCATCAGCCGCTATTGTTTTAGTTTTATTTATTCTACTTATAATTATACTAGGCGCTTGGATATAATAAAGGAGGTTAAAAAATATGTCTGGAAATAGTTCGTGTAAAGGAAGTAATGGCTTCTTAGTTGTAATTGTTTTATACATTCTACTTGCCATTATAATAGGTTCTGCTTTCTTTAATTAAAATATCTTAAGTTAAGAAACTATCTTCGGATAGTTTTTTTGTATAATAAAAAGTAGATATTCTACTTTAATTTATTATATATTTCTTCTACAGATATTTTTTCTTCATTATTATATCTTGGAATTAGATGTAGATGAAAATGTTTTACTTCTTGTCCTAAGCCATTGTTTTCTGCTAAAGATATTCCATCATAATTTAATTTTTCTTTTAATAATTTTGCTACATCTTTAGCTACTTTTAATACATGATGCAAGGTTTCATCATCAATATCAAAGAAATCTTGATAGTGTTTCTTTGGAACTATTAATGTATGTCCGTTGTGATTTGGATTAACATCTAAAAATACTTTTACTATATCATCTTCATACAAAGTATACGATGGTATTTCATTATTTATTATTTTGCAAAATATATCCATTTTTATTACCTCCATATTTAAGTATAACAAAAAAAAGAAAATAAATAAATATTTTCTTATGTGAATATCTGCGAATACTCATTATATTTTGTAAAGTAATATCTTTTTTTATACAAAGTATTAACTTTTTTAATTATTTTTGTTATTATGATAGTAATAGAAAGTGAGGATTTTATGAAAAAAGATATTACATTACTTGTTTTGGCTGCTGGAATGGGTAGTAGATTTGGAGGCCTTAAACAGATAGAACCTTTCGGACCTAATGGGGAATTTATTATTGATTATTCTGTTTATGATGCTGCTTTAGCAGGATTTAATAAGGTTGTCTTTATTATAAAAAAAGAAAACTATGAATTATTTAAGGAAACTATAGGAAAAAGAATAGAAAAATATATTAAAGTGGAATATGCTTTTCAGGAACTAAATAATATTCCTTCGGGTTATGTACTTCCAGAAGATAGAAATAAACCTCTTGGTACCGCTCAAGCTGTATTGTGTGCTAAAGAATATATAAATGAGCCTTTTGCTATGATTAATGCTGATGATTTTTATGGAAGAGATGCTTTTATACAAGCTTATAATTATCTGTCTAATATTAGTGAAAATTCTAATAATTATGGTATGATTGGTTATAAAACCGCTAATACACTAACAGAAAATGGTTCTGTCAAAAGAGGAATTTGTGACGTTGACAATAATGGATACTTAATTAAAATTACAGAAAGTAAAGTATACAGAGATAATGATACTATTATAGCTGAGCCTCTTAGTGGAAATAATTCTTTTACAGTGGGTGATGATACTACTGTTAGTATGAATTTCTTATTATTTACACCTACTATTTTTGATTATATTGAAGAATTATTTCCTAAGTTTTTTGAAGATAATAAGGACAATTTATTAACTAGTGAATATTTAATTCCTGAAGTACTTAGTTCTTTAATTGTTGATGGCAAAGCTAGTTGTAAGGTTATTTTAACTACTGCTAATTGGTATGGAGTTACTTATAAGGAAGATGCTCCTTCGGTAAAAAATGCTATTAATAATTTAATTACTAATGGAGAATACAAGCAAAATATTTGGAAGTAATTATGTTAAATTATGTTATTTACAAAAATCTATTTAATTTTTAATTCTTATTTGATATAATTAAGGTGTAAGAAAGGATGATGTATATGAAATACAATATTCGTGGAGACAAAATGATAGTTACAGATGCTATCAAAGATTACACTGAAAGCAAGCTAAGTAGACTTGAAAAATATTTTAAGGATGATGATATTACCGCTAATGTTCTTACAAGAGTAAGAGGTAATGCTCAAATAGTAGAAGTTACTATTCCTACTAGTAAGTTTATTTTAAGAAGTGAAGAGGAAAATGATGATTTATATGCTGCTATTGATTTAGTAACAGATAAATTAGAAAGACAAATAAGGAAGAATAAAACTAGATTGAATAGAAGCACTAAGGAGAGTGTTAAAGAATTTAATTTTGATTATGAAATAGAGACTAACGATGAAGATGCTAAAGAAAAAATCGTTAAAAGAAAAAATATAGAGATGAAGCCTATGGATGAGGAAGAAGCTATTTTAGAGATGGAACTTCTTGGTCATAACTTCTTTGTATACAAGGATATGGATACTAATAAAGTATGTGTATTATACAAAAGAAAAGATGGAGATTATGGTTTAATCGAAACTAAATAATATTTTAAGTATCAACAATTATGTTGATACTTTTTTATATCATCTCAGATACACATAAAAAAGTATATAATTATTTTTATATACTTTTATGGGTTTAATAATATTTTTTGTATTTGTTTATTTCTATTTCGTTAGGATTATATTGAATGTTATATTCTTTTTTTTCAATGCTAATTTCATTTATATTTAATGTTCTTCTTTTTACTTCTTCAATATAATATTGATAGAATTCTGTAGCTGTCACGGCACTATAAATACCTGATTTTAATGCAAAGGCAAATATATTATTAACACTCGCAGTACAAATTTGATTAGCCTTTATATTTTCGAAAGTAATATTTCCATTTTTATATTCTATATGCATATGCCCTATAGCATGTTTTATTGTTTCTATTATTTTGTAATTTGTTTCTTCTCCAATTTCAGGTAATGATATAAAATACTTTTTTATATCCAAGTTATCCACCTTTCTTATTTGGCTTTTTTTGCCAGTTTTAAGTTCTTTAAATAACTGTTCCATATTATATTGTACAATATTATACATAGACAAAATAGCAAGCATTTTTATTACTTCATCCGTTTTTTCTTTTGTTTTATAGTTTCCCATTGTTGTCAATAAATCTGTAGACTTATAAAAATCTATAAATATACTATATTCATCTGTATTTGGTAATGTTGATATTTTACTGTCCACAAGTGTTATCAACGTTTGTAAACTCATTACTTGTTTTTCTTTTCCATTATTGTCTATTTTTATGTCAATATCATTATTATTTCTTATAATTGGATAAAATTCACCATGAGAAGAGGAATTTCTTAAAAACCTAAATATAGGAATTTTAGTGGTATCAAAGCCTTTTTCTATTAAATATTCTCTCATTATTCTATATTTATTATGTTCATGTGTTCCTCTAACATCTTCATATCTTGCTAATAACACCTCGCCAAGTGTTTGTGAATCACCATTATACTCTTTAAGTAAATTTTCTATTAAAGCTTCTGTCTTACTTTCGGGCTGTCTTAATATTTCATCTATTTTATCTCTTGTTTTTTCAAAAATTAAATTAATAAGAAAAAGTGACATATTTAATTTGAATATATTTATATTTTGATTTATTTGGGGATCATATAATTTTTTACTTATATTTCTTCTATCAACATCATTATTAATCATAAAATTTAACATTATAAAGAAATAATTAATAATCATTAAATTATATTTTGCTCTTATTAATTGTAATTTTGTTTCGTCATAGCCTTCTTCAAGCATTTTCTGAATTACATTAACTCTTATTTGTAAATCATATTCATATAAAACATTCTTATTATCTTTAGATAATTCTAAATATTTTTTATATGTTTTATATAAATTTATTAATTCATTAGACATTGTTCCTGCTTTTGATTTAAGGAAAGGTAATCCTTCCCAAACCATTTGCTTTAATAGTTTTTCTGAATCTTCAGTTTTAATATTTTTATTATTTTCTTCTATTATACTCAGTATTTGTTTTATTAATAATTCATTATCTTCTTTTTCCATATGTTCCTCTTAATATAATTTAATTATATTTAATTATTTAATCAAAGTCTAGATAATAACCCTATATTTACGCTTTATTTACACCAATACTAATACATTTTTATATTCACAGATTATGTGGATATAATTATTTTATATTCATATCTATCAACATATACTGTTAATAACTTAGAAAGTTTTAAAGACTTATGGCTTTAAAACTATTTTTTGAAGACCTTAGGCTTCAAAAACACCAGAGTGACTATAGGCACGAGGTAAAACTATAATAAAATAAAGGAAATATTAAATATTTACTAGTTTTTTTCTTTAAAATATAGTAAAATACTATTTATAGGAGATGGTTAAATTGTTTAAAGGTTTAAAGAAATTATTTGACAATGAATATAAAGAATTATATAGATTTGGAAAACTAGCGGATCAGATAGATGCTTTAGATGAAGAAATGAGTAAATTATCCGATAAAAAATTAGCTAGTTATACTGATAAATTTAAAAAAAGATTGGAAGATGGAGAAACTCTTGAAGATATTTTGGTTGAGGCTTTTGCTGTTGTTAGAGAAGCTGCTTATAGATGTACTGGTATGAAACCTTTTTACTGTCAATTACTTGGTGGGCTTGCTATTCATTATGGTAATATTGCTGAAATGAAAACAGGTGAAGGTAAAACTCTTACTTGCGTACTTCCTGCTTATTTAAATGCTCTTGATGGAAGAGGGGTTCATATAGTTACTGTTAATGAATTCTTGTCTACTAGAGATTCTGAATGGATGGGTAGTATATTTAAGTTCTTAGGTCTTACTGTAGGTCTTAACTTAAGAGAACTTTCTTTTAAAGAAAAACAAGAAGCTTATAACTGTGATATTTTATATAGTACTAATAATGAACTTGGTTTTGATTACTTAAGAGATAACATGGTTGTAAAAAAAGAAAATAGAGTACAAAGACCACTTAACTATTGTATTGTCGATGAGGTTGACTCTATCTTAATAGATGAGGCTAGAACTCCTCTTATTATATCTGGTGGAGTTATGCAGTCCGCTAATCTATATATTGATGCTGATAGATATGTTAAAAGTTTAAAAGAAAATGAAGATTACATTATGGATGAAAAATCTAAGGCTGTTAGTTTAACTGATGAAGGCAGTAGAAAGGCTGAAGAACATTTTCATCTAGATAATTTATATGATATTAATAATACAGCTTTAGTACATCATATTAATCAAGCACTTAAAGCAAATTATGCTATGAGTTTAGATGTTGACTACGTTGTACAAGATGGTGAAGTTGTTATCGTAGACCAATTTACTGGTAGACTTATGAAAGGTAGAGCCTTCTCTGATGGACTTCATCAGGCAATTGAAGCTAAGGAAGGTGTTAAGATTCAACAAGAAACTAAGACTCTTGCTACGATTACTTTCCAAAACTACTTTAGAATGTATAATAAAATTGCTGGTATGACAGGTACTGCGAAGACTGAAGAAGAAGAATTTAGAAATATTTATAATATGTTTGTTATTCAAATTCCTACGAATAAGCCTGTTATTAGGGAAGACGCTACTGACTTACTATATCCTGGTAAGGAAGGTAAGTATAATGCTATTATAAAAGAAATTGAAGATAGACATGCTACTGGTCAACCAGTACTAGTTGGTACTATTGCTATTGAAACTTCCGAATTACTTAGTAAAATGCTTACTAAAAAGAAGATTCCTCATGAAGTATTAAATGCTAAGAACCATGCTAGAGAGGCTGAAATTATTGCTCATGCTGGTGAAAAAGGTGCTGTTACTATTGCTACCAATATGGCTGGTCGTGGTACTGATATTAAACTTGGTGAAGGTGTTAAAGAACTAGGTGGTTTATGTGTTATCGGTAGTGAAAGACATGAATCTAGAAGAATAGATAATCAGCTTAGAGGTAGAAGTGGTAGACAAGGAGATCCTGGTTTTACACAATTCTTTGTATCATTTGAAGATGACCTTCTTGTTAGATTCGGTTCTGATAGATATAAGGATATGCTTAAAAATCTAGGTTTTACCGGGGATATGGCTATTCAAAATAAGATGTTCTCTAAAACTGTTGAATCTGCTCAAAGAAAAGTTGAGGGTAATAACTTTGATATAAGAAAACAACTTCTTAACTATGATGATGTTATGAATAATCAAAGAGAAATTATCTATGGTAAGAGAAATGAAATATTAGATAATGATTCTATTCATGAAACAGTTCTTAATGGTTTTAAGGAATATATTAGTGATATTGTTAATTCACATTTAGTGGAGAGTAATAAACTAAAAGAAAATGATTATAGTGAAATACTTGAAGCAGTAAATGAAAACTTACTTAGAAAATATAGAATTAACTTATCTGAAATTAATGGTAAACATCCTAGTGAAGTTATTGATTTGATATATGAAAATGCTCTAAAGGATTATGAAGAAAAATTAGAAGATATTCCAGAAGAAGTTAGAGATGAGTTTGAAAAGGCTATTTCTCTTAGGGTTATTGATAATTACTGGATGGAACATATTTCTACGATGAGTCATTTAAGAGATGGTATTGGTCTTAGAGGTTATGCTAATACTAGTCCTCTACAAGCATATACAATGGAAGGATATCAGTTATTTGATGAAATGCTTGCCAGAATTAATAAAGATATTAGTGTTTATCTATTAAAATCTGAAATTAGACAAAATATTGAGAGAAAACAAGTTGCTAAGAATACTGTAACAAATGATAGCAAGGACCATGCTAAGGTACAAAAGAAAAGTACTAAAGTTGGTAGAAATGATCTATGTCCTTGTGGCAGTGGTAAGAAATATAAACAATGTTGTGGTAAATAGCTTGTTTTATAAAAGTTTGTGAGTTTCTCAATAGTCAAAAAAAGGCAAAAAATTGTGCACATAACGCCATTTGTGCACATTTTGTGCTCATAAATGAAAAATATGTAATACTATCTATGCTTCATAGTGTTATATGTACTGGAAAAAAGTAATCTTTGAGTTTGGTAAGAATTATAAACAACGTTGTAGTAAATAGTTTGTTTTATAAAAAAATAGGATGGTGAAAATATGAAAATAGTTTTAGGTTCTATGAATGTTTCTAAACAAAGGTCAATTTTAATTGCAATGAACGAATTAGGATTTGATGATATTTCTATTGTCCCTGTTAATGTTAATTCTTTAGTAAGTTCTAAACCTATTAATGATGAAACTTTAATAGGTGCAAAAAATAGAAATCATGGTTTATATAATTATTGCATGGAAAATGATATTTCATTTGATTTACTAATTAGTATTGAGGGTGGATATGAACAGATAGATAATACATATTTTATTGTTACTTATGCATCAATATTAGACCAAAATGGTAATGAATTTATAGGAAAATCAAGTGGTCTTCAAATTACTGAAAGAATGTTTAATTATGTTAAAGATGGAAAATCTTTGAATAAAGTTATTGAATGTATTCTTGGTAATAGTAGTAATAAAAAAGATAATGGAATAACTGGATACCTAACAACTGGGTATTATAGGAGAGATATATTTGAATCCTCAGCAGTTATAAGTGCAATGGAAACTTTATTAAATTTTAAATCAAATTACAAAAAATTAGATAAAAAAATAGATAAAACACATAACGTTGAAAAAATTTGAAATAATTAGTAATATCATATATGATGTTATGCATTTTTGAATATGTGATGGGAACAATGTGCACATTTTGTGCTCACAGACTAAAAAATGTATGGTAAAAATAATACTATATGTAACATTTATACCAATACTGTTCAGACCTTTTAAACCTTGAAAAACCTATAATACTATACATACTTCATAGTATCATATATACTGAAAAAGGATGAACTTGTGGCAGTGGACGCAAGTATAAACAGTGCTGTGGAAAGTAAGCTCGCTAAGTCTTATAAATAAAGGACTTGCGAGCTTTTTGCTACTTACAATTTTTAGGTAATTTTAACTTAAAAAAAGCGTTTAGATAAGTTTTTTTGCCCAAATCAGCCTTAAAATTTAAAAAGTGTGTTATAATTTTAAAAAATATGTTACAATATTATTAGGAGGAATTACTATGGAGGATAAAAATATTATTTATAATAAAACAAATGATAATATAACACCAATTGATACATCAGCAAAAGACTTTGCTTTTGAAGCTGATGCAGCAAATACAAGAAGACAAATGGAAGAAAGTGCTAGAGTTATGAATCAATCAATTGATACATCAGCAAAAGATTTTGCTTTAAAAGCTGAATTAGAAAAAGCAAAAAGAGCACTACTAGAAGAGCAACAAGCTATGTATCAAGATATTGATGTAACACATAAAACTAGATAAAAAATAAATTTATGAATTCAGTCTTTGAATTCTTTTTATTTTGATAACAAATCAAAAGATAATATATGAAAAAAATAATTGCTAAATCTATTTTTTTAGATAAGTTATTAGATAAGTTTAAACTGCATTGTCAGAAAATTAGACATAACTTTTTTACAATTTCTGAGTAATTTATTAAAACTTATGAGTAAGAAAGACCAATTTTAAAGCAAGAAATTACAAGGCTGTTTTAATGGTTTGCCTTGTGGATCTGGGAAAAAATATAAGAACTGCTGCGGAAAGTAAGATAAATAAATAAAAGTAGATACATTTTATATTAAAGTGTATCTTTTTTTGAAACTTTTTTATTGATATATGGGATAATTATAGTGTAGGTGATAATATGACTAGTCAAACAAACCTAGATAAGTTTAATGAATTTTATAAAGAAACTTACTCTAATATTCTTAGATATATTATTATTAAATGTCATAATATTAATGATGTAAATGATATTATTCAAGATGTTTATTTAGAGTTATGGAAAATTATGAATAAGAAAAATATTGATGATACTAATATTAATAGTTATTTAATTGGAATTGCTATTAATAAAATTAAGAAGTATTATTCTTTAGTTATGAGAATAAGAGATATTTCTTTATTTGATAAAAATAATAATGACTTAGAAATTATAGATGAAATAAGTTCTTCATTTAATATTGAAGATTTAATTATTAAAGACGAAGAATGGAAATCAATATGGAATTTTATTAAAAAGAAAAAGAATCAAGATGTTCAAAAAGTATTTTATTTATATTACAAAGAAGAAATGACTATTAAGGAAATTAGCAAATTACTTAATATTAAAGAATCTTATATTAAAAATCTTATTTATAGAACTTTGAATGAATTATGCTTATATTTTAAGGAGTGTGATTAAAATGACTAATAGAGATAAATTAAATAAAGTTATAACAAATGATTTTGATATAAATAATAATTATACTTATATTAGAAAGAAAATGGAAAGAGGTAATAAAATGAATAAAATATTTAAATATAGTCTAGTCCCTATGGCTATAGTTATAACTATGACTGGTGTATTTCTTTTAAATAAAAAGAGTATTACAAATAATGTATTAGATAGTAATGTTAAAAATAATGATGTTATTATTTTTAATAATATTGATAACAATTTTGATAATGCTAAGTTAGATATTGATGGAAGAAGTGAAGATATAACTACTGATGATTTATATAAAATATATCCATTACTTAAAGATATTGTAGTACCAAATGACTATAATATAAATGGAATAATTAAATGCTATTTATTCAATGAGGATACTGGTAAATATGATAAATTATATGGATATAATATTATTTATAGTGGTGGTAATAATAAATATATAGATATATTTATTTTAATAGATACCACTAAGAGACTTAGATGTTTTAGTATTGATACTGATGAAATGAAGAGTTCTATAATTAATGGTAATAGTATTAAGATTATGGGTGAAGATAAATATTATTATGCTATATTTAGTTACGATAATATTAACTTTGACATTGAAACTACTGGAATATCAGAGGAAGAATTTATTCAGTTAATAAAATCTATTGTTAAATAATTTTGTCTATCAACAGTTTTTGTTGATAGTTTTTCTATTATAGTGATATAATTATTAGGGATGACCGTATGAAAGAAAAAGAATTTGATTTAATAATAAATGACTTGGTAAATAATAAAACAGTACTAGAAATGAAGAAATATTATCAACATGGTAGTACTAGTTGTTTTGAACACTGCTACAACGTAGCTTATATCTGCTACAAGATGGCTAAAAAATTAGGATGGGATTCTGTTAGTGCTGCTAGAGGGGCTATGCTTCATGATTTATTTTTATATGATTGGAGAATTCCTAAAAAAAATAGAGTAAATAAAAAGATGCATGCATTTACTCATGGAGAGATTGCCCTTAATAACGCTAATAAATTATTTAAGCTTAATGATACCGAAAAAGATATGATACTTAGACATATGTGGCCCGTCACTTTAAGAATGCCTAAAACTAAAGAGGGATTTTTATTAACACTTGTAGATAAGTACTGTGCTATTATCGAGACTAAGAATGATATGATGTACAACCTTATTAAAATATATTATTTTAATTATTTATATATTGCAATAATTTTAACATTTTGAAATATATAAAAGAATGTAAATTAATTTTTTATATATTTTTGATGTGAAATAAAATAATATATTAATATTCTTAATTGCATATATGATATAATTAAAGAGAAATATATATTTATGGAGGAATTTAATGTTTAATAATTTGAAAAAGTTTATAATAAATAATTATAAGAGTATTATTTGTTTTGTTTGTATAATTTTATTTTTAGCTTTAGCAGAAAATGTTTTTAATAATGAAATTATGAAAGGTGATGTTATAGGATATCAATTTGTTTCTAATTATTTGATTAAGGATAATGTTACCCCTATTATGAAGGTAATTACCTGGTGTGGTAGTGCTATTTGTTTGATATTAGTTTCTTTTTTATCTTTCTTTATTTTTAAAAATAAGAAAACAAGTATTTTTGTATGGATTAATCTTATTAGTATAACTATCTTAAATCAGGCTTTAAAATTTATTCTTCATAGACCAAGACCTACTGATTTTAGAATTATAGAAGAGAGTGGATATAGTTTTCCTTCTGGGCATTCTATGGCAAGTATGGCCTTTTATGGATTTTTAATATATTTAATATATAAAAAAATTAATAATAAATATTTAAAATGGGGACTTATTTGTTTTCTATCTATATTAATTTTATTTATTGGTATTAGTAGAATATACTTAGGTGTTCATTATACTAGTGATGTTTTAGCTGGTTTTCTTATATCTATTGCTTATTTAATCTTATTTGTTTCAATTGTAAATAAATTTGATTTGTAGTATTTACTTATTTATTTTGTGGTATAATTTTAATGGGAGGATATGATATGAGAGATAAGAATATACCTTATGAATATGAACCAATTTCTATGTGGGGATATTTTGGATATGAAATATTATTTTCTATTCCTATTATTGGTTTTATAATGTTATTAATATATTCTTTTGGTGGTACTAAAAATATTAATCTTAGAAATTTTGCTAGATCTTACTTTTGTTTGTTTATTATCGCCATGATTATATTCATCATATTTTTTGTTATTTATGGTACTACATATATTGATAATTATAATGTTCCTAATGCTATATAGTTTTTTTCTATCAACAGGTATTGTTGATAGATTTTTAATATATAGTTATAGCTTATATAAATTAGGTATGTTTGATACAGCAAGAGGAGACTTTTGGCTCTGAATGCCACTAGTAAGACATTTATGGCTTACAGTGAACGTAAAAAATGAAAAGAACTTTTATGTTTTAAAATTATTATTTTAATGATATAATGGTTTATATAAGATTATAAGGACGTTGGTAGTATGAATGATAAAAGAGTAAATATTTCTAAGAATAATCCTTCTATTGTGCTTGATAAGAGTAGATGTGATGAATGCGGAATATGCAAAAATATTTGTAAATTTAATGTTGGTGTTTATGGATATAGTGATTTAAAATATCCTTGTATTAATTGTGGTAGTTGTAGTATTATGTGTCCTAAGAAATGTTTATCTGAGAGAGATGAAACTGATAAGCTTAGAGATTATCTACATAGTGATAAAACTATTGTTATGCAAATAGCTCCCGCTGTTAGAGTATCTATTGGTGAAGAATTTGGATATAAAGTTGGTAGTAATGTAATAGGAAAATTAATTAGTGCTCTTAGATTAATAGGAGCTGATTATGTGTTTGATACTACTTTTGGAGCTGATCTTACTGTAATGGAAGAGGCATATGAATTAGTAAATAGAATTAAAAATAAAAATAACTTGCCAATGTTTACTAGTTGTTGTCCATCTTGGGTTAAATTTACTGAAATGTTTTATCCTGAATATTTAGATAATCTATCTACTTGCAAGAGTCCAATTTTTATGGAAGGAGCTATAATTAAAAATTATTTTAGTGAGATAAAAAAAATTAATAGAGATGATATTATTAGTATTGCTATTGTACCTTGTACCTCTAAAAAGATGGAGAGACTTATATTTGATGATATTGATTTAGTTATAACGACTAGAGAACTTGCTAAATATTTAAAAGATGAGAATGTTAAATTTAGTTCTCTTAAAGATAGTAATTTTAATTCTATTATGAATAAGGGTAGTGGTAGTGGAATTATCTTTGGTAGTTCTGGAGGAGTTTTAGAAGCTACGATGAGAGAAGTTTATAGAATATTAACTGGTAGAAGGCCTTCTAGAAGATTACTTAATTTTAAGGAGATTAGAGGACTTAGTAATATTAAAGAAGCAAATATTAAAATTAAAGGTATTAATATTAGAGTGGCTTCTATTAATGGTACTGGAGATGCTAGAAAAGTTATTGATAAACTTAAAAATAATGAAGTATATTATGATTTTATCGAGGTTATGGCTTGTGAAGGTGGTTGCATAGCCGGAGGAGGTCAACCTAGGGTATATCCTAATACACCTGATTTGAAATTAGCTAGAATGGAGGGACTATATAGTATTGATAAAAGAATGAAAATTAGATGTGCTTCTGATAATGAGGATATTATTAATATTTATACTAATTTTTTAGGTAAAAGAGATAGTGATACTTGTAAAAAATACTTACATAGAGATTTTAATACTGAAAATAAGTAGTTTTTTGTAATTAGTACTTGCTTTTAAATTGTTTTTTATATATAATTAGTTGTGTTATGAAAGGAAGAAGAAAAATGGAAAAAGTATATATATTTGGACATAGAAACCCTGATACTGATAGTGTTACTGCCGCTATTACGTTATCATATTTAAAGAATAAGCTTGGTATGAATACTATTGCTGCTGTACTTAGTTCTATTAATTTAGAATCTAAATATGCTCTTCAATATTTTAATACTCCTGAACCTATATTTTTAAATGATGTTAATATTAAGATTAAAGATTTGCGTTATACTAAGAATTATACTATAAGAGAAAATGAATCTATTTATAATGCTTATTTTAGAATGAGTAAAGTTGGTATTAGTAAAATACCAGTTGTTGATAAGAATAGAAATTTACTTGGTATTGTTAGTATGAAAGATATTGCTATGGATCAATTTTCTTTTAATTATAGTACTGTTCATGCTTCTTATGACAATATATGTGAAGTTATTAAAGGTAAAGAAGTACTTAGATTTGATGATGAAATTATAGGTAATTTAAGGGTGGCAGCTTATAAAAGTTCTACTATTATGGAATCTGTTAAACTTGATGATAAAGATATTTTAATTCTTGGTGACAGACATAGTGTTATTGAGTATGCTGTTAACTCTGGTGTTAAACTTATTGTTATTACTGGCGGTGGTGAAGTTAAAGAAGAACATCTTGCTATTGCTAGAAAAAATAAAGTTAATGTTATTTATACTACATTTACTACTTTGGAGACTACTAAAATATTTAGTTTATGTAATAATGTTACTACTATACTAAATACTGATAAAGTTCTATGTGTTAATGAAAATGATGATATTAATGAATTTATTAAACTTGCTAATAAGACTAGATATAGTTATTATCCTGTTCTTAATAAGAATGATAAATGTATGGGTATTCTTAGATTTTCTGATGTTGGTCTTAGTAATAAGAAAAAGGTCATATTAGTTGACCATAATTCTTATGAACAAAGTGCTATTGGACTTGAGGATGCTAATATTTTGGAAATAATAGATCATCATAATATTGGTACTGTTGGTACTAATATGCCTATTAATTTTAGAAATATGCCAGTTGGTAGTACTAATACTATTATTTATATTTTATATAAAGAAAATAGAATTGATATTCCTAAGAATATAGCAGGTCTTATGCTTTCTGGTATATTATCTGATACTCTTATTCTTACTAGTCCTACTACTACTGATCTTGACAGAGAAGCCGCTGAAAGACTTGGTGAAATTGCTGAGGTTGATTATAAAGTATATGGTTATGATATGATAAGAGCTGGGTCTTCTTTAGAAGGTATGACCATGGAACAAGTTCTATATAAGGATTATAAGACTTATACTATTAATAATGCTAAGATTGGACTTGGACAAGTTATTACTACTGATATTAAAGATGTACTCGATAAGAAGGATGAGTATATTGAACTTCTTAATAAGGTATGTGAACATAATGATTATTTATATGTTTGTTTATTTGTAACTGATATACTTAAAAACGGAACTTATGTTTTATATAGTGATAGAGCGAAGGAACCACTACAAAATGGATTTAATATTGATAATATCAAGCAAGGTATTTTCTTACGAAATGTTGTCTCTAGGAAAAAGCAAATACTTCCTGTACTTATGGGGGATAATGAATAAAATAAAGATATCAACAGTTTTGTTGATATTTTTTTATGTATATTTTTAGTTTGCTGGTTGTTTTTTTTATGGTGGTTTGTTATAATATGGTATGAAAGAGGTGAAATAATGAAAATATTATCTGTAAATGCTGGAAGTAGTTCTTTGAAATTTCAATTATATGAAATGCCTGAAGAAGATGTTCTTATTTCTGGTGTATTTGAAAGAATTGGTATAGATAATAGTTTTTATACTATTAAATTAAATGGAGAAAAGACTAAAAAGGAGGCTGTTTTAAAGAATCATAAGGATGCTTTTGAAATATTGGTTAAAGAATTAATTGATAATAAAGTTATTGAATCTTGTGAAGAAATTAAAGCTGTTGGTCATAGGACTGTTCAAGGTGGTGAAAAATACGACCATACAGTTGTTATTGATGACTCTGTTATTAATGATATGATTAAATATAAACCATTAGCTCCTTTACATAATCCTGCTTCTATTACTGGTATTGAAGCTAGTAAAGAAGTATTCCCAAATGCTCTTCAGACTGCTGTGTTTGACACTGCATTTCATGCTACTATGGATAAAGTAAATTATATTTATCCAGTTCCATATGAATGGTATACTGAATATGGTGTTAGAAAATATGGTATGCATGGTACTAGTCATAGATATGTTTCTAAAAGAATGAATGAAATATTAGATAGAGATGATACTCGTATTATTACTTGTCATATTGGTAATGGTGGTAGTATTTCTGCCGTTGTAGATGGTAAATGTGTTGATACTTCAATGGGACTTACACCTAATGCTGGTATTATGATGGGTTCTAGATGTGGAGATATCGACTGTAGTATTATTCCTTATATTATGGAACAAACTGGTATGAGTGCTAAAGAAATGGATACTGCTTTAAATAAAAAGAGTGGTTTACTTGGTGTTAGTGGCGTTAGTAGTGATTCTAGAGATATAGAAGATGGTATTAATAATGGTGATGAAAGATGTAAGTTAGCCCAAAAAATGTATGTTAATAGAATTGTTAATTATATTGCTATGTACTATGTTGAAATGGGTGGCGCTGATGCTATCGTATTTACTGCTGGTGTTGGTGAAAATTCTATTAGTACTAGACGTCAAATTGTTGATAAACTTGGTGCTCTAGGTATTAAGTTAGATGAAGAGGCTAATAATGTAAGAGGAGAAGAAAGAAAAATTTCTACTGATGATTCTAAAGTTCCTGTTTATATTATTCCTACTGATGAAGAACTTATGATTGCTAGGGATACTTATTCAATATTGTTACAAGGATAATTTA
Organism: uncultured Bacilli bacterium; assembly: GCA_934098435.1. Classification (GTDB taxonomy): domain Bacteria; phylum Bacillota_I; class Bacilli_A; order RF39; family UBA660; genus CAG-302. The sequence continues at coordinate 100,749 of CAKOOV010000001.1, forward strand.
TGAATATTTATAAACAAATATTTAAAACTATTAAAAAATATGATACTATCGTCATTGCTAGACATATAGGTGCTGATCCTGATGCTTTAGGAGCTCAATTTGCTCTTAAGGAAATTATATTAAAGTTATTTCCTAATAAGAAGGTTTATGCTGTAGGTAATCCCGCTAGTAGATTTAAATTTTTTGGTACTAATGATAAAATAGATAACGTTGACACTACTAAAGGATTATGCATAGTACTTGATACTCCTGATATTAAAAGAATTGATGGTGCTAATATTAATAATTTTGAATATGTTATTAAAATTGATCATCATCCTTTTATAGATAAATATGGAAATATAGAATATATTGATGATAATGCTTGTAGTACTTGTCAGTTACTTTTAGAATTTGCTTTTACCAATAAAATTGAGTTAAGTAGAGAAATTGGTGAAAGATTATATCTTGGTATTGTTGGAGATACTGATAGGTTCTTACATGATTATACTTCTTCAAAAACATTTAGTCTAGTAAATAAACTTATTGATGAAACTAATATTAATTTTACTGAATTATATAAAATTCTTTATCAAAGACCTATGGTAGAAGTTAGGTTTGAGGGATATATTTATCAAAATATTACTTTAACAGAGAATGGCGTAGCGTACATTAAAATTACTGATAAGGTTATGAAGGAATATGGTGTTGATAGTGCCGCTGCTGGAAATATGATTAATGATTTAAAATTTGTTAATGAGATTATTGTATGGGTATTCTTTTCTGAAGATATTAAGTCTGGACTTATTAGGGCTAATATTAGATCTGTTGGTCCTTATGTTAATGATCTTGCTACTAAATTTGGTGGTGGGGGACATAAATATGCATCAGGTGTTAAATTAAAAACATGGGAAGATACTGATAAACTAGTAATGGATTTGGATAATCTAGTTAAAAATTGGAAATAAAAGTTAAGCTTGTTAAAAGTTTGACTTTTTTTTGTTTTTGTGCTAGTATATTATTTCAATTAAAAACGAATGACGTTTTAAGGAGGTTTTTATGGATAATTATAGTGTGATTACTAATGAATTAGAAAAGAATAATAAGTTTACCATGAAATTATATTTTGAGTTAATTGATAAATATGGAAAAGAAAATTTTAATTCTGCTTTTGATTTAATGATCAATGATAATCCAAGCAAAATGGACGAATTAATCAATAAGTATTATATTGTTTTTATTGATAGGGAATTAGATGGTTTAGAAATTGATAAAAATACTTATTTTTATCTTGTAGATAAATTTGGTGAAATTAATGTCTTACATTATTTTAAAGAATTATTAACTACTAGTAAAAATTGTAATGCGATAAAGAAAAAATATTATCATATATATAAATTATTAGATGATGTTGTTTTAACTGATGACTATTTAGATGATGCTAAAGATTATGTAATTAATGATAAAGCTGTTGATGATACAAAACTTGCTACTAGTACTAGTATTCGTACATATTTATCGGATATTGGCAGAATTGAATTATTTACGCCAGAAGAAGAAAAAAAAGCTTTTGAATTGTTAAGTAGTGCTAAAAATAATATTGAGATTGCTTTTTTTGATAATGATGGTAATATAGTTTTTTATGATATTGATAATATTATTTTTTCAATTAATAATATTAATTTATTAAGAAAAGTTAGGACTATTTATCGAGTTGGATTACTTGATGTAAATAGTAAAAATAAAATTAAAAATTATTTAGATTTAATTGAAGTTAATGGTATAAATGTTATTGCCGATAAAGATTTTATTGTTAAGAAATTAGGGCTTAATATTGATAATAAGAAAATTATTGATACTGATTTTCTTATTAATCAATTAGAACAAATTATACTTTATAGCAAAAGAAAAAAGGATATTGTCGAACATAATACTAGATTGGTTGTGGCCATTTCTAAAAGTTATAGAGCTCCATTAAATTCTTTTACCTTACTTGATATAATCCAAGAGGGTAATATTGGTCTTATGCGTGCTGTATATAAATTTGATATTACTAAAGGATATAGATTTTCTACTTATGCTAGTTGGTGGATTAGACAAGCTATTACAAGAGCTATATATGAAAAAGGTTCCACTATTAGAATTCCTACTCATGTTAATGAAAAGATTAGGATTATTCAAAAAGCAGAATGTGAAATTGAAGAACTAGGAAATTCTAATCCTTCTAATAAGGATATTGCCAAATATTTAAAAATGCCAGTAGATACTGTTACTAGTCTTAAAAATTTCTATTCAAGAACTAATCTTGTGGCTTTAGATGCTCCTATTGGAGATGATGAAAATGACACTTTAATAAATTTTATTAGGTCTGATTATGATATAGAAAGAGAAACTTATTTGTTGGATTTAAGAAGAAATTTAATGGCTTCTTTAGATGAACTAACTGAAAGAGAAAAAAATGTTTTAATTCATAGGACTGGTTTTGATGGTAATGATCCTATGACATTAGAAGCAATAGGCGCAAAATACAATCTTACACGTGAAAGAATTAGACAAATTGAAGATAAAGCTTTAAGAAAATTAAGACATCCTAGTAAATCTAAAAGATTTGTTGATTATCGTTAATTTAGAAGGTATAAATATTTTATGTTTATACCTTCTTTATGATATTATTTATTTTCAAATGATGATAATCGTGATATAATTAGTATGAAATGAGGGATAGTATGTTAAAAATTAAAAACTTAAATACTACTATTGATGATAAGGTTATATTGAAAAATTTTAACTTAATTATTAACGATGGTGAAACCCATGTTATTATGGGGCCTAATGGTGTTGGTAAGTCTACTTTGTCTAGGATTATTATGGGGGATAATAATTATAAAGTTATTTCTGGAGAAATTATTTTTAATGGTGATAATTTAATTCCTTTATCAACTGATGAAAGAGCTAAACTTGGTATTTTTCTTGCTATGCAATATCCTATGGAAATTGATGGTGTATCTAATCAGGATTTTTTGAGAACCGCTATGAGTTCAATTAATAATAAAAGAATTGGTTTATATGATTTTATATTAAGATGTGAAAATGGTGCTGATGAATTATCTATGAATAAAGAACTTATTCATAGAAGTCTTAATGTTGGCTTTTCTGGTGGTGAAAAAAAGAAAAATGAGGTATTACAAATTAAATTATTAGAACCTAAATTTATTATCTTAGATGAACTTGATTCAGGTTTGGATATTGATAGTCTTAAAATCGTTGGTATGAATATACATAATTATAAAGAAAAACATCCTAATGCTTCTATTCTTATTATTACTCATCATCCTAAAATTCTTGAGTATTTACATCCTGACTATGTACATATTATGAATAATGGTACTATTACTATGACTGGTGGTTATGATTTAGCTATAGAAATAGAGAAAAATGGTTACACTGATTATAAAAATAATGCAAATGAATTAACAAAGGAAGATAGTAATGAATAAAATAAAAGTAGTTAATAATGAAATTATTCCTTGTGAATCTAGCAACGTTATTATTAGCAATAATGAGATTTGTTTTATTAATAGTGGTGATTTTTATATTGATTTTATTGATTGTGATAGAGTCAATTTTGATGTTATTATTAATGAAAATATTAGTGTTTCTCTGTTTATATACTCGAATAATAATTATATTAGTGTTAATAATAATTATAACATTTCTGGAAGTTTAGTAATTAATAAGTTTTATTATAATAATAATACTGATGAAGTTATTAATATTAATTTAAATAAAGATAATGCTAGTTTTAAGTATAATTTTTCTAGTATTAGTAATGGTAATGATAAATATATTATTAATATATATCATTTATGTAAGAATACTTCTAGTGATATATGTAATAGAACTATTGCAAAGAATAATAGTTCTAATATATTTGATATTAATAGTTATGTTGAAAATGGTATTTTAAATACTTATTTGAATCAAAAAACTAAGATTATTACTTTAGGAAATTCTGATAATAAAATTAATCCTAATATGTTTATTGGTGAAGCTAGCACTACTGGTATTCATTCATCCGCTATTGGGACTATTAATGAAGATGATATATTTTATTTGATGAGTAGGGGTATTAAATATGAAACTGCTGTTAATTTAATTATTAAGGGAATGATTGTTTCAAATATTAACCCAAATATGGAATATAGAGAAAAGATACTTGAACTTTTAAATGATTTAGGAGGTGAATAAATGAATAGAAATGATTTTGAATTACTTAATAAAAATATTGTTTATTTTGATAACGGAGCCACTACTTTAAAGCCTAAATGTGTTAAAGATGCTATTTGTGATTATTATACGGAATATACTGCTAATGCTCATAGGGGAGATTATAGTCTTAGTGCTACTGTCGATAGTTTATATGAGGGTACTAGAGAAAGAATAAAAAATTTTATTAATGCTAAAGAAACTTCTGAAATTGTTTTTACTAGTGGTACTACTAATAGTATGAATATGATTGTTAGTGGCTTTTTCAGAAATTATCTTAAACGTGATGATGAGGTACTTGTTACATTAAGTGAACATGCTTCTAATATTTTGCCTTGGTTTATACTTCAAAAGGAAATTGGAATTAAAGTTAAATATATTGAACTTAATGATAATCATGAAGTTACTATAGAAAATGTTAAAAATGCTATTACTAATAAGACTAAAGTTATATCTCTTGCAATGGTAACTAATGTTATTGGAGATGAGAGACCTATTAAAGAAATTAGTAAGATAGCTCATGATAATAATATTTTAATGGTAGTAGATGCTGCTCAAGGAGTAGCGCATAATAAAATAGATGTGCAAGACATGGATATTGATTTTATGGCTTTTTCTGGTCATAAAATGTATGGTCCTACTGGTATTGGTGTTTTATATGGTAAGTTTGATTTACTTGATAAGCTGATTCCTATGAACTATGGTGGCGGTATGAATGCTATGTTTACTCGTGATGGTTACCTTGAACTTAGAGAAATACCTACAAGACTTGAAGGTGGTACTCCTAATATTGAGGGAGTATTAGGTCTTAGTGCTGCTACTCAATATTTAAATAATATTGGTATGGATAAGATTAATAAATATGAAAAAGACCTTAGAAGGTATTTAGTTAATGAACTTGATAAATTAGATTTTATTACTATTTATAACAAAGACGTAGATAGTAATATTGTAGCTTTTAATATTGATGGTGTTTTTGCACAAGATACTGCCATTTATTTAGACAAATACAATATTTGTGTTAGAGCGGGTAATCATTGTGCTAAAATGATAGATAATGTTTTTAATATTAGTAATACTGTTAGAATCAGTCTTAGTTTTTACAATACTAAAGAAGAGGTTGATCTGCTTATTAATGTTCTTAAGAATAGTAAAAATATATGGAAGGAAATATTGTAATGGATAAAGATATTAAGAGAAGTATTATTTTGGATAATTATCAAAACCCTAATAATAAAAGAGTTAGTGGTACTGATTATATTAAAATTAATACTAGAAATGTTAGTTGTATTGATAATTTGGATATTTATTTAAAAATAGAAAATGATATTATTAAAGATGTTTCTTTTGAAGGAGAAGCATGTGTTATTAGTATATCCTCTACTAATATTCTTTCTAATTTACTTATTGGTAAGAATAAAAAAGATGGTATATATTTAATTGATAATTATTTAAAAATGATTAATGAAGAAGATTATGATAGAGAGGTATTAGGAGAACTTTTGGCATTCGATGATACTAGTCGTCAACCTTCAAGAATTAAATGTGCTACTTTATCTGCTAATGGTATTAAAAAATTCTTAGAAGAAGATCACTCTTAAAAATAGAGTGATTTTTTTATATCCACAGTTTTTGTTGATTAATTTAGAGACTATAGGCTCTAAATTGCTATGGAAAGACTATAGGCTTTTCATATAAGCGAGAGACCTTAGGCTCGAGTTTAAAAAAGATTGTAAAAAGATTGTAAATAGGTTTAATTTACTCTCTTTTTTTAGTATAATATTAGATAGGAAGTTTAGGTGGTATAATGCAGGATAAAATGGTGAAATTGTTAAATCAAATTGGTATGAGTACTGATTATTTAGAAAATGCTTCTATTAACAAGATTGTTGTATATGATAATAATAAGTTGTGGAATTTTGTTATTAATAATGATAGAATACTACCTGTGTATATATATAATGAACTAATTAATAAGATTAAGGTTACTTTTAGTTCTATTGATAATATTAAACTTAGTGTTGTTATTGATGATGATTGTGATGAATATATTAATGATTATATTGATAATTTAATTAATATTTTTAGTAATGATAGTTATAAATATAGAGTTTTTATTGGTAGAAATGTTAAAGTTAGTGATGATAATTTTGTTTTTGATGTGTATAATAAAGCTGAGAATGCTTATTTGGTTGAGAAAATTAATTATATTAATAATTGTCTCAATGATTATGGCTTTAAGAAGAAATTTAAACTTAATTTATCTTTAGATGCTGAAAATGAGTTACTTAAAAAGATTGAAAGCGAAAAGATTGTAGATGCTCCTAAAAAAGAAAATAAAAAAGATAATATTAGTGAAAATAAAGTAGAAGAAAAGAAATACTTTAGACCTAAACGTGATACTAATATTACTCCTATTAAGGATTTAATGTATGAAGTTGATAATATTACTACTCATGGTATGATATTTGGTATGGATATGTTTGAATCTAAGAGTGGATATAAGATTATTACTCTTAAGGTTACTGATAATACTGATAGTATTTATGTTAAAATGTTTACTAAAGATAATGAGGAATATGCTAGAATTAAAGATTTACTTAAGATTGGATCTTGGTATAATTTTTATGGTAAAGTAGCTATGGATAAGTATTCTAATGAGCTTACTTTTACTACTAGATATAAAGATGTAGAAAAAATAGAAAAAGATGAAGAAGAAAAAATAGTTGATGATGCTCCTGTTAAAAGGGTTGAACTTCATGCTCATACCATGATGAGTCAAATGGATGGTATTACTAGAATTGATCTTGGTAAACATACTTGTGAACTTGTAAGTAAATGTATTGATATGGGTTATAGAGGTGTTGCTATTACTGATCATAATGGTTGTCAGGCTTTTCCTATTGCTTATGGTATTATATCTGGATATAATAAAAAAATAGAGGATCCTAATAAACATTTTAAGGGATTATATGGTACTGAACTTACTGTTGTGGATGATACTGTCAATATTGTTGTTAGAAGTGATGATAGATGTTTTGATGGTACTACTTTTGTGGTTTTTGATACTGAAACTACTGGTTTTAATGCTGGTGGTAATGATCAGATGATAGAAATTGGTGCTGTTAAAATTAAAGATGGTAATATTATTGATAGATTTGATGAACTTATTGATCCAGGAAGACATATTCCTGATAAAATTACTGAACTTACTTGTATTACTGATGATATGGTTCGTGGTAAAGATAACGAGGAAGAGGTTACTAAGAGATTCTTAGCTTGGACAGATGATTTACCTATGGTTGCTCATAATGCTAAATTTGATATTTCTTTTATATCTAGTGCTATGAAAAAATATAATCTTGGTGAATTTACTAATACTGTTATTGATACTTTAGAGTTATCTAGAGCTATTGATACTGGATATGCTAGACATAGTTTATCTGCTTTAGTTAAAAGATATAATGTGCCTTGGGAAGAAGATGCTCATCATAGGGCTGATTATGATGCTGAAGGAACCGCTATTGTATTTCATAAAATGATTAGTAAACTTAAGATGCAAAATTTTGAGAAGATTAGTGATTTGGATAAACTTATATCTAAAGATGAGATATATAAATTTGGTAGAACTTATCACTTTAATGCTATTGCTCTTAATAAAACTGGTCTTAAAAATTTATTTAAAATTATTTCTCTTGCTAATACTACTTATTTATATAAGACTCCAAGAATATTAAGAAGTAAACTTAATGAACTTAGGGAAGGTCTTATTATTGGTAGTGGCTGCTACGAGAGTGAAGTGTTTTTAGAAGCTAGAAGTAAAGAGGGAGAAGAACTTACTAATATTATTAATTTCTATGATTATGTTGAAGTGCAGCCTCCAGAGGTATATAATCATTTAATTCAAACTAGTGATTTTAAGGATGAATATGAGATTAAGGAACATATTAAAAAAATTATTAATGCTACTAAAGATGCTGGCAAGATTATTGTAGCTACGGGAGATGTTCATCATTTTACTAGGGAGGATAAGATATACAGGGAGATTATTGTTAATCAGAAGGTTCCTGGTGGTGGAAGACATCCTCTTGCTAAGAATAGTATTACTTCAATTCCTTCTCAACACTTTAGAACTACTAAAGAGATGCTTAATGATTTTGCTTTTTTGGGAGAGGATGAAGCTTACGAGATTGTTGTTACTAATACGAATAAAGTACTTGATATGGTAGAAGAAATCGAAGTTATTATTGATACTGGTGGTATTCCTTTTTCTCCTAGAGTTAAAAGTGATGATGGTCTTTCTTATTTGGATTGTCCTAGAGTGGTTACTGACCTTGTTTTTAGTAGGGCTAAAGATTGGTATGGTGATAATTTGCCACATAATATTGAAGAGAGAATATCTACGGAATTGTATGGTAGTATTGTATATAAATGTTGGGAAGAAAAATTAAAAGAGGAGTATCCTGATATTAGTGATAAGAATTTTGAGGATAAACTATTTGAAAATTTACATAATTCTTTAATTAGTGGATATGATACTGTTAAAACTCTAGTTAGTGAATATGTAAAAAAACATTGGTCAGAAGAAGATGGAGAATGTAATGATAAAACATTAGAAAAGAAAATTAAGAAAGTCTTTGGTGGGGTTATCGGTGGAGGTTTTGATCCTATATATCTAATTGCTCAAAGACTAGTTAAACACTCTAATGATGAAGGTTTTTTAGTTGGTTCGAGAGGTAGTGTTGGTTCTTCATTTGTAGCTACGATGATGGGTATTACTGAAGTTAATCCTCTTCCGGCACATTATAGATGTTTAAAATGTAAACATAGTATTTTTAAAGATGATAATGGTAATGATTTGGGTGCTACTTATTCTAGTGGATTTGATTTACCTGATAAGAAGTGTCCTGTATGCGGAGAAGTTTTATATAAGGATGGACAGGATATGCCTTTTGCTACTTTCCTTGGTTTTAATGCTGATAAAGTTCCTGATATTGATCTTAACTTTTCGGATTTGAATCAGGCATCCGCTCATGAATATACTAAGGTACTATTTGGTGTTGATAATGTTTATAGAGCAGGTACTATTGGTACTGTTGCCGAAAAAACTGCTTTCGGTTTTGTTAAAGGATATTTTGAAGATAAGGGTATTTTGAATAAGAGGTCTTGTGAAATTGAAAGACTAGCTATGGGTTGTACTGGTGTTAAGAGAACTACCGGTCAGCATCCTGGTGGTATTGTTGTTGTTCCTGATTATATGGATGTATCTGATTTTACTCCTTTTCAATTTCCCGCTGATGATGTTAATAGTGCTTGGAGAACCACACATTTTGATTATCATGCTATTGATCAGGATTTGTTAAAATTGGATATATTAGGGCATTCTGATCCGACACAACTTAGACTTATTCAGGAATTATCTGGTACTGATATTCTTAAAGTACCTATGGATGATAAGGATACAATGAGTATATTTACTTCTACTAAAGCATTAGGTGTTACTAATGAACAGATTATGTGTGATACTGGTACTCTTGGTATTCCTGAATTTGGTACACCGTTTACTATTAGTTTAGTGTATGAGACTAAACCTACTACTTTTGCGGAGTTAATTAAGATATCTGGTCTATCACATGGTACTGATGTATGGCTTGGTAACGCTCAAGAACTTATTAAGAATAATATTGTTCCTTTTAAAGATGTTATTGGTTGTCGTGATGATATAATGGTTTATCTTATGTATCATGGCGTTGAACCTATTAAGGCTTTTAAAATTATGGAATTTGTTCGTAAAGGTAAAGCAAGTAAGGATCCTGAGACTTGGGCTAAACATAAAGAGACTATGGAGAAAGCTGGTATTGAGGATTGGTTTATTGATAGTTGCTTTAAAATTAAATATATGTTCCCTAAAGCGCATGCTGCTGCTTATGTTATTAGTGCTTTTAGAATTGCTTGGTATAAGGTGCATATGCCTGCTTACTTCTATGCTAGTTGGTATAGTACTAAAGCTACTGACTTTGATATAGATGCTATGATAAATGGATATAACGATATTAAGAGGGTTCTTACTGAAATTGAAGGTAAGGGATATGAAGCTACTAATAAAGAAAATGGGGTATCTGAATGTTTAAAAGTTGCTTTGGAAATGTCCGCTAGAGGTATTAAAATTGCTCCTTATGATCTATATAAAAGTAAGGCCATGATATTTACTATAGAAGATGATAAGACTATTATTCCTCCTTTTAGGGCTATTGATGGTCTTGGGGATGTTGTAGCTAAGAATATTGAGAAAGAAGCAGAAAGAACTCCATTTATTAGTATTGAAGATTTTCAAACTAGATGTAAAGTTTCTCAAACTTTAATTGATAAAATGAGAGTTATGGGTATTTTTAATGGTATGCCTGAAACTAGTCAACTTAGTTTATTTTAGTTTATTAGAAGTATATAATTATAGATGTTATATACTTCTTTTATTTTAGTTCGAGCCTGTAGTCTCTCACTATTAAATAAAGCCTAAGGTCTTTATTTATAAATCTAAAGCCTTATAGTCTTTAAATTTTTTTATGTACTAAAATATATAAAAATGCACAAGAATTTGAATGAATTGTGCAAAAATGTATTTTTTTGTAAAAAAATACACTATTTCTTTTGAAAATAATGTCTATTTTTGTAAAAATGCACAATATTTTAGAAAAAATGTGCATTTTTGTTTACTTTGTCTTTTTTTTGTGTTATTATTTGTGTAGAGGTGATGAAAATGGAACCAATTAAAGTGAAAGAATTACCTATCGAATATACTATAGATAAGGATTTATTAAGACTAATATCTGAAGCTAACTCTAAATATGGAGAATATCGAGCTTGTCTAAAAAATATGGATTTTGATTCAAAATTCTTTTTAGATTCAATTATACTTACAGAAAGTTTTAAATCTACTCAAATTGAAGGAACACAAATTTCACAAGATGATATGTACTATTTAAAATATATGCCAAAAACGGATGAATCTAAAGAAATTCAAAATTTAAAAAAAGTTATTGATTATTCTAAAGATTATTTAAATGATAAAAATGAAATTAATTTAAAATTTGTTAATGGTATACATAAAATTCTTTTGGATAGTGTGAGAGGCAATGAAAAAGAACCTGGACATATTAGAACAATACAAAATTGGATTGGACCAAAAGGATGTACTATTAATGAAGCTTTTTTTGTTCCACCTATTCCGGAAGATGTGCCAATCTTGTTAAATAATTTATTTAAATATATGAATGATGCTTTTATAGATCCTATATTTATAAATTTAGCTATTTCTCATTCACAATTTGAAACTATTCATGCTTATAGAGATGGAAATGGTAGATTAGGCAGAGCATTAATTCCTATTCAACTGGCAATGCTTACTAATGATGAACCGATTTTATTTTTATCGGAGATAATTGAATTGTATAAACCTAGTTATTATAGATTTTTAAACGAAAGTAGAAAAGGAAATATATTAGGATTTATTAAATTCTTTTTACAATGCATTATTGAGCAATGTGAAAATTATATAGCAAAGATCAATAGAATCAAACAAATATATAATGAAGATATGAAAAGAATTAAGAGTTTAAAAAGGAATGTTATGTATAGAATTATGCCTATTATGATGCAACAAATCGTTTTTACTAAAAAGGAAATTGAAAATTTGTCAGGTGTATCAAGAAATGCTGTTTCTAGTGCTATTGATAAATTAGTGGAAATGAATATTTTGGTAGAAGACTCTACTTATGCGAAACTAGCTTATAGATATAAATCAATTTATAATGTTTTTTTAGGAAAAGATTCTATTTAAAAAATGCACAATCATTGTGCAAAATAGCACTTTAAAAACGTAAAAATGCACAAAAATTTGAGTAAATTGTGCATTTTTTTATTTAAATATTGATAATTTTCTTACTGGCATTACTTTTGGTTTTTGATTATTTAAATATTTTTGTATTTTTGTTTCAGAACTTACTAACTTAGATATTGAGTTTCTTATTATGTTTTTTTCTTCGATATTTAAATTATTTAATGGCGATAGAAATTTTTTATATATTCTTGGAGAAACACCAATTACACTTTTAAATATTTCAGAATAGTATTCTATGCTATTGTAACCATTTAATAGTGCTATTCTTAGTATAGAAATATTTAATGAATAATTCGTTAGACTATTTAGTATTCTTTTGTTATTTATATATTCTTTAATAGTTATACCAATTTCTTTTTTGAATTTTTTCATGATATATGTTTTATCATAACTAAAAATGTTACTTAAGTTTATAATAGTTATTTCTGTATTTATATTATTATTAATATAATTTAAAATATTACATACTAAATCATTTGAATAAATAATTATCACTTCCTAATTATATTTTATCATAAAAAAGCCATTTTTGTTTAACTTTTTTATATTTTTTAGCTATATAATGTTCTTGAAAGGAGATGATACAATGAATTATTCAAGATGGGCTACTAATGAAGAGATGAGTAAATTTCTTAATGAAGTAGATATTAATTCTAGTATTCAAAAGTCTGGAATACCAATGGGATATGATAAGAATAAATTATTAATTAAGGATGATAATTCTCATACCCTTGTTATTGGTGCTCCGGGAAGTGGCAAAACACAGAGTGTTATGTTGCCAAAAGTTAAACTTGCTATTAAAGCAGGTGAATCATTATTCATTAATGATGTTAAAGGTGATATTTTAAATGAAATTGGAGGTGAACTTAAAAAAAATAATTATAATATAATTGTACTTGACTATGCAGAGTTAGAAAAAGGTAATTATTATAATGTACTTACTTTTCCTTATAAACTGTATAGAGATAATAATAAGGATAAGGCTATAGAGATATTAGAGAATATTGGTTATTATTTATTACACGATGTTAATGATAATTCGGATATATTCTGGGAAAATACCGCTATTGAATATTTTGTTGGTCTTACTTTATATTTATTTGATAATGCTAAAGAGGAAGAAATTAATTTAAAAAGTGTAACTTCTTTATCTGAACAAATTAACAATAGTAAAGAGAGTATTATTGATAAAATAGATAGAGGTTCTAGTGCTTATCAGTATTTATTTAATACATTAGGTACTGCAATGGAAACAAAAGCTGGGATATTAGTAACATTTAATCAAAGAATTAAGAAATTCGTTACTAAGGAAAATTTATCTAATTCTATGTCTAAATCTGATTTTGATATAAATAATATTGGAAATGAAAAAATTGCTATTATAGTAGTAAGTGGTATTTCTGGTTATGTTAATAATTTAATTACTATATTATTAGAACAAATATTTTACAGTATTCAATTATATGGAAATAAAGAGAATAGATTTAATTTAGTTATTGATGAATTTGATAGCTTATTACCAATTGTGGACTTTTATAGTAAATTTAATTATGCAAGAGGAATTAATATTAATATTACTGCATTTATTAAAAATTTTACTAATTTAAGAAATATTTATGGTAATAAAAATTATGAATTGATAAGAATGTGTTTTGATAATATTATTTATTTACTTGCTAATGATTTATATACTTTGGAAGAAATTAGTAATTTGTGTGGTAATTCTAATAAGGGACCGCTTATTTCTCCTCTAGAATTAAAAACTATAGATTTCTTTAATGAAATTATTTTGATGCCAAGAATGTATCCTATTAAAACGAAAGTTCTTCCTGATTATGAAATTGATTGGAATTTTGATAATTCTAAGCTTAAACTTAGTGTTCTTGAAAAGAATGAAGTTAATTTATTTGATATTGAAAAAATTTTAAAAAAATAATATTTAATATTATTTAGTTAGAAAAGTAATATGTGAAGGGGGGGTAGTAGCAGTATAATAGGGGTGGACTGCTACGATACATATGACTTGCTGTAGTTGTAAATATTTAAATGAAGAGAAAAAATTAGATGGTAAAGTTAGTGGATGTGAATATTTCTGTAATAAAAATAAATGTTTCATTAATGGCCAAGATAATGCCTGTGATAAATACGAAAGTTCTTTTAGAAGTACTAGTAGATGTAATGAAATATATAATGATGGTGAAAATTTTTATAATGATACTCATTCTGTTAGTTACTATTTATTTATTTTTATTATTGTTATTATTATATTTGTTATTGCACGTATTAATAATCCAAAACTTTTCCCATTTTAAAAAGAATTAAATATGAAGACTATTTTATAGGCTTCATATTTTTCATTAAAGACCTTAGGCTTTAATGAACATAGAGAGACTTTGACTCTCTATGAATAAAATTATTTCCCGGGAAATAATTTGGGAAATAATTTTATTTTAATTAATTGAATTTAAATTAGTATTATTTGATGATTTATAGACTTTTACTTATAAATTTGATACAATTATATATAGAAAGACTTGGTGATTTTATGGAAAAGGTGGTACTTGTAGATGGTAATAATCTACTATTCAGAAGTTATTATGCAACTGCTTATACTGGTAATATAATGAGAAATAAAGATGGATTTCCCACTAATGGATTATATGGTTTTGTTAATATGATTAATAAAATTGTAGCAGAAGAAAAGCCAAAATACATGATGGTAGCTTTTGATATAGGAAAGACATTTAGACATGAAAAATATGAGGATTATAAGGGTGGAAGACGTGAAACACCAGATGATTTAAAGGTGCAATTTCCTATAGCTAAAAAAATTCTTACTGCTATGGGTATTAAATATTTGGAATGTAATGGATATGAGGCTGATGATATTATTGGTACTATTTCTTCATGGTGTGATAATGATCCTGAATATGAAGCTCTTATTGTTAGTAGTGATAAGGATCTTCTTCAATTAATTAGTGAAGAAACTGTTGTTAAATTGCTTAAAACTAAGGATTATATTATGATGAATAAGGATACTTTTGTACAAACTTATGGATTTGAACCTATTAAAATGATCGACTTAAAAGCTTTGATGGGAGATGCTTCAGATAATATTCCTGGTGTTAAAGGTATAGGAGAAAAAACCGCTATTAAACTTCTTAATCAATATGGTTCACTTGATGGTATATATGAAAATATTGATAATATTAAGGGTGCTACCTATGAAAAATTAGTTAATGGAAAAGATGATGCCTACTATAGTAAAGATTTAGTAACTATTTATAGAGAAGTTCCTCTTAATATTACTTGGGATGATTTATTATATGGTAATGAAAATACTAATGAACTTATTAATTTATATAATGAACTTAATTTTTATTCTTTAATTAAGAAATTAAATGTAAATAATAATAATTCTAATAATATTGATTTTAAAATAATTAATGATATTTCTCTAATTAATATTGATAGGGATACTGCTATATACGTGGATACTACTTTAGGAAATTATCATGATGCTAGCATTAATGGTATTGCTTTATATAATGATTCTATGGCTGTATATATTCCTTTTGATGTAATTAAAAATAATCTTAATTTTTTAGATGTTCCTTATAATTTTTATACTTATGATTATAAAAAATTATTAGTAGTATTTAACAGATATGATATTAAGATTGGTAATGTTATTTTTGATACTATGATTAGCGGATATTTACTTAATTATGATGTTAAAGATGATATTGGTTATTTGGCTAATTGTCTTAATTTTGATATTCCTAATTATAATAATGATGATGATAAAATTGCAAAAACTAGTATTGTTAAAGCTTATTTTATATATAATAGTAAGAGTAAATTATATGATGAAATGGTTAATGAAGATGTTATTTCTTTATTTGAAAATATTGAAATGCCTTTAGCCAAAGTTCTTTCTGATATGGAAATTCAAGGTATTAGAGTAAATAAAAAGATATTAGAAGAAATGGGAGAAGAAATTAAAATTAAATTAGAACTTATTACTAAAGATATTTATAATTATGCTGGATGTGAATTTAATATTAATTCTTCTAAACAACTAGGAGAAATATTGTTTGATAAATTAAAACTTCCTCATGCTAAAAAAAATAAAATTGGTTATGTTACTGACGCTGATACTTTAAAAAAATTAATTGATTTTCCTATTGTTAATAAAATACTAGAATATAGAGCACTTGCTAAACTTTATTCTACATACATTGAGGGAATTATTAATACTATTAGAGAGGATAATAAAATTCATACTATATATACGCAAACTTTAACTAGAACTGGTAGATTGTCCTCTATTGAACCTAATTTACAAAATATTCCTATGAGAAGTGAATATGGAAGACTTATTAGAAAGGCTTTTTTACCTGAAGATAATTGTATTATTTTATCTGCTGATTATTCACAAATAGAACTTAGGGTTTTTGCTCATTTATCTGGAGTTAAGGATTTGATTGAGGCTTTTAATAATAATGAGGATATTCATACAAAGACCGCTATGGATATATTTAAGGTTCCTTCTTTAGGTGTTACTAAAAATATGCGTAGACAGGCTAAGGCAGTTAATTTTGGTATTTTATATGGTATTAGTAGTTATGGTTTATCTGAAGATTTAGGTATTTCTGTTAAAGAAGCAAAAGAATTTATTAATAAATACTTTGAAACTTATCCTGGTGTCAAGGATTATATGAATAAGGAAATTGCTGATGCTACCAAGGATGGATATGTAAAGACTATTATGAATAGAAAGAGAATTATTGAAGAACTTAATAGTTCTAATTATAATGTTAGGAGCATGGGCGAGAGGATGGCTCTTAATACTCCTATTCAGGGGTCTGCTTCGGATATTTTAAAGAAAGCAATGGTTGAAATATATGATGTTTTTGAAAAAAATAATATGAAGAGTAAGATGTTATTACAAGTACACGATGAACTTATTTTTAATGTTTATAATGATGAGATTGATAGAGTTAAAAAAATTGTTTATGATATTATGACCAACGTTTTTAAATTATCTGTTCCATTAGAAGTTGATATTGAAACGGGTAATAATTGGTATGAAGCTAAGTAGGTGATATAAATGCCAGAATTGCCAGAAGTTGAAACCGTTAAGGAATCTTTAAAACTTCGATTAAATAAAAAAAAGATAACTAAAGTTAGAATTTTTTGGGATAATATAATTGCGTATCCTGAGAAAGATAAATTTATAAAAGAAATTACTAAACAAACTATTAATGATGTTAAGAGACGTGGTAAGTTTATTATATTTGACTTAGATGACTTCTATTTGTTGTCACATCTTCGAATGGAAGGAAAGTATTTTTTTAAGACAAGTAATGATGAAATTTCTAAACATGAGCACGTTATATTTGATTTGGATGATGGCTCTGAACTTAGATATATGGATACAAGGAAATTTGGTAAAATGTATCTTATAAAGAAAGATGAAATTGATAAAATTGGGCCTTTACGAGAACTTGGTTTAGAACCTTGGGATAATAAACTTAATAGTGAATATCTACTAGAAAAATATAAAAATAAAAAATTACCTATTAAGAGTGTACTATTGGATCAAAGTATTATTGTTGGAATAGGAAATATTTATGCTGATGAAATATTATTTTTATGTAAAATTAATCCTTTAAGAAAATGTAATACTATTACTGAAATTGAAGCTGATAATATAATTAAATATACTAGAAAAGTATTGGAAAAAGCTATTAAAATGGGTGGTACCACTATTAGAACATATAGTTCTGTTGATGGGGTACATGGGTTGTTTCAACAAGAACTTCTTGTGCATGGTAAGGATAATGGTACTTGTCCTGAGTGTCATAGTAAAATACAAAAAATTAGAGTTGGTGGTAGAGGAACCTACTATTGTGAAAAGTGTCAGAAATAATATTTACAATAATTTGACATAAAAAATGTAACTTATTTGGTTACATTTTTGTTTTTTTATTGATATTGTTTTTATGTTGTGTTAATTTATACTTGGTGGTATTATGAATGATGAATGTTTTAGACTTGCGCTTATTGATATTATGCATGCAGGTTTATTAAATGATTTTGTTAATTTAGTATTTGGTTATAATTTAAAAAGCAATGAAGATGTTTATATGCAATATAAAATTGCTTCAGGAAATATAATTCTTAATATATTTGATAATTGTAATAATAATAGATTTAATGGGTATATATTTTCTAATAATAATATTATTGATGATAATAATGAAATCACCTATATTGATATTAATGATGCTTATAAAAAATATAAAAATGATAATAATTATAATAATCTTATTTTAATTGGTGCATTACTTAAAAGTAATAACGAAGATGAAAAGATTCATATAATTAATTTGCTTTTTGATGGTAAGATGAAAAAAATTATTAGTAGAAATTTTTTATAAAATATATTTTTATTTTTTTATTATTGGTTTTTTATTATATTCTTTTTTTGATATATCTACCGCTACTAAAGAATAAATATTTGTAACTCTTAATTCTATATCTAATAATTTAGATATGTTTTTTTTATATCCTGTTAATAATGGGATTTCTATTTTTCTTTTGATGGTATTTAAATATTTTTGACCTTTTGTGTTAAAACCTAATATTCTTATATAATCTATATTTATGTTTAGAGCTTCTTCTTTGGTTAGATTAATAAGTATATGTAGTAACATTCTGGATATTTTATTGTATGTATAGCGTTTAGTCTTTATATTTTTTATTAATTCTTCATAGTTATTAGATGTATATACGGCTTTTATAACTCGATTTTCTATTCCTTCCTCTACGGTATGATATTTATTAATATTATTACCAGTGGATATTATTTTATATTTTAAGTATGGATAAAATGAATTCATGCTTATTTTTTGTAATAATTCTGGAGAGTATGGTATTAAGTTTGATATATTTTCGTTATTTAAATATTTATTTCTAATTGCAGTAGCTGAAGCTATATTATCTTCTGATGATAGACTGTGATATGAATTTGTTCTTTTTATATTTATGATATTAATATCTTTATTTATTTTTTTTACTTCTTTAATATATGAAAGAGCTAATAAATCATTAGGTGTATCTATTTTAACACCTGATAGTTTCATAATAGCTTTATTTGTGGCTGTTGGATAATTTAATCCTTCTTTTAAGTATTTTTTTACTAAACTGTCGTATTCTCGATTGTTTAATTGAAGGTCCGCTACTGATGATATGATATCTATGTTATCACTTTCTGTACCAAATACTAGAGTATCTATGCCTAATTTGTTTAATATTGTTACTGCTCCATTAGCAAATATATCTGAACTTTGTGTTGAATAAACAAATGGTAATTCTACTATTATATCTATATTATTATTTAATGCTATTTCTGTTTTTGTCCATTTATCTAATATGGATACATCACCTCTTTGTGTAAATGATGATGATACTACTGCTATTAAAATGCTATCTGGATATTTTTCTTTTATTTTATTTATTTGATATAAATGACCATTATGAAATGGATTATATTCTGCTATTAAACCTATTATATGCATATTTATCACCGTTTATATAATATCATAAATAATATAATTATGCAAAAAAAATATAATAAAAAGATCATTGTTTAAGATGATCTTTTTCTAAGTTCTTGGTATTTTCTTTTTCTGAAATGATTGTTTTAAAGTAATCATACTTTAATGTTAAATCATTTTTTCTTATTTGATAATTTATATAGTAATTTTTATCTTCTAATGATACTTGATCTATATATTTATTATTTGTTACTTCACCACCATCTACATATACGTTTCCATCATACCATGAGTAATCATTAAAGAAAACATATCCATTGTAATTTGGAGATAAAGCATCTTGTCCTAAATAATAATTAGGATGATCTTCTAAACCAAATAAATTTATTAATGTAGGTAGTATATTTAGTTGTGATGTTACATCTTTTACTTTTTTCTTAGTCTGTCCATTATCCCATATAAAGAATGGTGTATGATTTATTAGATTATTGTCGGTTTCTTTATATTTGTCTAAGATAGTTTGATCGGATAATGTATATAGGTAATGATCTGTAAATACCACTATGATTGTATTATCTAGAAGATTTTTTTCTTCTAATTTTTGTAATAATAATTCCATCATATAGTCTGTTTCTTTTGATTGTCTTCTGACACATTCTTCTTCAGTATATGTTGGTAATACATAATCTTTTGGTAATTCATCTAGTTCTTGTTCTTTTAATATATCTTCAGTTACTAATTTTTTACAAACTCCTTTTTCGGTAGTAAATGGTAAATGTCCGGAATAAGTTATTATATAATCTACAAATTTATCTTCAGAATACATCTTTTCTGCGAAAGTTTCATTTAATATTAATTCTCTATCTAAAATATATGAATCGTCTTTATATGTTCCTAAATCTTTTAATCCATAATAATTATCGTAACCCCAATTTTTATAATTTATACCACGTGAATAATATTCACTAGTATTCATATGAAAGGCATTTACTGTGTAACCTTCATTTTTAAATAATTTGGCTAGAGAGTATGGAAAATGATTTTTATTAAAGCTATATGCATTTTGTGTATATGATAATGGCGTAATAAAACCGGTATTTACTGCAAATTCTGAATTAAATGTTGATCCACCACCATTGTAATATGAGTAATGATTAGTAAAATTTATTCCTTCATTCATCATTTTATATAAAGTAGGTGTTTCTTCTTCATTTAATAACCAACTATCCATTCCTTCTAATTGAACTAGTATTAGGTTTTTATCTTTATATTTTCCTGTATAGTTATTATTTTCTGGTAAATCTTCTTTATTATACTCTGTTTCAAGAAATGTTAAATCTTCTTCATTTGTTGTTTTTTTTGCTTTAATAAATGTTATGTAAAAATTTCTAACACTGTATTCATAGATTCCTGCTATAGTCATACTTTTATTATTATCATTAAAGTTAATATATATATTTCTTGGGTTACGCCATGTACTCCATGTTAATTCATTATTGGCTTTTCCTAAAAATAAAGGAATTATACTATGAAATATTAGAAATATAAAGAATATTTTAATAATATTTTTTAGGTTTGTTTTTTCTCTATTAGGAAATTTTTTTAATGCTAATATAAACGATAATAATATTATTATACTAGATATATATACCCAAACATTACAATTTATTATAGCATCTAAGAAATAGTCTGAACCTTCTCCTGCTAATAATACTAAACTAAAGTCAAAGAATGAATTTGTCATAGAATAATAAATATTATTGGTGATAAATAAAGCAAATGCTAAAATAAAAAAGATTATATATAGTGTTTTGCCTTTCTTTTTGTTTGAATATATACAAATTCCTATCATCAAAAATATCCAAATTGCTGTAAATAGGTTTGGTACTAATTTCCATATACTGAAAAAATTTATTTTTCTTCCAAGTATCCTGGTTATTATATCTATTAATACAAATGGTATTATCATGAATATTACATTTTTATAATTTATAATAAATGTCTTTATTTTACTTACTATTTTTTTTATGTATATTTTAATGTTATCCACTTTATTTGTATTAGTTTTAGTTTTCTTTTTACTTTTATTACCTTTATTACCTTTTTTTTCTTTTTTCTTAACTTCTTTTTTCATTTTTTCACCACTACAGAGATTATACTATATATTTCTTTTTTTGTAAATAGAACATATTTTTTTTATTTATATATACGTATTTTGATAAAAATTGTGAATTTTCTTTATTTATATACCTAAGAAAAGTTAATAAATTTTATAAAATATATTTCTTTTTTTTATTTTATTTGATATAATCAAGGTATAATAGGAAGAGGGCTAGAAAATGTTTAAGGAAATTGTGGCTATTAGCAAAAATTATGCTATTGTCAAAATAGATAGTATAATTAACGATGACTTGCTAAATTTAAATGTTATTTTTGAGGAAGAAAATAAAAAAATATTGGGTGAAATTGAAGAAGTAGCTAATAATGAAGTTAAAATAAATTTTTTAGGTGAATTTCATGGTGAAAAATTTTATGATGGTATTATTAGAAAGCCTAGTACTACTGCTAAAATAAGGATAATTAATGCTAATGAACTTGCTGAACTTACCGGTTATAATGATCCTAAAGCAATGTTACTCGGATTATCCCCTTTATATAATGATAGCCCTATTAAAGTAAATATTGATGATATGTGGAGTAATCATAGTGCTATTTTTGGTAATACTGGTTCTGGTAAAACTTATGGCGTTGCTAGACTAGTTCAAAATCTTTTTACAATGCCTAATTATATTCCTTTTAATAGTGTTCTTTTTATATTTAATAATACTGATGAGTATGATAACGCTTTTAATTCTATAAATAATTTTAATTTTAATTTTAATTATAAACTTTACACAACAAATTTAGAAAAAAAAGATAATATATTAAAGTTACCTTTGTGGCTTTTATCTGTAGATGATTATGCAAATTTACTTGATGTTACTGAATATACACAAATTATGATAATTGAAAAAATGCTTACATATGTTTCTTTATTTGCAAAAAATGATGAAGAATCAAATCGGTATAAGAATCATTTAATAGCTAGTGCGATTGTTTCAGTTTTATATTCTAATCAAGTGTCCGCTAGAATTAGAGATCAGATATTTTCTATTTTGACTGATTGTCACACTAAAGAACTAAATTTAGATGTAGAAGTTCCTGGTATCGGTTATACTAGACAGTTCAGAAAATGTTTTGATATTGATAGTCAAGGACAATTTGTTGAACGAATTTTAATTACTGAATATATCAACAAATTTGTCGATAATGATACTAAATGGGTAGAAGAATATACACCTACATATTTCACTCTTGATGATTTAGAGGTTGCACTTAATTTTACTTTAATTTCAGAGGGATTATTACTTAACGAAAAATCTTATGCTGAGGCTTCAGCATTAAAAGTTAAATTACACACAATTGCTAATAGTTCATTAAAAAATTATTTTAATTATGATAAATTTATTACTTCTAGTGAATTTATTTCTAGCCTTATTTTAGTTGATAACAATAAAAGAGCACAAATTATTAATTTTGTTTTAGAAGACGTTGATGACAGATTTGCTAAAGCTCTTGTTAAAATTTACTCGAGAATTATATTTATGTTTATGAAAGGACTTCCTACTAGAGGTTCTATGCCTGTACATTTAATGTTGGAGGAGGCTCATAGATATGTGCAAAAAGACAATGATATTAATATACTTGGATATAATATATTTGAGCGAATTGCCAAAGAGGGTAGAAAATTTGGGGTTGTAATTGATCTTATTACACAAAGACCAACTGAGCTTTCTGAAACTGTTTTATCACAGTGTAGTAATTTTCTTATTTTTAAGATTAATCATCCTAGTGATTTAGAATATATTGAAAAGATGGTTCCAAACATAAGTAGTGATGTTATTGAGAAACAGAAGTCTCTTCAATCTGGTACTTGTGTTGCTTTTGGTAAAATGATGAAGATTCCTATGATTGTTAAATTACCGTTACCTGATCCTACCCCTATGAGTTCTAATGCTAGTATATTTAATAAATGGATGATACAGTGGAAAAATTAATTTATTAAAGCCTTATTTAATAAGGCTTTTTTTGTTTGTCAACAATATCAACAGGTATGTTGATAACTATTGTGTAAACTGTTAATAATAAAAAATGTCTAAATTTGTTGAAAAGTGTTTAAAAACCTTTATTTATATGTTATTATATTGTTGAAAAACTGTTAATAACATGTTATTTTATCTGTTAATTATAAATTTATACTAGACAAATTTTGATTTTGAGATATAATAATTGTAATGGGAACTTGAAGTAAGGAGGTTTTGCGATGAATACAGATATTCTTTGGAACAATTTTCTTGATAAAATAAAAGATCGTATATCTCCTTTATCTTATGATACCTGGTTTAAAGATACTAAATTATATAAAATAGATAATAGTACCGCTATTATCGAAGTACCAATGATTTTACATAAAAAACATTTAGAAGAAAATTATTTGGATGAAATTGAAGAAATATTTAATTCTATTACTGGTACAAATTTTAATTTTAAATTTAAATTAGAAAATGAATTATTAGAAGAAGAAAAAAATAATAAAAATGAAATAACAACAATTGTTGAAACTACTGGTGTTCCTTATCATAGTAATATTAGTGCTAATTTAAAATCAGAATATACTTTCGATAGTTTTATTGTTGGAGATTCTAATAGGTTTGCTTTTACTGCAGCAAGGGCTGTAGCTGAAAAACCTGGTAAAGCTTACAATCCTTTATTTTTATATGGAAAAAGTGGATTAGGTAAAACCCATTTAATGCATGCGATTGGTAATTATATTTTAGAAAATTCTAATAAAAAGGTGTTATATGTATCTAGTGAACAATTTGTTAATGATTATATATATGCAGTTAGAAATAACGATAAAAATAATTTTGATAAAATTGATTCTTTTAAGGATAAGTATAGAAATATAGATGTTTTGATTATTGACGATATACAATTTTTAGGTTCCGCCACTAAGGGACAAGAAGAATTTTTTCATACTTTTAATCAATTACACGATTCAAACAAACAGATTATTATTGCTTCTGATAGATCTGTAGATGATTTAAAAATGTTAGAAGATAGGTTAATCACTAGATTTAATTGGGGACTTACTGCTAATATTACACCACCGGACTTTGATTTAAGGGTTAATATTATTAGAAAAAAAATATCGCATCAAGAAGCTGCAAGTGATATTCCTAATGAAGTTATTGAATACATTGCTAATATTAATGACTCAGACGTAAGGCAACTTGAAGGAGCTATTACTAGAGTATTTGCCTATGCTTCTATGATGAATCGCGGTATTATTACTTTAGATATTGCTATTGATGCCCTGAAAGATAAAGCTTCTGAAAAAAGTGTATATAAAAACGATGTACATAGAATTCAAAGAATTGTTTGTGAGTATTTTAAAATTGATATTGAAGAACTGAAAGGTAAAAAAAGAAGTAAAGATATTAATTATCCACGACAAATTGCTATTTATTTATGTAGAATTATGACTAATGAGTCATTTCCTAAAATGGGGACATACTTTGGAGGTAGAGATCACTCAACAATTATATCTGCTTATCAAAGAATTGAGCGTGATTTAAAGACAAATACACAACTTCAAACGGTAATAAATGAATTGAAAAATAAAATATAGTTGATAAATATAAAACTATCAACATATGTTGTTGATGAAATAAGCCTTAAAAATAAAGAAATATTATGTAGATTTACACAATATCAACAGTATAATAATTATAATAATAAAATTAAAGAAAGAGGATGATAAAATGAAATTTATAGTAAAAAAGGAAATATTATTGGAAAGTTTAAATAATACAGCAAGAGCAATTTCTACAAAAAATTTAATACCTATATTAACAGGAATTAAATTTGATTTAAAAGATGATGGTTTATATTTATATGCAAGTGATACTGATGTATCTATTAGGTCTTTTATACCTAAAGATAAACTTACTAGTTTAGATGAAATTGGTAGTATTGTTATTGGTGGTAAATATATTGTTGAAATAGTTAGAAAATTACCTAATTCTGATATTTCTATTGAGGTTATTGATGGATATAAATTAATTATTAGTACAGACAATACTGAATTTAATTTAAATGGTATTAATCCAGATGAATTTCCAAATTTAGATTTAGATGAGACTAAGGAACCTATCATTATAAATAATGGAGTTTTTAAAGATATTATTAACCAAACTGTTTTTGCTACTTCACAGAGTGAGACTAGACCTTTACTAACTGGTATTAATTTTAGACTTTTTGATAACACTCTAGAAGTTTTAGCTACTGACTCTTATAGATTAGCACGAAAGATTGTTAATATTGATCATAGTGTTGAAAATGAAATAAATATCGTTATTCCAGGTAAAAATTTGATTGAACTTACTAAAATGTTAGATGATGATACTGATAATGTTGAACTACATTTATTTAGTAATAAGGTTTTATTTAAATATAAGAATATAGTATTTTTATCAAGACTTTTAAGTGGTACTTATCCAACTACTTCAAATATTATCCCTAAGGAATTTCATATTGAACTTGAATGTTCTTTTGATGATTTATTTAATATGATTGATAGAGCATCTTTATTAACTTCAGATAGAGAAAAAAATACTATAAAACTTTCTCTTAATAGGGATGAGCTTATGATTTCTTCTAATTCTCCTGAAATTGGTAAAGTAGAGGAAAAAATATTTGTTTCTTCAGATAAAGAAATTAATATAGCATTTAGTTCTAAATTTATGTTGGATGCAATAAAAAGTTTTAATAAAGAAAAAGTTATTCTTTGTATGAATAATGATAGTTCTCCAATTGTTATAAAATGTAGTGATGATGAATCATTAATACAATTGGTTCTTCCTATAAAAACATGTTAATATGACTCTCAATTTGAGAGTTTTTTATTTTTTTATCTTTTTCGACAAAATTCTACAAATTTCGACAAATATTTGTGCTTTAATAGGTTCTACATATTTTTATATGTGGAAAGGGGGATTTTTTTATGGAGGGGTATATTTTAAATAGTGATGTTTTATGTTTTACACAAGATATAGACAATGAAAAGAAAGTTTTAATTGTTGAAAAGAATAAAAAATTTAATATTGATGCTGATTGCTTTAAATTTATCAAAAAATGCTGTATGGTATATGGTCATTCTTATGCTATGCAAAGGCAATTTGTTATTGATGTTTTCAATTATTATATTAAAACACCTATTATTGTTTCTGATTATAATATGATTATTTTCTTTCCAACAGCTGCTCCTAATTCTAAGGATTGTATATGGATTTCTTATAATAATATTGATAGATATGTTCAGGAAAATAATTATACTAAAATATTTTTCAAAGGTGGAAAAGTTATTAAAATTAATACTTCTTTTAGTACTATTGATAGTCAAATTACTAAGTGTATTAAAATAGAAAAATATTTAACAACTAAAAGGTATGTAAACTGTTGATTTTAAAGGAAAAAAAGATATGAAAAATATCTTGTTTTCCTTTTTTTTTTTCTTTTTTTGTGGTATAATTATATATGTATAGAGGAGTACGTAATTTTAGAAAAGGTGAAGCAATGGGCAAAAAAATGGTTTTAAAATGTGGATAAAAAATATTGAACTTAAAAATTATAGAAATTATGATAGTTTGAATATTAATTTTAATAATAATTTAAATATTATAATTGGTGATAATGCTCAAGGAAAAACTAATTTACTTGAATCTATTTATGTACTTGCTGTTACAAAATCTTTTTTATCTAATAATGATAAGTCTATTATTAAATTTAATAATCATTATACTAAAATTAGGGGTACAATAAAAGAAAAATATAATATTAATATTCTTGAATTTTTAATTAATGATAATGGTAAAAGTGTTAAAATGAATAATAAAGAAATTAAAAAATTAAGTGATTATATTTCTATTATGAATGTTATTATATTTAGTTCTAATGATATTGTAAATTTTAAAGATAGTCCTTTATCTAGAAGAAAATATTTTAATATTCAAATTAGTCAGATTGATAAAAAATATCTTAAATTTTTGAATGATTATAATATTACTTTGCGTCAAAGAAATGAATATTTAAAAATATTGGATATTAAAAAAGAAAATGATATTAGATATTTTAATATTCTTACTGACAAGTATATTGAATTATCTATTATTGTTTCAAAATATCGTAATAAATATATTAATGATATTAATTATTATTTAAATGATATATTTGAATTTATTACTGGTATTAATGGTCTTGGTATTATTTATGTTTCAAACTTAAATTTTACTAATGATTTTAATGAAAATATGTTAAAGAAAAAAATAAATGATAGTTTTAATAGGGAAATTCAATATAAGACAACTTTATTTGGTCCTAATCGAGATGATTATATTTTTATTCTTAATGGTAAAAATTTATCATTATTTGGTAGTCAGGGTCAAATTAGAAGTGCTGTTTTGGCACTTAAGTTAGCGGAGGTTAAATTGTTTTATAATATAACTAAAGAAGAACCAATTCTTTTACTTGATGATATATTTAGTGAACTAGATATAAAAAAAAGAAACAATGTATTGAGATATTTAAATAATAATATTCAAACAATTATAACCACTACTGATATAAATAATATAGATAGAAATATAAGAAAAAGAGCTAATGTTTATAATATAGAAAATGGTAAAATTATTTCCCAGGAAATAATTTTAAAGCAGGAAGGTGATATTGATGAAAAATAATGAACATTATGATGCTTCAGATATCCAAGTATTAGAAGGCTTAGAAGCAGTTAGAAAGAGACCTGGTATGTATATTGGTAGTACTAGTGAAAAAGGATTACATCATTTGGTTTGGGAAATAGTTGATAATGCTATTGACGAAGCATTAGCAGGATATTGTGATGATATTGAAATAACTGTTAATAAAGATGGTTCTGTTACAGTTAAGGATGATGGTAGAGGAATACCAGTTGAAATACATCCTAAAACAGGATTATCTACCGTTGAAACAGTATATACTGTATTACATGCCGGAGGTAAATTTGGTGGTGGTGGATATAAAGTATCTGGTGGATTACATGGAGTTGGAGCTTCAGTAGTTAATGCTCTTAGTAAATGGGTTGAAGTAACTGTATATAAAAATGGAAAGGTTCACTATATTAAATTTGCCAATGGAGGTCATATTATTGAGCATTTAAAAGTAATAGGAGAATGCAGTGAAGATAGAACAGGTACAACAGTAACTTTTATGCCTGATGATGAGATATTTAAAGAGACTACGACTTTTAATTATGAGACTTTGAAAACTAGAACTAGAGAACTTGCTTTCTTAAATAAGGGT
Organism: uncultured Bacilli bacterium; assembly: GCA_934098435.1. Taxonomy (GTDB): domain Bacteria; phylum Bacillota_I; class Bacilli_A; order RF39; family UBA660; genus CAG-302. Next base: position 129,897 of record CAKOOV010000001.1, read on the forward strand.
CTTAGAATTATTCTTATGGATGATAGAACTGGAGATAAAGACACATTTGTTTATGAAGGTGGAATTAAAGAGTTTGTTGCTTATGTAAATAAGAATAAAACTCCTATTCATGAAGATATAGTATATGTTGAAGGTATGGAAAATGATATTTCAATAGAGGTTGCTCTTCAATATAATGATGGATATAATGCTACTGTTTACTCATTTGTTAATAATATTATTACTCCTGAGGGTGGTACTCATGAAGATGGTGTTAAACTTGCTTTGACTAGAATTATTAATAATTATGCTAAAGCAAATAAAATACTTAAGGATAATGACGAACCTCTTAGTGGCGATGATGTTAGAGAAGGTATAACAATGATTATATCTGCTAAAGTACCAGAACCTCAATTTGAAGGACAAACTAAGACTAAACTTGGTAATAGTGAAGTTAGAAAAGTTGCGGCTAATATATTTGCTAAGGCTTTTGAGAGATTTTTAATGGAACATCCTAATGATGCTAAGATTATAATTGAGAAGTCTATGACCGCTGCTAGAGCTAGGGTAGCCGCTAGAAGAGCAAGAGAATTAACTAGAAGAAAAGGTGGACTTGAAATTACTAATTATTGGGGTAAGCTTACCGATTGTTCTTCTAAAGATGCTACTATATCAGAAATGTTTATTGTAGAGGGAGATTCTGCCGCTGGTAGTGCTAAGATGGGAAGAGATCCTATTACGCAGGCTATCCTTCCTATTAGAGGTAAAATACTTAATGTAGAGAAGGCTAGATTAGATAGAATTCTTGCTAATGAAGAGATTAGAACGATGATTACGGCTTTAGGTACTGGTATTGGTGAAGAATTTGATATATCTAAGTTAAGATATTATAAGATAATTATTATGACTGATGCTGATGTTGATGGAGCGCATATTAGAACATTATTACTTACTTTATTTTATAGGTATTTTAAGCCATTAGTAGAAAATGGACATATATATGCTGCACAACCACCTTTATATTCAATTAAACATGGTAAAAATATTAAATATGTACTTGATGAGGCTGAAAGAGATGAATATTTAGCTACTTTACCTCTTAATACGAAGTATGAAATTGGTAGAATGAAAGGTTTAGGAGAGATGAATCCTGAAGAACTTAGAGAAACAACAATGGGTATTGATAAGAGAATACTAAAACAAGTTACTTTGGATGATGCTATTCTTGCTGATGAAACATTCCAATTACTTATGGGTGAAGAAGTTGAACCTAGAAGAAAGTTTATTGAAGATAATGCTTTATTTGTAGAGAATTTGGATATATAGGAGGTTTATGATGGAAGATAAGAATATAGATAAAAATTTAAATATAGAAGATATGGGAGAAGATAATAATCATGAGAGAGATAGAAAAGTAGCTGTTAATATTGTTGGTGAAATGAGGAAGTCTTTTCTTGATTATTCGATGAGTGTTATTGTTGCTAGAGCTCTTCCTGATGTTAGAGATGGTCTTAAGCCTGTTCATAGAAGAATTTTATATACTTTATATGAAGAGGGTATGACTCCTGATAAGAAATATCAGAAATCTGCTAATGCTGTTGGTGCTGTTATGGGTCATTATCATCCACATGGTGATTCTGCTATTTATGAATCTATGGTAAGAATGGCACAAGATTTTACTTATCGACATACTCTTGTTGATGGACATGGTAATTTTGGCTCTATTGATGGTGATGGTGCTGCTGCTAGTCGTTATACTGAAGCTAGACTTGCTAAGATATCGATGGAACTTTTAAGAGATTTAAATAAGGATACTGTTGATTTTTCAGAAAATTATGATGGTCAGAGAAAGGAACCTGTTGTTTTGCCTAGTAGATTTCCTAATATATTAGTTAATGGTAATATGGGTATTGCTGTTGGTATGGCTACTAATATTCCACCACATAACTTGGGTGAAGTTATTGATGGATGTGTTGCTTATATTGATAATCCAGATATTACTGTTACTGAACTTATGCAATATATTAAGGGACCTGATTTTCCTACTGCTGGTGTTATTCTTGGTAATAGTGGTATTAAAAGGGCGTACGAGAGCGGTAGAGGAGCTATTACTATTAGAGGTATGGCTACTGTTGAAGAAGCTCATAATAAGCACAGAATCGTTATTACAGAGCTTCCATATCAAGTTAATAAGAAGGCTTTGATTCAAAGAATTGGTGAACTTGTTAGAGATAAGGTTATTGATGGTATTTCTAATTTAAGTGATGAATCGGCTTTAGAGGGTATTAAGATTGTTATTGATGTTAAGAAAGAGGCTAATGCTAATGTTGTTTTAAATAATTTATATAAGCATACACAGCTTCAAACTTCTTATGGTATTAATTTTTTAATGCTTGTTGATGGTAGTCCTAGAACTCTTGGTTTAAGAGAGATTATTGAGAAGTATATTGATCATCAGAAACATGTTATTTATCGTAGATGTCAATTTGATTTAAAGAGATATAAAGATAGATTACATATATTAGATGGTTTAAAGATTGCTCTTGATAATATTGATAGAGTTATTAAGATTATTAGAGAGTCTGCTGATGACGATGAGGCTAAAGCTGGACTTATGTCTAATTTTGCTTTATCAGAGGTTCAATCTCAGGCTATTCTTGATATGAGATTAAAGAGACTTACTGGACTTGAAAAATCTAAGATTGAAGAAGAGATTGCTGAACTTGAAAAATTAGTTAAGGAATTAGAAGAAATATTAGCTAGTGAAGAGAAGATTCTTGATGTTATTAAGACTGAAATGCTTGAAATTAAAGATAAATATGCTGATGAGAGAAGAACACATATTGATATGACTGCTATTGATTATATTGAAGATGAATCTTTAATTCCTGTTGAGAATGTTGTTATTACTTTAACTAATAAGGGGTATATTAAGAGATTACCTGCTGATACTTATAAAACTCAAAATAGAGGTGGTATGGGTGTTAAAGGTATGGCTACTAATGAAGAGGATTTTGTAGAGCATTTGATTAATGCTACTAGTCATGATTATATTCTTATGTTTACTAATAAGGGAAAGGTATATAGAATTAAGGGTTATGAGATTCCTGAATATAGTAGACAATCTAAGGGATTACCTATTATTAATTTATTATCTTTAGATAAAGATGAAAAGGTTACTTCTTTATTGAAAATATCTAATGATGATGAATACAAATGTTTAGTATTTGCTACTAAGAGTGGTTTAATTAAAAGGACTGATATATCTGAATTTGATAGTATTAGGACTAATGGTAAGAAGTTTATTACTTTAAAAGATGATGATGAACTTGTATCTGTTAAAAAGACTACTGGTACTGATGAGATATTGATGGCTTCTTCTAATGGTAGAATGGTTAGATTTAATGAGGATGCTGTTAGAATTATGGGTAGAAGTGCTTCTGGTGTTAGGGGTATTAATCTAGATGATGGAATACTTGTTGGTATGGAGATTGTTGAACCTAATGAGTATGTACTTGTTATTACTGAAAATGGTTATGGTAAGAAGACTCCTGTTGATGAATATAGAATTACTAATCGTGGTGGAAAAGGTGTAAAAACGGTTAATATTACAGAAAAGAATGGTTCTATTGTGTCATTTAAGACTGTTGATGATAGTAAGGATTTAATGATTATTACTGATTCTGGTATTATTATTAGATTGGCTGTTGATAAGATATCTACGATGAGTAGAGTTACTCAAGGTGTTAAGCTTATTAATTTAAAAGAAGATAGTATTGTTAGTTCTACTGCTATTGTTGATAAGGAAAAAAATTATGATAATGATGATGAAAAGGAAAGTGAATAATATATTTGCTTTCTTTTATTTTATGTATTTATATAATAATTTAAATACATTTGTTCGTTTGTTTTAATATATTTTATTTACTTGTTGATAGATAATTATTTATTTTAATTGCATTTCTTTTAATTTTATTGTAAAATGATATTGATACAACGTTAATTGATGGAACCAAGTCAGGGGCGGAAGCCAGCAGCTTTAACATTACATTGGCGTGTGTATCTTTTTTTTTTATATTCTATATGTGATTCACTTTTCTTTATTGATTATTAAAATTAGAATATTTTTAAATCATGTTTCATGTGAAACATGATTTTTTATTACTTTATTATAATATAATCATATGTATTTATATTTATTAATATTATTTTTTGTTTTTATTTGTAAGATTACTATTTAATGTTTCACGTGGAACGTAGCTGTTAATAGTTTTATTATTATTAATTAATTAATTTTGTATTTATAAAATATATGACTATGATATTTAATTGTAGTTTAGTGAAAAAATTATTAACATTCTTAATAATAATTTTTTATTATGTTTCACGTGAAACATAGTTATCAACAATTTTTTGTTTATTATTATTTTTATATCATAAATATTAATATGTTTTATTAGATTTTAAATAATAAAATTTTATATTTATTTTTTTACAAAATTTAAAAATTATTCTTATTTAATATTTTTTTTAATAAGAATAATAATGTTTAATATTATTTTTTGCTTTTATTTGTTAGATTACTATTTAATGTTTCACGTGAAACATAGTTATCAACAGTTTCTTGTTTATTATTATTTTTATATTATAAATATTAATATATTTTTTATTATGTTTCACGTGAAACATAGTTATCCACAAAATTATTAATATATTTTAAAGATTTGTATTGATTAAATGTATATTTATATGTTAATATTGTTATTAATTTGAATCAAATTAGTGATGGTGATATTGATGAATGAAAGTTTTATGATAATTGCTATAGAAGAGGCAAGAATTGCTTACAAAAATGATGAAATACCTGTTGGATGTGCTATCTTTTATAATGGTAAGTTGGTTTCAAAAGCTCATAATTGTCGTGAGAAGACAAATAATAGCATTATGCATGCTGAAATTGTTGCTATTAGTGATGCTTGTGAAAAACTTTGTAGTTGGAGACTTAATAATTGTGTTTTATATGTCACTTTGGAGCCTTGTATGATGTGTATGGGTGCTATTATTGAAAGTCGTATAAAAAAAGTTTATTTTGGAACTAAAAATAATAGCGAACAAATGTATGATGCAAATGCTATTAAGAAAGCAGTGAATGCTGAATTTGTTGATAACAAAGAATGTTCTAAATTATTATCTGATTTTTTTAAAAATAAGAGAAAAAAATAATTATTTCTCTTGTTTTTATGTTATAATATAGGCAGTGGAGGTTGATTTTGTTTATATGAGTTATTTGGCTTTATATCGTAAATATAGACCTATCGATTTTGATGATGTATATGGTCAAGAAGAAGTTGTAACTGTTATAAAAAATGCTATTGCTAATGGTAAAGTATCTCATGCCTATCTTTTTAGTGGTCCTAGAGGAACTGGTAAAACTACTGTAGCTAAAATAATTGCTAGACTTGTTAATTGTGAACATTTAGTTGATTCTAAGCCTTGTGGTAAATGTTATAATTGTTTAAATTTTAACAATAGTAATGATATTGTTGAAATAGATGCAGCTTCAAATAATGGTGTTGATGAAATTAGAGAACTTAGGGATAAAATTAATTTGGTTCCTAGTAGTGCTAAATATAAAGTTTATATTATTGATGAGGTTCATATGCTTACTAATCAGGCTTTTAATGCTTTATTGAAAACTTTAGAGGAGCCTCCTAGTCACGTTATTTTTATTTTGGCGACTACAGAACCTTCTAAAATTCCACTTACTATTTCATCAAGGTGTCAAAAATTTAGATTTTCTAAGATTAGTGATAATAAAATTGTTGATAGATTAAAAGATATAGTAAAATTGGAAGATATTAATATTGATAATGATGCTTTATTTGAAATAGCAAGGCTTTCCGATGGTGGTATGAGGGATTCTATTAATATGTTAGATCAACTTATTTCTTATAGTAATTCTAAAATTACTTTAAATGACGTTTATGATGTTAATGGTTCTGTTTCCTATGATGAATTATTTACTTTAATTAATGATATATATAATAATGATAAAGTTGATATTATTGATTTTGTTGATAATTTGGATAACGAAGGGAAAGAAATTATTAAATTCCTTCAAGAATTATTGATTTTTTTAAAAGACGTTATTTTATATAAAAATGCAAAGATATTATCTAATGTTGAAATAAAAAATGATTATATTATTAAAGTTTCAAAATTATATAGTGATAATTTGTTGTATGACTTGATTGAAAATTTAAATGATATTCAAACTACAATAAAATCTTCTACGCATGGTAGTATTGTATTTATGACTTTTATTCTTAAATTTTCAGATGCAATATACAAAAAGAGTGATAATAATAATATAAAAATTGATGGAACTGTAGAAAAAAATGAAAACAATGCTGTAGAAAATAATAAAAATGAGAAAAATATTTCCCGGGAAATAAAAAAAGTGGATAATATTCAAAAAATGTCTGATGATGAAATAAATGTGAGGGTAAATAATGCACTTGCTACAGCTTCAAAGGATGTTTTAAATAAAGTTAAAAATAATTGGTCTTTGATAGATGATTATTTAACTGATGAAAAATTTTCGGTTGTTTCTGGATTGTTAAAAGACTTTGTGCCTGTTGTTGCTTCTGAGAAATATATTATTGTTGCTATCGATTTAAATTCAATGGTTGATAGAGTTAATGATGATATTATTGAGGTTGAAACATTTTTTAGGAAATTATTTGATTTTAATATTTCTGCTGTTGCTATTACTAATGTTCGTTGGCAAGCCGAAAAAAATAAATATGTTAGTAATATTAAAAAAGGTATTAAGTATTCTGTTAAAGAAATGCATAAAAGTAATGTTGATGAGATAAAAAATAATAATCCTGTTGATGAATTGATTGATTTATTAGGGGATAGTGTAATAGAATATAAATAGAGAGGATGATTTAAATGAATATGCAAAATTTAATGATGCAAGCAAAAAAAATGCAAAAAGATATTGAAAAAGCTCAGACTGAGTTGGAATCTAAAAAATATGAAGGAAAATCTCAAATGGTCACTGCTGTTATCAGTGGTAAAGGAAAACTTATTTCTTTAAATATTGATATGAATGATTTTTCTTCTGATGATAAGGAAATTATTGAGGATATGATTTTAGTAGCAGTTAATAGTGCAATTGAAAAGATGGAAGCTGATAAGGCTGATAAATTTGGTAAATATGGCCAAATGTTTAATGGTTTGATGTAAAATGTATCCTAAATGTATTAGAAATATAATTGACTGCTTTAAGGATTTGCCTGGTATAGGAGAAAAAACTGCGGAAAGACTTGCTTTTTCTTTGATTAGTTTTAATAAAGAAAAACTTACTTCTTTTTCTGATGCTATTATAGATATTAGGGATAAGATTACTACTTGTGAAATTTGCGGTAATATTGCTGATTCTGATATTTGTAGTATTTGTTCAGATAAAGAAAGAAATAGTAATATAATTTTTGTTGTAGAAAAGGCAAAAGATATTTCCTTGTTTGAAAAGATTAATATTTATAATGGTAAGTATCATGTTCTTGGTGGTCTTATTTCTCCTTTAGATGGTATTGGACCTGATGATATTAATATTAATAAATTAATCGATAGGGTAGATAAGGAATCTATTAATGAAATTATTATGGCACTAAAACCTTCTATAGAAGGAGAAACTACTATGCAATATATTAAAAAGATATTAGAAAATAAGAATATTAAGGTTACTAGAATTGCTACTGGTATTCCTATGGGAACTGATATTGAATATATAGATGCAATGACGCTAGAATTTGCTTTAGAAGGTAGAAAAGACATATAAAATTTATAATATCATATATTTTAGTGGTGATGTTTATTATGTTTTCTAAAATTATCTGGTTTATAAAAAAAATTATTTTTGGTATTTTGTTTATTTATGCTTTTAATATTGTTGTATTTCCTTTAAATGTTATATTACCTATTAATATTTTTAACGTTATGTTAACTGCTTTTTTAGGTTTTCCTTTTATTTTAATGTTTTGTTTATTTTCATTATTTATTTTTTAGGTGGTGATTTGATGTTAGATATTTATAAAAATGGACAGGCTATTGCCTATAATACTATGATGAATGCTATAAATAATAATAAACTTTCACATGCGTATTTGTTTAATTCTAATGGCAATCCTGATGTTATGGATATTGTTTTGTCTTTTGTTAAATCGATTGTTTGCTTGGAATATGATGATGAAAGTAGTGCTATTAAAGTATGCATGAGAATAGATGAAGGAAACTATTTAGATGTTATGGTTATTGAGCCTGATGGACTTTGGATTAAAAAAAATCAGATAATTGATTTACAAAATGAATTTAGCAAAAAGGCTGTAGAAGGAAGAAAAAAAATATATATTATTAAATCTGCTGATAAAATGAATGTTCAAACTGCAAATTCTATTCTGAAATTTTTGGAGGAGCCTGTTGACGACATTATAGCTATTTTGATTGTTGATAATATTAATTTGGTTTTACCAACTATTCTTTCTAGATGTCAAATTATTAAACTTAATAAGAAAAAATTGTCAGATTATTCTAATGACAACTTTCGTTATTTGTTTAATAATGGTAAATATTTTGATAATGATAAAATTAGTAATATTATCGAATGTGTTATTAATTTCATATGTTATATTGAAAAAAATGGTATGGATGCTATGATTTATACTAGAAAATTATGGCATAATAATTTTAAAGATAGAGAAGATAATATTATGGCAGTTGAACTTATGATTAATTTCTATTTTGATGTTATTAAATATATAGCTAATGGTAAAATTGATTTTTACCGTGATAAAACTTCTGATGTTTGTAACATAGCTAATTTTAATTCTATTGAAAGTGTAGCAAATAAAATTGAAATACTTGATAATGTAAAAAATAATTTGAAAAAAAATTTGAATATTAATTTGATTATAGATAAAATGATTATAGATATGTGTGGTGATTATTAATGAAAGTAGTTGGTGTAAAAATTAATGAAAATGGAAAAATTTTATATTATGATTCTAATGATCTTAATTTAAAAATTAATTTAATGGTAATTGTTCTTGATGAAAGAGGATTACAAATTGCTAGAGTTATTGATTTTATGGATGTTCCTGAAAATTCTGATTATGAGAAAATTGTTAGGATTGCTACTAAAAAGGACTATCTTCAATATTTAAAAAATATTGAAGCTGCTAAAGTTGCTTTAGAAAAATGTAGATCTATTGTAATGAAAAACAATTTGAATATGAATATTATTGATGCTACATATAATTTTGATAAAAGTCAGTTATTATTTAGATTTTTGTCTGATGAAAGAGTTGATTTTAGAAATTTGGCAAAAGAATTGGGAGCAAAACTTAGAACTAGAATAGAACTTAGGCAGATAGGAATTAGAGATAAGGCGAAGGAAATAGGTGGTATTGGTCCTTGTGGACGTTTTTTATGCTGTAGCACTTTTCTTACTAATTTTGATACTGTTTCTATTAGTATGGCAAAAAATCAAGGACTAGCTCTTAATCCTACTAAAATTAATGGTGTTTGTGGTAGACTTTTGTGTTGTTTAAATTACGAGAATGAGCAATATTTGGATGCTAAAAAAGATATTCCAGATGTTGGTAAAAAGGTTATAATTAATGGCAAAGAAGGAAAAGTAATTACTTCAGCACCACTTTTACATAAATATAAAATCTTAGTTGATGATGAATTGATTGAAGTTGATAAAAATGATAGTACGAAATAGACTTTTAAATTATGCTGATAGTTATATTTTTCAAGATACTGATTATTTTAAGTTCTCTTTAGATTCTGTTCTACTTGCTAATTTTGTTACTATTAATAAAAGAGATAAAATGTTACTTGATATTGCTACAGGAAATGCTCCTATTCCTATGTTGTTATCTTTTAGGACTAATGCTAAAATATATGGTGTAGAAATTCAAAAAGTTATTTATAATTTGGGAGTTATTTCTATTAACGAAAATAATATGAAAGATCAAATTAAGCTTATTAATGATGATGCAAAAAGTTTGGTTAATATGTTTGATTCTGATACGTTTGATGTTATTACTTGTAATCCGCCTTATTTTAAAACTAATGATAATAGATTTAAAAATAATAACTCTGTTAAATCTTTGGCAAGACATGAAGATACACTTAAATTGGAAGATGTTTTTGCTATTAGTAGAAAGTTATTAAAAAACAATGGTAGAATAGCTATAGTTCATAGAACTGAAAGATTGGTTGAAATTTTAAATGTTATGAATAAATATAATCTTGAACCTAAAAAGATTAGATTTATTTATTCAAAAATTAATAAAAAAAGTGAATTGTTTTTGATTGAAGGTATAAAAAACGGTAAACCTGGTTTGAAATTATTACCACCATTAATTATTTATGATGAAAATGGTAATTATACTGATGAGGTTAATTTTATGTTTGGAGAGTGATTATATGTTACAAAATAGTTATGATGGTAAGCCTACTTTATATTTGGTATCTACGCCTATTGGAAATTTGGATGATATTACTTATAGAAGTGTAAAAGTCTTAAATGATGTTGCTGTTGTTTTTTCTGAGGATACTAGAGTAACTTTAAATTTACTTAATTATTTGGGAATTAATAAAAAACTTATTTCTCTTCATGAACATAATGAAGATGTTGTAAAGGAAAAGGTATTGGAATATTTGAAAAATGGTGATAATATTGCTTTGGTTACTGATAGAGGGACACCTATTATTAGTGATCCGGGTTACAAAACTGTTAAATATATAACAGATAATAATTATAATGTTGTTGCTCTTCCTGGACCTACTGCTTTTGTTCCTGCTCTTATTACTTCAGGACTTGCTCCGCAACCTTTTTTGTTTTATGGCTTTTTAGATAGTAAGGATAGTTTAAAAAAGAATGAACTTGAAAGGTTATCAGATGAAGAGGAAACTATTATATTTTATGAGGCACCACATAGGATAATTAGAACTTTAAATATGATGCTTGATATATTTGGTGATAGAAATATTAGTATATCTAGAGAAATATCAAAAAAATTTGAGACTGTTTATCGTGGTAAAATTAGTGACGTTATTAATATTATTCCTGAAATGGGTGAATTTGTTATTGCTGTTGATGGTGTTAAAGATAAAATTGTTGATAATAATATTACTATTAAGGACGCTGTTGATAATTATATTAGGACTGGCTTTGATATAATGACTTCAATAAAAAAAGTTGCTAAAGATAGAAATGTTCCTAAAAACGTTATTTATAAAGAATATCATAAGGAGGATAATTAATGAAATTAATTGTTGGTCTTGGTAATCCAGGAAGAGATTATAGTAATACAAGGCATAATGTTGGCTTTAACGTTATTGATTTGCTAGTAAAAAAGTATGATTTATCATTTAATGAAAATAAAAAGTTTAATGCTTTAGAATGCTATTTTAATTTAAATGACGAAAAAGTAATTTTTATTAAACCTTTAACTTATATGAATTTATCTGGTAGTTCTGTTGTTTTATATGTTAATTATTATAATATAGAATTATCTGATATTTTGATTATTCATGATGATTTGGATATGGTGCTTGGCAAAATTAGATTTGTATTTGATAGTTCTAGTGGTGGTCATAATGGTATTAAAGATATTATTAATAAACTTGGTAGTCAGAGGTTTTCTAGGTTAAAAATAGGAATTTCTAATGATAAGGCTATTGATACTAAAGATTATGTTTTGGGTAAATTTAGTAATGATGAAATTAAAATACTTAATAATTCTTATGAAAAATTATATGATCTTGTAGAAGATTTTATTTCATATGATGTTAATACTTTAAAACAAATTTATAATAATAAAAATAATTAAGATACACATAGTTGTATCTTTTGTCTATGGAGATGATAATGTGAGTTTTTTTGATAACTTATTTATGATTGATAATAAGAGTGAATATTTGGTTACTGGACTTAACAGGGAACTTAATAGTATATATGTATATGACTATTTTAAAAAGAACAATTGTAATATTTTACTTGTTACTAATTCTTTATATGAAGCTAATGATTTGTATAATAGAATTAGTAATTATACTAATAAGGTTTTGTTTTTTCCTATGGATGATTTTATGTCTAGCGAAGTTTCTGCCTTGAGTCCTGAATTAATGATTGAAAGACTTAATACATTAAACAAAGTTATAAATAATGATAAATATATTGTAATTTGTAATTTAATGGGTTTACTTAGATATTTGCCTAATAAAAATTTATATAAGAGTAAAATTGTTAATTTGGGTGTAAATGATGATGTAAATAGAGATGAACTTATTAATATTTTTTTTGAATTAGGTTATGATAAGGTACCACTTGTTACTAAAACTGGTGAAATGGCTATTAGGGGGTATGTTATTGATATTTTTCCTATTGGTTTTGATAATCCTATTAGAATTGAGTTTTGGGGTGATACTATTGATAGTATTAAATATTTTGATTTGGATAGTCAATATTCAAGTAAAAGTATTGAAAAAGTTAGTATTTATCCTTTTACAGAATTTTTAGTTGATAATAAAAATAGTATTGATAGTAGTTTGTATAAACAAAAATATCTTTCTAATTTTTCTGATATTGTTTATGGTATATGGAACTATTTGGATAATTTTACTCTTATTTATTATGATTATAATCAGATTATATCTGGTTATAGACTACTTAGGGAAAGTATTATTAATTATGATAATGAAATGTCTGATAGTATTAAGACTAATTATATGTTTGATATTTCAGATGTTAAATATGATAATATAATTTATATATTGGAATTTGATAATTTAATTGATCTTGATGTTAAGTTTAAACATAATTTTTTATCTTATAATATTGATAATTATATGGGTAATTTTGAAAAGATTAAAATAAGTATTCATAAATATATTTCTAGTGGTAAAACAGTTATTATGTGTATTGATGATAAGAATGTTGTTAAGAGAATTATTACTTATTTGGATATTTTAAATGATGTTATTATTACTAATGAAAATGAAATTGTTAAAAATAAAATTAATATTATTAATAAATATATTGTTAATGGTTTTATATATGATGATTATGTTGTTATTTCTTCTAATGATTTATTTGGTAAAATTGAAAATAGGAAAAAAGTTAAAAGTAAATATAAAGTTGGTAGTAAAATTAGTAATATTGATAACTTAGAAAAAGGTGATTATATTGTTCATATTGATCATGGTATAGGTCAATATATTGAAATTTGTACTTTAACTAAGAATGGATTAAAAAAAGATTATATTAAACTTCTTTATGCTGATGGTGATATTTTATATTTACCAGTAGAAAAAATTGATAAAATTACTAAATTTACTGGTAGAGACGGTGCTATTGTTAGACTTGATAAGCTTGGTGGTGATTCTTGGAATAAGAAAAAGGCAAGGGTTAGAAGTAAGCTTGAAAATATTGCTAGTGATTTAATTAGAGTGTCCGCTGAAAGAGAAAATTCTGTTGGTTATGCTTTTAGTCATGATGATGAAAATCAAATTTTGTTTGAGAGTAAATTTAAATATGAACCTACTGCTGATCAAATTAGAGCTACACAAATTATTAAGACGGAAATGGAAAAAAGTAAACCTATGGATATGCTATTATGTGGAGATGTTGGATATGGTAAAACAGAAGTTGCATTTAAGGCTATTTTTAAAGCAGTTAATGATGGTAAACAGGTAGCTTATCTTTGTCCGACTACTATTTTGTCTAGTCAACAGTATAATGCTGCTATAGAAAGATTTAGTGATTTTCCTATTAATATTGCACTTCTTAATAGATTTACTTCTATTCGGGAGCAAAATATTATCTTTGATAAACTTAAGACTGGTAAGATTGATATTCTGTTTGGTACGCACAAGCTTTTAAATGACAAAGTTGATTTTAAGGATTTGGGTCTTCTTATTATTGATGAGGAACAGAGATTTGGGGTTGTTCATAAAGAGAAAATTAAGAAGTATAAGACTAGTATTGATATTCTTACTTTATCTGCTACACCAATACCTAGAACTCTTCAAATGTCAATGTCTGGTATTAGGGGACTTGCACTTATTGAGACACCACCTGAGAAGAGAAGACCTATTCAAACGTATGTTATGCCCGAGAGCATTAATATTATAAAAGATGCTATTTATAAAGAATTATCAAGAAATGGTCAAATATTTATGCTTTATAATAGTGTTGAAAGAATTGATAATAAATTAGATGAAATTAAAAAGCTAGTACCTGAGGCTAGTATTAGATATGCTCATGGTAGAATGACTAAAATGGAACTTGAAAATATTATGATTGATTTTACTAATCATGAATTTGATATTCTTTTATGTACTACTATAATTGAGACTGGTATTGATATTCCTAATGTTAATACTTTAATTATTCTTGATGCTGATAAGTTTGGATTATCTCAATTATATCAAATTAGGGGTAGAATAGGTAGGAGTGATAGAATTGGTTATGCATATCTTATGTATGATAATAGGAAAGAACTTAATGATTTAGCTGTTAAAAGACTTAATACGATAAAAGAATTTACTGAACTTGGTAGTGGTTTTAAAATTGCTATGAGAGATTTATCTATTAGGGGAGCTGGTGATGTGCTTGGTAGTGAACAATCTGGATTTATCGATAGTGTTGGTATTGATTTGTATCTTAAAATGTTAAAAGAAGAAGTTGACAAATTAAAAGGAATTAATGTTTCTTCTGATAAAGAAGAAAGTGTAAAACCATTGATAGAGGTTGAGACTCATATTTCTTCAGAGTATGCTCCTGATGATGAGATTAAAATTGGGGTTCATAAGCTCATTAATGACATAAATTCTAAAGATGATATAGACAAACTTATTAATACTTTAAAAGATAGATTTGGTAATGTTACTGATGAAATGATTGTTTATATGCATGAAGAGTGGTTTGAGAAACAGGCTAAATGTCTTGATATTACTGAGACTAAACAAACTAAAACATATGTTGAAATTGTACTTCCAGAGTATTTGTCAAAAGAAATTGATGGTGAAAAATTATTTTTTGATGCTTATGAGATATCTAAGTATTTTAGATTTTCTTATAATAATAATCAGATTCATATTATATTGGATACAATTAAGTTGAATAAACATTTTGTATATTACTTAAATGATTTGCTTGATTTAATCATTAAAGATGTAAAGAAATAGAGTGTAAAATTTTATTTCTTTTTTGTTTATTTGTATATTTCTTTCTTTATTTGACAGAATATTAAAGAAAGTATGGTGAATGTATGAAAACAACTGGTGTTATTAGAAGAATAGATGAACTTGGTAGAATTGTTATACCAAAAGAAATTAGAAAGAATTTAAGAATTAAGAATGGTGATAGTTTAGAAATTTTTTTAGAAAGTAATAATATTATTTTGAAAAAGTATTCTCAACTTGAGACTATTGAAAATGTTTCTGTTGATTATGTTGAAGCTTTTAATACAATTATTAAGCATAATATTATTGTTACTGATAGGGATAAGGTTATTGCAGTGGCGGGTCCTCTTAAGAAAAAATATTTAGGTAAAGAAGTAAATGAGTTTACGGAAAGAAGTATTGAGAGACGTGATTCTTTTTCGGAAAAGCAGAAGAAAATATTTCAAATAATTAAGGAAGAGGATGAAAATGGGTATTATTCTTTTTCTTCAATAGTGGATAATGGTGATGCGATTGGTAGTGTTATTATTATTTCTACTGATACACCTATTACTGATGTAGAAGATAAAATGGGAATTATTTTGTCTAGATTACTTAGTACACAGTTTGCTGATTAATCATAGTTTAAACTATGGTTTTTTTGATACGTGATAGTATTTTGAAAAAGAGACAATGAACTCAATTTTTTTTTGATAGAATTAAACTCTTTAAGAAATAATAAAAAGTACTTGAAATTATATTTTTTATATGATAAAATACTTTCTGTAAAGCGATGAAGGAAAGAGTAATAGTAATATTTATAGAGAGTCTATGTTGGTGGAAATTAGATAAGAAAAGCTATTATAGATGGTTCTGGAGCTATTATATCTAATAGGTATAGTCGGTTGTTACGTTAGAACTTAATGAGTGTATTATTATAAAATAAGGTGGTACCGCGGATTGTTTATTCGTCCTTTGACTACTTTATTTTTTTGCTTTATAGGAGGTGTTTATTATGAGAAAATTTGAAAAGATAAGTAAGAGTGAGTTTTTGAAAGATGTACCTGATGCTAATTATGATGATATTATATTGCCTAAAAGAAGTACTTTAAATAGTGCTGGTTATGACTTCTATAGTGTTATATCGTTTACTTTAAGTCCTGGAGAGAGAAGAGTTATTCCTACTGGTATAAAAGCTTCAATGAATAGTAATGAATTTTTGGGTATTTATATTCGTAGTAGTTTGGGATTTAAGTGGAATATACGGATGTGTAATCAGGTTGGTATTATTGATGCAGATTATTATAATAATAGTGAGAATGAAGGTCATATTTTTGTATGCTTGATGAATGAGGGAGATAAGGTTTTAGAAATTAAAAAAGGTGATAGAATAGTTCAAGGTATTTTTATGCCATTTTTAATTACTGACGATGATGAAACTACTGATATTAGATTGGGTGGTATTGGTAGTACTAATAAGGGAGATGATAATAATGAATAATAAGAAATTTTATATTACAACACCTATATATTATCCAAGTGCAAATTTTCATATTGGACACTGTTATACTACTATTATAGCGGATGCTATTGCTAGGTATAAAAGGCTTACTGGGTATGATGTATTTTATTTAACGGGTACTGATGAGCATGGTCAAAAAATACAAAAAAAGGCTACTGAAGCTGGAGTTACTCCAAAAGAATATGTTGATGAAATTGTTGGTAATGCTAAAGATTTATGGAAAAGTTTAGATATTAGCTATGATAAATTTATTAGAACTACTGATCCAGAGCATGTTGAATGTGTACAAAAAATATTTAAAAAGTTATATGATAAGGGAGATATTTATAAAGGTGAATATAAGGGGCTTTATTGTACACCATGTGAGTCTTTTTGGACTGAAACACAGCTTATAGATGGTAAATGTCCTGATTGTGGTAGAGATGTATATGAGGTTAGTGAAGAGGCTTATTTCTTTAATCTTTCTAAGTACCAAGATAGACTTATTAAATTTTATGATGAGAATCCTGATTTTATAGAACCTATTTCTAGAAAAAATGAAATGATTAATAATTTTATTAAACCAGGACTTGAGGATTTATGTGTGTCTAGAACTTCTTTTGATTGGGGAATACCGGTTACATTTGATCCTGGACATATTGTTTATGTTTGGGTAGATGCTCTTGCTAATTATTTGTCCGCTTTAGGATATTTAAGTGATGACGATTCTTTATTTAAAAAATATTGGCCTTGTGATTTACATATTGTTGGTAAAGAAATTGTTAGATTTCATACCATTATTTGGCCAATTATGTTAATGGCACTTGATTTACCATTACCTAAAAAGGTTTTTGGTCATGGTTGGCTTGTTATTAATGGTGGTAAAATATCTAAGAGTTTAGGTAATTATAAAGATCCTAGAGAATATATTGATAGTTATGGTGTAGATGCTGTTAGATATTTTGCTTTGAGAGAGGTTCCTTTTGGTAGTGATGGTAATTTTTCAGAAGAAGCTTTAGTGGCTAGAACAAATGGTGATTTAGCTAATATTCTTGGCAATTTGGTTAATAGAACAATCGGAATGGCTAATAAGTATTTTGATGGTGTTGTTTATGATAAAGGCGTATCTAACGATATTGATGATGTGCTTATTAAGCATACTTTAGAACTTAAGGATAAAGTTGATTTGCATATGGATAAGCTTGAGGTGTCTAAGGCTTTAGAATGTATATTTGATTTACTTAGAGAATGTAATAAATATATTGATGATACTATGCCTTGGGTACTTTATAAAGAAGAGGATAAGAGAGATAGACTTGCTACTGTTATATATAATTTAGTTGAATGTATTAGAATTAATGCTATACTTCTTGAAGCTTTTATTCCTGGTACTAGTGCAAAGATTTTTGAACAAATTAATACGGATGTTACTGATTATGATTCTATTTGTAAATTTGGTGGATATAAAAGTGGGACTAAGGTTAATAAACCTGAAGTATTATTTAAAAGAATTGAAAATTAAGTTTGAACAATAGATTTTACGTCTATTGTTTTTTTATGTGTAAAGTTTTTTTATTTTTCTTTACTATGTTATATTTTTATGTTATATTTTTTTTGTAGCTCTGATGTAACAAGAAAGGGAGAAGAATGCGATGCTTAGAATTAAGAGTAGCAGTATATTTGATGTTTTAATTTGTATATTAGGAGTTATTATTTTAATAGTATTATATTTATATGGTAATTTTATTGATTTTATATATGTTGGAATTATCTTTTTATGTATTTTATTATTTTATATTGAAAAAAGTTTTAAATAATTGTACTATATGGTTATAGTATAATTTTTTTATGGAGGTAGTTATGTTTATTGATACACATGCTCATTTGTTTAAAGAGTATTATAATGATTTAGATAGTGTTATTTTGGAATGTTTAAATAATGGAGTTAGTAAGATTATTGTTAGTGGTTGTGATATTGCTTCAAATAAAGAAGTATTAGAACTTGTTAATAAGTATGATTGTATTTATGGTACACTTGGATTTCATCCAAGCGAACTTGATGGCTTTAAAGATGAATATTTTGATTGGTTAGAGGAAAATATTAATAATAATAAGATTGTTGGAATTGGTGAAATTGGTCTTGATTATCATTATGAAGATACTAATCGTGAACTTCAAAAAACGATATTTAAGAGACAACTTGATATTGCTTCTAAAAATGAAAAGCCTATTATTGTACACAGTAGAGATGCCGTAGGGGACACATATAATATATTAAAAGATTATAAATTAAGGGGTAGTATACATGCTTTTAGTGGTTCGGTGGAAATGGCTCATGAATTTATTAAACTTGGATATATGATAGGAGTAGGCGGGGTTGTTACTTTTAAGAATGCTAAAAATATTAAAGAAGTGGTAAAAAGCGTTCCTTTAGCATATATATTATTAGAGACTGATTCTCCTTATTTGACTCCTGAACCTTATAGAGGAGAAATTAATAGTTCTAAAAATATTTCTTTTATAGCAAATAAAATTGCAGTGCTTAAAGAAGCCTCAATCGTAGATGTTTCAAGGGTTACGAGTGATAATGCAGAGAGGATATTTGACTTTTCTTCTAAATAATGATACAATTAATATGCTGAAAATATTAATGAGGTGAGATGAATGAAGAAAATAACTACTATGGTTATAACTGTTTCTTCACAATTATTAGTAGTTTTTGTATTTTTGTTTTTATTATTTGGCACTGTTGGAAGTAATAAAAATGTGACTATTATTGCTAATAATAATTTTAATAAAATGGCAGATAGAACTTTGGTTCTTTTTGAAGAAGAAAAGAAAAATGAATCTTCTACTGATGATACTGTTGTTCCTTTAGAAGATGAAAAAACTAAAGCTCAAGATGTAGTAGAAGAAAAGAAAGAAGAAGATAAAAAGGAAGAAGAAGAAATTGTTGTTACTCCTGAACCTAATTTATTTTATGATAGAGCTGTAATAAAAACTGAAGTTGGTACTATTACAGGTTATGGACCAGATTGTGCTGGTTGTTCTGGAATTACTGCTAGTGGTCATAATTTACATGAATCTATTTATTATAATGATTTAGAATTTGGTACTGTTAGAATTTTAGCTGCTGATAAGAGTATTCCTTTTTATTCAATATTTAGAGTAAGTAATATTCCTGGCATGGATCCTTTTCTTGCTATTGTTCTTGATACTGGTGGTAATGTTGGATATGGTAAAGGTACTTTATTTGATTTGGCACATGCTAATGAACAAAATGGCGTTCTTCCAAAAACTTCAAATGTTACTTTTGAAATGTTAAGAAGTGGTAAATAATTATTACTTCTTTTTTTTGACATTTTTTTTAATATTTGAGGAATATAATTATTATATGAAGAAGATATTATTAATAGTTATAATTGTTATTTTTGTTCCTTTTTTGATAGTTAACTTTTATAAAACACCAAAAATTAAAGAAATTAAGCTTAATTATGAATCTAATTATTTTATTAGAGTTAAAAGAACTTCTACTAATGAAATACAAAATATACCTTTTGAGGAATATATTGTTGGTGTTTTAGCGGGGGAAATGCCTATTTCTTTTGAAAAAGAAGCTTTTAAGGCACAAGCTGTGGCTGCTAGGAGCTATGCTCTTAAACGTATCTTATATAACAAAGAAAATGATTATGATGTTGTTGATTCTGTTATGAATCAAGTCTATTTAGATGATAGTTATTTAAAGAATGCTTGGGGTGATAATTATATAGTTAATATTAATAAACTTAGAGAGGCTGTTAATGAAACAACTTTGGAATATTTGGATTATAATGGGGAGGTTATTGATGCTATGTTTTTTTCTACTAGTAATGGTTATACGGAGGATGCAGCTACGGTATTTAGTGTTGATTTGCCTTATTTGAAAAGTGTTAAATCAGGTTGGGATGAAAATACTAGTTCAGCTTTTAGATCTACTACAACGATGAGTATTAATGATTTTTATAGTAAACTTGGATTGGAAAATTCTGATAATTTTGATGTTAAGGTTTTAAAAAGAAGTAGTACTAATCGAATTATTACTATTAGTATTAATGGTAAAGAATTTTCTGCAAGAACTTTATATGATAAGCTTTCTTTAAAGTCGACTGATTTTTCTTTAAAGCGTGATGGTGATAAGGTAATTATTGATACTGTTGGATACGGTCATGGTGTTGGTATGAGTCAATATGGTGCTAAAGGTATGGCAGAAGAGGGATATAATTACAAGGAAATTCTTAGTTATTATTATAGTGGTACTTCTATTAAAAAAATTAAAAATTTTGGTATATAATTATTTATTTAGGAAACAATTATATTAGAGGTGATAATATGAGAAAGGTAAGAATTAGAAACTCTTTTGTTCCTATAATATATGGAACTATTGTGGTAGTGTTTTTATTTGGTATGTATTTTGCTCAAAAATATGCTAAGGATTTGCTATTTAAAAATGATAGTAATCATAGATATGTTGATGGCGAAATTACTGAAAAAAGAGACAATGATATTCCTGTTGTTAATACAAGTAATTCTATTGTTAGACCTTATTTAGATAGTTCTGTTTCTATTGCTAAAACATTTTATGATTATACTGGAGATGAAAATGAACAAGAAAATTCTATAATTTATTATGAGGGTACTTATATGCAAAATAGTGGTGTTGATTATGCTAGTGATAATGTTTTTGATGTTATTAGTATTTTAGATGGTACTGTAATATTAGTGGAAAATAATGATCTTCTTGGTAGTACTATTCAAATAAGGCATAGTAACGATCTTATTAGTGTATATCAAAGTTTATCAGATGTTTCTGTAAAAAAAGATGATAAAATTATTCAGGGACAAATAATTGCTAAGAGTGGAACTTCTAATATTAATAAAGAGCTAGGTAATCATTTGCATTTTGAATTATATTATAAGGGTAAGATAGTTAATCCTGAAGAATATTATAATAAATCTATCGATGAACTTTAGGCAGTAATGCCTTTTTTCATAATAATTCTTTTCTTTAATATTATATATTAGGTGATAATATGAGAAAAGATATTTATGATAGAGTAATTGGTGAAGCAAAATATTTGATTGATACTAATTCTACTATTAGAGAGATTGCTAGATTATTTGATGTTTCTAAAAGCACTGTACATATGGATATGAGAGATAGACTTCCTTTGGTTGATGTTAATATGTATAATGAAGTGTCAAGTATTCTGAAATATCATATTGATATTAAACATATTCGTGGGGGTGAGGCAACAAAAAGAAAGTTTTTAAGAAAAAATGTCGACTAAGTAGTATAAAAAAAAGGTAAAATGTGGTAAAATGGTAATAAGGATGGTGATTTTGTGTTTAATAAAGATATTGGAATTGACTTGGGAACTGCGAATGTACTTATATATATTAAGGGTCAGGGTATTGTACTTAATGAACCATCTGTCGTTGCTATTGATGCAGATACAAAAAAACCTTTGGCTGTTGGTACTGAGGCAAGAGAAATGTTAGGGCGTACACCTGGTAAAGTTAAAGCTATTAAACCTATGAAGGATGGAGTTATAGCAGATTATGATACTACTGAAGTTATGCTTAATTATTTTATTAAGAAAGTTAATGGAAAAAGTTTCTTTTCTAGACCTAGAATTTTGATTTGTTGTCCTTCTAATATTACTCAAGTTGAAAAAAATGCTATTAAAGAAGCTGCCGAAAGAACTGGCGCTAAAAAGGTTTATTTGGAAGAAGAACCTAAAGTGGCTTCTATTGGTGCAGGAATGGATATATCTAAGCCTAGTGGTAATATGGTTATTGATATTGGTGGTGGTACTACTGATATTGCTATTTTATCTTTAGGTGGTATTGTTGGAAGTTCTTCTATTAGAATTGCTGGTAATGCATTTGATAATGATATCGTTAAATATATTAAGGATAAATATAAATTATTGGTTGGGGAAAGAACTGCTGAAGATATTAAGATTACTATAGGAACAGTTTTTCCTGGTTCAAGGAATGAAAAGATGGAAGTTAGAGGCCGTGATTTAGTTACTGGGCTTCCACATACTATAACTCTTACTAGTGATGAAGTGGAAGAGGCTTTAAGGGAAAGCATATATACTATTATACATGCTGTAAAGGGTATACTTGAACAGACTCCTCCTGAGCTATCTGCTGATATTATTGATAAAGGAATTGTTCTTACTGGTGGTGGTGCAATGATTGATGGTATTTCACAAATTTTGGGTCAGGAATTAAAAGTACCTGTATTTATTGCAGAGTCTCCACTTACTTGTGTAGCGGAAGGAACAGGTATTCTTTTAGATAATTTATACATGTTAGAAAGGCAATAATAATTGTCTTTTTTTATTTTATTTGTGTAAATTATTTGTAAAAATTGTCTTTTTTGTTTTATTTATATATTTTTTTTGATACAATTAAGTGGAGGGTGATAATATGAAAATAGGTTTAGCAAGTGATCATAGAGGATATAGAGCTAAAGAAATGTTAAAGGAATATCTTGATGAATATAATATTATAGATTATGGTACTGATAGTGATGAATCTACTGATTTTCCAATATATGCTACTAGGCTTGGAAAAGCTATTGCTAACCATGATGTCGATTTAGGTATTGCAATATGTGGTACTGGTATTGGTATGAGTATTTGTCTTAATAAAATTAAGGGTGTATACTGCGCTAAGGTTTCTAGTGAAAGTGAAGCTATATTATGTAGGAGTCATAATAATGCAAATGTTATTGCTATGAGTGAAGATATTAGTCCTGAACTTATGAAAAATATAGTTAATAAATTTATAGATACTTCTTTTTCTAATGTTAATAAATATGTTAGAAGAAATGATATGATTAAGGAACTTGAAAATGATTAAATTTATTTTATATTTATTTATTATTCCATTAGTTATTTATGCTATGGATGGTATTAATATTAATGGTATATTTAAAAAGAATAAGATATATCAAGCTAGAATATTATATATTCTTTTTGTATTTGGTTTATCTTATTTGGTTTGTAATTTTTTATATGATTTTTTATATATTATAAAGTAAGCATTATTTTGCTTTTTTTCTTTTATTTTTTGTAATACTATGATAAAATACTTACAGCAGGTGATTTAATGATTAAAATTGGTAATATTGTTCTTGATAATAATGTTTTTTTGGCCCCTATGGCAGGTGTTTGTAATAGTGCTTTTAGAAGAATTATTAAAGAGGAAGGTTGTTCTTTAGTTTTTGCCGAAATGGTTAGTGATAAAGGACTTATACACGATAGCCAGAAGACTAAAGATATGCTTTATTGTGATGAATGTGAGAGGCCTATTGCACAGCAAATTTTTGGTAGTGATAAAGATACTTTTGTGGAGGCTGCTAAAATGGTATATGATATTATGAGACCTGATATTATTGATATTAATATGGGGTGTCCAGTTCCTAAAGTTGCTATTAAATCACAAGCTGGAGCAGCACTTCTTAAATCTCCAGAAAAGATTAGAGATATTGTTAGTGCAGTAGTGGATGCTGTCCCTTGCCCTGTTACTGTTAAAATTAGAAGTGGCTGGGATAGTAATAGTATTAATGCGGTAGAAGTCGCTAAAATTTGTGAAGAGGCTGGTGCTAGTGCTATTACTATTCATGGTAGGACTCGTAGTCAAGGTTATAGTGGCACTGTTGATTTAGATATCATTAAAAAAGTTAAAGAAGCTGTTTCTATACCGGTAATAGGTAATGGTGATATTAGAGATATTAAAAGTGCAGAGAAGATGTTATCTTATACTGGTTGTGATGCTATTATGATAGGTAGAGGTGTTTTAGGGAATCCTTGGCTTATGAAAGAAATTATTACTTATTTAAATACTGGTCTAGTTATTCCTAAACCCACTTATAAAGAAAGAATTGATATGTGTATTCATCATTTGAATTATTTACTTGAAATTAAATGTGAGAAAGTAGCTGTACTTGAAATGAGAAGTCATGTATCTTGGTATTTAAAAGGTCTTCCTAATGTGCAAAATGTAAAGAATGATATTTTTAAGGTTAAAACTAGTGATGAAATGATGAAAATTCTTAATAACTATTTAAAAGAACTTGAAAATGATGTATAATGTATTAAGGAGCTGATTTTATGAAAACAAGTTTTTTTAAACGCGTAATGGCTTTTTGTTTTGATTATTTTATTTTAACTTTAGTTTTGTCTTTTATTACTATGGGGTTTAATACTGATAGTAGAAGTTTTTATACTGAAATTGGAAATATTGAAAAAGAATATAAAAATGGAAATATTGACATTTTAGAATATAATAATAGGTTAATGGAATTAGAATATGATTTTCAAAAAAGCAATCTTCCAGTTAATGGTATTAATTTAGCATTATTTGTTGGTTATTTTATTGTTTTTTGTTATTTGAATAAGGGACAAACCTTAGGTAAAAAATTATTTAAAATAAGAGTTGTTGATAAAGATGGTGGTAATGTTAAGTTGTCTTCTTTAATTGTTAGAAGTTTGTTTATATATGGTATTGTATCATGTATTTACTCTATTATTTGTACTTTGTTTTTACCTAGTAATGTGTTTATTTATAGTTATAAATGGGTTGTTAATATAGAAACTATGTTATTATTTGCTTGTTTTCTTACTGCTATGTATAGGAAAGATGGTAAGGGGTTACATGATTTGATTAGTAAAACTAATGTTATAGGAGAGGTGAAATAAAATGGAAAGAAGTGAACAGGAATTAGTTAGAATTGAAAAATTGGATAAGATTAGTGAATTTTGTAATCCTTATCCTGATAGATATGATAGAACTCATACATTGAAAGAAGCTAGATTGCTTTCTGATGGTACTACTGATGTTAGAATTGCTGGTAGAATTGTTTTTATGAGAAAGATGGGGAAGCTTAGTTTTATTCGTATTCGTGATATTGAAGCTGATATGCAACTTGAAATGAAGATTGATGTTGTTGGCGAAGATAATTATGATTTCTTTAAAAAGCAAATAGATACTGGTGATTTTATTGGAGCAGAAGGTGAAATATTTACAACTCAAACTGGTGAAAAAACTCTAAGAGTACATAATTTTAATTTCTTAGGTAAAGCTTTAAGGCCTTTACCTGAAAAATTCCATGGTCTTACTGATACTGAAATAAAGTATAGGCAAAGATATGTTGATTTAATTATGAATGAGGAAACGAGACGTGTTTTTTTAGGTAGAAGTAAATTATATGCTTTTATACATAGATATTTAGGAGAAAATGGTTTCTTGGAAGTTGAAACTCCTATTTTACAAAATGCTGTTAGTGGTGCTTCTGCTAAACCATTTTATACTCATCATAATGCTTTGGATATTGACTGTAATCTTAGAATTGCACCTGAAACTTACTTAAAGCAATGTATCGCTGGTGGTTTTGATAGGGTATATGAGGTTGCTAAATGTTTTAGAAATGAGGGAATGGATCCTCAGCATTTACAAGAGTTTACTCAAGTAGAATGGTATGTTTCTTATTGGAATTATGAGGATACTATTAAATTCTACAAGGGATTTATGCAAAATTTATTATTGGAACTAGTAGGAAAGACAGAGATTGAATATCAAAGTCATGTACTTGATTTTGGTGATAGAGAATGGAAGAGAATTAACTATGTTGAAGAAATGAGAAAGGTATTTGGTTTTGATTTTCTTGATATAGATGAGCCTAGTGTTCTTAAAGATAAGATTGTTCAAAGCGGTTTATATTCTTATAATGATTTGGAAGAGTATAAATCTGTTAGTCAAATTATTGATTTTGTATATAAGAGACAAATCCGTGAGAATATTATTGAGCCTACTATTATATATAACTATCCTGCTGTGATGATGCCACTTACTAGAAGAAATGATGAAGATAGCAGAATGGTTGATATGTTCCAGGTTGTTGCATGTGGTACTGAACTTTGTAAGGCTTATTCAGAACTTGTTAATCCTAAAACACAAAGAGAGGCTTTTGAAGATCAACTTAAAGCTAAGGCACAAGGCGATGATGAGACTATGGATGTTGATGAAGGATTTTTGCTTGCTATGGAACAAGGAATGCCTCCTATTAGCGGGCTTGGTTTTGGTATTGATAGACTTCTTATGATAATCTTTGACCAACCTTCTATTAGGGATGTTGTATTATTTCCTCAAATGAAGGATAAAAAATAATTAATTAACTTTAATAAATCGTTATAAAATAAGGGAAAAACTATATAAATTTTCTCTTTTTTATTTACTTTTATTCTAGTTGTGCTATAATTATGTTAGAGGAGGTTATTATGAAAAAACATAGTTTATTTAAAGTAATATTAATTGTTTTAGGTTCACTTATAGCAGTAGATGCAGTTTTAGCTATACTTGGTGTTTGTGGTGTAAAAGGTTTAAAAGATGTTTATACTATGATACCACTTGGTGATGTTTTGATTAACTTTGTACAATCATTTTATTATTTCTTTGATACTGTAGTTTATTTATTAGTACTTGGAGCTTTCTATGGTGTATTAAATAAAGTTCCTGCTTATAAGAAATTAGTAGATAATGTAGCACAAAAAGTTAAGTCTAATAGTAAATTATTTGTATTTATTATTACTGGCATATTTGCTGTTTTAACTTCACTTACTGGTTTAACTAATGTACTTCTTATATTTGTACCATTTGCAATTGCTATAATCTTATTACTTGGTTATGATAAGTTGGTTGCTATTAGTTCTACAATTGTTGCAATGTTAGTGGGATTTATGGGTGGTTTATATGTAACATTTAGAGATCCTAGTAATTATTATGGCTATTCTGCTACTACAATTGAAGGATTGACTGGTATTGAACTTTCTAGTACTATATGGTTCAAACTTGCTATATTAGTATTTGGTACTGCTTTACTTATTTTCTTTATTAATAGGTATATTAATAATGTTAAGGATAAGAAAGTTAAATATGAATTAAACGAGAATGACTCTGTAGTTGCTACTGAAGTTAAAGGAGATTATAAAGAAATTAGAACTTGGCCTATGATTGCTATATTTGCTATTATATTTGTTATATTATTATTAGGACTATTACCTTGGAATTCTTTGTTTGGTATTACATGTTTTGATAGTTTTAACGAATGGTTATTAGGTTTGAAAATTGGAGAATTTACTATATTTTCTAATATTATTTCTAATAATATGACTGCATTTGGTAATTGGGCAAGTTTAGGTTCTTATATGTCAATTATTATAACTTTGATTTTATTTACTTTATTAATTAAATTTATTTATAAAGTTAAATTTAATGATGTTATTGATAATTTTGTAAGTGGATCTAAAAAAATGGTACCTATGATATTTATTATTATTCTTAGTTATGCTATATTGGTTAGTACATATAATCATGGCTTTATAGCTAATATTATTAATTGGCTTAATGATACTAAATTGGGTATTAATGTTGTTACTGCTTCATTAATTACTATGCTAGGTACTTTGTTACATTCTGATTTATATTATACTATAGCGGGAGTATATTCTAATATCATCGCTACTATAACTGATAAATCATTAATGTCATTATATGCTATTACTTTTCAAAGTGTATATGGTTTAACTTCAATTATTGCACCTACTAGTTTCTTAGTAATATTTGCACTTAAATATTTTGATGTTCCTTATACTACTTGGTTTAAGTATATATGGAGATTTGTACTTATGCTATTCTTACTTGTAATATTAGTATTACTTGTACTTGCATTGGTATAATAATCTTATTTTAGATATCTATCTTTTGATAGATGTCTTTTTTTGATATTATTATTTTTATTTCTTTTTATTGTACTTATTAATTTTTTTGTTATATTTTTTTGTTATAAATAAAATTTTTGCGATAATCAAAAGCATTTTATTGATTATATTATAAAATGTCTTTTTTTATTGTTTAAAATATTTAATTATATATCATTATATTCATAGGATATATATGAAAGGAGAAATTAGAATAATGATAGGTAATTTTAATGATGAAGCGCAAAATATATTAAATAATGCAAAGAAAGAGATGAATAATTTGGGGCATCCTTATATTGGTACTGAGCATTTGCTTCTTTCTATTTTAAATAGTGATTGTGATATTGTTAATAGGCTTAATGAATATGGTCTTACTTATAGTTCTTTTAAAGAAGAGTTATGTAAAGTAGTTGGTGTTACAAACAAAAAGGCTGAATTTTTTTTATATACTCCTTTGCTTCGTAAGGTTATTTCTTCTTCAATTATTGATGCTAAGGAAAATAACAATGGGGAAATTACTATTGAGCATTTATTTTTTGCTATGTTAGAAGAGGGGGAAGGTATTGCTATTAGAATTCTTATAGGAATGGAAATTGATATTGAAGCTATGTATGATGATTTTTCTATTAGTTTAGTTAGAAATTCTAAGAAAAATAAAAAAAAGAATCTACTTATATATGATTTAGGAATTGACCTTACCAAACAGGCTATGAACAATGATCTTGATCCAGTCGTTGGGAGAGATAAAGAAGTTAGGAGAGTTATGGAAATTTTATGTCGTAGGACTAAAAATAATCCTATACTTATTGGAGAAGCTGGTGTAGGTAAGACTGCTATTGTAGAGGAATTGGCTAGGTTTATAGCCAATAACGATGTTCCTAATCTTCTTATAGGTAAAAGAATTATTTCTCTTGATATGGCTACTATGGTTGCAGGTACTAAGTATCGTGGTGAGTTTGAAGAAAGAATGAAAAAAATTATTAAGGAGATTGAGGATAATAATGATATTATTTTATTTATTGATGAAATTCATACTTTAGTTGGCGCTGGTGGTGCAGAAGGAGCTATTGATGCTTCTAATATTTTAAAACCCGCTTTGGCTAGGGGAAAAATTAGATGTATTGGTGCTACTACTACTTCTGAATATAAAAAATTTATTGAAAATGATTCGGCATTAGAAAGAAGATTTCAAAAAGTTATTATTGAGGAACCATCTGTTGATAAAACTAGAAATATATTAATTAAGCTTAAACCTATATATGAAAAATATCATAATGTTATTTTATCTAATAATATGATAGATACTATTATTAATTTATCTGAAAAATATGTTTTTGATAGAAATAGACCTGATAGAGAAATTGATATTTTGGATGAGGTTTCTTCAAGAGTGGGTATTAGGGAATGTAACAATATTAGTGAGTTTAATAATATTAAGAAGAAATTAGATGATCTTCAAAAGAAAAGAAATAGTTATATTATTGACAATAATATTGAAAAAGCATATGAGATAAGAAAAAATGAGACTAAGCTTATGGCTCTTCTTAATGAAATGGAACTTAATAATAAGAAAGTTAAGAATGAAGTTCTATTTAGCGACGTTGCTAGTGTTATTAGTGATAGGACTGGGGTTCCTATTGATGAACTTACTGATTTTAATGGAACTTTTATTAATAATTTGTCTTTAATTTTACATGCAAGTATTATAGGGCAGGATACTGCTATTAATTCTCTTATTTCTGTGACTAAAAAGATTAAAATGGGATATCGAGATAAGTGTTATTCTTTCTTATTTGTTGGACCTAGTGGAGTTGGCAAGACAGAAATGGCAAAACGTTATGCTTCTTTATTGGTGGGGGAGGATAATTTTATTAGGCTTGATATGAGTGAATATTCTGATGCTACTTCTGTTAACAAGATTATTGGTTCTTCTCCGGGATATGTCGGCTATGATGATAATAGAAATTTTTTGGAAGAGGTTAGAAGTAAACCTAATTGTGTAATACTTTTAGATGAAATTGATAAGGCACATCCAAATGTTATTAATTTGTTTTATCAGATATTGGAGGAAGGGAAAATTAAAAATTCTAAAGGGGTAACTGTTAGGTTTGATAATTCTATTATTATTATGACTTCTAATATTGGCTTTGAGAGAAATGGTATTGGTTTTAATTGTTCTAATAATAATGTTATTAATAGTTTAAAGAATTGTTTTAATTTGGCTTTTATTAATAGAATTGATAATGTTATTACTTTTAATAGACTTAATATTGATAATATTAAATATATTATTGATAAGGAAATTGAAAAAATTAAGAATAAATATACTGATATTGATATTGTTTTATCAGATAATATTATTAATGATATTGTTATGAAAAGTGAATATGAAGAATTTGGCGCCAGGAGAATTTCAAAGATTATTTCTAAGTATATTGAAAATGTTGTTATTGATTCTGTTATTAGTAATAATAAAGTGGTTGTTATTGATTCATTAGATAATAAAAACAATATCACTATTTGATATTGTTTTTATTAATATGATTTTATTCAGCAGCATCTTTTACTGTTATTTCATTATCCATTTTTTGTACTACTGCTTTATATGTATTATATACTTCTTTATAGTTTGGTAAATATTCTTTGATTTTTGGGTTAGAGAATGGTATTATTTTGAAATTACGCCATGTTGATTGATTATAATAGTTATATAGTAATTCATTTTCTACGTTTGTTATTTTTATGCTTGTTTGATTGTCTTTTATGTCTTTTTCTATTTTTAAACTGGTCATTAGTTCTGTTGTGCATTTATAGTTTGTACATGTACTTTTATTTTGATATTGTGCTGATATAAAATTACCTAATGAATATATTACTAATGTATCATCTATCCACGTCACTGGTTGTATTACATGCGGATGTGTACCTATTATTAGATTTACTCCTAATGATGCTAAATATGATGCCATATCTTTTTCATATGCTGTTGGTTCATGGGTATATTCTACCCCCCAATGCATTGCTACTATTAGAAAATCTACTTTGTCTTTTACTTTATCTATATCTTCTTTTACTTGTTTTTTATATGCTTGATATTTTGTGTCTTTTTCTGGATTGTTTATATTATCTATATCGGTTGGCCATACGTTTACTAGATAATCATTTGGTACTGGCATTCCATTTGTTCCATATGTATAATTTAGCATCGTATATTTTATGTTGTTTATTTCCTTTATGTTTATTTTGTTTCGTTCTTCTTCACTGCAGTAACTTCCTGCTGTTAATACATTTTCTTTTGATTGCCAATATTTGCATGAATTTTCTACGGCTTTTTTTCCACTATCCATAGTATGGTTTGTTGCTAGACTTACTAAATTGAAACCTGCATCTAACATGGCATCTCCAGCTTCATATGGTGAATTAAATGTTGGATAGTCTGATAATCCTAATTCTGTTCCACCTAATATTGTTTCTTGATTATAGTATGCTATATCGTAATTAGATACTATTTCTTTTATGTCTGAAATCATTGGTTTGAAGTCATATCCATTTCCATTTGCTAAACGATTGGCGTCTTTATAAACTGATGAATGAATTAGATAATCACCTACTGCTATTAGTGATGCTTCATAATGCTTGGTTTCGTTTTTATTTATTATATTTGGCTTAGTATTTGATTTGTTATTATTTTCTGGTTTTATTACTATATAACTTATTATTGCTATTAATGCTATAATAAATATTATTAAGAATATTTTAAATCCTTTTTTTAATTTTCTTCTTTTTCTTTTTTTTGTCATTTTTAATCACTACCTTACTTATTTATAGTATAACAAAATTACTTAGTTTTGTAAATAAAAAGCTTAGTTATTAACTAAGCTTATGGTATTAATCCCCATCCTGTTACAACATATCTTCCACCTTGTTTTTTTGCTGCTGCAGGGGGATTATTATATAATTTATTTTCTATTACTAATGATGATGATTGTCCTCCATCAAGATTGGCTGCATTATATGCGCCATATCTTTCTAATACGTCTACCATATCTTGAAGGCTAGCACCATTGATATAGTTTTCTCCGTCTACTACTAAAAATAACATAATTCCATCTTTTGTTTGCCCTATAGCAACTCTTGGAGCTTGTCCCCAAGGATCTCCTACTATTTCTAGTGGTTTGCCATTGACTATTAAGAATGGTCCAAATACCATACCTTCATATACTCCTGCTTCGAGAGCTTCATTGCCTGTGGCATTTGTCATTAATTTTAATTTTCCGTCTTTGGTTATGCCTATTATGTTTTCTCTTGCAGAGTCTGCTACTTCAGAAGCCCAAGTTATTTTTCCATTTTGAATTACATATCCGGTTGGAATATCTGAACCCATACCATTGTCATAGAATCCGCCACCATTTATACATACTTTTCCATTATATCTTTGGCACATTGTGATAATTCTTTCACCATAGCCACCTACGTTGAATTGTTTTGTTGATATTAGTTTTACTTTTTCTGGTTCATATATTGCTACTAAATATCCGTTTGATGTTCCTATTTTTAGATTTATTACTTTATATAAATCATTTCCTGGGTCTCTTGTAAACAATTCTTCTTCATATTTATCTTTATATTTTGTTTTTTCTTTAGTGTTTATTATTACATCGTCAGTATTGGCATCTTCTTCTATGGATACAAAATAGTTACTATTCATTATATTTTCTATTGTTTTATCACTATAAAATATTTTAGCAAAATATTGGTGATGCATTGTTTTCATGGCGGTATTTACATACATATTTCTTACTTTGTCCCATGGTCCATACATTATGAAGAAACAGATTGCAGCACATAAATCTAATATTATAAATAATATAGTTGTTTTGTATATTTTTCTTTTTTGTCTTTTTCTTGTCATTATTTAGCCTCCAGTGGACTATTTTGCGAGCCGTCACCACTAGTTAGTATTTCTTTATTAATTGTTATTACTGGGACTATCTTTAATTTGCTTGAAGCACTCTTAGTATATAGTTTGAAGTCATTTGTCATTACGTATATTAGACTACTATTTGAATCTATACCAGTTGATAAGAAATAGTTCGTATTATCTGAATTTATGATGATATCTCCTACACTTAATACTGATACTTTTGTTGATATTGTTTTATTTAATACTTTTGTGTAGTCATAATCCGTTGTATTACTATATATTCCATTTGGATAATTAGCTTCTATTATGCTATTATTATAGGTTAGTTTTGATAGATAGTTTTTATTTAAATAATAGGCTAATGTTCCTTGCTTTGTATCGTTATGATAGTATCCTTTGTCTGAATATTTATATGTTATTTCTTCGTTGTTTATTTTTAAATAATTATCTAGTGATAATTTTAGTGTATTATCTTCTATACTATATACTCGCCATGTATCATTACCTAATTTTACGTAGCTTCCTAACATACTTTGTTCTTCTTCAAATGTATATGGATTTTCTTTTGTTCCATTGCCATCTAATAATTTATTTGTGCTTTTTAGTGTTATTACTGGTTTTATTCCTAATATATCTGTATTATCTGAATTTGTTACTCCACCATTATCATTTATATACCATGTTTTATTATCTTTACTAGTATTTAACAGGTAATAGTATGTTTCATTATTCATAAAACTTTTTGTGTCTCCAGTATTTATATAGTCATATAGCGACGGTATTGTTATTAGTGTATCTTTTAGTGTCTCTTTACATGTGATGTTTTTGGTATTATCTATTTTGTCACTACATGAATTTGTGTATGTTAGATATTTGCTTGGGTTATTTAGATTGTTTTCTAAGATACCTGTATTTTCTTTATTTAAATTATTTAACCAATTATTTATATATGATGAGTTATAATTATTATTATTTCCTTTGGCTAAAGATGTTATTGGTTTATCTGATACTATTGTTATTGTATTATCTTTATTTATTTTTATTATTCTAAAGATTATATTTGAATATTTTATATAGTTATTTACGTCTTTTCCTGTAAAATAATAGTCGCCATTTATGTTTTTTAATGTTTCGTTATTATTGTCTTTTATGTTGTCTGCTAGTACTTTTATTTCTTCTTTTTTATTGTTTTCTAAATATAGTTTTATGAATCTTGTACCATAAAATATAATACATGCTAATATGAATGTAAAACTTATTAAATTAAATATTTTTTGCCAATTTAGTTTTCTTTTTTTTCTTACTACTTTTACTTCTTTATTCACTTCATCATCCCTTTTCTATCTATAATATTATATCAAAGGTTTTTATTTTTTACAAGACTATGAATTATTAATTTACTAAAATGAATTTTAATGTTATAATGAAAATGTGAAGGTGATTTAATGAAATATAATTTGGGTGATATTGTTGTTATGAAGAAAAATCATCCGTGTGGTACTAATGAATTTGAGATTATTAGGGTAGGGGCGGATATTAAGATAAAATGTGTTAATTGCGGTAGAATTATTATGCTACCTAGAATTGATTTTAATAAAGGAATAAGAAAGGTGATTGTTAATGAAAAAAAAGAAAAATAAGGTTAGATTACATCCTGCTTTAGTATTTTTGATACTTACTCTTTTGGTTATGATTATTAGTTGTTTGGGTAAGATTCTTAATCTTGAGGCAAGCTATTATTCTGTTAACGAAGTTACTGGTGATTTGACTAGCCAGGTTGTTACTATTAATAATTTGTTTAATAGAACTGGTCTTCAGTATTTGATAAGTAACATGCTTAATAATTTTATTAATTTTGCTCCTTTGGGTAATTTGATTGTAGGACTTTTGGGAATTGGTGTTGCTTATAAATCTGGTTTTCTTAATGCTTTGTTTAAAATGATTGCTGAGAAGGTACCTAGACGTTTTATTACTTTTATGGTTGTTTTTCTTGGTATTTTGTTTTCAATGATTTATGAGGTTGGTTATGTTATTTTAATTCCTTTAGCTGCTATTTTATTTATGAACTTGGGAAGACATCCTGGTGCGGGTATTTGTGCTGCTTTTTCTGGTATTACTTTTGGTTATGGTGCTAATTTTATTATTAATAGGTTTGATAGTACTTTGGTTAGTTATGCTAGTAAGTCTGCGAAGATTCTTGATAGTTCTTATGCTATTCATTTAACTGGTAATATTGTTTTTACTACCATTAGTACAATACTTCTTGCTTATGTTGGTATGGTTATTACTGAAAGATTTATTATTCCTAAACTTGGTAAATACTATTTTGATGAAGAGGAACCATCTCAAAATGGTATCGTTAGTAAAAAGGAAAGAAAGGGGGTTATTCTTTCTCTTGGCGCTACTTTTATAGTTTTGTTATTTTTGGCCTATTGTTTAATTAAGGG
Organism: uncultured Bacilli bacterium; assembly: GCA_934098435.1. Taxonomy (GTDB): domain Bacteria; phylum Bacillota_I; class Bacilli_A; order RF39; family UBA660; genus CAG-302. Next base: position 165,807 of record CAKOOV010000001.1, read on the forward strand.
ACTTCCTTTCTCAGGTTTATTACTTGATTTGAGTCAAAATAGTTATGTTGATATGTTGTTTGGAGCTGATTCTTATTTTTATAAAGGTTCTGTTACTATATTTTCTTTTATACTTATGTTTAGTGGTCTTGTATATGGTATTAGAGTTGGTAGTATTACTAATAATAGGGATTTTGTTGATGGTATGAGTTATTATCTAAAAGATGTTGCTTCTTTACTTGTTCTTATATTTTTTGCAGCACAGTTTTGTTTGATTTTTAAGGAAACTAACATTGGTTTATTTATTGTTGCATCGTTTTCTGAACTTCTTAATGGTATGCAGCTATCTGGTCTCTCACTTGTTATTATTACTTTTTTGATTGTTTCTATATCTTCATTTTTTGTTCCTATGGGTTCTACTAAATGGGCTATGTTATCTCCTGTTATTGTTCCTATGTTTATGCAGGCGAGTATGACTCCTGAGTTTGCAATGGCAGTGTTTAGAGCTGCTGATAGTAGTGTTAAAGGTGTTACTCCTGTATTTAGTTATTTTGTTATTCTTATTGGCTTTTTACATATTTATAATAAAAGAAAAAATGATGTTATTACTATTACTGATGCTATGAGTTTGATGGCTCCTTATACTATTGCTTTTAGTATTTTATGGTTTATTATTATTTTGGCTTTTTATATTATGGGTATTCCTATTGGTATTGAAAGGGGAGTTATGATTAATTAAGATATAAGAAATTATATCTTTTTTTTGTTTATTATTGTTTATTTTATCTTTGATATTTGTTATAATAGTCTGGTAGAGGGAAGTGATATTAATGAGTTTAACTGCTGGGATTGTTGGCCTTCCTAATGTTGGAAAGAGTACTTTATTTAATGCTATTACTAAAAAAAATATTTTGGCTGCTAATTATCCTTTTGCTACTATTGATCCTAATGTTGGTGTTGTTACTGTACCTGATAGTAGGCTTGTAAAATTAGAGGAAATGTATATTCCTGATAGGACTATTCCTACTATTTATGAATTTACGGATATTGCAGGACTTGTAAAGGGTGCAAGTAATGGGGAAGGATTAGGTAATAAGTTTTTATCTCATATTAGAGAGGTTGATGCTATTGTTGAAGTTGTTAGGTGTTTTGATGATAATAATATTATTCATGTTGATGGAAATGTCGATCCTATTCGTGATATTGAGGTTATTAATGTAGAACTTATTTTATCTGATTTAGAGATTATTACATCTAGAATTAATAAGATTGGTAAAAAAGCTATGACTACTAAAAATAAGGATGATATTAAGGAAATAGAACTTTTGAATAAGATTAAAGATGGATTAGAAAAGAATATTCCTGCTAGAAAGTTAGGACTTGATGAGGAAGAAAAAAAGATAATTAGTTCATTTAATTTGATTACATTGAAACCTATTATTTATGCTCTTAATGTAGGTGAAAAAGACGTTTTAAATGGTAATTGTTATACTGAACGTGTTTCTTTATATGCAAAGAATGAGGGCTCTCTAACAGTTATATTATGTGCTAAATTAGAAAGTGAATTGTCTGAACTTAATGATGAGGATAAGAAGGAATTTTTAAATGATATTGGTATTTCAAAGAGTGGACTCGATATGCTTATTCAAAAAACTTATGAATTACTTGGTCTCGCAACATTTTTTACTGTTGGTGCCGATGAAGTTAGAGCATGGACCTTTAAAAAAGGTATGAAGGCTCCGGAATGCGCTGGTATTATTCATACTGATTTTCAAAAGGGTTTTATTAAGGCCGAAGTTATGTCTTATGATGATTTGATTTCTGCTGGAAACGAAGCTAAAGTAAAAGAAAATGGTAAACTTAGAATTGAAGGCAAGGAATATATTATGCAAGATGGGGATATTTGCCATTTTAGATTTAATTTATAGGAGGAATGATGAGGGATAGAAAAGATATTGATAAGAAGTATACATGGGATTTAGATAAAATTTATAGTAGTAGTGATTTATTTGATAACGATTATAATAAAGTAAAAGAATTTATTGCAGAACTTTCTTTATATGAAAATAATATGATGGATACTAGTAATAATTTTTATAATACTTTGAAATTATCTTTTGATATTGAAAGAATTATTAATAAACTATATGTTTATGCTAGTTTATCTTTTGATTTAGATACTTCTGATAATAAAAAACAGGAAGTATGTGACAGGGTTAGTAATCTTTTGAATTTATATTCAAAGAGTAGTTATTTTATGATTCCTAGTATTCTTAAATGTGAGTATGATACTATTTTAAAATATTATGAAGAAGAACCTAAGCTTTATGAATATGACAGTTGTATTAAAGATATATATAGATATAAGGATCATACTCTTTCTGATTTAGAAGAGAAGCTTTTATCTAGTTTTGGAAAGGCGCTTGGTAATTCTTATGATACTTATGAATTATTTAAAGATTGTGATATGTCATTTGATGATATCTTAGATGAAAATGGAAATGTGGTTTCTCTTGATAATAGTAGTTATTCTTTGTATATAGAGAGTCGTGATAGGAATGTTAGAGAGAGAACTTTTAAGAGTTTGTATCGTGAATATAAGAAGTATTCTAATACTTTTGCTTCACTTATTTCTAGCAATATGAAAGAATTATCTACTATTGCTAGTGTTAAGAAATATGACAGTGCTCTTTGTATGAGTTTATTTGCAGATGATGTTGATGTTAAGGTTTATAATAATTTGATAGATAGTGTTCATAAGAATATTGAATATTTATATGATTATTATGCACTTAAGAAGAGTATACTTGGATATGATGATCTTCATTTATATGATGTTTATACTCCTATTACTTCTAATTATGATAGGAAATTTGATTATGAAGAGGCTAAAAGTATTATTCTTAGAGTTCTTGAGGTGTTTGGCGAAGAATATGTAAATAAGGTAAGAGAATATTTAGATGATAGAATAATTGATGTTTATCCTACTAAAAATAAGAGAACTGGTGGTTATTCTGGTGGTAGCTATGATACTGATCCTTATATACTTCTTAATTATCAGAATAAGTATAATGATATGTCTACTTTGATTCATGAAATGGGACATTCTATGCATAGTTATTATTCTAGAAGTTATAATGAGTTTCAAAATAGTGAGTATCGTATTTTTGTAGCTGAAGTTGCTTCAACGGTTAATGAATTATTGCTTAGTCATTATATGCTTGAAAATAGTGATAGTAAAGAAGAAAAATTATTTATTTTGAATAACTTAATGGAATTATATAAAGCTACTATATATAGACAAACTATGTTTGCGGAATTTGAAAGGGATATATCTAAAATTATAGATAGTGATGGTGCTTTGACTAGTGAGAAATTATCTAATATGTATTACGATCTTAATAAATTTTATTTTGGTGATAATGTTTATGTTGATGATGAGATTAGGTATGAATGGGAAAGAATACCACATTTCTACTATGATTTTTATGTATATAAATATGCTACAGGGCTTAGTGCTGCTACTAAAATTGTAGACAATATTCTTAATAAAAAAGAAAATGCTGTAAGTAATTATATTGAGTTTTTAAAATGTGGTTCTAAATTATCTCCTTTAGAATCGCTTAAAGTTGCTGGTGTCAATCTTACTGATGATGAAGTTGTTACTTTGGCTCTTAAGACATTTGGTAATTATGTTGATATGTATAAGAAAGAGATGTAAAAAAATATAACCAATGGTTATATTTTTTTAATAAGTATTTATTAATTTGTTTATATAGGAATTTAATTCCTTTGAGTTTGTATAGTATTGTTCGCTTGTATTTGTAGATAATACGAAAGAATTTTCATCAATTAGTTTTATTGTTATATATTGTATTTGATTTTCTTTGGAATATGATATTGATAAATTATTATAGCATTTATCATTATCTCCGGTCCATGGCCCATTATCTGAAATATTATTTAGTTTGTTTGCTATTTCTTTTAATACTTCATTTGGGACTATTACTTCTTTTTCATTACAATTATTAATGGTTATTTGATAATTGTTTGATTTTTCTACTTCTTTTATCCAATTTATTTTACCTTTGCTATTTACTGTTATTATTATTATTATTGTTATTATAAATATTGATAGTGTTGATAATATTATTATGTATTTTTTTTTATTCATTTTTACTCTCCTTATATTTTATAATTTTATATTAACATTTAGTTTTGTTTATGTCAATATTTTGAGTTTAATCTTTATTTTTTTTGTTATTTCATGTATACTTATAGTAGGTGATTTTATGGAAATATTTGAATTAAAGAAGGAATACAAAAATCTTTATGATAGACTATTAAATATCAGGAGGTCTCTTTGACTTAGATAGTAAAATTAATAGAAAAAAAGAAATAGAAGGGTTAATGCTTGATAGTTCTTTTTGGGATGATTCTGATAGAGCTAATGAGCTTACTTCGGAACTTAAAGGAATTAAGTTTGTTATTCAAAGTATTAATAACTTAGATAATCATATTTCTAGTAATATTGATTTATTGAATGAGGTGGCAGATAATGAAGATGAATTATATGGACTTATTTTTGATGAATATATTGAACTTAAAAATGATGTTGATAAGCTTGAAATCCAAACTTATTTAAATGGTGAATATGATAATCTTAATGCTATTATTGAAATTCATGCTGGGGCAGGAGGTACTGAATCTTGTGATTGGGCTAATATGCTTTTTAGAATGTATTCTAGGTATGCTGATAAAAAAAATTATGGTTTTGTTTTACTTGATAAACAGGAAGGCGATGAGGCTGGTATTAAGTCTGTTATGTTTCAAATTAATGGTTTTAATGTATATGGGCGTTTAAAACATGAAAATGGTGTGCATAGACTTGTCAGAATTAGTCCGTTTGATTCTAATAAGAGAAGGCATACTTCTTTTGCTTCAGTGCTTGTTATGCCTGAAATTAATAAAAATATTGATGTTAAAATAGATGATAAAGATCTTAGAATAGACATTTATAGAAGTAGTGGACCTGGGGGTCAAGGGGTTAATACTACTGATAGTGCTGTTAGAATTACACATATTCCTACGGGAATTGTAGTTACTTGTCAAAATGAAAGAAGTCAAATTAGGAATAAAGAAAAAGCTTTGGAAATTCTTAAAAATAAGCTTTATCTTGTTTTGCTTGATAAACAGAGTGATGATCTTAATGCTATTCGTGGCGAACAACTTACTAATGGTTGGGGAAGTGCTAAGCGCAGTTATGTAATGTGTCCATATACTTTGGTTAAGGATAATGATTCTGGTTATGAAAATAGTAATGTTAATGATATACTTGATGGAAATATTGATGATATGATCCAGTATAATATTAAATTTAGCAAATAAAAAGGTGGTGTTAGTGTGAAAATATTTGAATACTTTAGGAGAAAAAAAGTTGATAGTATTTTAGAAAGGGTTAATGCTAAAAATATTGGTAAGAGATATTTAATGCTTATTTCTGGTTGTTTGATTGTTGCATTTGCTTTTAATTTATTCTTTCTTAAATATGATATTGTTTGCTTTGGTGTTAGTGGTATTTCTATTGTTTTAAATGAATTTGGTGTTAATCCTTCTATTTTTATTTTATTAGCAAATATATTTTTGATGATATTGGCTTATTTTGTACTTGGATTTGATAATATGAAAAATCAATTAGTTGGAGCTTTATCTTATCCTATATTTGTAGAAATTACTAGTTTTGTTACTAATAAAGTTGATTTAGGAAATACTGAACTTGTTGTTATTGCTATAATGGGTGGTGTATTTGCTGGTATTGGATATGGTCTTATATATAAAAGTGATTTTTCTACTGGGGGGACTGATGTTATTATAGAAATTATATCCAAATATGGTAAGATATCTATGGGAAATGCTGGACTCATTGTTAATGGTATTATTGTTATTATTGGTAAAATAGTTTTTTCTTGGGATATTGTATTGTATGCTATACTTGTATCTTATTTAATATCTATATTTACTGATAAGGTTTTACTAGGAATTTCTAAAAGTAAAGTATTTTATATTGTTACTAATAAGAAAAATGATGATATAATTAAAGATTTTTTAATTTCTCTTCCTAATGTAGGGGCCACTGTAATTGATGCCGAGGGTGGTTATTCTAGTGATGATCAAACACTTTTACTAGCTGTTGTTCCTACAAGAGAATATTTTATTGTTAAAGAGGGATTAAAGGAAATTGATAAGGATCTTTTCTTCTTAGTGTGTGATTCTTATGAAGTTAGTAATAATGGTGATTTATATGAGTAATTTTAATGAATATATTTTAAATAATATTAAAAATAAGAATTTTTATAAGAATTTTTGCTTTTTTATGATTGGACTTTTTATTAATACTTTATCTATTAATTTATTTTATATTCCTAACGATGTTGTTTCTACTGGTAGTACTGGGCTAGCTATTTTAGTTAATAATTTTATTAATATTCCTATCCCTTTAATTGTATTTGTTATTTCATCAATTCTTTTGTTAATTGGTTTTATGGTTTTTGGGATGGAGTATGGTGCTAAAACAATATTAGGTACAATATTATTTCCTTTGTTTTTAGAAGGAACAAGTGTTATTAATAATTTTATTTCTTTTGATAATACTTCTTTGTTTCTTTTAATACTTATTGGTTCTGTTATTAATGGTGTTGGATTTGGTTTGGTTAAAAGATCTGGGTATAGTATGGGGGGATTCTTTGTTTTATATGATCTTATGAGACGTAATTTTAAAATATCTGTTGGTAAATCTAGTTTGATATGTAATAGTCTTATTATTATATTTAGTGTCTTTATTTTTGGAATTGATAAATGTATTTATGCTCTTATTGCTATATATATTTCTACTTATGTTGGGGATAGAATTATGCTTGGTATATCTAGAAATAAAGCTTTTTATATTATTACTAATAAATCTAATCTTATTAAGGATTATATTATTAATAATCTTAATCATACTGTTACTGTTGTTAATGCTAATGGTGGTTATACCGATAAGAAGAAAAAAATGCTTTTATGTGTTATCCCTACTACTGAATATACTAGACTTAAGGAAATTATAAAGGAACTTGATAAGAATGCTTTCTTTTTAATTACTGATAGTTATTCAGTGTCTAAGTAATAGGAAAATTATGTAAAATTATGTGTAGGTATTTAAAAATAATATGAATAATGTTATAATATTATTTGCAGATATGGAGGAGTAGTTGTGGAATTAATTAGAGTTAATAATGTACAAAAAACTTATAAAACTGGTACTGTTGCTTTATATGATTTTAATCTTAGTATTAAAAAAGGTGAGTTTGTTTTTGTTATTGGTGCTAGTGGTAGTGGTAAGTCTACACTTATTAAGATGTTATATAGAGAAGAAAAACCTGATAAGGGTTCTATTATAATAGGTGGTATTGATGTTGCAAAACTTAAGAATAGAAAGGTATATGTATTAAGAAGAAAGCTTGGCGTTGTTTTTCAAGATTTTAAATTATTACCTAAACTTACTGTTTATGAAAATGTTGCATTTGCTATGGAAGTACTTGGATATGATAAAAAAGAAATTCATAAGAGAGTAATGGAAGTTCTTAATTTAGTAGGACTTAAAAATAAAGTTAGACAATTTCCTGATCAGTTATCTGGCGGAGAGCAACAAAGGGTGGTTATTGCTAGAGCTATAGTTAATAAGCCTAAACTTCTTATATGTGACGAGCCTACTGGTAATTTGGATCCTGATACTTCAATGGAAATTATGAAAGTACTTGATAATATTAATGCATTGGGAACCACTATTATAATGGCTACTCATGATAGAGATATTGTTGATAGAATGAAAAAAAGAGTTATTGTATTAGATCATGGTAAACTTGTTCGTGATATAGAGAAGGGAAGTTATAATAATGAAAGGGTTTAGAACTATTAATAGATATTTTAGGGATGCTTTTCATGGCGTTTTTAGAAATTTTTCATTGTCACTTGCTTCGATATCTTGTATAACTATAACATTAATAGTGGTTGCATTTAGTTTATTATTATCTATGAATGTCGAAAATTTTTCAGAATCTATTAGAAAAGATGTTACTGTAGTAATGTTTCTTAAGAGTGATACTACTGCTGAAGATGTTAGTAAAATAAAGAAAGAATTAGAAAGCGTTTCAAATATTGAAAAGAGTACTATAGAATTTAAATCTAAAACTGATAGTGCACTTGAACTTAAAAAGGATAATGATATATTTGCTACTACAGTTGATAAATGGACAGAAGAAACAAACCCATTACTTGATAGTTATATGTTTAAGGTAAAGAATATTGAAGAAATAGATAACACTGTTAAAGAAGTTAATAATTTATCTTTTACTAAAGATAAAATTAATAATATTAATTATGGTGAAGATATTGTTCATCAAATGATTGTTGTGTTTAATGTTGTTAAAAAAGTCTGCATTGTAGCGGTTGCTGCATTAGTGCTTGTAACGGCTTTCTTAATTGCTAATACTATTAAGCTTGCTATTTATTCTAGAAGAAGAGAAATAGAAATTATGAGACTTGTAGGAGCTTCTAATACTTCTATTAAGGTACCATTTATTTTAGAGGGATTATTTATTGGTATTATTGGTTCTATTATACCTATAGTTATTACTATATTTGGATATTCTACTTTATATGATTTCTTTGGTGGTAAGCTATTTGGTTCTGCTTTAGCGGCACTTATTGCTCCTATGCCATTTGTATATAATATTTCTGGTATACTTGTTTTAATTGGTATATTAGTTGGTATGATAGGTAGTTATCAGGCTGTAAGGAAATACTTAAAAATATAGTATTTCTTTTTTGTTGTGCTAGTTATTTTTTATGTCGATTTGACAGATTAATAAAAGTATGATATAGTAATGGCAATTTTCTGAAGGGGGAAATATTATGGAAAAAGAAAAAAATATATTTTATAATTTGATTAGGAAAGAAGTTATAAAAAAAATTACATGTGGTTTAGGTGAAGTATCTGAGACTGATGATGCTATTGTCTGCTATGTGGATAAGAGTAAAATAGCTAAGGAAAAGGATGAATATGTTATTGATTGTTATGGTTATAATGGAACTAATCTTGATTTAGCTAAAAAGTATAATATTAGTAAACCTATTTTTTATATTATTGATGATATTGATTTTAGTGATAGATTATGCACAGGTATATATGGATATAATGGTGTTACTATTGTTATTACTAATTGTAATTTTGGTGAATTAACTAATATTAGAAATGATGGTGCATGTAGATTATATTATTCTAAATTAAATAATTTGAATCTTTATACAGAAGATTTGGCTACTAATAGGGCTGATATTAGTGCATCAAAGCAAGTTGTTTTGTTTGCTAAGAAAATGAAATTGTTTAAAACAGGCATAACAAGTTCTAATGTAACAAAACTTTATGGTGATTTGACTTTATATTATACACATATTAATAGTAAAAATTGTAAATTTAGTTCAATTGGTACTATTAATGGTAATTCTAGTAGTGTTGAGGCTGAAGAAGTTTTTGATATTAAATGTAAAAATTTTGAAAGTGATCCTGAGCGTTATTTAGAGGTTACATCTTCTCGTATTATTTATAATAATTGTGAAGTTGGTAGCGGAAAAATGAGACTTACTAAAGATAAACAATTTTCTAATCCTGTTTTTGAAGTAATTAAAGATAATAAAAAAATAAGATAGATAATGGTTATTAATTTATATAAATAAAACGAAATACTTAAAAATATAGTATTTCTTTTTTTGTTATGTTATAATATATATGGATTAGAATGGGTGGTAAATTTATGACGGAAGTATATTTAATTAGACATTCTGAAAAATATAGAAATTTTAACAATATTATAAACGATGATAGTTTTCAATTGTTTAATGAGAAAATAATTTTATCTATTAATGGAGAAATGTTGGCTAATAAACTTGCTAATATGGAAGAAATGAGTAATATAGATGTTGTGTTTGCTAGTAATTATGTTAGAAGTATTGGTACTGCTAAATATATTGCTTATAGAAATAAAATTGATGTTAATATTGATAAAAATTTTGGTGAAAGAATATATGGTATTAATTCTATTGATGAAATTATGGATGATTTTAACGTTAAACAATGGAATGATATCGATTATAAGCTTCCTAATGGTGAGTCTAGAAGGGATGTTACTAATAGAATGTATAATGCACTTATTAGGGTTATTAGTGATTATAGGAATAAGAGAATTGCTATTGTTTCACATGGTACTGCTATTAGTTTTTTGCTTGATAAGTGGTGCGATGTATTTGTTAATTATAATAAGGATAATAAGATGAATACAAAAATTGTATTTAAAAATAGAATTGTTTTTGATAATAATATTAGTGCTCCTTGTGTATTTAAAATTGTTTTTGATGATAATAATAATATTATAAGTATTAAAAATATAAATATCCACTAAGATGTGGATATTTTATGTATATAGTCATTTATACTATATTTATTTTCTATTGTATCATAGAATATATAATTATGTGGTGGATTATATGTTAAATAAATAAAGAATATATAAATTGAGAATATTATTGGTACTGCTAATAAGTTTAGTACTTTTAATTTTTTTTCTTTTAGAAGGTTATAACTTATATATGCTTCTATTATATATACTATTAGTAATAATAGTAATGATATTATTAGTTTTTCTCCTAATAATTTATATATTGGTATATATATTACTAGATATAGTGGTATGGAACTTATAGCGGTGAAATATAGTTGAAATGGAAAATTATTGTATTTAATATTATATTTATTTAATAAATATTTATCTATAAATCCATATATTAATGTTGATGTATATAGTATTTTCATATGCTCCCATATGCTTTCATTTACCGGAAAGATGAATGAAAATATAATATTAGGAAATAAATCATACATAAAATGACTAATAAAAGATAATATAAATATACCTAAAATAGAAATTGTTTTTATTTTTTTTAAGTTCATGATGCCTCCTATTAATATTATATTATTAGTATTGGTAATTATTTTGAAAATATATACTTTAATTTTGAGATTATAAGCAATGTGACTGTGATGGGGGAGTGGGAAGAAATAAATAAAAAAGCCTTTATTTTTATGCACTTTTTTGGTAAAATAATATATGTGATGGTATGAAAAAGATGTATATATTAGTTTTTATATTTTTTATTTTAATTTTATCTATTAGTATAGTGGGTAGTAGTATTGTATCTGGTGATAACCGCATTAAAACTTATAAAGATATTTTTACTATTCAAAGTAATAAAGAGGTTTATTTTGATGGTTATGGTTATTCTATAGATAATCCTAATCTTATTGTTAATCCTTATGGTAATAGTCCTCTTACTGCTATTATTATGTTTGATACTAATGATTATAGTGAAGTTTCTATAACTATTAAAGGAAAAGATGATAATAGTGACATTAATTATACTTTTTCTTCTAATAAACATCATTTGATACCTATATATGGTTTGTATGCTGATTATGATAATACTGTTATTATTAGAAGCGAAAATAAAGAAAAAGTTATTAATATTAAAACTGATGCTTTACCTTTGGATTTTAAATTTGTGAATGATATTGGTAGTGATACTTTTTCTTTTTATAATGGTAATTATCCTTATGCTGTTGATATAAATAATGATGTTAGATGGTATCTTAATAGTAATTATTATGGTAATATTACTTTTCTTTCTGATTCTAAAATAATTATTGGTAATGATAAATATAATGAGGATGGTACTACTACTGGGATTTATGAAATGAATTTACTTGGTAAGATATATAATGAGTATTTATTAAGTAATTCTTATTATGGTTATAACACTTTATATAAGGATAATATATTGGTATTAAGTGATAAGGTAGTATGTATTGATATTCAAACTGGTGAGGTTATAGATAAATTATTTGATAATGATAATTATGATTATATTGATATTTATGATGATAGTATTATTGTACACAATGAAGGTGGTTTTTATAAATATTTTGATGGAAAGTTTGATAATATAGATTATGTTTATAATATAACTTCTTTTAATTTATATAATGACACTAATAATTATAAAATTGTTCCTCCTAAAAGATATGGTATACTTAATAAGACTAAGACTAGTGATAAGAGGATATCCTTAATTAGATATGATGAAAGAGATTTAAAGGATATTGATATTTCTATGGATAACGAGAGAATTACTGTGATTTCTAAGGGTTCTGACAATGTATATGTTATTTTTGATAAGCTATTTGATAAGAAAATATATGAGGTTAGTGGCACCAAATATATTAATAATACTGATTTTAATGGTAAGTATACTATTTATTATAGTATTAATGATAAGGTATATAAAACTAATTATTATATAGAGGTATAGTATATGGATAGAATTATTTTACATATTGATGTTAATAATGCTTTTCTTAGCTGGACTGCTGTTAAGATGCTTAAGAGTGGTTATAAATACGATATTAGAAATAGATATGCTATTATTGGAGGAGATGAGTCACAAAGAAGAGGTATAGTGCTGGCTAAGAGTAATCTTTGTAAGAAGCGAGGTGTTGTTACTGCAGAAGCTATTTATTCCGCTAGAAGAAAATGTCCTTATCTAGAAGTTTATAAACCTGATTATTCTTTTTATAAGTATTGTTCTGATAAAATGTATGAATATTTATGTACATATACTGATATTATTGAAAGATATTCTATTGATGAATGTTTTCTTGATTATACTAATAGTGCTTCTTTATTTGGCGATCCGGTGAAGGTTGCTTATAAGATTAAAGATGATATTTATAGAATGTTTGGTTTTACTGTCAATGTTGGGGTTGGTAATAATAAGTTATTAGCTAAGATGGCTTCTGACTTTGAAAAGCCTAATAGGGTACATACTTTATTTTATAATGAAGTTGAAAAAAAGATGTATCCCTTGCCTGTAAGTGATTTGTTTATGATTGGTAAGGCTAGCAGTAAGAAACTAGATGAGATGGGTATTAAAACTATTGAAGAACTTGCTAATATGCCTTGCGATACTTTGATTAAGAAATTTAAATCGATGGGTAAGATGATGCATGAATATGCTAATGGTATTGATAATAGTCCAGTTTATTATGAAAGAGAAGAGGCTAAAAGTATTTCTTCTTCAACAGTACTTCCATATAATTATCACGATATTAATATGATTAATGAGGTTATTATGAATTTATCGATGGAGGTAGGAAGAAAATTAAGAAACAATAATAAATATACTGATACTGTTGGTATTTGGTTTAAATATAACTATTTTGATAAACTTAGTAAACAAGAAAAACTAGATGTTAGTATCTCAACTGATGAGGAAATCTATAAGATTGCTTCTAGAATATTTAATGGTATTTGGAATCATGATGATGGTATTAGAAGTATATGTGTATTTATTAGTGGTTTTTCTAATGAAAGAAAGAAACAGTTATCTATATTTGATGTTTCTTCTGATGATAGTTATGATATAAAGAGGGATGATAAACTTCAAAGTGTTATAGATGATATTAGGGATAAATATGGTAATAATGTTATTGGTTATGGTAGTAATAACAACGATAAAGGGTAGGTACAAGTATGGAATATAGTAATATGAGTTGTTTAGAAATTGTTAATGTACTTAAATATAAAAGTGATAAGGAAAAAACTGCTATTTTAAGTACTCCAGTTATAAAAGATAAATTAAAAAAAGAACTATTAAAAGAAGCTGCTATGGGAAATGCTTATTATAATTTTAGAAATATTATTAATGTTCTTTCTTTGAATTATATATTTGATAATTTTGATTATGATGATATACATGAAGCATTTAAAAAGCTTAGTTATAAGGATTTTTCTAATTATAATGGTATAGATGATAATATTTCTTTTGAAATTAATAATAGTGAAATTAGAAATAGTAATGAATATAAATTCTTTGTTGTATTATGTGAAAATGATATCAATAATACTATTTTGTGGATTTTACAAAATGATAATCTTTTTAAAGAATTTTTTATGAAGGCAGATAATTTTTATTCAATGTTTTGTGATCTTGATTATGATCTTATTGTAAAAATTATTTATAAACTAGATGAATATCGCGATTATTTTCATGATAATGGTTATGATTTTTTATCTTTAATTAATAAAGATAATCAAAGGGCGCTATTAGGAGAAAATTTTAGTGATGATATTATTCTGAGACTTATTGGTTATTTTAATATTGATACTCTATCTTACTTTTTTTTAAATGATCAGAGAAGTATTGATTTATTTGAAAAAATTCCTAATATAAATGGCTATATTAATTCTGGTGTTAAGTTTAATGATAGTATTTTATCTAGTCAGCGTTTTTTTAATAGACTAAAAAGTAGTAGTTTTGTCATTTTTAGAAAAAATATTAATACTGTTGAAACTTATAATAATCCTATTATGATAGAGCAAAAACTTAAAAAATATTATGATGAGTTAATTTCTTCATATGATAGTGAGGAAGATATGTTTGGTGAATATTGGGATGTTTTGAATAATCCTTCATTACTTCATAATTATTATAATAAAGATACTTTTATTTTTTCTTATGATATTGTGCTTTTATTTGAAAAATATTTGAGTTGTGACGATAATGATAATTTATATTTTAAAGATAGGGATGCACTTATCCAAATTCTTAAAATGGAAACTAGTAAGAAAATTAGTGAAGTTGTTATTGATGCTCTGTTTTCTGATAATATTTATAATGTTGGGATTAATATTAGGGAAATGATTAGGTATAATAATAAATTAGATAAAAATGATAAGGTTTTAGATGACGATAGAGTGGCTTTTTATAAAATGATTCTTGACTTTGATAATATTTCTTCAAAAGATAAGATTAAGCTATTTAATGAGCTTAAAGATAGGAATTTTAGTTTGACTTTTTATGATGATTTAAGAAAATTAAAAGATGTATCTTATGACATGATTAAGAATGATTTACTAGATTTGTCTAAGTATAGTGATAAAGTTTCTTCTATTGATTGTGAAAGAACGCAATGTCTTGTTTATGATTTGAGAGATAGTAAGTATACTATGCTTGTTAGAAGCAAGTTTCCACATAAAGATAAAAGTAATAAAAGAAGAAACTGTTATTCTATTATATCTGATGAGAATAATAATACTTTTGAACAAGGAGAAGATAATGATAAGATAATATATGGATATAATTCTTTCCTTAACGATAGGGTTATTCATATGCTTGAACAAGATGCTTTTAGTAGTGATGCATATAATGATAATAAAGATGTTAGTAACTATGTAAATAGAATTGTTTCAAAAGATGAACTTGTTCTTGGCAGTGATTGTTATAGTGAGGTTGAACTTGTTAATATACAAGATGAAAATGGCAAATATATTAATCAAAATCCAGATTTTATTGTTGTTTATGATAATATAAGAGACATTGATATCGCTGAGAGTAAGAGACTTAATATTCCTATTGTTATTATTAGAAAGAATATATTAGATAAGAATAAGAGAATTGATATGGAATTTGATAGAGAAAAGGATAGATATGTTAATTCTTCAAGCGATGAGGTTGTTAGTAGAAAATTTAGATAAATGGGAGATGTTTTTATATGAATGATGTTATTATTAATGGTATTGTAAATGATTTAAATATTAAAAAAGAAAGTGTGGTAGCAACTTTAAAATTGTTAGAAGAAGGAAATACAGTTCCTTTTATTGCTAGATATAGAAAGGAAGTTACTGGAGCTTTAAATGAAGAAGAAATTAGAAGTATTAATGAAGTATATGAATATCAAGAAAATTTACTTAAAAGAAAAGAAGATGTTATTAGATTAATTGATGAAAAGGGAATGCTTACTCCAGAGATTAGAGATAATATTATGAAATGTGATAAATTAGTTGAGGTAGAGGATATTTATAGGCCTTATAAGGAAAAAAAGAAAACTAAGGCTACTGAAGCTATTAAAAATGGTCTTGAACCTTTAGCTAAAATTATTATGTCTTTTAAAGATATTGATATTAATAAAATTGCTCTTTCTTATATAAATGATAATGTTAAGGATATTGATGCTGCTATTAAAGGGGCTAGTTATATTATTGCGGAATGGGTTAGTGATAATGCTAGTTATCGTAAGTATATTAGAAATAACATGATTAATCATGGAGTTATTTGTACTAAGAAAAAGAAAAATGCTATAGACGATAAGGGTACATATGAGATGTATTATGATTATGAGGAGAAAATAAAATTTATTAAGTCTCATAGGGTACTTGCTATTAATAGGGGTGAGAAGGAAGATGTATTGTCTGTTAATATTAAAGTTGATGATGATTATATTATTTCCTATTTGAAGAGTAGAATTATTAAAAATAATAATGTCATGTCTGCTAAAATTGTGGATGAGGCCATTAACGATAGTTATAAAAGACTTATATTTCCTAGTATTGAGAGAGAAGTTAGATCTTTTCTTAAAGATAAAAGTGAAGAGGATGCAATAGATGTATTTGGTGATAATTTAGAGAATTTAATTTTGACACCACCTATTAAGGATGTTACGGTACTTGGTTTTGATCCTGCTTTTAGAACTGGTTGTAAGCTTGCTGTTGTTAGCCCTACTTCTTCGGTTCTTAATATTTCGGTTATTTATCCTCATGAACCACATAATAAATGGGATGAGGCTAAAAATACTTTGAAGGATTTATTTAAAAAGTATGATATAGATGTTGTGGCTATTGGTAATGGTACTGCTTCTAGGGAAAGTGAAAAGTTGGTGGCAGAGGCTATTAGTGAGTATAATGATAAAGATGTTAAATATGTTATTGTAAGTGAAGCTGGTGCTAGTGTATATTCTGCTAGTGAAATGGCTATTAGTGAATTTCCAGATTTAACGGTAGAGAAAAGAAGTGCTATTAGTATTGCTAGAAGGCTTCAAGATCCTTTATCTGAACTTGTTAAGATTGATAGTAAGAGTATTGGTGTTGGTCAATATCAACATGATGTTAATGAGAAGAAATTAGATGAATCACTTAATTTTGTTGTTTCTAAATGTGTTAATAAAGTTGGCGTTAATATTAATACTGCTAGTAGAGCTATACTTAAATATGTTTCTGGACTTACTAAGTCTTCTATTGATAAGATTATTAAATATAGGGAAGATAATGGTAAAATATTGTCTCGAGGTAAGCTTCTTAAGGATAAGGTATTAACTCCTAAAACTTATCAACAGTCTATTGGATTTATGCGAGTTATTGATGGTGATAATATTATGGATGAAACTCCTATTCATCCTGAAAGTTATGATATTGCTAGTAAGTTACTTAATGATATTGGTTTTGATATATGTGATGTTGGTAGTGATAAGTTATCAAAAAAACTGGATGATTTTGATGTTTCTTTATATGCTGATAAAAATGGTATTGATATTTATACAATAGAAGATATTGTTAAATGTTTAAAACAACCTAATAGGGATTTTAGAGATGATTTTGAAAAGCCACTACTTAAGAGTGATATTCTTAAAATAGATGATTTAAAAGTTGGTATGGAACTATTTGGTACTGTTAGAAATGTTGTCGATTTTGGGGCTTTTATTGATATTGGGCTACATGATGATGGACTTGTACATATATCTAAAATGACTGATAAATATATTAAGCATCCAAGTGAAATTGTTTCGGTTGGTGATATTGTTACCTGCTACGTAGATGATATTTCTTTAGAGAAGGGTAGAGTTAGTCTTTCACTTATTAATCCTAATTTAGTTAAAAATTAGTAATATTTTGACTTTTTATGAAAAAAACAGTGTAAAATTTGAGAAATTTGCATAAAATAATTGACAGATGGGCAATTTTATAGTAATATTATTATTGCCTACTGATGCAGGTGTAGTTTAATGGTAGAACCTCAGCCTTCCAAGCTGACTGCGTGAGTTCGATTCTCATCACCTGCTCCAGATTGATAGGAAACTCGAACTTTTCGAGTTTAAGTAATAAATGCTAACTAGAAATAGTTAGTTTTTTTGT
>CAKOOV010000002.1 GCA_934098435.1 uncultured Bacilli bacterium
TAGAAAACATGCTATTATTTTTAATATATCTAACCATAGTGTTCTTTTAATTTTCATTTTTCCCTACTTATACTTATTTATAATAGCATCTACTATATATTTACTAGCAAAACCATCACCATATGGATTAGAAGCTTTACTCATTTTGTTATATTCCTCTTTATCATCTAATAATCTTTTAGTTTCTCTATATATAGTATTTTCATCAGTACCTACTAATTTTAATGTACCTGCTTCTATTCCTTCAGGTCTTTCAGTAGTATCCCTTAATACTAATACAGGCTTACCAAGTGATGGAGCCTCTTCTTGAATACCACCAGAATCAGTAAGAATAATATAACTTTTATTTTGAAAATTATGAAAATCAATTACTTCTAAAGGCTCTATTAACTTTACTCTATCAATTCCTTCAAATACCTCATTAGCTACTTCTCTTACTTTTGGATTTAAATGTATTGGATATACTACTTTAACATCTGGATATTCTTCAACAATTCTTTTTACTGCTTTAAATATATGTCTCATAGGTTCTCCTAGATTTTCTCTTCTATGAGCTGTTAATAATATTAATCTATCATTACCTACCCAATTAAATATCTCATTATTATAATCATCCATAACTGTAGTTTTCATAGCATCAATAGCAGTATTACCTGTTACATATATTTTATCTTTAGATATATTTTCTTCTAATAAATTATGTTTACTTACTTCAGTAGGAGCAAAATACATATCCGTCATTCTATCTACCATTTGCCTATTCATCTCTTCTGGAAATGGTGAATACTTATTCCAAGTTCTAAGTCCTGCTTCTACATGACCAATATCAACCTGATTATAGAATGCTGCTAATGCGCCTGTAAAAGTAGTAGTAGTATCACCATGTACTAATATAATATTAGGTTTTTCCTTCTTTATTATTTCTTCTAAACCAAGTAGTACTCTTGATGTTATTTCAGATAATGTTTGTCCTTGTTTCATAATATTTAAATCATAATTAGGTTTAATATCAAATACATCTAATACCTGATCTAACATTTCCCTATGTTGAGCAGTTACACATACTATGCTTTCTATTTCATTTCTATTATCTAACTCTTTAACAAGAGGAGCCATTTTAATAGCTTCTGGCCTTGTTCCAAATATAGTCATTACTTTAATCATTTTTTTCCTCACATTCATACTTTTTAATTATTATCTATAAAGTCACTAATTATTTTTACTATATGGCTGGTATTACTTTTAAATTTTTTAGGTTTGAATGATTTAATATCTTTTAATATTTTTCCTAAATCATCATTTTCATATAATGGTAATATATAACCAGCTTTAGAGAAATTTTCAGTAATCTGCAATTGATGATCATTCATATGTTCATCATACTTTGCTAGTCTTGGGGCTACTATTACCTTTTTATTGTTTTGTAAACCTGTAATAATTGAACCAACTCCACCATGAGTAATTAAAACATCACATTCTGAAATTAAATTTGAAAACTTTTCTCTATCAATTAAATCAAATATTTCCATATCATTACTCTCAAATTTGGTATGTCCTGCCTGAACAATAACTTTATCTTTAATATTTCCCTTATCTATCTCGTTCTGAACTACATTTAGCAATCTTGTAAATTGTTTATCTTGAGTTCCTAAAGTAATTAATATCATTAGAAAATCCACCCCCCATATACTGCATTAGGATATAGTTCTAACATTTCTTTCCACTGTACTATAAATAAATCCGCAAATTTATAAACTATACTACCTGTTTTTGATTTTGTTTTTGAATTAGCAAATGTTTCAATAAATATAATTTTACTACCAAATATTTTTCCAATAAGGCACATTGGCCCAGCTGTATGTGCTCCAGTTGAAACTATGTATTTTGGCCTTACCATTATATAAATAAATAGCGATTTGAAACAATTAAGTAACAATTTAAATGGATATACTATCTTTTTACTTAAAGTAGTATAACTACCATATATCAAATATGATACTCTGTTTGGATATTTATTTTTTAAGCTAAGATTTGATTTTGTTTTTTCTGTTACAATATAATAATCATATTTATCAAACATGCTTTTTAATTGTGTTAATTCTTCTAAGTGACCTCCTGTTGATGATATAAATAAAACTTTCTTTTTTTTCATTCTAACTACCTCCATTAACATAACTAATAAATTGCTTTTGTGTTGTGTAATTAACAATTACCCATCTTGGTAATCTAAACTTATCAATTCCTGGCGTTACTTTTATTTTACCTCCAGCTCGTTCTCCAGCAAAAGCCATAGTAAATCCAGCCTCTTTTAATACTTTTATACTGTAGTCATTATATTCGTAGAAAGGATAACAAAATACTGTACTTCCATTCAGTTTATCTCGACTTGTTTTTAAATCTGTCAATAGCTTATCGTGTTCCATACATTTTATTTCTCCACCTTGTCCACCACTACAAAGTCCGCCATTATGAATATTATCACCATGCGAATGCACTTCAAAATATTCAGATTCAAATTGTTCTTTATTAAACCAACTAGTAATTAGAAACAATGTGGCATTAATTTTATATTCATCAACATACTTTTTGGCAACTTCAGCACGAGTACCGTCATCGAACGTGATAACTACACTTTTTTGTGGCAATTGAATCTTTTGATCTATATACATTTCCAATTCATTCATTTTAGGTGTAAAGAAATTATTATCTTTTATGTAAGAAAAGTGCTCTTTTATTTGCTTAGGAGAGTGACAAATTTCTTCGTAACATGGATTGTCTTCTTCATAAGCAAAATGATAGTTTAATACTGGTATCCCTGTAGAATTCTTTTTATCTGTGTTATTACTTTTCTTAATTTCTTTTACATCATCTTTTTTTACATATAATAATCTATTATTAAATTCTACACCATACTTATTATCATCTTTTATTATTATTGGTAAATCATATGATTTATTGAATGTATATAGTAAATTATCATTTTCATCATAAAATGATGTACTATCATTAGTTACTATATTTTCATTAAAGACTATATAATTTTTGTATCTGTCATTTATTTCTGATAACTTATCAATTTTATCTACATCTTTATAACTTATGTAGTATTCATCATCAAAAGTTGTAATCTTAAAATATTTAGTAGTATCAGATATGGTTTCATTATCTAAACTTAACTCTACATTATTACCTATAGTTCCTACTTCTTCATTATTACTATTATATAATTTTGATTCTTTATTTGTTTTAACGAACTCATTATAATGGCTATTTATTTCTTTAATAGTTTTTTCTTTTTTTAATTCGATATTATTCTTTTTAATATAATTAAATGTTATATAACCAAGCCCACCTAATATAATAATTATTATCATAATAACTATTATTACTCTACTCTTTTTTATTTTCCTTTGTCTTTTCATTATATACACCATAGTTATATTTTATTTTAATATATTAATCCATTCTTCTTTTACATTATCTAATAAATATTTTTGACAGTATTTATAACCTTTTTCGCTATGATCACTACCATTTTTATTTTTTAATTCTTTTATTATTTCTGTAGCCATTTTTTCTTTATTTCTATCTTTTACTAAAATCCCTACATTATTTTTTAATAATTCTTTTGCTCCATCAGATGAATCAAATGCAATACAAGGTAATCCATAACTCATAGCTTCAATTAATACAAGTCCAAACGATTCGGTATAAGATGGTAAAATAAATATTGAAGAATCTAAAATATATTTTTCTTTTTCCTTATTTCCTAGAAAACCAGTGAAAATAATCTTATCAGTTAGTTTTAATTCTTTAGTATAATTTTCTAATTCTTTTTTTAATGGTCCGTCTCCCACCATAAATAGTTTAGTTTTTGGTAATTCTTTATTAACTATTTTAAATACATCTATTAAATCTTTTTGACCTTTTTCAGGACTTAATCTACCTATTGTAATAATATTTTTATTTGTTAGTTTACTTCTCTTATCTGGAAGACTATCTATTACATTAGGAATATATATACATTTGGTTTTACCTATTTTATTCGCATAAAACTTTCTTAAATTATCAGATACTACAACAAAATAATCAAAATCTCTTATAGAATCTATTACTTTAGTTATATACTTTTTATCATTATTATGAAAGTTATGTTCAGTTGCAATTTTTATTATATTATTATAAGCATAGTATCCTACTAATCTACTATGAAAAGTTCTAGTAGTTATTATATAATCACTATAAGTATTTCTAATTGCCTTAATATTTCTGCTTCTCTTAAGACACAATATTTTAGCTGATTTAAATCCTTCTTTAAATATACTAATTATATTTTTATTTTTTATCGCTTGTTTAAACTCTTCTTTATTTGGTTTATCATCAATTAAATAAGTAATTTTAACTTTTTCTGAAAATGGAAATGCTGGTTTATCTAAAACTTTATATGTTGATATAATTTCTATATCATAATTTTCTTCAAGCATTTTACATAACGATGATAAGTATTTTTCAACACCGCCAAATCCTAGATGTAATGCAAAAATTGTTATTTTTTTTCTTTCTCTCTCTTCTGTTATTTCTAATTCACCTTTTGTCAAAGCACTATCTAGCATTGCCATTGCAAATGACACATATATAGATACTGCTGGAGCACTATATACATGACCTGCAATCATAGAAATCATTGTTACTATTCCTATTACATATATGTTTGTTAATTTAAAGAAAGATAATCTGAATTTATTTTTAAATATTGATTTTATAGTTCTATACGCAATATAGACAAGTGGACTAAAGTAAATTATAAAGCCAATAATTCCATAATGAAAGAAAACATCTAATGGATCTATTTCAATTAGTTTTTGTATTCTTTTATTATTTATTTCACTTCTATTTACAAATCCAACACCAAAAAACTTATCATCAATTTTAGCCTTATCATATATTGCTTTTGTTCTAAAAAAGAAATCATCTCTTCCACTTAATGCAACTTTTAAAATTTTTTCTAATTTAACATTTTCATTATATTCTTTTTTGATGTTTTCATTATCAACATTATCTTTTTCTTGATTTTTTTGTTCTACTAATGCATTTGATCTTGCAATTGAATTTTGTAGATTCTTTACCGCAGGTATATTTGGTATTAATCCAAATGATACAATTATAATTATAAGTGATATTTTTAATCCATATGCCCTGTTTTTTTTATAGTTAAATAAAAAATATAAAGCATAAATAATCTCAGTGATAAGCATTCCAAGAAAAGAGGTCTTTGTTCCAAGTAATGTCATTGTTAAAATTACTATTATAAATATTAATGATATCTTAAATAGTCCTTCTCTTTCAAATAATAAGTAATATAGAAATGGAAATAAGGCTACCATTATTGCGCCAATTTCATTAGCAGAATAAAACCATCCTACAGTACCTTGACTAATTTCATGATAAGAAGAGAAACTTGTATTTGTTACGTAAGGAATTATAATTAAAATTGACATCATTAAAATGTTGTATATAAAAATTTTAAATAATTTTTCTTTGCTAAAGCCTAGATGGTCATAACAATTTATTAAACAAACACCAACAATAGGAAAGTAAAAATACTTAAACATATAAATAATCTCAGTTTTTAAATAATTTAACTCAAACATATCTGGCTTCAATATAAAATACATTACCATAAACAAGAATATACTTATAAAATATACAATTACTTTTTTTGAGTGCTTGTTCTTCACGAAAAAAACATTGTATACAATTAGAAGCAACAAGAATAATCCTCTGGTTATCACTCCAACTGTTATGGTGCTATTTAGTAGTCTGGTCATAAGAGCTGTAATTAAATCAATTATTGGTTGTAATATTAAAAATATATATATTAATTTTTGAATTTTATTTTTTTCCATCTTGAACTTCCTTTCTAACACTCACCTTTGCATATGGATATATGCAGAGAAACTTTGTAATATCTATCATGTTTTCATAATCAGATTTATTTACAACTATTTCATCAAAACCTTTTTTCATCTCATTAAATAATTCTTTATATTGTTTTTCAATAGTATTATTAACGACCTTTTTGTTAAATACTCTCATATCTTTCCCATAATATATGATATCTTCTTTTGGTGAAAAACTTATGCTTCTCTTTTTATAATTTTTGTAATACGTTAATAGTGAGTCTAAATAGATATTGTTTTTTATTTCTTCATCACTAAATCGTTTATTTAAAACGAATTTTATTATATTATATTTATTTTTTGTCTCTTTTTTTATGTAAAATGGCTTGTACTTGCTCGATAAACTTAATTTGTTTAAGAATCTGTATATTAAATATTGTAGTTTGTACAATGGAATGTAATAATTATTTAATAATCTTGTAACAACCCTAATTTCTCCGTTAATAACATTGAATTTTGATATGTTATTATTTAAATAATTATTATCTCCAATCCTATATTTGAAAAATGGAAAATCAACTTTTTTTATGTTTACTATATTCATCTGATCTAAATTTAACCAAAAAGGTCCATTCCATACTAAATAATTGTGATATATATTTTTAACAAAAACTTCTCTTCTATGAAATGCCATATCCACAAAAAGATTTCTTCCAAGCCAAAGCAATTGTAAAGCTATAATATCATCCATGTTTTTAGTACTATGGTTTGTAACTCTATTAATTCCTACTACATTATCGTCTTTATCTATTGTTACAATATCTGAAATAATTGAAGAAATATTCTTATTATTTTCCATATAAGTAACCATTTTTTCTAGCGTATTTTCATCATATAATAGATCATCAGAATGTAATATATATATATAATCTCCTGTTATATGCGGTATTAATTTAATGATAGCATTGAGTTGATCTGCATTATCTTCATAATAGTATTTAATTTTATCTTTTTTGCTGTGCTTTTTTATATATTCTTTAATTACTTTTTCTGTATCATCTGTTGAGCCGTCATTACAAATTAGTACTTCGTAATTTTCATATTTTTGTTCCATTATTGAATCAAGTGAACGTTTAATATACTTTGAATCGTTGTATGTAGGCATTAATATTGATATTTTTTTCATTTTATTCTACCTTCTTTCTACATTTTATTTTCTTTATTATTTCATCACTAACATTTTTTATGTATTTACCATATTCAGTTTTTCCCATTATAATTGCTATTAACAATAGGGGTAAAACAACGCAAATTATTCCTCCAATAATGAATCCTATTATTCCGTTAATGTTAATAATAATATATATTTTTTTGCATAGAAAGCCAATTATACAGAAGAATATAAAATATAATAAATTTTTACAATAGTACTCTGTAACTTTCTTTTTAAAGCTAAATTTGTATATTGCATATGGATCATACCACATAAAAGTCATTAAGTTTGATATTAATGTTCCTAATAGGACTCCAAAAATACCTATTTTCTTTACTAGAATTATTGAAATTACTATATTTGCAATCATACCAAAAAGAGGTATAATTTTTGCTTGCCTAAATAATCCATATGTTGTTCTATATGTAGATAAAAATTTTCTTAAACCTTCCACATACAAATTTACTGCTAAGATTAAGGCAAACGCTTCTGATAAAGCATACTCTTTTCCTAACCATATCGTAATGAATTGATTTGCTAAAACATATATTCCAATAGAAAATATTCCAAACATCGTAACCGTAATTAAATTTGTAATTTTAAATATAAAATAATCTTTCTCTTTTTCTGTTTTGGCATGTAAATTCCCAATTGAAGCTGTTATTGAATCAAAAAATGTCGATAGGACATTTACTATAGAATTAGTAATCAATGTGTAATTTGAATAAATTCCAACAGTTGCAAGTCCAAGATATTTTGAAACTATAATGTTATCTGTAGCAGTTAGAACAACATAATTTATTCTATAAATCATGAGCGAACCGCAATCTTTAAATATCTCTTTTTTTTCTGATTTTGTTAATTTTTTTTCTGACTTTGTTTTAATAAAAGGATACATTTTGTCAGTCTTTTTTGATATTAGATATGATTGTAAGATATTAAATACAATTATAGTTATTAAATAAACTATAAAATTCTTAAATATAATTAAAACTATTATTTGAAATATATTGCTTAATATAACAATAAGATTTGCTATATTGTTATATATATAGCGTTGTTGATTTGCACATAAAAATTCTGTTTTTGATGGAAAAAATAAATATGTTGATGCCGTTTGAAATATATATATAAGAAATACTATGTTCAAATTTACAAAGTCAACGTTGTCTTTGATAATAAATTTTAATGCTGGTAAAAGCATAATTCCTATAGCGATAATTGCTAATCCAATATAAATATATATTTTATGTAAATAGTCAACAATTATTTTTTGTCTTTCTTCATTTTTTTCTGCTATTGGTTTATAAAGAGCAAAAACAAGGGCGGAACCAATTCCTAAATCAGCAAGTGATAGCAAATTTAATATATTGGAAAACAAGCCATTTATTCCTAAATATTTCTCGCCAAGGCAATAGATAAAAACCGTTCTTGTTATAAATCTAAATAAAAGAACAAGAACTTGATAAATAAGTCCTGTATACATGTTTTTTGTTGAATTTTCTGTTCTTGTCATTATTTCACATCCTAAATCTTATTTATATATTTTTTATAAAGTCCTGCTCTCTTTTTTGTGCTTAGTCTTAGTTTGATAAATTTATTTATTTTTCTTGCAAGAGGTTTAGCACCTTCCATCCATGTTCCAGTAAATATATGAATAACCGATGATTCTTTTGATGGATTACATAAAATATAGTCTGGATAAACATGTATTCCATCTTTAATAATTTGTTCTTTGTTATTTACCTTACAACCAAATTCATTTACCAATATATCGGATACTATCTTGGTATTGACCACCTTCATTTGGTCTTTTGAATCAAATTCAAATTCTCTTCCTTCATAATATTCTAAAACTTTTTTTACTAATGGATGTCCTTTTTCACATCCAAATGCTGCTGTATAGGGATAGTTTTTATTTTCAAACCCAACAAAAGCCCTATCATTTAAAAATTTTTCTAAGTTGTCTAGAACTAAATTATCAGTATCAAGATAAATTCCACCTTCATTATACAATGCATACATTCTTATGTAATCACTAACATATGCCCATTTTTTATTTTCATATGCACTTTTTGTAAAAGGATGTGAATTAATATCAAAATTATTTTCATTCCATTCCTTAATTTCATATTCTTTCAAATTCTTTTTCCATGATTTTATACATCTTTCTATATCTTTGGGCTTCTTTTTCCCTCCTACCCAAACATAATGAATCTTTTTTGGTATCATAATTACTACAATCCTCCTTATTTAAATTTATTATTTATTAAATTATTAACCAATCTTTCAGATGCTTTTCCATCAGATAAATTATTATATTTTTTATTAAATTTTCTTCTTTTTTCTATATATTGTGGATAAATTTCATCTATTTTTTTTATTACATTTAACAATTCTTTTTCTGTATAGCAAATTGGACCAGGCAATTCTTTTTTATAGTCTACATAAAATCCACCTCTTAAAGCAACATATTTATCATAATCATATGGATAGAAGATAATTGGTGAATTTTTAGGCATATATTCATAAAACACTGATGAATAATCTGTAATTAGAATATCAGTAATCGCTAAAATGTCACTTACATCCGGATAATTACAACCATTTATAAAATTATCTAAATTAAACAAACTTTTATCAATCTTTGTTCTAACTAATGGATGCAATCTAATAATAATATTATAATCTTTTAATTTTGATAATTCCTTTATTGGTATGTTTATTATATTTTTATCCAAGTCATAGTCTCTAAATGTTGGAGCATATAGTATATTTTTTTTTGAATTATTTATATTAAGGTGTTTTAAAACATTCTGCTTTTTTTGTTCATCATTACAGTTATTAATTACAGTATCAACTGCTGCCATTCCTAATATTTCAATTTTTCCATTATAACCAGTTGCACTTCTTATAGTCTTTTCGTCATTTTCATCATTTGCTATATAATAATCCCACTCTTTAGCATGTGAAACGACTGGTCTTTCTGTTGCTTCATTGACATCATATCCCTGTTTTTTCATGACACCATTACCGTGAAATAACTGAATGTATATTTGTCCCTTCTTTTTTGTAATTATTTCACCTATACTTTGATTTTTTAACAAATATTTTGCTGTTGATAAATGGTATAATCCTTTTAAAGTCTTGTAGTAAGCATAATCGTTTGTATCAATGTCTGATACATCAGTTGACTTAGTAACTAACCATATTGTTCGATAATCGTTAATATCATTTTTTTTTATATAATTATAAATTGCTTTTGCATTGCCATCAATTAAATCTCTTCCAGATTCAAAAACTATTTTATTTGGTACTATTGGAAAAATGGCAAATAATTTATTTAAAAAGAATGATATTATATTTTTAATTTTTAATTTCATGTTTTCACCTCTTTTGACTAATACTAGTTGGCTTAATATTATTTTATCATATTTTTCTTATTTTATAAAGGCTTTTGTTACTTTCTTTACAATAAGTTTATCAATTAATTTATAAATTATATTTATTATCATTGATAAACTTATTGATAATATTAAAACTAATGGTACTATTTCAAAATAGCCTTTAATTGAGAAAAAATTTATATCTTTAAAATAATGGAAATATAGAAAGTCATCTACTATTGAAGACGATAAATACATTCCTAATGATAATTCAGATATTTTCACCACTATTCTTCTAATCTTATTTGACGTTCTATTAAGATTTAGATTGATGATAAAAATAAATACAAGCACTGATGTTAATACATTAAATATGCTACCCCAATCATTATATACTCCAAATTTAAAATAATTTCCTTTAGAAAAATATATATTTATTAAACTTGATACAATTAATACTATAATAAATAGTAATATATTTAAATGTTTATTTATATTAACTTTGTATTCTTTTAGATAGCAACCAATAAAGTAATAAGTTAATGGATATATACTAATCCACCAATCAGGGATTAGTATATATTTAATATTAAATATGCCCTGGAAAGATGTTAAAACGAGCATAGTTAATATCAATATTTGTTTTTGTTTTTTATTCTTTAAGTTATTGTAAATTAAATTAATAAAAGGTATTAGTAAAAATAAGCCTAAATACATTTTTATGTACCATGAATATCCTATATCAAAAGCTAATATACTCTTTATAATATGCCTTATAGTAAAAGATGTATTATTATAAATAGCATTATATAGTAAACATAGTAATGTAGTTAATCCATAGATAATTATTACTCTGGCTGCTCCTAAATAGTATTTTTTACTTAAGATTTTATTTTTCATTAAATAACCCGTTGTTATTATAAATAGTGGTACACATATCATAAATAATGTCCTAAAAATAATTCCTATATAATAATTTGTACCGATAATAATATTTCTATATAATCCTGCGTTAGCAAAATAATGTACAGATATTACCGAAAATACTGCTATACACTTTATTAAATCTATATTAATATTTCTTCTTTTCATCTTTCGCTTACCTCTATCCTAATTTCATTATACTATATTTTTATAGTGTTTTCAAGGTAATAGAAAATAATTACATCTTGTTGTAATATTATTCATGGTGTTAATAAAAATTTAATACTCTTTTCTTTGAAAGAATTATTATATAATTAGTTTGTGAGAAAAAAATCTCCATTTTAATCAAATGAAACTTCAACTTCTCACTTTTATTATAAAAACTTGATACAATTAAAGAAAAAATATAGCAGTAATAGACAAGATAATATCACCATATCAACAAAATTGACAAGTTTTTGTTTTAAAAAGTTTAACAAAACAAAACCTCTAGAAAAACTAGAGGCTTGTCTGCACTTTGAATGGTATTTATTTATCCAATTCCCTTAATGCATCAATAAATCTAATCATCGAATTTTTTTCACCGGTAGTCACTCTTAAACATTTACCGAATTCACCTATTCCACTATATACTTTTATTAAAATATGCTTTTCTTCTTTCATTTTTTTAACTAATATTTCTGGGTCAGATTTAGATTTTATAAACATAAAATTACCATTTAATGCATTAAATTTATAATTATTTTCTTTCAAAAAAGCAATAAGATAATTTCTACCTTCTTTATGTTTATCAATAAGCGTTTGAATCAAATTAGGCTCCTCTATTATTGCTTTTGCAAATTTCATGCCAAATGCATTTACATTATGTGGAGTACATAGTTTTTGAATCATTTTAATTCCTTCTGGCCAACCAACAACATATCCGAGTCTACATCCAGCTAAAGAAAATAATTTAGAGAATGTACGTGTTAAAAATATATGTTCATTTTCTAAAGCATATTTAATGAATGTATTATCATAAAAATAATAATATGCTTCATCTATTAATATAGTTATTTCATTTTCTTTTGCTTTTTCTATAATCATTTCCATCTCATCATTACTGAACGCATTCCCTACTGGATTATTTGGATTAACAATTATTAATAATTGAATATCTTTGGTCATTTTATCCAAAATTTTTTTAATACTTATTGTTAAATCGTTGTTATATGTTATTGGAATAAAATTTCTACCATACATTTTTGAATAAACCTCAAACATAGCATATGAAGGAGTAACCCCAAGTATTTTTCCACCTTCTGAAGTATATGCTTCAATTATATTTCTTATTCCTTCAGATGAACCATTAACCAAACTTATATGTTGAATATCAGTTTTTAAATAATTAGCCAATGTTTCAGTAAATTCCAATGTTTCTGGATATTGTGAAATAAATTCAGCATCTACATCCTTTAACACTTTATTAATAAATTCTTGTGGCAATCCAGTAGGATTTTCATTTAAATCTAATCTTAAATACCCCTTTCTTTTGTGTTGATCAAAAATTCTGTCTAAATTTTCAATATTTTTATTTAAATAATACATAACTTTCCTCCTTATATCTGTTAATTTAAGCTATTTTTTAATTACTATCTCATCTAAATCATTTTTATTATAATATTCTTCAACCAATGCTGAAATTGCTATTGAAATGCTATTATCTACATTTGAGTGATTTTTGTTACCATTTATTTGCTTTAAAAAGTCAATATATTCATATCTTAAACCTTCGCCATCCAATTTGTAAAAATATCGCTTATTCTCTAATGGATTTTCAAATCTTACTTCGAAATAATCTGTTTTCCACCATGGAGCAGGTACATAAATATATCCTTTTGTTCCACTAATTATTAATTCACCTTCAGATTTAACTCCTTTTCCAACTTTTAATGATGCAACTGCATTATCATAAACCAATTCTATTTTAGTAAATAAATCAAAATTAGATTTTTTATCTAAATAATAGGTTGAAAAATGCTTTTTTTTATAATTTGATCCAAGTATTGAAAATACAGGAAGCATACATATTGGTCCCCAATCACAAATACTGTTTGACTTTTTTAGGAATTCTTCTTTGGGTATATTATTATACTCACTCAAACTTGTGCATGTTGCATCGATACTCACAACACTTCCTATGGTTCCACTCTTGACTAATAATAATAATCTCATAAATGCTGTTGAATATGCCGTTTTAATATTCTCGATAAAAATAGTATTATATTTTTTGGCATAATTAAATATTTCTGAACTCTTTTCTTTTTTTATACTAATAGGTGCCTCACATAAAACGTGTTTTTTATTTTTTATAGCCTCTATAGCAAAACTATAACGTTTTTCAACATCAGATACAATAAATACGGCATCAATATTATCAAGCATTAAATTGTAGTTATCATAATGTTTTATATTACTTTTTTTAAGTTCATTAACCAAAACATCGTTTTCGCTATATATAGCGGTTATTTTTAAACCATTAACATATTGTCCCTCATTAATATATTTTTTAATTATTTCATCTTCGCCAACTATTCCCAATTTAACTGATGACTCTTCATTTCTTATCTTAGTACTTGAAATTCCTTCTGTTCTCTCCAAATATATAACGTCACAATATTCTTTTAAATAGTCAAATTTACCAAGCCAATCAGAACCTATAGCAAAAATATCAATTCCATAATTTATAATATCATCTATTTTTTGCCCTTCATATTCTTCCACAATTATTTCGTCTGCTAATCCAGTAGATTTAATATTAGCGATTCTCTCCATCAAAGATTGCTGTACATTAATTTTACCACGTCTTTTATCAAAATCATTTGAAGTTACTCCAACAATTAAATAATCTCCTAATTTTTTTGCTCTTTCTAGTAATCTAACATGACCATAATGCATCAAATCGAATGTTCCATACGTTATAACTTTTTTCACAATATTACTCCTATCTATCAATTAACTAATATATTTATCAAAATCAATTTATATATAAATTTATTATAACATATTACTATGTTATGTCAAGTTTTTGAATATATTATTTTTAAAGGCAAAATCATTAAAAATTTATATATAAACGTCATTAAAGCTTTACTCTATTACCACAAATCCACATGGTATTGGCCTTGTCTTTTCCATATTATCCCAATTTATAGGATGATTTATTAATTCATTATTTATAACTAAAGCACTAGAATTACCGCCATCTAGATTAGCAGCATTATAAGCATGATATCTAAGTAAGATATCTACTAAGTCGTTCATATCAGCACCTTTACTTTTTAAACTTCTACCATCAATTACTAAAAATAACACTATACCATCTTGCCTTTGAGCAATAGCACTTCTAGGATGAGTACCATATCCGCCATTACCGTTAATAAAAGCACTCTTCCCATTAACTATTAAAAATGGTCCAAATTCTACAGCATCTCTTATTCCCATATTAATAGCTTCATTAGCACTTATCTTACCAAGATATAACTTATTATCATTAGTAAATCCAACTATACCGCCACCATATTGACTAGTACCATAATTACTAATTATCTTACCTCCAGATATAATAGCTCCCATAGGTTGTCCACCACTACCCAATCCTTCAGCATCCAAAAAGCCACCACCATTTATAGCAACAACAGCATTTTCTCTCTTAGCCATATCAACTAAATATTCACCATCACTACCCAAATATCTACTATAAGTAACTTTAATTTTAGAAGGATCATATATTGCTACAAGATATCCCCTATAACCATTTTCTTCTATTTCTATTAATTTATAAATATCATTTTTATTTCTATCTAATATTTCCTTATCATATTTATCTTTATAATTATTATCTTCTTCAAGAATTAAACTAGTATCAGTATTTCCATCAGGTTCTATCATACTATGTCTTTCTAAAACCTTATTAATAGTCTCATCATTATAAAAAGTTCTAGCAATATATTGATGCCTCATTGTACTCATAGCGGTAGTAACAAGCCAGTCTCTAAAGTTATTATAAGGACCATATAAAAGAAAAAGTACTATAACTGCAATAACATCACATATACTAAGAATAATAGTAAAAATATTATCCCTTTTCTTTTCTTTATCAATTCCATCCCTTTTTCTTCTCATAAGTACTACTCCTTTTTGTATACAAATTATTTATTGTTTAAATATTTAACAACTCTCTCTATCTCATCATCCCCTATTAAAGGAATAATAACTCTAGATAAATTCTTATCACTATCCAAATACATTCCATCATTATTAAGTGATTCATTAACAATATTAGATAAAAATATATTATATTCTCCTCTAGTAGTCATATAAAAACTAATCTTACAAGTATTATTATTAGTAAATATCCTAACCATATCATCATTAGATAAAGTATCAGTAGACACAATCAAATGAATATTACATTTATCTCCAAGTGATAATAAATAATTAATATCCTCATCAATACTATTATCCATTTCTAATATTTCATATATCTCATCTATAAATACCAGTATTCTTTCCCTATTACCATTCTTTACTCTTTCTTCAAATTCTCTTCTTAATAACTTAATCTTCTTAATAACATCATCTTTCCCATTAACAACATCACATACATTAGCAAAATCATTATAATTAATACTTTGTGTATCAAGTATAATAATCTTAGTATCAGTATAATTAATAAGAACATTCATAATAATATTTCTAAATAAATTAGTCTTACCGCTGCCACTAGTACCAGTAACCAAAAGATTCTTATCTTTATCAAAATCAAAAGCAATAACCCTATCTTCTTCATCTAAACCTAAAGCTACCTTAAATTTATCATCTTTCTTAAACATAGATAATAATTCCTTTAAAGTAAGAATATCCCTTTTCATATTAAGAACTTTAATTTCTATTTCATTATCACTAATTCTATCTATCTTTAATTCTTCTTTAGGTACTCCTAAAGCTAAAGCAATCTCCTTATTATATTCTATAATATCATTATAATCCCTATCATCATTCCAACTAATACGATATATAGTTACCAAACGATAAACATTATAAGTAACCTTAGGATTAAAACCAAAAGCCTTAAGAGTATTATGTAAATTACTAACAAACAAATCAGCATTAAGAACATTTCTCTCATTATCAAAAGTTGGATTATTTAACAAATTAATCATTTCTTACTCCTCCAATTATTTCTTCCTATTTTTTATTAATATATTACCAGTCATCTCACTAGGAATATCAATTCCCATTAAATATAATATAGTTGGAGCTATATCACCAAGCTTACCATCTAATAATTTAACCTTCTTATCAAGAACAATAAAAGGCACCAAATTAGTCGTATGACTAGTATTAATACTACCATCTTTATTTCTCATAACCTCACAATTACCATGATCCGCTATTATTATCATAGTATATTCATCAAGAGAAATATTTTTTAATATCTTACCAATACATTCATCAACAGTCTCTACAGCCTTAATAGCAGCATCATAATCCCCAGTATGGCCAACCATATCACCATTAGCAAAATTAAGTACAACTAGATCCTCTTTATTACTAGTAATTTCTTTTACCAAAGAAGCAGTAATCATATTAGCACTCATTTCTGGTTCCCTATCATAAGTAGCTACTTTAGGACTAGGTATTAATATTCTTTTTTCATTATCATACACTTTATCAATACCACCATCAAAAAAATAAGTAACATGAGCATATTTCTCAGTTTCAGCAATTCGTAACTGAGAAAATCCCTTTTTTGATATATATTCTCCTAAAGTATTTTTAATTTTAGGAAGCTCAAAAGCATAAGGACAAAGCACCGTATCAGTAACATGCATCATACTAACAACCTTAAGATTATTAATCTTACTTCTATCAAAGCATTCATAATCATCATTAGTAAATGCACTAGCTAATTCCCTTAATCTATCAGGTCTAAAATTAAAAAATATAATACCATCATTATCTTCTATAAGCCCATTTTCTATAGTAGCAGTAGGTACAATAAATTCATCTGTTATCTTATTTTTTTGACTACTTTTCCATACCTTTTTAACATCTACTACTAAAGAAGGTTTAGTCATAACATCATAACTCTTCTTAACTCTATCAAATCTATTATCCCTATCCATACCATAATATCTACCACTAATAGAGGCAATCTTACCAAGTTTTAAACCCTTCATCTTCTTCTCTAACGCTTCAATATATTTAATACCACTAGTAGGACTAACATCCCTGCCATCAGTAAATATATGAACATATATATTTTTAACATTTTCTTTTTTACATAAATCAAGTAAAGCAAATAAATGATTAATATGAGAATGTACCCCACCATCAGATAATAAACCAATTAAATGTAACTTAGAATTATTATCTTTAACATGTCTAATAACTTTTAAAAATTCATCATTACTATAAAAAGACCCATCTTTTATTTTGCTATTTATTAGTTCTAACGATTGATATACTAGTCTACCAGCTCCAATATTAGTATGACCAACTTCACTATTACCCATTTGACCTTTAGGAAGTCCAACACTCTCACCAGAAGCAATCAAAGTAGCACTAGGATAATGATCCCATAAATAATCAAGTACTGGTGTTTTGGCATTATACACAGCATTATATTTCTTTTCTTTAGATAACCCTATACCATCCATAATGCATAATAATATTTTCTTCATTATATCACCTATTTCCTATATAATTATATATGATATTTATTTATTTGTAAATAAAATAATTAAAGTTAAAAAAATATATTTTTGCAATATCCTTGTACCTTTTTTGCCATTTTTAACAGCAAAAAAGGTACATTTTTAGATATTTTTTTATATTTTTACATTAAATATATTAAAATATTATATTTTTTTAATATATTTATGATAAAATAAAGAAAAGGAGAATGATAAATATGAATTTAAAATATTTCAGAAAAGCAATACTATTAATACATGGCTTTGCCGGAGGCAATTATGACTATGGAGAAATAGGAAATGACTTAGAACTATATAGCAATTTTGATGTATATACATTTACCCTACCAGGTCATGAAAAAATGATAATAGATAAAGTAACAAGAAATGATTGGATAAATAAAGCCGAAGATGAAATAGAAAAAATAATCAATAATGGTTATCGTGAAATATATATTATCGGCCATAGTATGGGAGGAGTTATAGCTTCTTACTTAGCAAGTAAATATAAAGAAGTAACAAAGTTAGTTTTAGCAGCTCCGGCATTTCATTACTTAGCCTTTAACGGTGATAAAGTAGACGTAGCAAAAAGCATAAAAAAATTACCCAAATTATTTAAAAACTATAAACCAGAAGAAGTATTATCAAGATTCTTCAAAATACCAATACCAACCATTAGAGAATTCATGCTTTTAGTAGAAGAACACACAAGTGATGTAAAAAATATAACCTGCCCAACACTAATAATACATGGAGATAAAGATGACATCGTACCAAAAGATTCCGTAT
Source organism: uncultured Bacilli bacterium (assembly GCA_934098435.1). Classification (GTDB taxonomy): domain Bacteria; phylum Bacillota_I; class Bacilli_A; order RF39; family UBA660; genus CAG-302. The sequence continues at coordinate 18,953 of CAKOOV010000002.1, forward strand.
TATATGTATATAATACTATAGCAGCAAAAAGTGTTACTCTAGTAGAAATCAAAACACTTACTCATGACTTATTTATTAATAATAGATATGAAGACGTAAAAGAATTAATAATAAACTTTGTTAGAAAAAAACCAAAATTTGGAAAATATACCAAAAAAATATGATTATATCAAAATAATCATATTTTTTATACCCTTTTCCCTATTATTAATAAATACTTCTTATCATACTTAGCATAATCACTATGTGTACTACAAGTCTGAAGTAATAAAATTTCATCATCAGCACTAACATCTACATTAGTATCATACATTGACTTATTCTTAAGTTTATTCAAATGTTCCAAATAATCATTATCACTATCAAAATAAATATTCATATAAGTAAAATCACTATACTCCACAAATACCGAAAATATCTCATATTTCTTCTTAAGATTATTTGTAGTAACATAAATATATTTATGATCATCATAATAATTCTTATCATAATAATTCTCTAATATCTTAAAAGGCATATCTACTCGAGAAGAATTATGGCCAAATATCAAAAGCTTTTTACTATTATCAATATCAACCCTATAATCCAAATAAATAGAACCCATATAATTATCTTCTTTATCTGGTGTATGATTTAAATAATACTCATTATCCTCTCCCTGCATAATAGGAGTACTATAATCCGTATTGTCAAAAGATAAAATACCTACCACATCATCATTATTATACTTTTCCTTTAACTCATTTATTTCTTTACTATAATCAGTAGGATTAGTAACATTATTATTTCTCTCAACATCAAAATCAATTTTCTTATCATTCTTATTATAAAACAAATATACCATTACCATAATAACAAATAAAACAAATAAACTAATAACTAATATTATTTTTCTTTTTTTCATAAAAATCTCCTTGGCTAAGTATTATAGCATTATTTAACATATTGTCAAGCATTAATATTATGTAATAATCATAACTATTTTAAACTAAGTTTATCATATACTTTATCAAATATCTCATTAAATTTACGTGCCTCATCTTCAGTATTCTTACAAGATAAACTAATTCTAACACTAGAAGAAGCAATATCATTATCATGATATATAGAATTAATAGCATTAGACAAAGAAGAAGTAGAACAAGCACTCTTAGTAGATAAATAAATACCTTCTTCTTCCATTGCATGAATAAAAGTTTCAGGCTTAATTCCCTTCAAACTAAAATTAATTATATAAGGAATACTATTTACAGTACTATTAATATGTACATCATTATATTTACTTAAATTATCTTTAATAATAGTATTAATCCTACTAACATATTCATAATTACTATCAACATTAGGAATAACAAGTTCCAAAGCCTTCATCAAACTACATATCAAAGGTAAAGCCGGCGTCCCACTACGAAAATCAGTAGTACTCTTTCCACCATGTATTAAATTATCAATAACAATATTATCTCTTTTTATAAGCAATCCAATACCCTTCATACCAAATATCTTATGAGCAGACATACTCATAAAATCCATATCACTAAAATCTATATTTACTTTTCCAATAGCTTGTGTAGCATCAACATGAAAATAACATTTAGGATATTCTCTTACTATTCTACTTATTTCTTTAATATCTTGCTTAATACCAAGTTCACTATCAACCATAGCAATAGACACCAAAATAGTATTATCATTAATAAGTCTCTTCAAATCATCCATATCTATCATACCATCAGACTTAACCTTAACATAATCAATAACAAAGCCTTTCTTTTCTAAATATTTACATGTCTCAATAATAGAAGAATGCTCTAAATAACTAGTAATAATATGATTACCCCTATTTCTATATTTAGAAGTAATTCCCTTAAAAACAGTATTATTAGATTCACTAGCACCAGAAGTATAGATTATTTCACTAGGCTTTACTTTTAAAAGTTTACTTATCCTATCAGTAGCATAATTTTCAAGTTCTTTAGATTTAATACCTAAAGAATGTAGAGAATTAGAATTACCAGGATAATCCTTACAAACCTTATTAAAAGTATCAAGTACCCTATCATCTACAAAAGTAGTAGCACTATTATCAAAATATATCATAGTATCCCTTCTTTCTTTAAATATTCTATCACATCATTCATAAATATACAATAATAAACCTATTGCTTTATTCTAAGTAATATATTATTATATTTATGGTGATTTACTTATGAATGAAGATAATTTAATTAAATACTATAATAAATTTAATGAAGACAAAAGACTAACAAGAAGACATGGTATCATAGAATATACCACATCTATAAAATATATTCACAAATATTTAAAAAAAATAAATAACCCTAAAATAATTGATATAGGAGCAGGTACAGGTAAATACTCATGTACTTTATATGATGAAGGCTATGACATTACCGCAGTAGAATTAATAAAACACAATCTAATGACTCTTAAAAAAAAGAATAATAATATAAAAGCCTATCAAGGTAATGCCACTAATCTATCAAGATTCAAAGATAATACCTTTGATGCTGCTATATTATTTGGCCCTATGTATCACCTTATCAGTGAAGAAGAAAAATTAAAAGCCCTAAGTGAAGCTAAAAGAATAGTAAAAACAGGAGGTCTTATCTTCATTAGTTATTATATGAATGAATACGCTATTATCACACATGGCTTTAGAGATAATAATATAATCTCATCTATAGAAAATAATCTTGTTGACAACAATTATCATATTACACCTAAAAATAACGATCTATATAGTATGGTAAGATTAGAAGACATAAATAGATATAAAAATAAACTCAATCTTAAAAGAATCAAAATACTAGCTCAAGATGGTCCTAGTGATTATCTTAGAAGTATTATAAATAAAATGGACGATAAAACTTTCTCTATTTACCTCGATTATCATCTAAAAACTTGTGAAAGAAAAGAATTACTTGGAGCTTCTTCTCATGTTATGGATATTCTAAAAAAATAAATTAATCACTTTTATTTTCATCAATATATTCATACTTCAAACTATTATTACTTGTTATAACCTTATCTCCAAGTTTATTTTCAAGATCATCTTTTGCTATTTTGGCAGTGCTACCACCCATTATAGCAATTTTTTTATTTTCTTCTAAGCCATAGGGATTATACTTTTTAGTAAGTTCTCTAGTAGCCACTTCGCCCAAATCAGTTAATATAATCTCTATATCTGATATATTATCTCTTAACGATTCTTTTCTAATACCTTTATATTCTTTATATTCACTAGCCTTCATACCTGACCAACTCCTGTATATTTCATTAGTCAATATTCCATATTCATAATCTTGAGTAATCCCCCTACTTTTCCATATATCTGTCAGCTTATTTCTATTCAATATACCATTCAATCTAGATTCAATCCATTTATCAGAATATCCCTTTTTACGATAATAATTAACTGCACGATTAATAGCTATCTCCGGATCAAATACTTCATCAATTCTCTCACTACCTAAGTTAGCTAACCACATCTTCATAGGTTCAGCCTTAGGACTAGGTATCGACTCAATTAATCTCAAAATACCTTTAGTATCAAGTGTGTCAGTGTTATAATATTTGCCATCTGCAGATTGCATTTTCAGTTGTCCGACTTTTTCGGACAACTCACTTCCTTCAACTTTAAGTTTCTTTTTTAAATCACTCCAATACTTTCTTGCTCTAGAACTTTCAGTTAACGCTCCAATAACATCTACAACACTAAAATAATAATCCCCCTTTTCTCCATCCCAAATACTTCTAATTTCTTTCCCTTCAAATAAATTTGAAATTGTACTTAATCTATTTTCTTTCATCTAAAACCTCCTTTTTTTTCGTACAAAAACAATAATTATATATAACCTCGCCACCCTTGCATAAAATGTTATCATTTTATTTTTACAATGTCAATACATTTTAGTACATATGTTCGCTATAAAAGTTAATTTTTTATAAAAAGAAAAAAAGCAAGAATTACTTGCTTACTGGAAGTACTGATATACTTCTTGCTATATTTAACAATTCACTTTTAGATAACTTATCACTTACAACATAATATTCAATATTATTATCAATCCAATTAACCGAATTATCATTTACTATTGCTACCGTAGAAGCCATAACCTCAAGTTCACCATAAGTTGGTACTATCAAATGCTCTTTTTCATAAGTAACAGTCTCTTCTATTAACATAAAAGGATTATCTCCATCAAAAGTTAATATAAGTCTCTCACCATCATCCTTGCTTACCTTCTCTTTATTAGATAAATATGTATTAGTAGGTATATACATTGGATAAATCACATCATCAATAGAACTAGTTTGCTTAGTCTCACTACTTTTCTTATCTTCGTTCTTATTTTCAGTAGTATTCTTATTCTCATTTACATTAGTATTATTATTTTCAGTAGTACTATTATCTTCTACTTTATTATCAGTAGTATTCTTATTATCATTAGTATTATTATCACTATTTGCATTATTATCTTCTTTAATATCAATTATTTGCTTTAATTCAAAATGATTATCATTAAACTTACTATTTAAATCTATCTTATTAAACTTCATAGTAATTTGAGCGGTATCATTATTATCAAATACAGTTACCTTTTTAATATTATTATTCTTATCTAATAAAATTTCTTGTTTTACCAATTTAGAATTATTAGGATAATTAGCACTAACAATAATCTTAGAACCATCATCAATCTTTTCAAATTTTCTATTTGCATCATTAGTAATATCATCTAATAAAGGTCCTAATAAATACACTTGTGAATTATTATATGGCCAATCACTTTGAAATTTAAAACTCTTATTAATTCTAGGAGTAATAACATATACACCATCAGAATTACGTAAAATAATTTGTTCATGATTATTAACTGTATTTACCAAACTAACTTTATAATTATCTTTTTCTTTATATGATACATTAACATTATAAGTATATACATCTTCATTATTAACAATTTCCAATGTTCCATCAACATAATAAGACTTAGAATCATTAATTTTTTTAGTTAAATCCTTAATAACATCACTTTCACTATTTTTACCACAACCACTAATAACAAATACACCAATTATCATTATAAAAAACAATAACTTTTTTTTCATTCTTCACCTTCCTTATTCTTTCTCTAAATTATATTAAATAAAATTTCTTATATGATGAATAATTTATAATTTTCTGCAGAAAATATTATAAAAAGGAGGATATTATTAATGAACACATTATATAAAATAGCTCTAGTTATCAGTATAATAGGATGTATAAACTGGGGTTTAGTAGGTATTTTCAATTTCAATCTAGTAGAATACCTTTTCGGAGACGAAAGTATGTTAACAAGAATAGTATATATTCTAGTACTACTTTCAGGTTTAATTAATATAGGTATATTTACCAAAAATCTAGATTAATAGGTCATGTATAGTGATCTATTTTTAATTTTATAACAAATGTCAATTTTCCAATCTTTTATCAATTATGTAGATTTTTTTACTTATTTATAGTATAATTTATATGGGAGGTATCCCATGAGTTATAAAATTAACTTTAATAGTACTTACGCTAATAGAGGTATGGGACTTGAAAACGATATCAACGAAACAAATAAATATTACATAACTTATGATATTGCTCTTATCTATAAAAAGCCAACCCCTATTAGAATAACAAAAACCAATTATAAGGATATGCGTATTACTGATGGATTCTTTGAAACCCAATCAACATTAGATTACAACGGTGTATATAAAGGTTATTATATCGAATTTGATGCCAAAGAAACAAATAATAAAACCAGTTTCCCTATAAATAATATTCATCAGCATCAATTAGCTTATATTAGAAAAGTAATAAAGCATAAAGGAATCGTCTTTTTAATAGTTAGATTCAATAATCTACATAAAGATTTCATTATTCCAGGCAATAATCTAATAAATTATATAGACAATAATGATAGAAAATCAATTCCTCTTGATTACTTTGAAAATAATTGCTATAAATTAGATATCAAATATGCTCCAAGACTAGATTACATTAAAATAGTTGATAAATTAATTGAGGACATAAACAAATGACACCAATAATAATTATTATGTATATAACTATAACAGTATTAAGTATCATTACATTTGGTATAAAAGGTTCATTAGTACTATTAATTATCTCACCATTACTAATTGTATATCTCAATTTAAATAGTATAAATATAAAAAAGAAGAATATTGAAAAAAGAAATTTTAGAGAAAGAAAGGAAGTTGAATTTGTGAGTTCTAGAGATAGAAAAAAAGCTATTTCTGATGGTACAAAGAAAAAAGTACCTAAGAAAAAAACTACTACAAAAAGCAATAATAGTAGTAGAAAGAAAGAAAATAATAAAACTGAAAGAAAAAACAACACAATAGGAAAAGAAAAATTTAAAGATAAAAGTATAGGAAGGAAAATCTTAATTATCATTTTAGGTTTTGCTATATTCTGTATTTTTGCAGCGGCCCTATTTATGCTATATATTGTTATAAGTACAGGTTCATTTGATCCTGAAGCCTTAAAAAATCAAGATCAAACAGTAATATATGATAAAGACAATAACGTTATAGCCACTTTAGGAGCCCAAAAAAGAGAATCTATTACTTATGATGATTTACCTCAAGTACTAGTAGATGCCCTTATAGCAACTGAAGATTCAAGATTTTACCAACACAATGGTGTTGATACAGCAAGATTTATAAAAGCAACACTTCTTAATCTTGTAGGTCGTGATGATGCAGGAGGAGCCTCTACTCTTACAATGCAAACAGTAAAAAATAATTTAACAAAAAAAGATAGTACTGAGACAAATAAAATAAAGAAAATAGTAAGAAAATTTCAAGATGTATATTTATCTGTATTCTTCTTAGAAAAAAAATATACTAAAGATGAGATATTAGAAATGTATGTTAATGACAGTTGCCTAGGTGGAACAGTTTATGGAGTTGAAGAAGCTAGTAAATATTACTTTAATAAAAAGGTTTCTGAATTAAGCTTACCAGAAGCAGCATTATTAGCAGGTATGTATCAAGCTCCTAATAGATATAACCCATATAAAAATCCTGAAGCTGCAACAAAAAGAAGAGATACCGTACTAACATTAATGGTCAGACATGGATATATAACAGAAGAAGAAAAGAAAATGGCCGAAGACGTTAGTGTTGAAAGTATGTTAGCAGGTGGAGGAACACAAAGTGATTATCAAGGATACATAGATACAGTTATCGAAGAAGTAGAAAATAAAACAGGTAATAATCCAGCACAAGTATCAATGAAAATATATACCGCTATGGATAGAACAGTTCAAGACGGTATCAACAAAGTACTTAGTGGTGAAGACCATACTTGGGCTGATGATACAGTACAAGCAGGTGTTGCAGTTACTAATGTTAACGATGGTACCATTGTAGCCATAGGAGCAGGTCGTAATCGTAATGCTGGAGATTGGAATTACGCAACACAATCACGTAGACAACCAGGAAGTACTGCTAAACCTTTATTTGATTATGGTCCTGGAATGGAATATAACGATTTCTCTACATATACCCTATTCAATGACGAACCATGGACTTATACTAATGGTCCAGAAATAGGAAACTGGGATGGTAGTTATCAAGGATTAATTACACTAAGACAAGCACTTAGTGTATCAAGAAATATACCAGCTCTTAAAGCTTTCCAACAAGTAGATAAAAAGAATATTGTTACTTTTGTTAATAATCTAGGATTAGATGTTGCTTATAGTACAAAATCAGAAAACTATAAAAAAGATGAAAAAACCGGAGCAGATAACGTTATCAATGAAGCCTACTCCATAGGAGGTATGTCATATGGTGTTACACCACTAGACATGGCCGAAGCATATGCATCATTTGCTAATGGAGGATATCATATTGAAACCCATGCTGTAACAAAAATAGAATATAGAAGTACCGGAGAAACAGTAGATTTCACTGAAGAGAAGAAAAAAGTTATGTCAGATTCAACAGCATATCTTATGAACAACGTATTAAAATACGCTGTTGATTATGGATTCAATGGTGGAGCTAAAGTAGCCGGATCTACAGTAGCAGCCAAAACAGGAACATCAAACTTATCAGAAGCCACAACAAAAGCCCTAGGAATTCCTAGTAGTGCTGTTAACGACTTATGGACTGTTGCCTACACACCAGAATACTCAGTAGCATTATGGTATGGATATGAAAAAGTCGATAGTAGTCACTATCTAAGTGGTGCTAGTGCTCCAAAGGATGCCGTTATGCGTTCAGTAATGAAATATATACCAAAAACAACAAAAGAATGGGAAATGCCTTCATCAGTAGTGGCTACCACAGTTGAAAAAGAAACATGGCCAGCACAACTACCAAGTGAATATACACCAAGTGACATGGTTATAACCGAATACTTTAAAAAAGGAACACAACCTACTGAAGTATCACAAAGATACGCCAAACTAGATGAAGTAACTAACCTATCAAGCACTAAAGCATCAGAAGGATATAAACTAACATGGAGTTGGAAAGAACCAGATGTACTTAGCTCAACTTACCTAACAAAATATTTTAGTAACTCAGTATTTGGAAAAAGCTCTGCTAATTACTTACAAGCAAGACTAAACTATAATAGTAGCACACTAGGAGGAAACGGATTTGGCATATATGTAAAATCACATTCTGGTAACCTAGATAGAATTGCATTTACAGAAAAAACAGAATACATATACCACCCTACTACTAGTGGAAATATAGAAATAGTAGTAAAAGCCGAATATGGTAATTTCAAAGCAAATGCTAGTAATGGTGTTTCAACAACAATTAATAGTACTGGTGGTAGTAGTTTAAATAGTGATAAATTAGAACTAACATTAAATGATAATACAACAAATTATAATAAAGGTTCTTTCAATGATTCAGGAATAAAAGTAACCTTTGAAGGCGAAGATGTAACAAATAGTTCACTAATAACATACAAACTAAATGGAATTACTAAACTTACATCAAATGACTTAGAAGAAGCCATTAACAATCTAGAATCAGGAGAAGAAGCTACAATAACATATAGTGCTACATATAAATTAAAATATAAAAATAGTATTACAAAAACAATTAAAATAAAATAGACTTGCATGCAAGTCTATTTCTTTTCTTTATCTTCATTCTTTCTAATATATTTATAATAATAAGACGAATTCTTCTTAAGTTCACTATTAAGTTTATCAATTCCCATTTCTTCAGCTAAAGTTTTAGAATTAGAAAACAAATTAGTACCAATACCAAGTCTATTACCTTCAATATTTACACCCATAGCCCCAAGAGTAGTAGGAAACATATCCATAGTAGTAAACACCCTATTCTTATTTTTAACATCATTATCATTATATACATTAATAAAAGTATTAAATACAGTTCTCTTATAACCATTATCTAATTTATAAAAATTATTCTGCATAGTAGGATGATCACCAGTAATAATAATAGTCGTATTATCATAAAAATCTTGTTCCTTAACCCATGATATAAAATCACTAACCATTTTATCAGAACAATAGAAAGAATTAGCATAATGATTATCAAATACCTCTTCACACTCATCATCCAAATAACCATCAGCAAAATGAGTATCAGCAGTTAATAAAGTCAAATTAAAAGGCTCATCATCTTTAGATATCTCCATTAACTTCTCTTTAGCATAAGTAAATAACTTCTTATCCTCATAACCCCACCATTTATAATAATCACTACTTATTTTTCCCTCTTTAATAGCAGTATAATAATCACTTATCTCATAACCATGAGTACTAAAATAAGCTTTCCTACCACCAAATTCAGAATCAGAACCAATCATCAAATAATTATTATAACCATTATCTTTTAAAATATCCCCTAAAGTAACAATATTACTAAATTTAGTACTATTACTATCATAGTCATCAACTTTCAACTTTAAAGGAACACCCGAAGTTTGTGCAATCATAGCAGCTACAGTCCAACTAGTACCATAAGACTCTTCAGCTCCACCAAGTAAATTACTATTAGAAAAATTCAAATTATTCAAAGCCAATTCTTCTAAATTAGGCATAATAGAAACATCAAAAGTACCACCATTCATCTTACTAACATTAGAAGTTTCAGTAGATTCCATAAAAATATATATCAAATTTCTTTTTTTATTAGGAAACTCTATCTTAACATCATCACCAGATACATAATAATCCTTAAATAAATCACTATTAAATAACCCATTAAAAGCAAAATCAAAAAAGCCAACATTTATTCCTAAACAAATTATAGATATCGCTAGAATTATCCTATTATATCTCTTAATATTTTTTATCGGTAATACTTGTTTTTCTTTCTTTTTATTATTTCTAATATATAACTTCTTATCAAAATCAACTATAGGTAACATAAGAACCAATAATATTACTATATATACAAAAAAAGCAATAATATAACTAACAAACTTAACCGGTTGTCCACCCGCTCCAGAAATCTTAAGAACACTATACATATACTGATCAAAAGAAGAATTATATATATTAAGTTTCAAATAAAAAGCTAATAAAAATATTAACGAAGAAATAACCAACAAAATATTATTTCTTAATTTAAACTTCTTCATTTCACACCTCTTCTTAACCATTATACTATATATCAAACAAAAATAAAAGATAGAAAATAAATTCTATCTTAATACAAAATACTCATCATACCATTTCAAGAAACTATAAACAGCCCAAATACGCCTATAATTATCCTTTACCCTATTCTTATGTTCATCTAATATTCTTAATAAATAATCATTATTAAATAACTCTTTAGCAATATCCGTATTAAAAGTATTCTTAATCTCATTATAAAAATCATCTTCTCTAATCCATTCCCTTATAGGTACAGGAAACCCAAGTTTTTTCTTCTTATAAGCATCATTAGGAATCACCCTTTTAGCGGCATTTCTTAAAGCAACCTTAGTAATACCATCAGATACCTTATATTTTCTAGGCAACATCGAAGAAACCTTAAATACTTCCATATCAGTAAAAGGAACTCTAGATTCAATAGAATGAGCCATAGTCATTTTATCTACTATAGTTAAAATATTATTACTAAGCCAATATCTAATATCAATAGCAAGCATCTTATCAAGCTTATTATAATCCTTATATTCTTCATATATATCTTTAGTTATATCCTTATTTTTAATATAATTATCACTATTCAATACATCCTTAAGTTCATCATCATAATAAGTCCTATTAATACTAACATAAGACTCCTCTAAAGACTTACCTCTTCTTATAATATATCTTGTAATCTTATTCTTAGGTAATACCTTACATATACCAGCAAAAGATTTCCTTAACCATAAAGGTAACTTAGTATAAAAATTATCATCATAACTATTATAACCACCAAAAAACTCATCAGCACCCTCACCAGATAAAACAACCTTAACATCACGACTAGCTAATCTAGATAAAAAATAAACAGCAATAGCACAACCATCCGCAGTAGGTTCATCCATATGATAATAAACATCACTAATAGCTTTCATATATTCCTCTTTAGATATCTTTTCACTAATATTCTTAATATCTAATTTATCAGTCAAATCTTTAGCATAATCAATCTCACTATATTTAGCCAGATCAAAACCAATAGTATAAGTTTTATCAGGTCTAGCTAAACTAACCAAATAAGAAGAATCAACACCACTAGAAAGAAATGAACCAACCTCAACATCACTAATTAAATGATGCTTAGTAGAATCTTCCATAACATCAGATATCTTATCTACCATTTCATCAAAACTATCCTTAGAAGAAGAAAAAGAAACCTTAAAATACCTATTAATCTTAATATCACCATTCTTAACATTAATAGTCATATAATTACCCCCAGGTAATCTATAAACATTCCTAAAAAACGTCTCATCCGTAGGAGTAAAACTAAAAGTCAAATAAGGCCCCAATAATTCCCTATTAAGTTCCTTTATAAATTTAGGATGAGCCAAAAAACTCTTAATCTCAGATCCAAATAAAATAACATCATTATTCTTATAATAATATAAAGGCTTAATACCAAACTGATCTCTAGCAATAAAAACCTCATCCTTATTCTTATCATAAATAGCAAAAGCAAACATACCTCTAAGCCTATTAAGTACATCATATCCCCATTTTTCATAACCATGAAGTATTACCTCAGTATCAGTATTAGTAGTAAACTTATATTCCTTTAATTCATCTTTCAATTCTTTATAATTATATACCTCACCATTATACATAATCAAAATACTCTTATCTTCATTATATATAGGTTGATCTCCACCCTTTATATCAATTATAGATAATCTTCTTTGTCCTAAAGCAACATAATCATCTACATATACACCCTCAGCATCAGGCCCACGATGTATAATTCTATTATTCATTTCTTTAATTAATTTATCTTTATTTTTCTCTTTACTTATAATTCCATTAATTCCACACATATTAATACCTCTCTTACATACTAGTATACCACAAAAGAAAAAAACTAAAAACCATTTTTAATTTCTTTACTTATTATTTACAAAATCTATCTTTATAAGAACAATGTTTACATATATCTAAATAGACCTTATTACTATTAAAGCCTTTAATAGTATTTAAATATTTATCACTACCAAGAATATCTTCCATATTATCAGTAAAAATATTACCAAGATTACTTTCACCTTCAGCATCTAAGCAACAAACACAAACAGTCCCTGAAGCAAGAATAGCAATCTGTTTTTTACCACCAAGACAAGTACCATTTTCATTATAATATTCATTATAAGTACTAGGCCAATCAAACTTACTATCCAAACTCAAATATACATTATCCTCAAGTTTCATCTTATCATATAACTCAAAGACATTATATTTATTCCTAATCATATCTAAATACTTATTATTTAAAGTATCCATACTTTTATCCAAAGTCCAAAATCTATAACTAACATAACAAGATAACCTATCAACACTATAAAAAATATCATCTATATAATTACTCTTATTATTCTCACTATGAAGAGATATATTAATCTGATAAATATTATCATACTTATTAAGTATATCTAATCTATCTCTAATAAACACCCCATTAGTAGTAATACATACCCTTTTATTATATTTCTTACAAATACCAAGAATATCATCAAAATAATGATGTGTAAGAGGTTCTCCCTTAACATGAAGATATATATAATCAGTATAATCACATATCTTTCTCATAACAATTTCAAATTCATCAGGAGACATTTCCCTTTTCTCACTTCTAGTAAGACTACAAAAAGAACAATTCAAATTACAAACATTAGTTATTTCTACATATATCCTTTTAAACTTCATATCATATCATCCTTTACCCAAAACATTTATTTTAAGACTATCACTATAGGCTTAAAATAACACTCTAAGACCTAGACTTAGAGTGCATAGAATAATATTTACATATATCTCTTAATTTACAATCATCACATATCGGATTAATAGCTTTACATTTATACCTACCAAAAAACACCAACTGATGATGTACCCTATTCCATTTATCCTTAGGAATCCTCTTCATAAGCTTCTTTTCCACAGTAAGTACATCATCATTACCATTAGCAAGTCCAAGTCTTTTACTAACCCTATTAACATGCGTATCCACCGCTATAGTAGGTTCATTATATATAACAGATAAAAAAACATTCACCGTCTTTCTACCCACTCCAGGAAGAGACTCCAAATAACCCCTATCATTAGGAATAGGAATCATATTATCCCTAATCAATCTATTAGCAATTTCTTTAATAAATACACTTTTCTTTTTATAAGTACCAATAGGCTTAATTATCATCTCAATATCCTTAATATCAGCATTAGCAATATCATAAATAGACTTATACCTATCAAACAATATCCTATTAACCTCATTTACCCTTTTATCAGTAGTTTGAGCACTCATTACAATAGCTAATAATAATTCATAATCTTTCTTATATTCAAGTTCACATCTAGGATTAGGAAACAATTCATCTAAATAATCAATAATCATATTAATCATCATTTAACCAGTCATAGAAGAAAACATCTTTAGTTTCTTCTTTTCTACTTTCCCTAGCCTTATTTTTAGCTTCCATAACATCATTTTTACTCTTATAACCCTTCTTACGCCAATTATATAAAATAGTTTCAATATAGCGAAGACTAGTAACCCCATTATAAATAGCTTCTTTCAAAGCTTCCATAATTAACTCATGAGAAAAATTATCATCAATCCATCCCTTAATAATCTGACATTCCATCGAAGATATAGGTCTACCAAACTCATTTTCAAAAGTACTAAAAATATCACTATTATCTAGTGTCTTTTCCTTCTTATTATCAATAATCAAACCAACAATCTTCTTATATAACAAATCAAGTGATATATACTCCTCACTCTTACCATCACTATTCTTATCCAAAGTAATAGATATAATCTTCTTATCATCCAAATTACTAAGTATTTCCATAACTTTAAACTTATCAATTCCTAAATTAACAGCTATTTCTTCAGGATTATATACAATTATATCTCCCTTATCAATAATAAAAATAAGTACAATCAATTCCTCAGCAGTAATACCCAATCTCAAATAATAATTAAACAAATATCTAGGTACAATTATCGGTCTATCTTTTAACAATTTCTCAATATTATCCATCATTACCTCCTAATAAAACTTGATAAGCTAATTCATTATTATCTATATTATAAAAATTATAAGTCAAATTATCACCATCTCTTATCTTCTCCTCATAATATAAATTATTTCTTCTATAAACCAAATCCAAATCATTATCCACTATCCCAGTTCTATCTATACTATATACCTCTTCATAATTCAAATCAAGTACTATTACCCTATCACTAATCTTAATAACATAATAATTATTATCCTTATTCAAATACTCAATATCTCTAATATCAGTATTATCATAAATATCACCAATTAATTTCTTCTGATAATTATCATTCCTAATAGAAGGATAAATATATATACCAAGTATTAATACAATAAACACCATAAGCAATATAAATCCACTTTTCTTAGACATATATTTATCACTTCCTTTAGCCTATTATACTATGATTTTACCTTTTTGTGAATAGTTTTTCCTCTTATTTTATCTGTTGTAATAATAAAATTATTATCTCTTATAGTCATAGTCAAATAAGACGATTTATCTATCGTATAAGAATCTATCCATATCAAAGCCAAATGATACATAAACCTATAATTAAACTTACTATAACTATCATAAAAAAGAATATACATATCATTATTTAAAGTAATATAAAAATTCTCATCAATATCATATAAATACAAAAAATCACAGTTACCATAATTATCCCTATCAAGTTCTTTAATATATATACAAAAATTATAATCATCAATATTTATCTCTATCTTATCATTTCTCTTAATAACCAAATCATTAATAACAATACCACTACCAATATCATTCAAATCAATATAATAATCCCTATATATATCATAATCATCATATCCAAAAGATAACAAATAATATATATCATTCCTATTAATAAGAAAACTAGTAGTATCATCTCTAATAAATCTAATAGAATTATTAGGTAAATAATTATAATCCTCTTCTTCCCTATAATAACTATTACATCCAACTAGTAACAATACCATAAATATCAAACATATTTTTTTCATAGTAATTATTATGTATAAATATTAAAAAAATACTAGATATTATCCATAATTATCTAGTACATATTTCTTAATATCATCATAGTTATTATCAAGTTTACCATCTAATATTTTCTTTTCAATATCATCAAGAATCACTTTAATATACTTACCAGGTTCCTTACCCAAAATATTAGATATATCATTTCCCTTAATCAAAATATCCTTAGAAGTATGAATAGGTAATTCCTGATATATAGAATTAATCTTTCTTTTAGAAATACCACGTATTTCCCCATATACAGTACAAAGATAAGGACCATATTTATATAACAAATAATTATCAAGCTTATCATACCTTAATAATTCTCTTAATTCTTTCATTTCCTCTTTTTCTAACCTAGTAAAAGGATAAATATCATCAACATCTAATTGACACCATATACCAATCAAATCATCACAAACCTTAATATTAGATAATTTATTAATATCTAAAGCATTAGTCAAACTTAAATCCATTAATAATTTAATACCCTTTTCCTTATTCTGTGATAAAAATATACAATCAAGTTCCTCTTTCTTTCTATTCATCGATAATCCTTTTAAAAGATAACTATATTTAGATAAAAAATGTTTAGTCTTAGGCTCAATATCAAAATCAAGTATTGTAGCAAATCTTATACATCTAAGAATTCTAAGAGAATCCTCTTTAATACGATATCTAGGATTTCCTACAGTCCTAAGTATATGATTATCTAAATCACTTCTAATATTTAAAATATCCAGTATCTTACCATCACTATTCATACACAAAGTATTTATCGTAAAATCTCTTCTTAACAAATCCTTCTTAATATTCTTAATATATTTAATTTTAACAGGAATCCTATTATTTTCATACTTAATTTCTTTTCTAAAAGTAGTTATATCATATTTATAACCCTTATAAGATACCACTACACTACCATATTCAATATCAGATATACTTACATTATCAAATAAATTTAATATATCCTTAGGAGTAGCAGATGTACATATATCAATATCATTAGTCTTTCTATTTAAAAGAGTATCACGTACATAACCACCAACTATATAAGCATCATATCCATTATCCTCAAATTTCTTTAATATTTCAAGTGCCTTCTCTTTCATAGTACCTCCATTAATATTATAGCAAATGAGTAAAAAAAATGCAAAGTATCTCCTAATACTTTACATTTAATTTCATTTATATACTTTACTACAAACTATTATATAAACATATTGACATATATATATTTCATCTGATATTATAATATTAAAGAAGGTGAAAATATGGAAAAAAGAATCAGTTCAAGAGCAGTAATAATCGAAAACAATAAAATATTAGTTATGTTCAGAAGAAAAATAAAAGAAGGAAAAAAAGTTGAATACTATGTAATTCCAGGCGGTGGCAAAGAAGAAAACGAAACACTTGAAGAAAATGTAAAAAGAGAATTATTTGAAGAAATGAATATCAAAATTGATATTTTAGGCTATCTTGGAAAATACGAAAGTGAAAACGCCATTGAACACTACTTCCATTGTACTATCAAAGAAGGTATTCCAACATTAAGTGGTGAAGAAAAAGATCGAATGACTGAAAATAACTACTACGAAGTTAGATTCGAAGACATTAAAAATTTAAAAGAACTTCATCTTGCCGCTGAAGATAAAGTATTAAAAGCCATAGAACAAAAATATGAAACTGAATAAAAAATTATATTAATAGATTGATTAATTCAATCTTTTTTTATTACCATTTAAAAAATAAAAAATGCAAAGTATCTCCTAATACTTTACATTTAATTTATTCTATTTCTTATCCTCTATTTGTTTTTCTAACATAGATTTAAACTCTTCTAATGTTACAGTAGTACTATCATCACTACCAAACTTACGATAAGTAATAGTATTATTATCCCTTTCATTATTACCAAGTACTAAAGTATATGGTATCTTCTTAGTTTGAGACTCTCTAATCTTATATCCCATCTTTTCATCTCTAGAATCCAATTCAACTCTAAATTCATCACTTCTAAGTTCTTCAAGAACCTTATTAGCATACTCTAAATGATATTCATTATTAACTGGAATAATATTTATTTGTACTGGACTAAGCCATAATGGAAAAGCACCTGCATAATGTTCAATTAAAATACCGATAAATCTTTCTATTGATCCATAAATAACCCTATGAAGCATAACAGGTCTCTTTTTAGAACCATCCTTATCAATATAAACCAAATCAAATCTTTCAGGTAAATTCATATCAAGCTGAATAGTACCACATTGCCATACTCTTCCCAAAGAATCTTTAATATGAAAGTCTAGCTTAGGTCCATAGAAAGCTCCGTCACCAGGATTAATCTTACATTCATGACCAGCCTTATTACAAGCATCCTGCAATGCTTTTTCTGATTTATTCCAGATTTCCAAATCACCAATATATTTTTCTTCAGGTCTTGTTGATAATTCAATATCATAAGTTAATCCAAATATTTTATACATTCTATCAATAAAATTAATTAATCTTATAACCTCTTCTTCTATTTGATCAGGTCTCATAAAAATATGAGCATCATCTTGAGTAAAAGTTCTTACTCTAAATAAACCATTTAAAGCTCCAGAAGCTTCATGTCTATGTACTTGTCCTAGTTCTCCTATTCTAAGAGGTAAATCTTTATATGAATGTAAAGAATTTTTATATACTAACATTCCACCAGGACAATTCATAGGTTTAATAGCAAACACTTTATCATCTATCTCACTAGTATACATATTTTCTCTATAATTATACCAATGACCTGATAACTCCCATAATTCTTTATTTAACATAATAGGAGTCTTAACAAATTGATATCCTTCTTTAGTATGTTCTCTATACCAAAAATTTTCAAGTTCATTTCTTAGTATCATTCCTTTAGGCAAGAAGAAAGGAAATCCAGGTCCATATTCACTTATCATAAATAATTCCAATTCTTTACCCAATTTCTTATGATCTCTTTTTTTCGCTTCCTCAAGAAAATCTAAATGTTCTTTTAATTCTTCTTCACTTCTAAAACATACTCCATATATTCTCTGAAGCATCTTATTATTGGCGTCTCCCTTCCAATAAGCACCACTTACCTTAAGTAATTTAAAATATTTTAATTCCTTTACAGTATCAACATGAGGTCCTCTACAAAGATCAGTAAAATCTCCTTGTGTATAACAAGATATTACCGTTTCATTCTCATCCATTCTACTAATTAAATCTATTTTATATGGATCATCATGGAACATTTCTAAAGCCTCATCTTTAGATATTTCATGTCTTACAATCCTTTTACCATCCTTAGCAATCTTCTTCATTTCTTTTTCAATTTTAGGCAAATCCTCTTCTTTAATAACATCTTCTCCCAAGTCAATATCATAATAGAAGCCATCCTCTATTACAGGACCTACCCAAAATTTAGCATTAGGATATAAATGCTTTACAGCTTGTGCAAGTAAATGTGCACAAGAATGATTTAATTTACTTAAATCTTCATTTTCTTTAATATTTACCATATTTACCATTCCTTTCCTTTGATTTCCTTTTCTTATTCATCTTCCTAATCTTAGTTTCTTTCTTAATTTCTCTTCTATATCCAAAACCATCATTATCATAATAATGATCATTATTAACATAAATATTATACCTCATTCTAATATATCCATCTAATATTCTAATAGAATCAGAATTAGCACCGAACCATCTTAATTCCTCTCTTAATTCTAATAATTCACTCAAATTCAAATCTAAAACACTTAAATACCATAAATAATCTCTATTACCCTGTACCTCTACTGGTACATATCCTTTAATATCCATACTAACCTCCTATAAATAAAAAAAGACCACTTAAAGGAGAGAATACATCTCGGTACCATCCTTATTTGGTCTTAATTATGATAACGGTTTTACCCGGTAATCTCTTTCGAGTACACTCAAAGGTAGTAATTATATATCCCTATTATTAGTTTACACCAACCACTAACTCTCTATAAATAAAATATATATAATCATGTCCTTCTCATTGCTTTGAATATGAATATATTATATGACTATTTCTTTTTTTTGTCAATAACTATCTATTAATAATATCAATATTTGTATAATCAGAATTAACATATTCAACTAATAAAGGTATATTAAACTTTGATATTCTCTTAATAAATTGTTCAAACAATATAGTAAATATATCAATTCTATATATTAGTAAATCATCAATAACATTAATACCTATACTTTGCATATAATTAATAATTTTTAAAGCATCATCTTCATTACATGATAAATTAAATAATATCGCTTCATTATTATTCTTCATCATCTCAATCAATGTACTATCACTTATATTTACCCTCTTTAAGAAATCAATCATCTTCTAGCTACCCCTCTCAAATCCTTACCATATACTTTTTCTAGACAATCTTCTATATTTCTATATTGTTCTTCAGTTAAAATACTATTTTTACATATAGCATATTTTATTGCTCCCAAAGTACCTGCCATACGATTCTTAATTAAAGTTTCATAAATTCTAAGTACCTTATATCTAGAAATTATTACACCATTAAAATTATATCTTAAATCATCCATCTTATACTCTTCTACTTTTTGAATAAAATAATTATTATAAGCAAGAATTATAGGGCCTGCATTTCTATTACTATTTACAACATCATCAAATCTAGAATCAAATGTAGGAATATATTGCCCTACTGATTCAACTTTATTGCTATCATTTAAATTAAATTCATTATTCTTATCATTAGAAATTGAACCCATAAATTGAACCTTCTGTGTTCTTCTCTTACTATAAATATCTTTATTCATTTGACTAGCTTTAACTATACGATAAAACATCAAATCATCACTTCTTTTATTAACATATGAGAAATTAGATAAAATATATTCGTAGCAGCCAACCTCAATAAACTGATCAATTGAAGATAAAGGATCAACAGCCTGAAATGATGACAAAGTATTCTTATATATTTCTGAAGGTATTTTATAAAAATCAAAACTATCAAAATTTTCTTTTACTTTATTATAAGAAAGACAAAATACACTAGGACAATCTTTAATAATATTAGTAGGATCTATCCCTCTCGATATAAATAATTTCCTATTTTTAATATAATTATCATATGCTCCAGTTACATATTTTTTATCATCTGAATATAAACCATCTACTGTTTTCTTTTTGCCACCAGATCTACTATTATAGTAAGCACGTTTACCATTAATAAATAACGATGGAAAATTTAAATACTTATTTAATAATTCAGTTAAAGAAACATTATAACTATTACCTTCATTATCAATATATTTATTACAAGTACAATCATCCTTTAAATTACTCATAATACTTGATACTATATCCCCATTAGAATGTAATAATATCTGAACTAGCTTACTACTATAACCTTTAATATATAAAGATACCCCGTTATCACTAAATACCCTCAAAATATCATTTATAGTAGACAAATTACCATACTTAAGTAATTGTACTTTGTCTTTATTTTTAAAATCATCGAAATTATAATTATATTTATCAAATAAATCAAAAACATCAGATTCAGATAAATTAGTTTCTTCTAACAAAATAACCTCTTCATCATCTTTATTTACCTTTATATTATTAATTAATTCCAACGATTTCAAAGATATATCTTGAATAATAGTCATTTGTTTATCAATAGATAAATCAGATAATTTCAAATATAAAGCTATATTATCAATATCTAAAGAAGTTAAATAACCATTTTCACTATATAAATTACTAATCTTACCAATTAAATTTTCAATAATTTCTATAGTACTTTTTCTGTCTTTAATATCTTCATTATTATCTATTAATAATTCTTTCTTACCATTCAAATCATTTATTATTCTATTAGTAATATCCACTATTTCATTTTTTTGTTCCGTAGTTAAAGGAAAATAACTTAACATTGACAATTTTTTATACATTTCTAATTTATTAATAATATTTATATCAAAATCAGATAAGACTTTCTTTAACTCTTCTATAGATAAATCACTTATTTTTATCGGATTATCTAATACTGAAAATAAATTATTTAATAAACTATTAAAAGAAAATAATAATTTTAATTCTATATTATTTATATCCTTCAATTGACTATTTTTAACTAGTTTTAAAGTATTTATTATTTGTTCTTCCATTTTATCACTTCCTAATTTTATCAATATCTTCTAAAGGAACTTCCGGATTTTTAGATAACTTATCATAAATAGCATATGCATCATCAATCAAGCCAAAAACCTCACTTTTACTCGAAGAATCAAAATCACTATTAAATAAATTAAATACATGTCTTATATTAACTATCTCACGAGCAATTCGACTATTAAAATATGCAGGTACCCTATCACTATCATTAAGTTTTTCACGACAACCAATAATTAATAAAACAGAAGGATTATCTATGCCATATGCTTCACTCAATATTTCTTTGTTTTTAGCGGATACTGATAATTTAACATAAGCAACTCTACCATCACCACTTCTATTTCTATATGCCTTTACCTCTTTAGTATAATCAGGTATTTTTCTTTCAGAACTAGGTTGAAGTTCCCTACTTCCTAATATATCTTTAGATTGATAAAATTCATATCTTTTAAGATTATGTAATATACTTACAATATTATTCATAACAGACTTTTGTTCTTTAAGTATTATCTTTTGATCATCATAAACACAATAATTACCATCCTCTAGTGGTAAAAATAATATTATTGAATTATCCTTATTCACTTGTTCTTCTAAAGGTTCTTCTGTAATATTTCTTTCAACATTTAATACTTCATATTCTCTCTTTAATCTAGTTATTAAACTTATTACATCAGCCTTTTGACTATTTAAACAACTATTTATATCATCTTGTAATCCTTCATTTACATATTCTTTTTCATTAGCACGATATTCCAAATATTCATCAAAAGATTCTTTTAACTTTCTAAATAATTCCAAACACATTACATAATTTACAGAAAACCTCTCACTAATTTCAGCAGTATTAGTATCACCACCTTTAATAAGTTCTAAAATACTATGTATCATATTTTTATCAACTTCATTAAACTTATCATAAGCATCAAACTCTAATTCCCCTAAAGATAAATACTTTTCTATTTCTTTTTTTTCTTCTTGAGTAAAATCATCTACTTGTGAAACAAATTGAGACTGTTCTTCTTTCTTATATTCATGATTAAATATTTCAAGAATATAATTAAATATTATCATTATTTCATTTCTGTGTTCTTTAAAACTAGGTAATAAATTTTCTTTTAAATCCTCTATAATAAGATTTAACTTATCTGGAGATGAATCATATACCTTAATCCTTGTATCTAAACTATAATCCCCCTTAAGTAAATCAACTAATGAATCATGTACCAAGGTTTTACCTTTTTCATAATTATCAATAATAAACATTATTTTATCATAAATATCTAATTCATCAGCACTTAAAGAAAGTTCATCTTGCTTATTATCATAACCATCATTTTCTACTTTATTATCTTCATCTATTACTCTTTGTATTCTTTCAGAATTCTCACTTATAATAATTTCTTGTTTGCGTTGATTCAATTTTCTTAATTGTTCTGCATAAGAAATACTATCTTTAGAAAATAACAATGTTAAATTATACTTTACACTTTCATCTAAACTAGTATTATTTAAAAATATAAAAAATCTATTTAATTCATCCTTATTTAAATGTCTAACAATTTTACCATCATTAATTAAACTCAAATATTCATAATAATCATCTAATTCATTATTAGAATCCAAATTCAATTTATAAATTTTCATTTCCAAAGTTCTAGAGGCGCTTAATAAAATCTGTTTCAACTCTTTCAAATAATCTTTCGCCGCTTCAACCTGAGGAATATTATCATCATTAAATAAACGTATTATACTTATTGCTTCCATGATTTTATTAACTTTACTAGTAATATCTTCATTAGGATAAATAAATGACAATACATTCTTTAAATCATCAACATTCATCTTTTCAAATTCATAATCACCAATTACCTTATCAAGAAAATCAATATTCCTCTTTAATTCCATCAAATCATTCATTATTTATCACCTATAATATTTTTTTCTTGTTATATGTATTTTCTATTTCTTTATATATATCAATAAAAGCATCACAAGAAGCATTATAAAAATTAATATTTATATTTAATAATGCTTGTAGTTCAGTAATCGTTCTCTTTAAATACGTAATATAACCATCAAAAATATAATCATCATATTTAAGTATTTCTTCCATCTCCACCAATCTATCATTTACATATTTAATAATCTTTTCATCATTACATTTTTTCAAAGCAGTTTTAATAATATTTATCTCTTTCTTTATTCTTTCATTATCAGACATTTTCTCATTCTTAACAGTATATACGTCATCCTCATATCCTTGTAATTTCTTATAATCAATTTTAGATATCTTAGAATAATTAGAGTATAATCTTAATAATATTTTCAAATTAATATCATTACTATTAGTAGAATTTAAATAGTCCTTTATAATATCCATCTTAAGATTTGTATCTTCCATAATACCACCTCTATAATCTGTCAAAATTATACCATATTCTAGTAAAATATTCAATAAAAAAAGAACAACATACTTTGTTCTTTAAAACTTAATCCTATCCTCAATATACTTAGTAAGTTCCTCTACTTTAACAGTAGTTTGTTCCATAGTATCCCTATCTCTTATAGTCACTGTACCATTATTAATAGTATCTTCATCAACAGTAATACAATAAGGAGTACCAATAGCATCACTTCTTCTATATCTCTTACCAATACTACCAGATTCATCATAACAAGTCATAAAAGATTTAGCAAGCATATTATAAATTTCCATAGCCTTCTCACTATGATATTTCTTTACTAAAGGAAGAACACATACTTTATATGGTGCTAAATAAGGATATATTTTTAAAACCTCACGAGTAGTTCCATCATCAAGTACATCTTCATTATATGCATCACAAAGTACTGCAAGCAATAGTCTATCTACACCTACTGAAGGTTCGATAACATAAGGTAAATATTTTTCATTAGTCTCCGGATCTAAATATCTCATATCCGTTTTAGAATGCTCCTGATGTACAGTCAAATCATAATCAGTACGATCCGCTATTCCCCATAATTCTCCCCATCCCATAGGATATTTATATTCAATATCTGTAGTAGCTTTGCTATAGAAGACTAATTCTTCTTTAGCATGATCACGATATCTCAAATTCTCTTCTCTAATACCAATTTCTTTTAAGAAATCTAAGCAATGGGTTTTCCAATAAGAAAACCATTCTAAATCACTACCAGGTTTGCAGAAAAATTCATATTCCATTTGTTCAAACTCACGAGTTCTAAAAATAAAATTACCAGGAGTTATCTCATTTCTAAAAGCTTTACCAATCTGTCCAATACCAAAAGGTACTTTAGCTCTCATACTTCTTAAAACATTATTAAAGTTAACAAATATACCTTGAGCAGTCTCTCCTCTTAAATAAACCAAACTAGAAGAATCAGAAGTAACACCCATATGTGTTTCAAATAACAAATTAAATTTACGTATCTTAGTAAAATCACTCTTTCCACATTTAGGACAAGGAATATTATTATCACTAATATACTTTTCTAACTTCTCATTATCCCAACCATCACCAGTCTCTTCTCCATGAGTAAACTCTTCTATAAGTTTATCAGCTCTATGTCTAGTTTTACACTTCTTACAATCTATCAAAGGATCAGAAAAACTAGCAACATGACCAGATGCAACCCATACATTAGGATTCATAAGTATAGCAGCATCAAGACCATAACTATTAACATGTTCCTCAATAAACTTCTTATGCCATGCCTTCTTAATATTTTCCTTAAGTTCTCTACCTAAAGGACCATAATCCCAAGTATTAGCAAGACCACCATATATCTCACTACCTTGAAATATAAAACCATATTGTTTACAAAAATTAACCATTTTATCCATTGTCATATTTTCCATTTTATACCTTCTTCCATGTCA
The DNA here is from genome assembly GCA_934098435.1 of uncultured Bacilli bacterium. Taxonomy (GTDB): domain Bacteria; phylum Bacillota_I; class Bacilli_A; order RF39; family UBA660; genus CAG-302. The sequence goes on from CAKOOV010000002.1 coordinate 44,856, forward strand.
TATATAATACTATATTTTAAATATTTTGTAAATACTACTATTTAATAATTTCATAAATAAGACTACTATTATCATTATTTATATTATCACTAATCTTAAATAACTTATTCTTATCAAATAAAGGAACATCCTTATTTGTATATAAAGTTAAAATAGTATCATTAATATTAACATAATCATTAATATTTTTATTAATAATAATACCAGCAGAATAATCAATCTTATCATCCTTATTCTGACGACCCGCTCCTAAATGCATAGATAACTTAGCAATTTCTAAAGAAGAAATATCCGTCAAATAACCAGAAGTATCACTCTTAATCTCATATATCATATTACTTTTAGGAAGCTTAGTAATATCACCATGTTGATAAAGTACAAACTCTAAAAACTTATTATAAGCCTTCTTACTTCTAATAGCATCCAATACCATATCATTAGCTTCTTCATAAGAAATATTCCTTCCTAAGGATACCATATAACTAGCAAGACTAATACATAGTTTTTGTAAATTACTCTCTTTATTATAATATAAAGTATTAATAGCCTCTAATACCTCTAAAGAATTACCAACATTATTACCAAGAGGAATATTCATATTAGTAAGAAGACATATAACTTCCATACCATTCTCCTTACCTATCTTAATCATAAGATTACCTAATCTTTTAGCGGACTCAATATCTTTAACTAAAGCACCCTCTCCAACTTTAAGATCAATAACAAGTTTTTTAGAACCAGAAGCAATCTTTTTACTCATAATCGAAGAAGCAATAAGTGGAATAGATTCCGTCGTACCAGTAACATCCCTAAGAGCATATATTTTCTTATCAGCCAAAGCAACATCATCAGTTTGACTAGTTATAGCCATACCAATATCTTCAATTTCATGAATAAATTCATCTTTACTAAGATTAGTTCTAAACCCAGGTATAGATTCCAATTTATCAATAGTACCACCAGTATATCCAAGTCCCCTACCACTCATCTTAGCCACCTTACATCCACATGCCGCAACAATAGGAGCAATAATCAAAGTAGTCTTATCACCTACACCACCAGTAGAATGTTTATCAACAACATTATCCAAAAAACTCAAATCAATAGTATTACCAGATAACATCATATACTTAGTTAAATAAATAACTTCATTATCAGTCATATCATTAATAGTAATAGCCATAAGTAAAGAAGACATCTGATAGTCACAAATAGAACCATTAGTAAATCCTTCTACTACATATTTAATTTCTTCCTCTGTAAGTTCCTCTTTATTCTTCTTTTTAAGAATAATATCAATTATATTCATAATACCACTATCCTTCTATATAATTTTAACATAACATAACCATAAAAACAATTATAAACTCAAAAAAGTGAGCTATAATGCTCACTTAAGCCATATAAGACTTCAAACTAAGGAGAAAATAGTATTACTACATATAACTACCATAGTCTGTGAAAAGGATACTAAGTAATACTATTAATGTATCCATACATATTATATCACTTTTATTTCTTATTATACTCTGCAGAATTAATAACAATACCAAGTATCAAAATAAAACTCAAAATATAAAACCAAATAAGAAGCATAATAATACTAGATAAACCACCATATATTAAATCATATTTAGCAAAATATTTAATATAATAACTAAATATAGCGGTAGCAATAACCCAGCCAACAGTAGTAACAAAAGCTCCTAAAGTAGTACTACTCTTATCAATTCTATATGAAGGAGCAATAGAATAAATAAGTCTAATATTAAAGAAAATAAATAAGAAAGTAATAGGCCATTTAATAGCCTTATATATAAGAAGTATATTTTCTACTACCTTATTCAAAGATTCATATCTTCCTAATAACAATATAATCTTATCACCAAGCATAGGAACTAAAATAAGGAAAAGAATAGCCATTATAATAATAAGTAATATTAGAAAAGCCCTAAATCTATCTTTAATTTGTGAAGAATTCGGGGTTTTATACAAATCATTAGAAGCACTAACAATAGCATACATACCATTAGCGGCAGCAATAAAAGTAAAAATATTTAAAACACCAACTGAAATATCAAAATCCTTACCAGAAATAACTCCCACTACAATATCACTAGCATAACTAGGTAAAAATTCATTAATAAGACTAATAACACTATCAATAGATATCGAAAAATAACTAGCCACTATAACAATAATAGTAGCAATAGGAATAATAGCCAAAACAAAACTATATGCTAAGTAAGCAGGTAAAATTCTAAGTTCTTTTAAACTTAGAATTTTAATAAGCTTACTAAAATACCTTTTAACACTTTTTAAAGACATAATATCACTCACTTACTATTTTTTTTATTATTCTTCATATCAAGAATAGCTTCATTAATAGCATCATCAACAGTTTTAACATCATCCATTATCATACTATAACCAACAGAAGCCCCAAAACCATAAGGAAGTTCCTTTAATTCTTTATATATTCTTCTAGTATAATTAACAACATCTTTTTCACTATAGCCAACCATATATATTAAGAATTCATTACCATCAGTTCTAATAACATCAGTATTAGGTTCTTGATTAACAATCAAAATACTAGCGGCCTTTTTAATAATAATATCTCCCTCTTCATGACCATGACTATCATTAATATCCTTAAGATTATTAAGATCAATTACTACAAATGCCTGAGGATAAATAACATTATCATCCCATTCTTTAATCTTACAATTCAAATAAAGCCTATTTTTTAAAGAAGTCATAGAATCAACATATTTAAGCTTTTCATTATTCTTAACAATCTTTTCATTATTCTTTTTCTTTTTAATAATAATAATCAAAGCAAAAATAACAAGTACCAAGACAACACTACTTAAAAAAATCAAAAGAAGATTAAAATCATGTATATTAGAATTAATATTATAATCATAACGCACAGTATTATAACTCATAGTGGATACATAATAACAAAACATATCCGCAAATATCTTATTCTTATTAACATTCCTAATAACAAAAGAATAATCATTATTTAAAGTACCAGTATATAACACATAAAAATCACTAAATTTAGTATTCCTATAATACTCATACATATCCTTATCAATAACAAAAATATTATTACCAATATGTTTAATAAATTCAGAAGAATTATCATAAAGTGTATATTTAATACCATTACTAGTAAGTAAATCATTAATAAAAGTACCATTTATTGTAGTAACTTCCCTATTTTTTAAGCTCTTAATAGAATCAATAGTAAACTTATCTTTAGATAGAACAACATACTCCTCTTCAAATAAAGAAGGTGTATTAATAATATCAATATTCATATTTTTAGTATTAAAATTAGCAAAAGCTAAATCAACTTCTCCATGAGACAAAGCAGTCTTAAGCTCATTAACACTATTATATCTATATAATTTAAAATCAACATCATAAATATCTTCAAATCCACTCAAATAATTAGATAAAGTACCAACAAATTCCGATGATTCTCCACCAGAATAAGGCATATAATCAATATAGCCAACGACATATTGTGAAGAATTATATCCAATCTTATCAACATCACTAATCTTCTTATCAAGAAAATATTCCGCTAAAAAATGTTTCTTATAAGAATCAACCTGACTATCTTTACCATATAAATTATAAAATTTTTTCATTATATTTAAGAAAGTCTTATCATTAATAGTTAAAACATATTTCTTATAAATATCATTAAAATGAAAAAGTATATTAAAGTTATTTTCTAATATATAATCAACATACATATTATAAGGAATAATAGCAAAGCACTTATCATCCTTTTTCATATCAGTAACAATATCTTCAATATTTTCCTTACTTGTAAAAGAAACATTCTTAGCATCAGACAAATAATTAGAAACAATACCAATATCTGACGATAATAACAAAACATTCATATTAGTAATATCCTCTATTTTATCGACTGAATCATTCTTATTAGAAATAAGTACATATTTATCTTCATATAGTAAAATATCATTTTTACTAATACTAGCATTACTATCAACAACATGAAAAGCACTATCTTTAAAACTAGTAGAATCATTAGCTAAATAAGATATTTTATTAAAATTAATACCATATTTTTCCGAAAAACTATCAAGTAAATCAAAAGATACACCACTACCATTTTTACCATATACTGGAATATCATTATAAATACTCACATCTATTACACTATTAGCATTATCATTAATCCACTTTTTTTCCAATATTGAAAAACTAGAATCATCTTTACTATAATTAAGTATAAATACCACTAATAAAGATACAAAAATAATACCAGCTAATGCCAAAACAATTACTTTATTATTTCTTTTTTTCATATTAGTTCACCTAACTCTTTACCCATGATATAGCTTCAAGATTATGATGCTTATTGCCAGTAATTACAGTATTATTCTCTTCACCTTTCCATTCCAAAAAGAACGAAAAATCATAAAAAGACAATTCATCTTTACTATAATTATCTAAAGTATTAGAAGCGATTTCTTTAGCTTTGTCAACACTAGTATCATCCTTTAAAACAATAGTTGTATAAACAATCTTTCCCTGTAATCTAATACTAACATCAGTAACTAAATCAGTATTCTTAACCTCTTCTTTTACTTCATTATAAGTCTTATCTTCAATCTTAACCTTATCAATACCATCTAATCTATCACCATATTTATTAGAAGAACCACCTAATAACAATTCTAGTGTTATAATCAAAAGTATTATAAATAATATAATAGCAAGTCCTACTATCGTAGCTAAACCTTTATTTTTCTTAGCCCAATCTTTAATCTTATTCATCTCAACTCTCCTTCTTATTAATATAAATATATTATACTATAAAGATAAATATTTATCAAGATAATTAAAACTATTTTATTATCGCCTCACACTTCATTGTTCGTCGTTTTCTAATGCCTAAAGTCATTAGAAAAAAATTTTATAATAAATTTTAATAAATATTACAATTTTATTAAAAAATTAGTGTTTATATATATGAGGAGGTAAAATATAGAAGGGAGTATTAATGATAGATGTAAGAGATAAGATAAGAATATGTAATGATGTAGTATTTAAAAGTATATTCTTAAAAGAAAGAGATGCTCTAATAACGATGATTTATGATATTACTGGTATTAATGAAAAGATAAATAAAGATGAAATAATTACTGGTTATGAATTAGAGCCATATACTATAAAAGGTAAAGTTAATAGAAGTGATATGTTAATAGGAATAGGAAAGAATAATTATCTAAATGTTGAAATTAATTATAAACACGAAAGAAATGTTATTGCAAGAAATATGATTCAACTATTTAGAATAACTAATCAAGTAGTGGAATCTGGTATGACTGATAAAGAGTTAAGTCTTAAGATGGTAGGACAATTGAATTTAAATACTTTTAGAAATTCAAATAATAAGATAATACAAATAGGAGCTTATGCTGATTTAGATACTGGAAGAGAACTTGATTATGGAGTAATAAAAATATGGAACTTAGATATTGAAAAATGTTATAAAATGTTGTATAATAATACTGAAAAGATTAAATATGCAACAAAAATGGAAAGATGGGGAGCAATACTATATTGTAGTATAAATAATATAGAATTAATATCCCAATTGTTAGGAGATGATCTTTTGACTATGGAAGCAAAAGAAAAGTTTATAGTAAAAATTAAAGATGCTAATAGTAGTGATAGAATAATACAAGATTGGATGGTAGAAGAGAATAATCGTCTTCGTCTTGAAGGACAACTTGCTTATGCTAAAGATGAAGGCACCTTACAAGGCATTGAAACAAAAACTATAGATGTTATTCGAAGTATGTTAAAGAAAAACATTGATTATAATACAATATCTGAGATAACTAATAAAAGTATTGAAGAGATAAAAGAAATAGAAAAAAATATTTAATAATAATTTAAATATTTTACCCCTCAAAAGTAGACCATGTCTACTTTTTATTAAATATAAATATTAATCCTCTACCAATTTACTAGCCACTTTAAACATACCTTCTATACCTTTTTTTAAAAAAGAATTAACTTTAAAAGAAACTTTATTAGTACCAGTAGTAAGTCTAGAAGTATAATCCTTAGTAGTATTTACAACATAATCCTCCATAAGTACATCCTTTCCATCTTTCAAATCCTTTTCAAACCTTTCCATAGATTCTTTAGTCATAACAGTTTTATTACGAAGATTATATTCATAATAACCACTTTCTTCTATAACATAACTAATAATAAATATAATAAATATAAGTCCAAATATAAATTTAATTATCTTCTTTTTATTCATTTCCATCACCATTTATAAGATAATTAAAAATATTAGAAAGAGCCTCTGTAGTATTAAGAACCTCATCAATATTATTATAAACACCACCAACTTCAATAAGTACTGAATTAGGACTTATATCCTGATTATAAATACCATCAACCCCTTCTCCCTCTTTCTTTAAAATACCTTTAGATAATCCTGGATAATATTTATTACTAATATTATTTATTCTTTCCGCTATATCCAAATTACTTTTATAGTTATCATGCTCTAATCCTACTACAAATAATATTCTTGCATAATTCTTACCATTAATATTAGTAGTACTGCTATTCTTACTAACAGAATCCCTATGAATATCAACAAAATATTTAATAGAAGAATACTTATTTTTTTTATCTAAAATAAATATTCTTGATGCCTTATAACTACTAGCATGATTCCATCCATTCATATTTAAAAATTCCGTCAAATTAGCATCCTCTACTATCGTAGATAATCCCCTACTGTTAAGTTTTTCTTTAAGTAAATATGAAGCCATAAGAACATTAGGAGTAATACCATATACATCCAAATTAGTATTATCATAATTCTCAAGCTGATGAGAATTATAAATGTAAATAATAGGATTATCAATATCAACAGGATTAGGATCTTCCATATAAGAACTAACTTTTTTAAGTTCTTCAAGATTACTATAATCATCATTATGCATAAGAGAAACAGTCTTATCATTATCACCATACATAAAAATACCACTATCAAGTATACTCTTAGGATTACTAATATCAATATTAAATAAAAAATTAGTACTAGAATTAACAATATTAATCATCTTATAATCCGTCATCATATGACTATTTCCACCACCAAGTAAAAACTTAATAAACTTAGTATTATCAATCTTCTTACTATTGTTTAAAGAATAATAAAAAGTAATAGAAAAAATAGTATAAATAATTATCATATATAAAATATTTTTTCTAATAAATCTTCCATATTTTTTCTTAGAAGATTTAAGCTTCATCTTACCCATTAACCATCACCACTATTAGTATATATTAGTAGTAGTTAAATATATGTCGAAAAAATAGACATATCACTATGTCTATTGTAAATCCAATCTAAAATTTTTAAGTTCATCAATAAATTCATCAGTTTCTTCATCTTCAGTAATATTATATATCTTATCTTTCACTTTAAGAAGTTCATCGTAACTAATAATAGCCTCTTCTTCCTGTTTTTTCTCATACTCTGTAAGTTCTATATTAGAAGGCTTAACATCTTTTTCCATTCTAGAAACAACATCTCCAGCAAAACGCATACTATCATTAACATCATACACATCTTCCATACTTTCAAGTGGTGATAAACCATCCTCGCCTAAATCTATACCATTAATATCTAAACCATCATTATAATCATTAAAAGTAGTATCAGAAGAATCTTCCTTTTTAACTATGTTAATAGGGGAAGTTTGTCCCCTAGTATTCATCTCTCTAAGTACATTCTTCTTATATGGTCCATTTACATCTTGAATATTATCTTTTATCACTTTTGTTTCATTAACTATTGGTTTAATCTCATTAACCATTTGAATATCATTCATAGGTTCATCTTTTACTACTTCTTTCACTTCAGTTAAATAAGTAGTATCATCTTCTAATATTTTATCTTCTTTAGTAGGAGTATTACTAACCACAGGTATTTCTTTATTTTCTATTGAAATATCCTCATCTATAGTATTAACATCATTCCTATTTTCCTTTAATAACTTAATAAGTTTTTTATTTTTAAGATATAAAACAATAAGTAAAAATATTAAAAATATAAATAAAAAAGCAACTATCCAAAAGAAAAACAAACCATTTGAAGACAAATTATTATAAAAATCATTAAATGAATTAAGTAAATTCATATTACTCACCTCTACTACCATAATAGTTTATTATAGAAGCCACATATATACACGCAGTCTCTACTCTAAAAATTAAATTACCAAAAGAAACCGGACTATAACCATTATTAATTAAATAGTCCTCTTCCCTATCACTAATACCACCTTCAGGTCCTATTACCACTACAATTTTAGCACAATTATCTATCTTTTGTAAATAGCAATTCAATAATTTATCCTTTTCTTTTGTTGAAGCAACTAGCCTAACATCACCATCTATTTTAGATAAATCCTTTAAATTAATAATATCATGAATAATAGGAACACTAATTCTTTTAGACTGCTCGCTAGCTTCTTTACATATAGTATTCCATCTTATCATTTTTTTACTAATTTTATTATCATCTATTTTAACAATACTTCTCTCCATATTAACAGGAATAATCTCATTTACACCAAGTTCAGTAAGTTTTTGTAAAATAAGATCCATCTTCTGTTCCTTAACAAGACCTAAAGCCACAGTAACATCCAAATTAATTTTATTTTCTTCATTTATAATATCAATAATTGATAAAGATAGAGGTTCTATAGAATCTATATTACATATATATAACTTCTTATCAAACACAACCTCTATTCTATCACCAATCTTCATTCTCATAACATTCTTAATATGATGAATATCACTATCTCTAAGTATAATTTTATCATTATATTCCTTAGCAAAATATCTTTGCATAATATCACTCCATACACAATAATTCGTAAATTAATTATAGCATATAAAAAAGAAAACTTCTATAAATTAATAAGAAGTTTTCATATATATTTATTTAATTCTTTTATTATACTTAGTAAATTCACTATCATTATCTAAATCAGTAAGAGCAAGTTCTTTAAATAATTCTTTTTGACCCCTAGTAAGTTTAGAAGGAATAACTACATTAGTAATAACATACATATCACCTTTCTTACCATTAACATCAGAATCAATACCCTTACCTCTTAATCTTAATTTACTATTATTTTTAGTACCATCAGGAATAGAAAGCTCTACATTTCCATAAATAGTAGGAATAGTCTTCTTGCATCCAAGTACAGCATCAGTAATAGTTAGTGGAACAGTAATATATATATCATTACCATCTCTCTTAAAGAAGTCATCATCTTTAACAGTAAATTCAATATATAAATCTCCATTAGCTCCACCATTACTACCAGCTTCTCCTTTACCAGATAGTCTAACTCTATTACCAGTATCTACTCCCTTAGGAACAGTAACAGTAAGAGTTTTAGGTTTAGTAACTCTACCCTTACCATGACAATCAGTACAAATTCTATCAAAAGAAGTACCAGTACCACCACAATGACTACAAGTAGTTCTAGATAAAAATGAACCAAACATTGTACTTTGCTGTTTAGTAACAGTTCCAGTACCTTTACATTCAGGACAAGTATGACTACCAAATCCACCTTGACCCTTACAATTATCACATTCATCTTCTACTTCAACCTTAATATCTCTTTTAGTTCCATGAACAGCTTCATCAAAAGATATAGTCATGCGGTATAACAAATCTGCTCCATCCTGTCTTCTATTTGAAGAAGAACGAGACGATCTGCCACCAAACATATTACCAAACAAATCACCAAAAATATCTTCCATACCACTAAAGTCGAAACCATCAAATCCAGAAAAACCACCACTTGCATTAGTAAATGCTGCATGTCCATATTGATCATATTGACGTCTTTTACTTTCATCAGACAATACCGCATAAGCTTCTTGAACCTCTTTAAATTTTTCCGCAGCATTTTCTTCTTTAGATACATCTGGATGATACTTTTTAGCAAGTTTTCTAAAAGCTGATTTAATCTCATCTTGACTAGCAGTCTTACTTACACCAAGTACCTCATAATAATCTTTTTTATCCATAATTTCCTCCATACATAAGTATAAAGTTCTAGTAGTTAAAACTTTATACTAGAACTTTAACTTTGGTTATTTTTCTTCATATTCAGCGTCGACAACATCATCATTAGATTTTTTGTCTTCTTCTTTATTTTCAGTAGTGTTTTCATTAGTAGCATTTTGATTCTTAGCAGCTTCTTCATAAACTTTAGAAGCAAGTGCATTAGCTTTCTCTAATAACTTATCTTTAGCTTTGTTAATAGCTTCAGCATCTTCACCTTCTAGTGCTTTCTTAGTATCACTAATTAAATCTTCAGCTTCCTTCTTATCGCTATCACTAACTTTATCACCTAAATCTTTAATAGCTTTTTCAGTCATAAAGATAACTTGTTCAGCATCATTTTTAGCATCTGCTACTTCTTTCTTCTTAGCATCTGCTTCTTTGTTCTTTTCTGCCTCTTTCATCATCTTATCAATTTCTTCATCGCTTAAAGTATTAGTAGCAGTAATAGTAATAGATTGTTCTTTTTGAGTTCCTAAATCTTTAGCTTTAACATTAACAATACCATTAGCATCTATATCAAATGTAACTTCAATTTGAGGTACACCTCTAGGAGCAGGTGGAATATTAGTAAGTTGGAAGTTACCTAAAGTCTTATTGTCACTAGCCATAGGTCTTTCACCTTGAAGAACATGAATATCAACAGCAGGTTGATTATCAGCAGCAGTACTAAATACCTGACTCTTACTAGTAGGTATAGTAGTATTTCTAGGTATTAATGTAGTCATAACACCACCTAAAGTTTCAATACCAAGAGATAATGGAGTAACATCAAGAAGTACGATATCATTAACATCACCAGTTAAAACTCCACCTTGAATAGCTGCTCCCATAGCAACAACCTCATCAGGATTAACTTCTTTAGAAGGCTCTTTTCCAAGTTCTTTCTTAACAAGTTCTTGTACACAAGGAATTCTAGTAGAACCACCAACTAATAAAACCTTATCAATATCTTTAGCAGTAAGTTTAGCATCCTTTAAAGCTTTTCTAACAGGTTCAGTAGTAGACTCCACTAAATCTTTAATTAAGTCTTCAAATTTAGCCTTAGTTAAACTCATATTTAAATGAATAGGGCCATCTTCTCCTTGAGATATAAATGGTAATGAAATTTCAGTAGAACTCATACCACTAAGATCCTTCTTAGCTTTTTCAGCAGCATCTTTAACCCTTTGCATAGCCATTTTATCTTTAGTTAAATCAACGCCACTCTCTTTCTTAAACTCACTTACGATGTAATCCATAACTCTCTCATCAAAGTCATCTCCACCAAGATGATTATTACCACTAGTAGATTTAACTTCAAATACACCATCACCAAGTTCTAGAATAGATACATCAAATGTACCACCACCTAAGTCATAAACAAGAACAGTTTGTGCTTTATCTTGTTTATCTAGTCCATAAGCAAGAGCAGCCGCTGTAGGTTCATTAATAATTCTTTCTACCTCTAAACCGGCAATCTTACCAGCATTTTTAGTAGCTTGTCTTTGACTATCATTAAAGTATGCAGGTACAGTAATAACAGCTTTACTTACAGACTCTCCTAAATATGCCTCAGCAGTCTTCTTTAAGTCGCCAAGTATCATAGCAGATATTTCCTCTGGAGTATATTCACGTCCATTAGCACTAACTTTTTCATTAGTACCCATTTTTCTTTTAATTGAAGAAATAGTATCTTTGTTAGTAACCATTTGGTTTTTAGCCTTTTGACCAACAATAATTTCTCCATTCTTAAATGCCACTACTGAAGGAGTAGTTCTAGCACCTTCTGGGTTAGTGATAACTTTAGCTTCACCACCCTCATATACAGATACACAACTATTTGTAGTACCTAAATCAATTCCTATAATTTTACTCATATTTATCATTTCCTTTCATTATTTTTTATCTTTATAATCAAACACTTCTTTAATATCTTTGTTCTTATCAGAAGTATTATTCTTATTCATTTTAATATTACTATAAATAATAAGACTAAGCATTACCACAAGTATAATAGGTAATAACCATATCATAAACTTAACCGCAAGTATTGATAATATAATAGCAATAATAATATAAATAACTTCTTTAATTTTTTCTTTATTCATATTATTCACTTACCCTTACCATAGCAGTTCTAAGTACTTTGTCTTTATACATATAGCCTTTCTGAAGAACTTCTGTAACAATACCAGGTAAAACACCTTCTATATTATCAACAGCTATAGCCTCATGATAAGCAGGATCAAATGGTTTATTTAACGGATCCATCTCTTTAACATCAAACTTAGCAAGCAAATCCTTAATTTGTTTATACATAAGTTTGAATCCAAGAAGAAACTTAGAAACCTCATCATCCAAATTATCATCATCCATATTAATAGCTCTTTCAAAATTATCTAATATTGGAAGAAAACCTTTAAGTATATCTTCTTCAGCATATTTAATAATTCTTGAAGTCTCTTCATCCTTTCTTCTTTTATAATTAACAAGTTCGGCTTGACTTCTCAAAAGAGCATCTTCTAATTTCTTAATTTTATCAAGATTATTATCTTCTATTTTTTCATCACATGAACATTTCTCATCACAATTACATTCCTCATCGCAATTACATTCATCATTACATGAACATTTACATTCCTCTTTTTTTAGCTCTTCATTTTTCTTATTTTTATGTTTTTTATCCTTATTCTCCATTTTCTCCTCCTAAATTATTTTTTATATAATCAAGAAGAGCAACAACCCTATCATACTCCATTCTCTTAGGACCAACAATCGCAATTGTACCCTCTTCTCCATTAATATTATATTTTGTTTTAATTACTGAAACATCATCAGTAAGTTTTGTCTCACTACCAACATAAATATTAATACCATTATCCTCTTCTTTCATGTTAGAAATACTATCAATATCATCAAACTTACTAAGTATTTCTTTTACCTTATCAATATTACTAAATTCTGGTTGTTTAAGCATATTATTTCTTCCACCAAAATGAACATCTTCATTAGCAGAAGAAAATTCATGAAAAGCATCATAAAAAGTATTATATAAAACTTCATATTGACTTACATAATCTTTTATAATTGGTTTAACCTCATACTCAAGCTTCTCACTAACCTCATTAATAGGAGTACCAGCCACTAACTTATTAATAAGTTCTACAGTTTTCTTAATTTCTTCTTTAGATACAACAGTAGGCAAACTAAGTATCTTATGCTGTACAATACCTTTGTCTGTAATAACAATAGATAAAATCTTATCATCTTCAAGAGGTACAACTTCTACTTTCATAAGTTTATTAGAAGAAGAAGCATTACCAAGTACAACAGCAGTGTAATTAGTTATCTCACTAACAATCTCTATACTTCTTTTAATTGTATCATTAAGATCAAGCGAATTATTATGAAATATAGTTTGTAACTTAAGCATATCTTCTCCAGTCATATTCTTAGGAGTCATAAGATTATCAACATAATACTTATAACCTTTTTCACTAGGAATTCTACCAGAAGCAAAATGATTCTTTTCAAGTAAACCATAATCCTCAAGTATCACCATTTCATTTCTAATAGTAGCAGAAGAACACTTAAGTTTCTTGCAAATATGATTAGAACTTACAGCTTTAGCAGTTTTAATATATTCTTCAACAATCACTTTTAGTATCTCTTTTTGTCTATTAGTGATCACAATATCACTTCCTTTAGCAATTATTATTTCCATTGCTAATATCATTATATTACTATTACTTAGCAATGTCAACACTAAATTGCTAATTTTTTTTTATTTTTTTCAAAAAAAAGCTCAGAATCACTTCTGAACTTTTTCTAACTATAAATTACACATTTTATCTTCATTACTTCTTCTAATATAACTACCAAGTGCCTCCCCAAGCTCATATATAAAACTAACTATTTTATATATAGAATTAAGCATCGTAGCACTAATAACATCAGTTCCCCCATCTATTTTTAACAATTCATCATTATCTAATTTCTTCATATAATAGCCTCCATTAATTACATTTTTGTGGATTAGAATATCCAGATAAAATACCCGTTACAAAAGTAATAACCCCCGCTATTACAGATACTATCAAGACAGTACTAGAGCCACCTTCTATTTTTATAAGTTCATTCTTATTAAGTTCTTTCATATAAACCTCCTATTTAAACAAATAATCAAATACTCTTTTATCTTCCTTTAACAATTTAAGTTCCAAAATCAAATTAACATACTTATAATTATCAGAAAGTTCCAATCCTATATCAACAATTACATAAGTATCTACACCATTAGTATAATACTCTTCATTAGTAGAAATAATACTATATTTATAACTATCATTATCAATATATAAAACATTACTATTATTAAAATAACCAATATAATTTCTAGGTACATAGACCATTAAATAATATTTATCATCAGAAGAAGATACAATACCATTAACTTTATAATATGTTTTATAATGAAATAATAATAAAAATATAATTAAAGAAAGTACTATTACAATAATAATCATTATATAAACATATACTATAGGCTTAATATCTTTATTTAAAATAATTCTACTATCAATACAATTATTCATCGCATCTTCTCCTTTCTAAATTAATAACTTCTCCATTAGAAAACCTAATCATTCTATCATATAAATCAATATTTTCTTTTCTATGTGATATAACAATAATAGTTTTATCTTTATAATAATAAAATAAATTTTTAAGTATTTTTCTTTCAAGATTAATATCAATCTGATTAAACCCTTCATCAATCATAATAACATTACTCTTCTTAAGTAAACTTCTAGCCAAAATAATTCTTTGTCTTTGACCACCAGAAATATTAACACCATTTTCCTCAAGCATAAAATTATCTCCCAAAGGATTATCTTTTATAATATCATTCACATAACACATATTAATAACATTTAAATATTCACTTTTATCTATATTTCTACCAAGTAAAATATTATCTCGGATGGTCTTGGTATATAACATTTCATTTTGTGAAATATAGACAATATTACTTCTAATATCATTAAGACTAAAATCATTAATATCATAATTGTTTATAAAAATATTATCACGTCCGCAGTCCAAATACCTATAAATAAGTTTTAGTAATGTTGATTTACCACTTCCTGAAGTTCCAACAATAACAGTCTTTTCTCCATTTCTAATAAAAAAATTAACATTATTCAAAATATTATATTTATTATTATAAGTATAACTTAAATTCTTAACAACAATATCTCCATTAACTACAAGGTCATCCAATTCACCAATATTTTCTACCGAATTATTTAATAAACTATTAACCCTTTTAATAGAACTATTAATATAATGATACTCATTCAAAACACCTAAAATATTTTTCCCCGGAGAAATAACATAATTAGCAAATAACATAACAGTAAAATAATCCCCAGTACTCAAACTATCATACATAACAAATTTAATACCAAAATAACTAATTATCAAAAGACCAATATCTTCAATCAAAAATCTAATAAATATAATAACATTATTAATTCTTTCCCCATAAAATAAATTATTTAAAAAAGAATTATAAACACTATCAAAATCATAAATAACATTATCTTCAATATTAAGTCCTTTAACAGTTTCAAAAGAACTAACATTTTCAATAATTAAACCATTAATTTTAGCCATATTCTCCTGTTTTCTTAAAGTAATATTTTTTATAATAGGATTAAATATTAATACTATTAAATAATAAATAAATATAATAACCATAAGTATTAAAAATATTTTAATATTAATATTACAAATAATAATACTAGCCACTATAAATAGTAGATTATCAACCAAAAAAATCATAATAAATTTAGAAATAAAATTCTTAACACTAAACAAATCACTAATACGTGATAATACTTCTGATGTCGTTTTATTTTTATAATACTTATAAGGAAGTAAAATAATTTTAGTAAAAGCACTAAGTATCATACTAATATCTAACTTTTGGTTCAAATAAATAATCAAATAATTCCTAATAAAACTAGTTACATTTTTAATAATAATCAAAATGGAGAATATAATTGTTATAATTAGTAAATTATTAGTATTAGTATCAATTACATTATCAAACACAAATTTAGAATATAAAGATATTAAACAAGATAAAGAAGTAAATATTATAGACAATATAAAAACAAATAAAATACAATATCTATTATTAATAATAGAACTAAATAATATTTTAGTAATTTCTTTACCACTTTTTAAAACTAAAACATTTTCCCTTTTCTCAAATAACATAATATTTCCTGTAAAATTATTAGAAAAATCAAAAATATCCACTTCTATTCTACCCTTAGCAGGATCCATAATAAACATCTTATTATCATTTATTTTATAAACAACAACAAAATGAAAATAATTATCTACTTTAATTTGAGCAATAAAAGGCTCATTTAATTCACTAAGTTTTAAAATATCCGCTACTCTATAACCAATACCAATAAGTCCAATCTTATTAGCGGCCTCTTTAATATTATAAAAATTAGTTCCTTCTTTCGTAGTTTTAGTTAAATCAATTAATCTATCTAATGATACATCACCTCCATAATAACGAATAATTGATAATAAAGCAGCAGCCCCACAATCCTTACTTCCTTCTTGAAGTACAATTAACTTTTGCTTCATATTATACCTCCTCATATATATAAACACCAAAAATTCCTAAAAATTGTAATTTTTACAAAAAAAAAATTAATTTTTTTATAATATTTTAATCAAATCATATATTTTTAGTAGTCATATTGATATTTCAAAACAATTTTGATACAATATCTTTGGTGAAAAAATATGTTAAGTATAAAAAATAATAATAAATATGAATACATAATAAAAAATTCCAAATTTATATCCCTACTATTTAAAGTAACAATAAAAGAAGAAGTAAAAGATTATTTAAATAAAGTAAAAGAAGAATATCCTAATGCTACTCACTATTGCTATGCATACATAATAGATAACGACACCAAATTTTCCGATGATGGAGAACCATCTAAAACAGCAGGATTCCCCATTCTTACCCAAT
Organism: uncultured Bacilli bacterium; assembly: GCA_934098435.1. GTDB lineage: Bacteria > Bacillota_I > Bacilli_A > RF39 > UBA660 > CAG-302. The sequence continues at coordinate 62,096 of CAKOOV010000002.1, forward strand.
TAGAAGGAAATAATTTAAATTACGTATTAATAATTGTTGTAAGATATTTTGGCGGTATAAAATTAGGAACAGGTTTGTTAACAAGAACATATTCAAAAGTAGCTAAAGAAGTAATAACTAAAGATAACATTATAGAACTAACCAAAGGCTATAATATAACCATAATTTTTGAATACGAAAACATAAAAAACATAGACTATCTATTAAAAGATAGTCAAATAATAAAAAAAGAATTTCAAGATAATATAATATATAATGCAAATGTTAATGAAGAGACATTTAATAAATTACAAAACTATAATATAAAAATAAATAAAATAATATATATAAAAAAATAGCCTTAAAGCTATTTTTTAATTTCTACCAAGTCCTACTTTTTTAAATACATCTAAAGTCTTCTCTTTAGCTATCTCACAAGTCTTTTCTCTTCCCTTATCAAGTATATCATCGAGCATAGAACTATTAATAATTTCATTATATTTATCTTGAATATTTGAAAGTACGCTAACAACTACATCAGCCACTTCTTTCTTAAAGTTTCCATAATTATAATCCTTAAAATAATTTTCTGCTTCTTCTATAGATATATTTTTTAAAGAAGAATATATCGTAAGTAAATTAGAAACACCAGGTTTATTATCTTTGTCATAATATATTTTATTATCACTATCAGTAACAGCGGACATTATCTTCTTTCTAATTGTTTTTTCATCATCCAAAAGAAGAATTACCCCTTTATAAGTTTCATCGCTCTTACTCATCTTTTTAGTGGGATCCTGAAGATCCATAATCTTAATGCCAATTTCACTCATCATAGGTTCTGGCATTTTAAAAGTATTACCATAAGTATTATTAAATCTAAGAGCAATATTTCTAGCAAGTTCAACATGTTGTTTTTGATCAATTCCAACAGGAACATAATCAGCATCATATAAAAGAATATCTGCTGCCATAAGTATAGGATAAGTAAATAAACCAACCGTAACATTTTCACCCTTACTAGATTTATCCTTATATTGTGTCATTCTAGAAGCTTCACCCATATAAGTAGTACATTCTAAAACCCAGGATAAATTAGCATGATATAAATTCTCAGATTGTAAATATATCGTATTTTTATTTGGATCAACACCACAAGCCAAATATAAAGCCACATTTTTTTTAATTCTTTCTCTTAACATTTTAGGATCTTGCTTAACAGTAATAGCATGCATATCAGGTACAAACATAAAAGAATCATATTCATCCTGAAGTTTAACCATTTGATTAATACAGCCAATCAAACTTCCTAAAGTAAGTTCACCACTAGGTTTCAAACCAGTTAAAATCCTTTTCATATTACACCTCTTTCTCATTAATTATATTATAATATAACATTTTTTTCAATATTAGTATCAAAAAAAATAATTTTATGTTATAATTACGAAGTGAGGTATTTATATGATGTACAATATTAGTTTTTATTTCATATTATTTCTAATATACTCCATAATAGGTTGGACATTAGAAGTAATATCTGTCTTTATCGGAACAAAAAAATTTATCAATAGAGGATTCATGTTAGGACCATATTGTCCTATTTATGGATATTCCAGTATCATAATGATATTCTATTTAAATCATTATAAAGATAATCCATTAACTGTTTTCTTATTAGCGGTAATAATATGTAGTTTTATAGAATATCTAATAAGCTACATAATGGAAAAAATGTTTTCTGCTAGATGGTGGGATTACTCCCATAGAAAATTTAATATCAATGGAAGAGTATGCCTAACAAATGCCTTTCTATTTGGTATTTTAGGAGTAATATTAGTATATATAGCCAATCCATTTTTCACTGAATTATTATCAAAAGTAGACAAAAACACATTAACAATAATAGGCATAATTCTAATAATACTATTTATAAGTGATCTAATAACATCCTTAATAGTAACGTTTAATCTAAAGAGTAAAATTAAAAACTTAAATATAGATGTAACTGAAGAACTAAATAAAAAGATAAAAGAATTATTAGAAACAAAAGTATTAAACAGAAGAATATTAAAAGCTTATCCAAAGTATAGAGTCAACATAATAAAAAAATATTCCAAAACAAAACATGAAAAACTAAAAGATAAAATAGAAAAAGTCAAAGATAAATTAAAAAATAGCTAAAAAGCTATTTTTTAATTTTACTCTTTAAAAGTCCAAATATTCTAGCAATCAAATTTCTAGCGGACCCACTAATTGCATATAAAATAAGAGATGTAATTACTATTATTAATATAAATATCAATCCCAATTTAAGTACTGTCATAATAAAACTAACACTAGTACTTAAAAATAAATTTTCTATAGGTTTAAGTATAACAGCTAATAAAACAAATAAAATTATAGAAATAATATAATACTTAAGTACATCAAACATCTTAACATTCTTAAATACTCGTTTAGCCACCAAACTAGATTTAAGAAGAATATTAATAAAGAAAGCAATCACAGTACCAATAAGTACTCCATCAATACCATAATACTTAACTAATATAATAGATAAAAATAAATTAACAAATGCACATATAAATATATGTCTTTTATTTTCCTTAAATAAACCATCTGCATTAATAATAGCTACCAAAGGATAATATAAAATATTTAAAAACAATGTTAAGGTAAATAAAACAATAGTAAAATATCCAAGTATATAGTTATCCTTTCCAACCCATACCGATACAAAACCCCTTATACCAACCATAAATGTAATACACATACAAAATCCAACAAGCACAAACAAAGCAAAAAACTCTTTATACAAAGGATATACCTTATCTTCTTCTTTCTTAGCAAAAACATTTCCAAATGAATATACCGAAGAGAGTTCAACCCTAGAGGCAATCTCATTCAAAAATCTTAAAATATAATTATATGACGTATAAATACTAACCATTATAGGACCATTAAATCCCATAAGAAGTAAAGCATCAACATTATTAAGAATTAAAAAACCAACCTGCGTCCAAGCCAAATCCTTAGTCATTTTAACCATCGAAGTATTCTTTCTATCTATTTCATGAAGTTCCGGATATTTCTTTTTAACAACAATTCTATTAATAACCTCCTCTAAAATCTTCATAATAAGAATAACAATAGCAATAGACTCAAGTGTTCTAAACTTAACTGTAACAATTACAATTAAAATATCACATAAAAGTTTTACACCATTAAATATAAGCGAATAAACATACTTTTCTTGAGCAGCACTAAGTACCGCCATAAAAGTTTGTCCCTTACCAAAATATGAAATCAAATAAGAAGTAGATATAATAAAGAAACAAATAAGTGAAGGCAACATATATCCACTTTCAAAATGATAAAATAAATATAATCCTAGTGTTACTAAGCAAATAATACCCAATATAATAAAGCCTATTATCCTAAATATTTTTCTAGCGCCACCATAAATAGCATTAATATCATTTTTATTCTTCTCTGCAAAAGGTTTATATAAACTATATATAACAGCATCAGAAAAACCAGCTTGTGCCAAAAACACATAAGATATAATCTGATTTATCGTTTGATAATAACCATTACCAACATCTCCAATATAAGTAATCAGTACATTCATCTTAACAAGACCAACAATACCAATTAAAAGATAAGGCAATATATCACACAGCATATTTAAAAATATTTTTTTAGTTCTCATAAGTACACTTCCCTATATATATAATACCATATTTTAATTTTTATATAAAGAAAAATATATTAATTTTACACATCCTTGTTCTCATACATAATTAAAGCCGTAAAACAATATATCTGTTCTTCTCCATACATAGCACAAGAATTACTAAGTTTAATATCAACAACTTCAGGATTTTCTTCTTCCAAAAACTTATTAATATCCTCTTCTAAATCTTTCTCATGTTCCTCATCAAAAACTTTAACTTTCATATTATCACCAAAAAAAGTATATAGCCAAATCTATATACTTTTTGTCGTATTTTATTATCCTCTTTTTACTTCATAATAAATTTTATTTTCTTCACCATTATCATCAGTATATTCCAAATATAATTTAAAATTAATATTACCAGTATCAGAATCAGTATGAATATTTCCTTCAAGTTTAATTTTATCAGAACTATCCTTCCTTAAAGTTACAGGAGCATCAAATATACCAACAGAAGGAAAAGCATCTTCATTCATATAATCATGAACAAGCAAAGCCTTTACATTATACATATTTATTTCAGGCTTATCAATAACAATACTATAATCAACTTTTTCAGTATCATCTTTATTCCTAACAATATTAAAATAAGTATCAAAATCAAGACTATCTTCTTCATCATAAACATCTTGTGATTCCAAGTCATTTTTATATTCTAAATAAGCATACTTCTCATTCTCTTCTTTAGTAGAACATCCAGCCAAAAAAAACAAACAAATAATTATAAACAAATACTTTTTCATTTAATTCTTTCCTCAATTCTAAGTAATCTATTATATTTAGAAGTTCTCTCTCCCCTAGATAAAGATCCAGTTTTAATTTGACCCAAATTAAGTCCCACAGCAAAATCAGCTATATAATTATCTTCAGTTTCACCACTACGATGAGATATAATAGTTTTATAATTATTATCCTTAGCAAGTTTAATAGTATCAAGCATCTCACTAACAGTACCAATTTGATTAGGTTTAATCAAAATAGCATTAGCTATTCCCATCTTTATACCATCCTCTAATAACTTTTTATTAGTAACAAACAAATCATCACCAACCAGTTGAATATCCGATAATTCTTTTGTCATAAGTTTCCATCCATCATAATCATCTTCTGCCATACCATCTTCTATTGATATAATATGATACTTATCAATAAGCTTTCTATAATAACCAATAAGTTCTAAACTACTATAATTTTTACCTTCCACAACATAATATCCATCATGATATATCTCTGAAGCAGCAACATCAAGACCAATAAATATATCTTCTCCCAAAACATAACCACTTTTATAAATAGCAATACTAATAAGTTCCAAAGCCTCTTCAGCACTAGATATAATAGGAGCAAAACCACCTTCATCGCCTACTCCACATAACAAATTTTCTTCTTTAAGAACACTTTTCAAAGTATTAAATACTTCACTCCCCATTCTTAAATTTTCTTTATATTCACTCTTATTAGGAATAATCATAAATTCTTGAAAATCAAGATTATTATTAGCATGAACTCCACCATTTAAAATATTCATCATACATCTAGGCATACTATAATCATTTCCTAAATATTCATAAAGTTCCTTATTATTTTCCAAAGCATTTGCCTTAAGTACAGCAAGTGATACACCAAGCATAGCATTAGCACCCAAATTACTCTTATTAGAAGTACCATCTTTATCTATCATAATTTCATCAATTTTTCTTAAATTGTTAGCATCTATGCCAACTATTAAAGGATTAATAATATTATTTACATTACTAACTGCCTTAAGTACACCTTTACCATGATATCTGTTATTATCATTATCCCTAAGTTCCAAAGCCTCTCTTTTACCAGTAGAAGCCCCGCTAGGAACAGAAGCAATACCCTTTATTCCAGACTCCAATAAAACCTCAACTTCAACAGTAGGATTTCCTCTAGAATCTAATATTTCTCTAGCATAAACATTACATATCTTACTCACTTACATACCCTCCTAGTTAATTATAAAACATAAGTAAAGAAAAATCAAGTCAAGAAAAAAAGAACATTTACATGTTCTAATAAGAGTCAACATTAATTCTAACTAATTTATTATCATGATTAAAAGAAGCAGCCTGAACTATAGTTCTTACAGAATTAATAGTCTTACCACCATGACCAATTACTCTAGCCATATCATCACCATTAATCATAACCTCAATTAATACAGTATTATCTTCGTCTGACTCAAATTCTTTTACCGATACTGATTCTGAATCATTAACAAGACCTTTAATAATAAGTTCCGTTAATTCTACTAAACTATTATTCATTACTTACCTTGTTTTAAATTATGAAATTTTTCCATAATTCCTGTTTTACTAAATAAATTCTTAACAGTATCAGTTGGAATAGCACCATTATTAAGCCATTTAATAGCAGCCTCTTCATCAATTTTAATTTCAGCAGGTGTAACTAAAGGATTATAAGTACCAATATTCTCAATAAATCTACCATCTCTAGGACTTCTTGAGTCTGCTACAACAACACGATAAAAAGGTGCTTTCTTAGCTCCCATTCTTTTAAGTCTAATCTTAACTGCCATATATATCCCTCGCTTTCCTAAAATATTCTATCACAAAAAAAATATACTGTCAACCATTTTATGTTACAGTATATTTATATTATTATAAATTATTCACTATTTTCTTAACACGCATGCATTTATTATAATCTTTCTTTCTCGAAGTACCCTCTATTACTAATTTAATATTACTATCAAAATCCTCTATATTAATATGATTAAATCTTATAACCCTACCAGTTTGAAAAGAATCAAAATTAGATAATTCCAAATACTTTTTACACAAATAAGAAAACTCTTCCTTAGAATAATTATATCCCCTTTCCAAATAAATAACTTTAGTATAATTAATACCACTATAAGACTCAATAACAAGTATAGGAATATCATCTTAATTTCTATATAAATAACAATAATAATCAACCTTACGATTACTACCATTAGAAGCCAAACAATAATAATCATAAGAATTAAGTATATTAACCCTATCATTAGCAGGAATAATTTTATTTATTCTATCCCTACTATTATTACCACTATTAACACCACTTCTTCTAACAACAGTATCACAATCAGGCATAGTAAAATTAACAGTAACTAATTTTTCCTTATCATATTCTAGCAAATCATCCCCCCAAAATTGATAATTATATTACCATATATTAAGAAAAAAGCCAAAAAAAAACCACAAAAATTGTAGTTTTTAATCACCATTAGCCTTAATACCATTAACAGTACCAGTAAGCATACTACCATCAACAGAAGAATAAGTAACAACAGCACTATAAGTACCTGCATCTTCTTTTTCCTGTGCATCATCCAAATTACTAAGCCATACAACAAGCTTAAAATTCTTAGTAGTAGGACTAATTTCCGTACCTTCACCTAATATAAAGTGTTCTCCTAATGACAAATCAGAAGAAATACCATTAGGTATAGAAGTTTTATCTAAATAAATATTATCATTATCATCTAATATCATATAACTAAGATGTTCTATATTATTAACAGTAAAATTAATCTTGCCAATAACATCTTGCTCACGAGAAAAATTAGATAAAGTAAAATCGAAAACATTACAAGCACCATAACCATTATCATCAATACAATTATGTTTATAAGCAATCATAATATCCTCATCTCTAGTAGGAATAAGTTTAATACCAGAAGTCATATCAGATACACCAAGTCCAAGTTGAACACGACCAGCAGAGACAGATACAGCATTAAGCTTACTTTTATTACTAACCGTAAAATAAGAAAAAGTAGCACCGACAAGTAAAATACCAACACTAAGAATTGTCGTAAAAAGCAAAAATTTATTAACCTTACCACTATCCATATCTATCATCCCTTACTATAAATATAATACCAAATAATTAATATTTTTGCAATATAAAAAGTAAAGAATTTTACTCCCTTACTTTTAAAATATTACATATCTCATCGATATTATCCATATTAATTTCAGTACTAAGACTATTAGCCATATCCTTAATTTCAATTATACCACTAGCAATCTCATCTTCACCAATAATAATAACATAAGGAATATTATTCTTATCAGCCTTTTCTAAAATCTTACCAAGCTTTTTACCTTTCATTTCAATAAGTACATTAATATCATTATTTCTAAGTTTACTAGCAAATTTTAAACACTCAACATTAGTATTCATAGGAATAATAAGAACATCATATAAAGATTCATCATAATCATTTTCAAGAATTTCACATATAGGAACAATACCAAAAGATATACCAACAGCGGGATAACTATTACCATCATCAATAAAATTAGTAATAATCTTATCATATCTACCGCCACCGCCTAAAGCACAAGTAAGTCTTTGCTTCTTATCAAATACTTCCCATATCGTACCAGTATAAATCTCCAGTCCTCTAGCCAAATATGGTGTAAACTTACACTCAGTAAGACCAAGTTTATCAATATAATCAAATAATTCACTTATTTCATTTTTTCCTTGAATAAACATATCATTATCAATAGTAAGCTTAGCAATATCATTTATAGATAATTTAAAATAGTCAAATAACTTATCAAGTTGTGAAGAAGAAATATCAAATTCTTTAAGTTCATCTCTAACACCATCTTCACCAATTTTAGCAAGCTTATCAACAGATAAAATAACATTATTAATAATATCATCATTAATTCCAGCAGCACTAATAAGTCCTTGTAATAATTTTCTATTATTAATTTCAATATAAATATCAATACCAAGTTTTTTGTAGCAGGAAACAGTCATTTCAAGCATTTCAGCTTCAATATAAGAACCAGAAATACCGCATACATCAACATCACATTGATAAAATTCCCTTGCTCTACCACTTTTAACAGGACCATCTCTAAATACCTTACCAACTTCATATCTCTTAAAAGGTAAACTGATATTTTTATTAACATTCATACTAATAACCTTAGCAAAAGGTACCGTAAGATCATATCTAAGACCAAGTTTCCTATCCCCTTGATCATTTAAAGTATATACTTCCTTTAAAATTTCACTACCACCAGCATACTTACTAGCAAGTAAATCATAATAACATAAAATACTACTATCAAGAGGTAAATAACCATATTTTTCAAAAGTATTAGTAAGTACATTAACCACATTTCTTTTAATAATTTCTTTATTAGGTAAATTATCTGAAGTTCCTTTAACATTCATAAGTTTCATATATCTCACCTCTATTCCTTAACTTTATATCTCATCTTAAAATTAACTTTAGTTAAATCCATCAAATCAGTAATCGTAACATAATCACACTCTTTACCAGAATCAGAAAACTTAACCGAAATACCGCCTTTATGAGCCCAATAATCCAAATTAGGTATAAAATCATCAACTAAAATAATACCTTTAGGATTAGTAAAATCAGCCTTTTCTATAGATTTAGGCACAACATTAACTTTAATTCCAGGTAACATCTTATTAAAATACTTAATTTTAGAAATGCCCTCATTTTCAGAATTAACATGCGTAAGTATTTCAATATCATAATAATTACATAAATCTTTTATCTTATCTATAGAATTATCTATTTGACCACATTCATCTATATATTCATCCCAATCCAATTTAGAAAAATATATACTAGTAGCCTCAGCAGTATTAATACCAAGTTCTTTTAACTTCTCATATATTCTTTTAGAAACAGTATCTAAAATAACACCATCACAATCTAAATATAATTTTTGCATAAAACACCCCTAATCTAAAATAGAATTAACCTCTTCACTTCCACTATAAAATTCTACAATTTTCTTATCTAAAATCTTAACAATAGTAGGATTTTTCACTTTTAAATCACTAATATCATCCACTATTCCAGAAGGTTCACCAACATAATTACTATTAAAACCATCATTCAAATCCACTCTATATACCTTACTAGACAAACCATCCACATTATTACTAATATTATCATTCTTATCACTACTATCATAATAGTAGACATAATATTCATTATCACTTTGATTCAAAGTATCCACTGCTAATATTTTATTAGAAACAGTACTATCACTATTAGTATCACTACTAGTATCATCTTTCTTATCAAACCAAGAAAAATCTTTAGTAATAAACAATCCAGTAATCAAATATAAAACACCAAATACTAATACAAGTACACCCAATATAATCAATAAAGTTTTAGGTTTAAGTTCATTAGCTTCCTTTTTCTTAATTTGCACTTCCTTAACATTTCTTCCTTCTTTTTTAGCTTGTTTTCTTTTAAGTTCTCTTCCCATTTATAAACACCTCCTAATAATTATAATATATAAATCAAACTTTGTAAATTAATAAAATACATTCTTTAAATATAATCCTTCAGGATTAGCCGTTTTACCAGCAGTTCTTCTATCCTCATTATGAAGAATACTAATAATTTCCTCACTCTTTCTCTTGCCCTCACCAACTTCAATCAAAAGACCAACCATATTTCTTACCATATATCTCAAAAAACCAGTACCAACAAAAATCAAAGTAATTTTATTCAAATCTTTAGGGTCCCTAATAAGATTAGTTTGAGATATCGTTCTAACATAATCATCTTTTTCCTCATCACACTTTGTAAAAGACTTAAAATTATGTGTTCCCTCAAAATACTTCATAGCCCTTTCCATCTCAACAACATCAAGCTTCTTATTATGCTGATAAACATAATTTCTCTCTAATGGATTATACTCTCCAACATTAAGAATATACATATATTCCTTACCAATAGCAGAAAATCTAGCATGAAAATTATCATTAACCTCTTCTACTTTCTTAATAAATATATCTTCCGGTAGTAGACTATTAAGCCCCTTAGCAAGTTTTTCAACCGTTATTTTAGTATCCAGATCAAAATGTATCTTCTGATTAATAGCATGAACTCCAGCATCAGTTCTACCCGAAGCATGAATATCAATTTTCTTACCACCACTAATTTCTTTCAATGCCTTTTCAATCTCTCCTTGTACAGTTCTTTGTTTAGGCTGCTTCTGATAACCACTAAATAAAGTACCATCATAACTAACTGTAATTAAATATCTCATATAATACCTCCTAATAAACAATTACAACAATAAGTATAAGAATATTCAAAATTAACAAAAATGTATCAATATTTTTCCATTTAAAAACCTTATAACTACTTCTAGACTTACTATAATTATATAACCTAAGATCCATAACATTAGCACTTTCCTCTGCTCTTTTTAAAGATAAAGTAAACATAGGAACTAACATCTTACCAATAATATTAATCTTACCAACTAAATTTTCCTTATCAAAATCCATCCCTCTTAATTTTTGTGCTCTAATAATCCTATTATATTCCTCAATTAAAGTAGGAATATACCTAAGTGTCAAAGTAATCACCATAGAAATATCATTAACAGGAATAAATTCATTAAAAGGATTAAGCAGCCTACTAATACCATACACAATCTCCGTCATCTTAGTAGTATAAGTAAAAATACTAGCATAAATAACAATAAAAATAAGCTTAAACAAATCAAAAACAATTCTATCAATACCAGTAAAAAATATAAGATTAATAATAAGTATAAATATCAAAAATAACCTAATACTACGAATATTCTTATAATATAACTTTATATCAATATCACTATATATCATACAAAGTATTAAATAAAAACCAAGCATAATAATATCATCATAACTATCAATAAAAAATACACTAATAACCATAATAATAACAGACAAAACTTTAAATAAAGGATTAAGTCTATATATAACAGAATCATTTGGAATATATTTACCAATACAAACATCACTTAACATTACGATATATATCCTTCATAAGTTCTTTTATATCAAAAGTATATTCCAAATTAGCATTATATTTTTTATTAGCACTACTTATAAACTCAGTAATTCTAGGTACATAAACATTAGCATTTTTAAACTTACTAATATTATCCACTAAATCCCTTCTATTACCAGATAATACCATCTTACCATTTTTTAACAAAACATAATTATCAGTCACTTTTATTAAGAATTGAGTATTAGAAGAAAAAATAATAATTGTTTTCTTATATCTATTACATAACTTCTTAAGTAATTTAATTAAATGATTACATCTATAATTATCCAAACTAATACTAGGATCATCAATAATAATAACCTTAGGATTAAGTATAAGAATCGTCGCCAAAGCTAAAGCCACTTTTTCTCCACTAGAAAGAGTAAAAGGATTTCTATTCAAATAAGACATAGGAAGATTAACCATTTTAAGAACTTCTTCTATTCTCTTATCGACTTCATCAATCCTATAATTATATCTCTTAATACCAAAAATCAATTCTTCTTTTACAGTCTCAAAAATAAAAGCTTCCTCAGGTCTTTGAAAAACATAACCAATATCCCTATTTTTATAAATACTATCAATATTACCAGTATAATCATCTATAACACCACTAAGAATATAACTAAGAAGCGTCTTCCCGCTATTAGAGGACCCAATAACAGTAGTAATTTTTCCATCTTCAAAATCATAACTAATATTCTTAATTTTATCTTTATATGAAACATCTTCTAACCTTATCCCCATAATTTCTTCATAACCTCCACATCATCAAAATAAACCTTATCTAATACATCGTATAATATAAGATTATGTGATAGTTTAACAATAAAAGGAAGATTAAACCCCATTTTTTCCAAAGTATCGTCCTTATAAATATCCTCACGTGTACCATCTAAAACAATACTACCATTGTCTAAAACAATTATTCTATCAGCTTTCAAAGTATCCTCTAAATCATGTGTAATAAGAATAATAGTAAGTTTTTCCTTTCGTTTATATTCATCAAGAATTTTAAATACAAGTTTCTTGTCACTAGGAATGAGTTTATGAATCGATTCATCAAGTAAAAGAATCTTCGGATTAAAAATAAGACTACTAGCAATCATAACCTTTTCTTTTTCAGAATCATTAATCTTTTCAGAAGACTTATCAAGAATATCATCTATCTTAAATTTCTTAGCTATATTATTAACCATATTTTCAATTTCTTTAGGAAAGTATCCTAAATTTTCCAATGAAAAAGCCAAATCATCAAAAACAGTATCACCAATAAAATGTTCATCAGCATCATCAAAGCAAATAGCTAAACTTCTTCTAACCTTTTTAATATAAGTATCATTAAGTAAATAACCATCAACATTAATATATCCAGAAGCCTTACATAGCCCTCCTAATATTTTAACAAGTGTACTTTTTCCAGAAGCATTTTTTCCAATTAGGCAAACAAAAGAATTAGTATCAATATCCATATCAAAATCCTTAAATATATATTTATCATCATATTTAAATGACATACTTTTAACTTTAACAATACTCTTATCCATCTACTACATCTCCACACATATATTATATATTAAATAAAATAAAAGGGCAAGAAAAAAGAAGCAAACAAATCACTTCTTAATAACTTTTTTATATATTTTTCTAACATTTTTATAAGAATAATCATCTAAAGTATTAACATTAAGTTCAGAATCATCACCAAGACTATCATTCATAGCTAAAAACAAATTAGACTTTCTAATATCTTCCATTATTTTAATAGATTCTTTTGCTCTCATCATTCCCCAAGTTCCCATAATAACTGAAGGAACAGTAATATAAAAAGGTACATTACCATCATGTTTAAAAAGACATGCCATATATAAACCATATAATGATGTAAAAGATACACAATCAAAATAACATTTTCTAGCCAAAAAATCAAAATCAACAATTTCATTTCTATTTTGTAATTGTCTTATCATTTTATTTTGTAACATTTTTTCATAATCACCATTAGGATCATAAATAGTAGCCATAGAATCATCTAAATATCTAATATATAAACGTTCCTCATAACGATAATAAGATTCAATAACCATTCCTAAATCTTCATCACCAACATAAAATTTCATAATATCCCCCCAAAAAATTTCCAATATTATATCATAAAATAAAATAAATGTAAAATAATATTTAAAAACTTGATAAAAACCAATATTATGATAAAATATATTTAGGAGGTACACTATGGCAAAAACAATTACCAAAGTAATACGTGTAGATAACGAAACAAAAAAACTAATGAATAATTTTTATGAACCAATGAAAAGAGAAAAAACACCACCATATGCCATCTTTCAAGCAGATACAGGAGACACAATAGTAACTTTATACGAATCAGGAAAAGCTATGTTCCAAGGTGTATCTGCAGATATAGAATCAAGTATGTGGGAAAATATCAAAAAAAATAAAGAAGACATTGAATACTTTACTGATGACATACCAAAGAAAGAAATAAAAAAGGAAGAAATAAATTTACCTCTTGATATATCTTCAGTAGGATCTGACGAAGTAGGAACAGGAGATTACTATGGACCAATAGTAGTTACAGCCTCATATGTAAACAAAAATAATATACCATTTCTAACAGAATTAGGAGTTAAAGATTCAAAAAAATTATCCGATGAACAAATACTAAAAATAGTACCAAAAATAATAAAAAAAATACCATATAAAACCATAATGTTATCAAACAAAGAATATAATGAAAAATATGGCAAAAATATGAACATGAATAAAATAAAAGCCATTCTTCATAATAAAGTATTATCCGAAATGGTAAAAAATAACAATTACGATTACATAGTAGTAGATCAGTTTGAACCAGAAAAAAGTTATTATAACCATTTAAGCGATGTTCCTAACCCATTAAAAGGAATAACTTTTATAACCAAAGCCGAAGATAAATGTCTATCTGTTGCCGTATCCTCATTAATAAGTAGATATATATTTATTAAAGAAATAGACTCATTAGGAGAAAAATATGGAATATTTCTTCCTAAAGGAGCCAATTATTATGTTGAAGATATTGGTATAAAACTAGTAGAAAAATATGGTAAAGATGTTCTAAAAAATATAGCCAAATTAAACTTTTCTAATACCGAAAGAATCTTAAAAGAAATAGAAAAAAAATAGCCACCGCTATTTTTTTTATTTACTTACCTTTTCAAACTGTGAATTATATAAATTAGCATAAAAACCATTCTTTTTCATTAAAGTATTATGATTTCCTTGTTCAATAATATTACCACCATCCATAACAAGAATCAAATCAGCATTACGAATTGTCGATAACCTATGAGCAATAATAAATGACGTACGTCCTTCCATAAGTTTATCCATAGCCTTTTGAACTAATTCTTCAGTTCTCGTATCTACGTTACTAGTAGCCTCATCAAGTATTAAAAATGGACTATCATTGATCATACCTCTAGCAATAGTAAGAAGTTGTCTTTGACCAGAAGATACCGAATCATTATCAGATATAACACTATCATAACCATCAGGTAAAGTCTTAATAAAATGATCAACGCCAACAATCTTACATACATCCTCTACTTTTTTATTACTTATATTTTTCTGATTATAAATAATATTTTCTTTAACAGTACCATTAAATAACCAAGTATCTTGAAGAACCATAGTAAATAAATCATGAACATTACTTCTCTTTATATCACGAATAGACGTTCCATCAATAAGTATATCACCAGAATTAATATCATAAAACTTCATAAGTAAATTAACCATCGTTGTTTTACCCGCTCCAGTAGGACCAACAATAGCAACCTTCTCTCCTGCTTTAACTTTAGCTGTAAAATCATTTATAATAACCTTATCATCATCATAACCAAATTTAACATTTTTAAATTCAATATTACCCCTAACCTTATTCTTATCTAACTTCTTAGTAATATTATCCTCACTACTCATTTCTTTATCTTCGAGTAAACTAAATATTCTTTCACTAGCTGCAGCGGTAGTCTGAAGTGAAGTCATAGCCTGAGCAATTTGCGATAAAGGATTAGTAAATAATCTAACATACATAATAAATGCTACAATAACTCCAAAAGATATCATATCCTTACTTACAAGTAAAGAACCAACTACACAAACAGCAACATAACTAAAATTACCAATAAAACCCATAATAGGCTGCATAAGACCAGATAAAAATTGACTCTTTCTATTACAATCATATAATTTATCATTTAACCTATCAAATTTCATAGTAACTTCTTCCTTAGCATTACAAGTCTTAACAACATTAAGGCCACTATATATTTCCTCTATATAACCATTCAAATTACCAAGTTCAGTTTGCCTTCTAGTAAAATATTTCTGAGATTTACCAAGTATAATAAACATAAGAACAAAACCAATTAAACTAGATACAATAGCAGTAATAGCCATAATATAATTAGTAACAAACATCATAATAATAGAACCAATAAACAAAGTACCAGCAGAAACCAAAGTAGATAAACTATTATTAAGTGACTGACTAATAGTATCTACATCATTAGTAACCCTAGATAAAATATCTCCTGATAAATTATGATCAAAAAACTTAAGTGGTAACTTATTTATCTTTTCAGATATACTAGTTCTAAGCCTCTTAGCATAACAATTAGCTACTTTAATCATTGATAAGCCTTCAATATAAGTAAATAAAGCACTAATAATATACAAACAAGCAAGTAAAATAGCAATATCTTTAATTTTATCCATATTCATCTTAGGACCAATAACCTTTTGAATACTACTAGGAACATCCTCCATAACTTTATACATCTCATTAACTGAAGATGTATCACTACCAGCCATTTTAACAATAAAATCTACCTTATCATCAGTACTAATTTCCACTCCATCAATATTAGTACTAGGAAATAAAGCCCTCTTAACACTATCTGGCAAATTATTAATACCAGTATAATTTTTATTATTAACATCAATATCACGAAAAACCAAAATAGCATTAATTTTATCCTCTTTACTAATATAAATATCATTATAAGTACTATCAGAAATAATAATATCAAGCACACTACTAGGAAGCTTACAAAATACTGAAGTAGCATTATCCCTATCACCATTAATTTTCTTAATAGTATCATTAAATAAATACTTATCATCATCACTAATATCAGAAGTATTAACCCTATAAATAGTATTTTCATCTATATTAATACCCAAAATACTACCAATTTCACTAACATTGGAAGTAAGACTATTCTCTAACTCCTTCATATTAGTAGTATTAATCGTAATACCATGAGATATCTCATCAGTCAAATCAGATAACTTATTAGGAGCCACTAAAGACAATACAGAAGATAAAGCGGCAAGTATAACAGCTACAAATATAAGTATCTTAAAACTACTAAGACTCTTCATAAGTTTCCTTATAGAAAGTCCAAAATTCTCTGGCTTCTCATTTATTCTCATAGGGCCATGACCTCTAGAAGAATTATTTCTATTTTTATCATTACTAGACATTTTCTAATTCCTCCTTTGACACCTGTGATAAAGCAATTTCTTTATAAACTTTACATTTTTTCATAAGTTCATTATGTGTTCCAACACCAACACATTTACCATTATCAAGTACAACAATCTTATCAGCATTAAGTATTGTACCAATTCTTTGCGCCACTATCATAACCGTAGCATCTTTAGTATATTCTCTAAGTTCACGTCTTAAAGTACTATCTGTCTTATAGTCAAGAGCACTAAAAGAATCATCAAATATATATATTTCCGGATTCCTAGCAATAGTTCTTGCAATAGATAACCTTTGCTTTTGTCCACCACTAATATTAGTACCTCCTTGAGCTATATGCGATTTTTCCCCATCTTCTAATTTAGATACAAACTCACTAGCTTGTGATACTCTAAGTGCATCAGCAATTTTTTTATTAGAAGGTTTACCATCAATATTCTTACCAAAAGAAACATTAGATAAAATATCTCCTGAAAACAAAGTAGCCTTCTGTGGTACATAACCAATAATATTATTCAAATATTCAAAACTATAATCACGTACATCAATACCATTAATAAGTATCTCCCCACTAGTAGCATCATAAAATCTAGGTATCAAATTAATAAGCGTACTCTTACCACTACCAGTAGAGCCAATAAAGGCAATAGTCTCCCCTTTATTAACCTTAAATGATATATCTTCAAGTACATATTCATCAGCATCAGGATACTTAAATGAAACATTCTTAAATTCAACACATCCTTTAATATCACTATTATTCATAGTAACATTTCCTTCCTTAACACTAATAGGAGTATCAAGTACTTCATTAATCCTTTTAGCAGATACACTAGCTCTCGGTAACATCATAAAAATCATAGCAAGCATCAAAAAAGACATAATAACTTGCATAGCATATGAAGAAAAAACAATCATATTACCAAACAAAACAATCTTATCTCCCATGTTAGCTTCATTAATAAGATTAGCCCCTATAAAATATATACCCAAAGTCAAAAAGTACATAACTAAATACATAATAGGACTCAAAAAATTAAAAGTCCTTTGATTAAACATTTGCTGATTAGTAAGTGTATTATTAACATTTTCAAACTTATCTTCTTGATATTTTTCAGCATTAAAAGCTCTAACAACTCTAATACCAGATAAATTCTCTCTCATAACCATATTAATCTTATCCATAAGTTCCTGTACTATTTTAAACTTAGGCATAACTATCATCATAATAATACCAATAGTAATAAGTAAAACCAAAACAGCAACGCCAGTTAACATACTCCACTCTATACTCTTATTAAGAATCTTAGTAACAGCCCAAACAGCAGTAATAGGAGCTTTAATCATTAAAGTAAGCCCCATTGCAATAAGAAACTCAATCTGAGTAATATCATTAGTAGTCCTAGTAATAAGACTACTAGTAGAAAACTTCTTAACCTCAAATGTACTAATATCCTCTACCTTTCTAAATAGCTTACCTCTAGTACGATAAGAAAAAGAAGCCGCCACTATTGAAGTAAAATATCCAACAATAAAAGCAGATACCAAACTACCAAAGGCACACAAAAGCATATAAGAGCCTTCTCTTAATATATCATTAATAGAAGCACCACGAGTCTGTACAAGTTGTGTAATATTAGACATATAATCAGGCATCTTAAGTTCTAACCATACCTGAAAAACAATAAGTCCAGCGGATATAAATACATATATATAATCTCTTTTATTCAAATTCTTAAGTAATTTAAACATATAAACCTCCATCTATATACTATGATAAAAATATACAATCGTTAAAATTATAACATTCCCATATATCAATGTCAATCAAAAACCATAATTTTCCACAAAAGAAAAAGTAGTTAAACTACCCTTCCATATACATTAAGACCCTCTACTTTTTCAATCTTAACATTAACAATACTATTATTTTCTATATTATCATTATCATCTATAATAACCGGTATAAAATTAGAAGTATGAACCACTACTAAACCATTATTATGTCTTTCAACTACCCCATCATATACCTTACCAATTTTACTTTTATAATATTCATTTTCATATTCATTAGATAATCCAATAACCTCATGAACCCTTTTCTTCTTAATATCTCCTGAAATATGACCATCCATCTTATCCGCTACAGTACCATGCCTTCTAGAATAAGGAAAAGTATGAATCTTAGTAAAGTGAATCTTCTTCAAAGTATCCATAGTCTCTTCAAAGTCATCATCTGTTTCATTAGGAAAACCAACAATCAAATCAGTAGTTAAAGAAATATCCTCTATTTCCCTAAGTTTATCAATCATTTCCATAAACTCTTCTTTATTATATCTTCTATTCATAAGTTTAAGTATCTTATCACTACCAGATTGAAGAGGTACATGCAAATGTCTAGCCATAATTTTATTATTCTTATAAAGATCTATAATTTCAGGAGTAATCTCATTAATTTCAATAGAAGATAATCTAATACGATAAATATTAGGTATCTTAACAAGTTCACATAAAAGTTCATAAAGACTACTATTAATATCAATACCATATCTTCCAGTATGAATACCAGTAAGAACAATCTCTTTATACCCATCTTTCACAAGTCTACTTACCTCTTCTATAACATCCTCTTTATTCTTACTTCTAACTCTACCCCTAGTATAAGGAATAATACAATAAGAACAAAAAGCATTACAACCATCCTGTATTTTAACAAAAGCCCTAGTATGATTATCAAAATGACTAATCTCCATCTTTTCAAATTCTACACTACTTAAATCATATATAATCTTCTTACTTTCCCTATCTCTAATAAAATCATTCAAAATCTCCACTATCTTAGATTTATCCTTATTACCAAGAATAATATCAGCTTCAATATCATCACTACTAACCTGACTATAACATCCCATAACAGCAATAATAGCCTCACTATTATTCTTTTTAGCCCTATTAATCATCTTTCTTGATTTCTTATCACTCTCATTAGTAACAGAACAAGTATTAATAATATAAATATCTGCTTTATCTTCAAAAGGAACTATTTCATATCCACTCTTCTTAAGTAAATCACTCATAACTTCAGATTCATAAATATTAACCTTACATCCCAAACTACATATTCCAACTTTCATCTCGTTTCCCTCTTTCTCTAGTATTCTATCACAATATCAAGCAAAAACAAACAAAATTTACTCACATCACTATAGAGCGACATAAATTTCTATTCATATTACCCATTAAAACCTTAAAATACTAGTATAATCTTTTATACTAGTACAATAGCTATTACTTTTGCCTAAATAACAATTATATACATATCTATTACATCAAAAATTTTTATTATCAATTCATCTCCATTTGATATTTAAATATAACTAAAGTATATATACCACTCATCACGTACGTATAAATAATATCATTTATTTTATATGCTGTCAATACAGCATTTTTATAATTGTTTGTTGTTTTTAGTAATATATTTTTTATTACAAAAAATTTTCCATCTTTATAATTAATGTTACAATAATATCAAAAAAAATAATTATAATTTATATACATTACAAGATAATATCTTATTTTCAATTTTAAACATAGTTCAAAAAGATACTAGTTGATAATTAATTTTCCATCATAAAAAAAAGAGTCTTAATATATTATCAAGATTCTTCATTTTAATTCATTAATCAATATGAATATTATGTTTTTTCATGTACATTTCTGGTTTTCCCATATTTAATTCTTCTGATACATTTAACTCTAATCCATTAATAAAGTTTTGTATTTCTTCCTTTACTTGTTTTACATCAACATTATAATTAGTACAATATTCAACTTCCATAAATATTCCCAAATCCTTAACATCTTCTATTACAATTTCATAGTCATTATAAGTATATGTTTCCTTTTTATTATCTATTTCTATAAATTTTACTAATCCTAATCTATCAAATATTTTTTTCATCATAATAATTGATTCTACTTTTGTTTCATATTCATTTGAATATAACCATTTACCATTTTCAAAAACATCATCTTTATAAGTTATAGAATAATCATCATTTTTACTTCTAAGTCTTAGACAATGACTAAGCTGATTTTCTTTATCAGGCTTTAATGTATCTCTTTTTGGGTCGTAATAATATTCATCTACCACTCTTTTTAATCCTTCATAATTAAATTTCTCAAATTTTTTCTTTATGTTAGTTATTTCATCATGCACTTCTACCAAAACTTCTATCTCTTTCATTACATACCTCCATTATTTTTTTAAAATTCTTGATAAACTTTTTTATCATCCCATGTAATACCCATAGACATCCACCACATAGTCCTTTAACTATTTTATCACATTGAATCAAACATAAATATAAAGAAAGAATATTCTTAAAATATTCCCTCTATTATTCCATCCTTAATATCAATTCTCTCAGAATTAGGATTCTTAGGAAGACCAGGCATAGTCATTATCTTACCAGTCAAAGCCACTATAAACTCTGCTCCTGCTTTTAATATAACCTCTTTAACATGAATATCATATTCATTATCACCAGTCAAATTATTAGGATCATCTGATAAAGAATACTGTGTCTTAGCAATACATATAGGCAAATTACCATGACCATTATCTTCCAAATTCTTAATTTCTTCTAATGCTTTATTATCATAAATAACATCAGAAGCCCCATATATCTTATTAGCAACCTTAAATATCTTAGTTTTAATATCATCATTAATATCATAAGAATAACTAAAATTATTCTTCTTATTAGCTTCTGCCATAACCTTTTCAGCAAGAAGAAGAGAACCATCACTACCATCCCTAAATCCAGTAGTAAGAGCATAACTAACATTCTTCTCATCTAATTTCTTAGATAAATAACTAATTTCCTTATCCGTATCACTATCAAATCTATTAATAGCCACTACTACATTAAGTCCATAAACATTACGAAGATTATCTATATGTTTATATAAATTCTTCATACCAATATCCAAGTAATGAATATCTTCTTTAGTAATATCATTTTTATCCATACCACCATGATACTTTAAAGATCTAATAGTAGCAACAAGAACAACCACATCAGGATTTAAATCATCCATTCTACACTTAATATCTAAGAACTTCTCTGCTCCCAAATCAGCTCCAAATCCAGCCTCAGTAACAGTATAATCACCAAGTTTCATAGCCGTATTAGTAGCAATAACACTATTACATCCATGAGCAATATTAGCAAAAGGACCACCATGTATAATAGCAGGATTACCTTCTAAAGTTTGTACCAAATTAGGTAAAATAGCATCATGAAGAAGTACTGCCATAGCACCTTCTGCCTTTAAATCTCTTGCCGTTACTTCCTTACCATCCTTATTATAACCAATAACAATATTACCAAGCCTTCTCTTCAAATCATTAATATCTTTACTCAAACATAAAATAGCCATAATCTCACTAGCAGCAGTAATATCAAATCCAGAGATTCTAGGAACAATCTTACTTTCACCAGATAAACCAGTATTAATAACCCTAAGTTGTCTATCATTCAAATCCAAGCATCTCTTAAAAATAACTTTATCAATACCAAGCTCATTACCAAAATAAATATGATTATCAATAAGAGAACATAATAAATTATTAGCACTAGTAATAGCATGAAAATCACCATTAAAATGAAGATTAATATCCCCCATCGGAATAACCTGAGCATATCCTCCTCCAGCAGCACCCCCTTTAATTCCAAATACTGGACCTAAAGAAGGTTCACGAAGAGCAAGAACACTCTTTTTACCAAGTTTATTAAGAGCATCAGACAAAGATATTGATACCGTAGTTTTTCCTTCCCCCATTGGAGTAGGATTAATCGCAGTAACCAAAATAAGCTTACTCTTCATCTTTTTATCACAAATATCATCAACAGATATCTTAGCCTTATACTTACCATAAGGTATAATATAATCACGAATACCAATCTTTTTAGCAACATCCATAATGTTCATAGGATTAACACTTCTAGCTATCTCAATATCACTCTTCATATTATTTATCCTCCATAACCAAATGATTAACAATATTCTTAAGCTTCATACCATTAGAAGCCTTAAATAAGACAACATCACCACTTCTTAATATATCATCAAAAAATTCATAACTCTCACTCTCATTATTAAAATGATACCTATTATCAAAACCATTATCTTCTAAAAACCTATCCGTATACCTAGTATTATCTCCTATAGTAACAATAATATCAAGATTACTCTTAAATAACTCTTCACCAATCTTAGTATGAATCTCCTCATTATAATCCCCAACTTCTAAAACATCACCAATAACCGCTATACGTCTCTTTGCCTCTTTATTTTTAAGAATCTCTAAAGAAGAACGAATAGAATCAAGAGAAGCATTATAAGTATCATCAATAAGTATAGCTCTGCATCTAGCCCTCTTAAATTCAAGCCTATTACCAGTAAGTTTAAAATTCTTAATACCATTCCTAATACTATCTACATCTACACCACATAAACTACCAACACTATAAGCCACCAAAGAATTATATATAAAAGCAGTATTACCAATATCACATTCCATATCATTACCATTAATCTTAAATTTAGTTAAATCACTATTAATATCACTAGCTTTATAATCACTATCATTATCAATACCAATAGTAACAATATCATTAAGAGATTCAATATATTTAATATTATTACGTATAATATCATTATCATTATTAATAATAAGTGGTCCATTAAGTCCCTCTATTATCTCTAATTTAGCTTTCAATATATTCTCTCTTGAACCCAAAATACCAATATGAGCAGTACCAATATTAGTAATAACCCCAATAGTAGGACGAACAATATCAGTAAGATAAGAAATCTCACCAAAATGATTCATTCCCATTTCAATAACCATAACATCTTCATCTTTATATCTAAGTATTGTAAAAGGAAGACCAATATTATTATTATTATTACCCTCAGTTTTAAGAACCTTATATTTAGTACTAAGAACACTAGCTACCATATCCTTAGTAGAAGTCTTACCAACACTACCAGTAATAGCTATAACAGGAATATTAAGTAAACTTCTTTTATACTTAGCAAGCTTACCTATACATTCCAAAGTATTATCCACTAAAATAATAGTCTTATCACCATATTTATCAGTATCAACTAAAGTAGTATTATCAAGTATACACCCCTTAGCTCCCTTATCAAAAGCATCAGCATAAAAATCATTACCATCAAAAGATTCACCTTTTATACCAACATAAATATCACCATTCTTAATAATTCTTGTATCTTTACAAAAATTATCAAGCACCATATTCTCATCTCCACAAAGAAGTTTACCATTAAAACGAGAAATAATATCACTTACATATAACATATAAATACCTCCATTAAATTATATATAGTTTATATATATTTATAAATAAAAGGTTATAAAAGTAATAACCCTTTATTTAATATTATTATTTAGTATCATCTAATACTTCATCAACACTAGATAACATATCATCAATTTCTTTTAAAGAAACATCTCTTTTTTCAAACTTAATATCTTCTTCTTGCTTTTCCATATCATCTTTACTAATCATATTACACACCTTATAAGAATCAATAATTCTATCTTTAATAACATAAGAACCATTACTATATCTATCCATTATAGGAATCTCAGTAAGTTTTATAGTCTTTGTATAATTATCAGATACAACACCAATCATATCCTTAGAATTAGTAATATAAGTTTTAATAATCTTACTAGGATTACTCTTAATAACTTTCATAAGAAGAATTCCCCTCTTAGCTCTAGAAGTTTTTTCAAATTCAAGAAGCTTAGTTCTCTTACCAGTACCTTTATCCGTAAGAATAGTAATAAACTCCTCTTTAGCATCAAATAAAGTACCAGAAACAACAAAATCATCTTTTAAATTAATAGCCTTAACTCCCGCAGCTTTAACACCAAGAATAGGAATCTCACTAGTATCATACCATAATCCATATCCAAGTGAAGTAGATATAAATACATTAGATAAATCACTAATAGTTACATCAACAACCATATCATCATCTTTTAAATTAATAGCCTTAATAGGCTTATTATATCTAAGAACCTTATAATCAATAAGTTTAGTTCTCTTAACCATACCATTCTTAGTAAATGTAGTAATATACCTATCACTATCAAAATCATATACCCCTATAGCATTAATTATCTTCTCTCCATCAGATAAAGGAACAATATTACTAATATGTTTACCAAGATCCTTCCATTTACCATCAAAAATATCATATACAGGAACATATAAATAATTACCCATATTAGTAAATAAAAGTATTACATCAGTAGTAGTAATATTAAATAAATGTGTAACATAATCATTCTCTTTAAGACCAGTTTCCTCTCCATTAGCAGAACTATAACTACGCGTAGAAACCCTCTTAATATATCCCTCATTAGATATAACAACAATAACATTCTCTTTAGGAATCATAACAGTAGTATCTATCTTAATATCAGCAGCCTCATCCCTAATCTCTGTTCTTCTAGGAATACCATATTCCTTCTTAATCTTTCTAAGATCATCTTTAATAACACTATTAAGTTTATCAGGATTAGATAAGATTTCTTCATATAATTTAATCATTTCAGCAAGCTTTTTCATCTCTTCTTCTAATAACAAAACATCAGTATTAGTAAGTCTATATAACTGCAAATTAACAATAGCCTCTGCTTGAACCTGAGTAAAAGAATATTCATCTATTAAATTAACAATAGCATCAGCCTTATTCTTACTCTTTCTAATAGTAGCAATAACTTCATCTAATATAGAAAGAGCTTTTACAAGACCTTCCATAATATGATAACTATTTTTAGCAGCCTTCAAATCAAATTCAGTAGCCTTATAAACAATATCCCTTTGATGAGCAATATAAGCATCAAGAATACCCAAAAGACCAAGTTGCATAGGTCTGCGATTAACAATAACAACATTATTAAAATTATAAGATACCTGAAGATCAGTATTCTTATATAAATAATTAAGAATATTCTCCCCATTAACATCTTTCTTTAAATCAATAGCAATCTGAAGACCATCTTTATCAGATTCATCTCTAACCTCAACAATACCATCAATTTTCTTATCTAATCTAATTTCATCAATCTTTCTAACAAGAATCTGTTTATTAACATCAAAAGGAATCTCATTAATAATAATCTTATTCTTTTCTATCTTAGCCTTAGCCCTAATAAATATCTTTCCCCTACCGGTTTCATAAGCTTCTCTAATACCATCACTGCCAAGTACAATACCACCAGTAGGAAAATCAGGCCCTTTAATATAATTCATAACAGTATCAAGTCTACTATTAGGATTATCAATTCTAAATATTGTAGCATCAATAACTTCACTTAAATTATGCGGAGGCATATTAGTAGCATATCCAGCACTAATACCAGTAGTACCATTAACAAGCAAATTAGGAAATCTACTAGGAAGAACAGTAGGCTCAAGTAACCTATCATCATAGTTAGGAGCCATAGGAACAATACCAGTCTTATCAATATCACGAAGAAGTTCTCCTGCTATTTTAGATAATCTAGCCTCAGTATAACGACTCGCAGCAGCACTATCACCATCAATAGAACCATTATTACCTTGCATTTCAACTAAAGGAGCCTCATTCTTCCACCATTGACTCATTCTAACAATAGCCTCATATATAGAACTATCACCATGAGGATGATAGTTAGCCATAACAAGGCCAACAGCATTAGCACTCTTTTTAGTAGGTTTATCATAAGTATTCTTCTCTTTATACATAGAATATAATATTCTTCTTTGTACAGGCTTTAATCCATCTCTAACATCAGGAATAGCTCTATCTTGAATAATATACTTAGCATATCTACCAAAACTATCCCCCATTATATCTTCTAAAGAATAATCATATATATTCTTAATAACATCTTTCATATTAAACCACCATACTAATTATATAGTATTTTCCCTTATATTTCAACAAATAGACATCTTATTTACAAAAAAAAATACCTTAGTATCATAATACTAAGATATTAAATATTAACCAATAACATAAGGATTACTCTGACTACCATCACCAGAATGCAATATTTGATCTTCCAGATATAAAGTTGGAATAATACCATATGCATTAGATGCTTTAGTTGCATTTATTAAATAGCCACCCCAATCAGCCAAATTAACACCAGATTCATGATAATTGTTCGGAACTAATAACCAATAATCAGTAGTTCCACCAACACGTAGCATCCAATCGTTTGCACCACAATTATAAAATGTTTTATCAGTTTCATCAACATCAAATATATTATCAGTACATTTTGAAAAATCAGTGGCATACCCATAATCAGATGGATGTGGTAAAGCAATTTTTCCATCCCAAGTAGATGTTCTTGTTATACCATCACTAGGGTTTGCAAATACATTTGTACCTCTTTCTTTAACATAAATTTGATTGGAATATAAATCTGAAGAATCGCTATACATACCAAAATTCCAAGTAAAATTAGCTATCATTTTTTTTGTTATTTCATTCTTTATTCCAGTAGATGTAAAGTCACATGAAATGGTTGCATTATTTTGACCATTATAGCAATTACCAGATTTGCTGTTATAATACAAGCTTCCTCCAACACTCTCAGAATCATAACTTGGATTTAGGACTTTCATAATATCAGCTTGAGACCATTCAGCAATACCAGAGCCAGAGTTTATTCCAGCAACTGATGTATCCCAAGAATATGAGCCAATAGATCCATTTCTTATCAATTTTATTTTTCCATCGAATACTCCTATTATTCTCCATAGTTCACAGTTGGTAGTAGGATAACTATCGCAATTAAAGTATACATAGTTATTAGGAGAAGCTCCATAATATCTTATATTACCTCCATCTAATGATGAAGTGGTTCCGCCTAGTCTATCATTCATTAAATTTACCGAAGTAGCATAATTATATTCAATATTATTATTAGTAACTTTAGTTTTTGTATTACTAATATATAGATTAGTAATAACACTAGCAAGAGTTGGCTTAAGTTCACTCTGTGGCACCATCTTCATATCATTATTAAGCGTAACACTACCAGTACCAGAAGAAACACCAACAACAACAGTTACAGAACTACTACTATTATTTCTAATACTAACCTCGTATTTATGTTCTTCTCCTGCATCAATAGTAGTCTGATAAGTACCAGAATCAGTTCTCTTACTACCAAGCTCAATATCAAGACCCTCATCAATATACCACATAACATAATTTAAATTACTATTAGTACTATTAGTAACATATATATTAGTTGCTTTTGTTTCTCCAGCAGAAACAGTAATTTCAACAGTTTCCATAACATCACTTTCACCAAATATTCCAGCAGTAAAACTAATAGGATTATCAATTTTACTACTAGCGGTAAACATAGCAAATGTAGAACCAACACCCAAACCTACTAATCCAATAGAAATAACTAAAATCAAATAAATAGTTTTAACTGAAATTTTCTGCATAAAGATTCCTCCCTATTTAACTAAAAAATTAATAATACCATTAATATCTACTTTAGATATATGAATAAGTATCGCTGCCATTGATAAAAAAGGCCCAAAAGGTATTAAATTATCTCTCCTACTAAAAAGAATATATATAGCTACAGGAAAAGCAATAAAAGTAGCCAAAAATATATCGCATATAGCCAAAGGATATCCAATCACTATTCCAAACAAGAACATTAATTTAATATCTCCTCCACCCATACTTTCTCTTTTAAACAATCTATCTCCTATTAATTTTATCACATACATAGTAATAAATGCAAGAATACCAGCTAAAATTTTACTAACAGTATAATCAAGCCCAAAAAATATAAGTTCCAATATAATAATACTAATAGAAGAAATAGCAATAATTTCATCTAATATAATCATATATTCAATATCACTCACTATAATAACAATAAGACTAGATATAAATATCAAACTAATAATAAAATTATAACTAAATCCAAAAGAGTGATAAGAAACAATATAAAGTATACCCGTAACAACCTCAATTATCAAATAACTAATAGGAATATTAGTATGACAACATCTACTCTTACCCCTTTGTATTACATAAGAAACAATCGGTATAAGTTCATACCATCTAAGTTTATGATTACAATTATGACAATGACTACTAGGCCATAAAATAGATTCATTATTTGATAATCTCATAGCAAGAACATTAAGAAAACTCCCCATAACACTACCAAAAATAAATACCATAATATAAATATATATTTCCATTCCCATAAAATCACCCATTATAATATATCACTATATATACTAAACATTGGAATAAATATAGCTAAAAGAATAACACCAACAATAAAAGCAAGCACAATAATCATAACAGGTTCAATCAAACTTTTAAGTCTCTGTATCAAATTCTTTTGTTCTTCTTCATAATAGTTAGCAACATTTTCCATCATAACCCCAAGTCTACCAGTCTTTTCACCAGTTACTAACATCTCATATGCAATTCTAGGAAAAGCCCATTTATTCTCAAAAGCTGGAGAAAGCCCTGCACCTGCACTTAAATTAGTAACAGCCTCTTTAATAATATCCTTATATATTTCATTATTAGTAATTTTACCAAGCATTTCAATACTATCAGTAATAAATACATCATGTCTAATTAAAGAAGAAAAAGTCTTAGTAAACATAACAACTTCATTATCAATAAGAACATCTTTTATAACAGGAATATGCATAGCAATCCATTGTACACAATATCTAAACTTCTTAACATGCCTATATAACATAATAATAATTATAACACTAGCAAAAATAACAAGAACAATCTTAATAATATTATTTTGCAAAAAATCACTCATATTAATCAAAAACAAAGTAATACCAGGAAGATTAGAACCCAATTGATCAAATATATTTTGAAATTTAGGAATAATAAATATAAGTAAAAAAGTAAGAACCGCAATAGATATAACAAGTACCACACTAGGATAAGTAAGAG
Source organism: uncultured Bacilli bacterium (assembly GCA_934098435.1). Lineage (GTDB taxonomy): Bacteria > Bacillota_I > Bacilli_A > RF39 > UBA660 > CAG-302. The sequence continues at coordinate 92,324 of CAKOOV010000002.1, forward strand.
CAGATATAACTTGTTTTCTATTACTATCAGCAGTCTTATAATAAGCAGCCATATCATCTAAAGACTCAGTTAAATTACCAGTAAGTTCAGACGTCTTAAGCATATTAATAAGAAGCTTAGGAAAAATATTACCCTGTCTAGCAAGAGCTTCACTAAAATTAGCTCCAGTATTAAGTTCATAAACAATTCTTTTATACAAATTTTTCTTTTTCTTATCTTTAGTCTGATTTTCTATCATAACAAGCGATTCAGTAAGAGGAATACCACTCTTAATATAAGTAGATAACTGTGTTAAAAAGAAAACCAAATCCTTATATTTCATCTCATTACTAAAAGTAAAAAAATCTCCAGTTTTACTAATCTTCTTAGCTTTAATATCCAAAATTTTATAACCTTGAGCAACAAGGAAAGATTCAACATCCATCCTTCTAAACGCATCAAAATACCCCTTAACTTGTTTACCATTTTTATCATAAGCAACATATTTATATCTAGTTTTAACCTTAGTCATAGCCTGATTTCCACTAACAGTTTGATTAGAACTAAATACAGGACCATTATTAATATAATTATTAGTATTTTGACCATTCATCTATATCACCTATTCTATAATTAATTATAACATATAATTTAAACTTTTTTAACAATTTTTAATAATTTTCATATATTATTTTAGAAAGGAGTATATCATTATGTACGGAAATAACCCAGGAACACCATTTATAATACCTAATCCATATATACAAATGCCAAATATAAATCCTATAATGACAAGAGGAATAAATAACATAGGAACATTAAGCGGATTACCAAAAGGAACCACCATGCCCAAACTAGGAGGAATATTATCTGGAGCAAAAGGATTAAATTGGTCAAATATGTTAAATAACGTTTCCAAAACCCTAGGAGTCGTAAAAGAAGCAATACCAGTAGTAAAAGAAGTACAACCAATGATGCATAACATGAAATCAATATTAAAAATAGCTTCAGTATTTAATGATGAAACAACATCAAAAACAAATATAGAAAATGAAAACAAAATAGAAACCAATAATAAAACTACTGATAACATAAATACAAATACCACCAGTAGTATAAAATCAAACATTCCAAATTTCTTCTTGTAAGAAATTTTTTTATTTAATTTCTTTAATATCAAGTTTATTAACCAAAACTCTAATAACCAAATAACTAATACTAGTATAAATAATAGTCATAATAATACTATGAATAATTATTTTCCCTAAAAGTAAAAAACTATAATTAGCATATCCAGCTATGCTAAGAATAATAAAAGATAACAAATGATAAATACTAATAGAAACAATACTAATAATATTCATCGTAAAAATATTATCACTAAGTATATTATTAAGCAAATAAATAACAAAACCAATAACTAAAAATATAAAAACATTAACAATAAAAGTAGAAGTATATAACATATCAAACAATATTCCTAATATAACAAGTAAAATATAATACTTCTTCTTATTATAAAAATAAGGATATATAATAACAAAACTAATAATAGTATATATAGTAGTAAAATAACTAATATTAGTCAAAGTACTAGTAAAAATATTTGACATAAATCCTTCAATTATAAAAGAAAAAAGCACATAAATAATCAAAAGTATCATTATTTCGAATCCTTTCTTTTTAAAACACTAACATAATTAATATCTGAAAAATCAATTGAAGGTTTAACTTTAATAATTTTAGCCAAATCATAAGAATCAGTAGTAATTTCACTAACCGTACCAATCAATATACCAGAAGGAAAAATACCACCAAGACCAGAAGTATAAACAAAATCACCAATTCCAACATCTTTAGTATTACTAATTCCTTCAACCTCAAGTAAATTTTTACTATAATCATAATTATTTATAAGACCATATAAATTATTATCCCCATTACTAATATGAACAGATATCTTATTATTAGTTTCACTAGTAGTAATAAGCCTAACATCAGAAGTAAAAGTACTAGTCTTAATTACCCTACCAATAAGTCCCTTACTATTAATAACAACCATATCCTTTTCAATACCATTATAACTTCCTTTATTAATAGTAATTGTATTATACCAATATCCCACATTTCTACTAATAACCGTAGCATTTAAATATTCATAATCAGTAAGAGTATAATCAATATTAAGTTCATTCTTTAAAGCCTCAATCTGTCTTCTAAGTTCAACATTTTCCGTTTCAATAGCATCAATTCTATCCAAAGAAGTTTCTAAAATGTCATTTTTTTTATTAACTTCTTTAAGTCTATTATATTCACGAGTCTTACTAGCTATATAATTAAAAGGATAAGTAATAACTCTTTCAGTATAAGATAAAGTATCCCTAAAAAAAGACTCTACCGGATTAAGTTTCCTATCTTCTTTCAAAGTAAAAGAAAATATAATAAGTAACACAATAATAAGTATAACTACACCAATTAAAACATATTTTTTAGAAGTCATCTTTTTCTTTCTACCAAGCATAATATCACTTTCCTTATCAATACATATTATATAATATTTTTAATCAAAATAAAAGATAAATTAACTACTTTTATAAATTATTATCTTCATAAAAACTATAATAATTTCCATGACCAATAATAATATGATCAAGAAGCCCAATACCATGCATATCCCCAATAGCTTTAATTCTTTTAGTAATATCCATATCATTCTTACTAGGACTAGCATTCCCAGAAGGATGATTATGAATACAAATAATATATGAAGCTGAAAATAAATAAGCCTCTTTAAATATTTCTCTAGGATGAACCAAAGAAAAATTAACAGTACCCTTAAACAATAATTTCTTATCTATGTACTTTTTCTGATTATCCAAATAAATAACGTAAAACAATTCCTGTTTCTCATAATTATAAATATCATGAAAATAATTAATAATAGAACTAGGATCAGTCAAGTAAATTAAATCATTATAATTAACATTACTATACACTCTCCTACCAAGTTCAATAGCGGCCAAAAGTTCAATAGCTTTAACCTTACTCATACCAACAATATTTATTAAAGAATTAACTTCCATATTCTTTAGCTCACTAATATTATTAACTGAAGATAATATATTATGAGATATTTCTTTAATACCAACCTTTTTAGTACCAGATTTAAGTATAATTTCAATAAGTTCATTATTAGAAATATTCTCTCTTCCATACTCTAAAAATCTTTCTCTAGGTTTTTCACAATTAGGTAACTCTTTTAAATTCATTTATATCCCTCCATATATATAAACACCAAAAAGTTAAATAAATTGTAAAAAAAATACCAATAATTGATATTTTTTAATTTATATTTTTTCCCTAATATAATTATCATAAAAAGCAATAAATATTGAACCAATAGAATTACCAAGTATCATAATAAATGTATATAATACAGTCTTAAATGACCAAGTCTCTCCTACACTAAAATAAAACATATTAGCTACGCAGTGCTCAAATCCGCATAAAATAAATACAATAACACACATAAATATAGGTATATACCTACCAAATACATCTTTACTAGTCTTATAACTATTAACAGCAATATACATAAGAATACCACAAAAAACAGATAAAATTAAAATACTAATAACACTATCATTAAGTTTAATATCACTAAGTATTCTAGCTTTTTCACTAATATTATTAATTCTACTATTCAAAGTAGCAAGCGCTACCAAATAAGTGCCAATAAAATTACCTATTAAAGTTAAAATAAGAAGTATAACATAAGACATCTTATTAGTTAAAATATATCCAATCTTACCAGTATATAAATACATATCAAACATACATATAACCAAAAGACCAATCGAGAAGAAAGTAGCACCAAATATCTTATTATCTAAAGATAAAAATACTACTCCCCCAATACCAATCATAATACCAGCAAACATTCCTCTAAATACATAACTCAAATATTTTTTTAACATAAATAATCCTACTTATTACAATCAGTACATGAATATAAAGCTTTATATACTTCTTCCATATAGCCACTTAAAGTATTTTTAAGTTCACTAACTTCTTCTTCAGTCCAGTAATCACTAGGCTTTTCAAAACCTTTAGTATCAAGAGAAGTCTCATAATCATTACCAATTATTTTTCCATTTACAACAAAACTAACATTAGGTACAAAAACTTTCAAATTACCCTCATCATCTCTCTGAAGATTATCTCCAAGTATAGATACAATTTCTTGATACTTTTCTGTATTATTCTTTCTCTCTTCAAGAATATTAAAGTAATAAATTTTTTCTATATTAGCATCTTTAGCGGTTTCATTTAAATACTTAACATAAGCTTGACACCAAGGACATTCAGGAAATCCCAAATAAACAACACCAGTACCATACTTCAAAATATTAATAATCTCATCAATATTTTTATATACAAAAACATTATCTTCTCCTACTTGTGAATCTGCATATTCCTTAGCAAACCTAATATTATCATTACTATTCTCATTATTTTTATTATTTAAAACAAAATATAAAAGAATACCTCCCCCAATAATTATAATAGCACTAACTATTATTATCAATTTCTTTTTCATTTTTTTCTCACCTCTTTATCATTATAAAACAAATATAAAAATAAATAAATAAAATAAAAGTTGAAAAAGCTCAACCTAAGGTTGAGCACTACAACTATCCGTAAGTGATAAAGGAACTCTATATGAAGTAACATTATCATCACTATCAGTAGCATCAATTAAAAGATATAAACTATTTTTATTATAATTTTTACAACTTCTTTTATAATTATCAACATGAAAACTAACATTCTTAAAAAATTCTTCTAACTTAATACCATTATCATTATAATCATATTCATCTATTTTAGTTTCAATATTACCATTACTCTCATACAAAGCACATTTAATCTTTTTATATAAAGTATTATCTTCACCACCGCAATAATTAATATTAGATATATATATTGAAGACTTACTATCACTATAAGCTATACTACCACTAATATTAAAATTATTACAATTAGCACTAATAGTCTTAAATTCAAAATCATCATCATTACTAAAATGAATAATTAAAAAAACAATAAGAAAAATAAATATTATAAGCAAAATAATAAACATAGATTTATAATTTTTCTTCTTACTAGTAGTTTTGCCATCTAATAAATCAGAAAGCGGAGTATCAAAATCTTCACTAATCTGTTTTAATAACATAATATCCGGTATATTCTTACCATTCTCCCATTTACTAACAGCCTGATAAGTAACGCCATATCTCTCTGCAAATTCTGCCTGAGTTAAATTATTCTTTTTTCTAATCTCTTTTATAAGATTACCAATTTTCTCCTGATTCATTTTTCACTTCCTCTATTGCAAATTAATATTATTTTTTATTATCAAGTTCATAAATAGAATAAGTACTATATCCCTCATATTGATAACTTGCATCAATCCCCTTCATATATACAGTTCTATCATTAACTCTATCAGTTAAAGCAGATTCCAATAATAATTTTATCTCAGTATCTTTAATAGGACTTCTTTCCATAGCAAGTAAATAATCACTCTTATCAATTTTACTCCAATCAATAACTTTATTAAGTTCCTTTTTCAGTATCATATCTAACCAAATACGAGTACTTCGCCCATTACCTTCACGAAAAGGATGAGCAATATTCATCTCTACATATTTTTTTATAATTTCATCAAAAGTATTTTGAGGCATATCATTTATTTTTAATAAAATATCATTTAAATATAAAGCAGAGGCAAATCTAAAATTTCCTTTAGCTATATTATCCTTTCTAATTTTACCAGCAAAATCATAAATATCACTAAATAAAAATTCATGTATTTTTGATAATCCACTAAATGTTCCAACTTCAAATTCATCAATCTTATTTGTATCAAACAACTCTAATGCTTTTAATTTTGTAATCTTCTCTTCCATCTTTGATAATTCTATTTCATTAGTAATTCCAAACTTATTATTTAACATATCATCACCTCAATCATTAATATTATTATATCACAAAAACACTTGCTTCTACTCATTTAATTATATATTATTTATCATATTTTTTTGAAGCTAAGTAATCAACATAAATTTTATCTTTAAACATTTCTTTATATTTATCAATAGTTTCATTAACATTAAACCAATATACACTTGTTAATATTTCATCATATGGATCAATACCAGTTTGCTTCAATATACCACCTAATGCTTCTATTGTTTTAACAGAACCTAAATTACTTGCTTCACAAACTAATTTAACCTCGCTTATACCATTTTTTTGTGCTTCAATTAAACCTAAATATAAATTAATTTTATTATATCCTTTTTTTCTTTCAGTAGGACGTATTCCATATCCTATATTCCCATCAAAAGTCTTCATTTTTCCTGATAAACTTAAACGAATATTTAATGCACCAACTATTCTATTATCATTCTCTCTAATTAACAAAAAAGTCTTTACCTGACATTTACCAACTTTTTTAGCATATTCTTTGTTTCCAAGATTCAAACAATATTCTAATACTTGTTCAAAAGTATAGCCATCTAATATTTTGGCCAAAATCTCTATACCATTAATATCAGAATTATAAAGAACTAATTCATTAATATAATCAATTATCTCATTTTTTCTTTCAATTGAAGGAATTTCTAAATAAAAACGTTCCATATAATGCACCTACCATTCAAAAATATTATTTAATTTTTTTATACCAATATACATCATTTAAGTTTTAACAAACATACACTTTCAACATGTTTAGTATTAGGAAAATTATCAAACAAAGTAATTTTATCAAGAATATAATCTTCCTTTAACATATTAATATCTCTAGCTAATGTAATAACATTGCATGATACATACACAATCATTTTAGTGTCACTATTAAATAATAGATTTATATTAGTATTCTTTTTTATCATGATATCCATCAAAATTACTACATAATAAAGTAATCAAAATCATTTTTCTCATTTTATCTATCTACATATTACTTTTTATTTTCTTCTAAATATCTTTTATACATTTCATCCATACTCGAAATATATTCTTTATCTTGTTTAATTCTAAATTTTTCATATTCATTTTCTGCTTTTTCCATAGCTTGTCTATGTGATATTTTGCCTGAATCACTTAATACCTTCTTTTTCCTATATTTTAATAAATCATCTGCAACTTCAATCCAATCTTTCATTGTCATTAATCTCTGTTCTTTTGCTTCTGATTCAGCTACATCTAGAAATAAATTAGTTAAATCATTTAATTTATCTAATTCTTCTTTTTCTAAATAATTTTTAGCAATACTAATATCATATTTCATTATTTTACCATCAGGACTATTTTTCCAATTGGTAAGCCCCATATGCAATTTTTCGTTATCCACTCTTTCATAAATAATTTCCGCCGCTGTTTTTCCAGTAATGGCATAATGAAGTTTGTTTTGAACGATTTTAAAGAAATCATAAGCTACTTCAGAATCTTTATTATAGTCAACACTAGTCGCCTCAAAAATATCTGTAATTTTTTGATATTGTCTTCTTTCACTTAATCTAATTTCTTTAATGGTTTGCAATAATTCATCATAGTAATCTTTTCCAAATTTAGGACCATTTTTCATTTTATCAACATCAATTACAAACCCCTTAATCATATAATCTTTTAATATTTTTGTAGCCCAAATTCTAAATTTAGTTGCTTTCTTAGAATTAACTCTATATCCAACTGCAATTATAGCATCCAAATTATAAAATTCTAACTCTCTATTTACATTACGATTACCTTCTTTTCGAACTATTTCCATTTTGGAAATAGTTGAGTTTTTATCAAGTTCTTTCTCTTCATATATATTATTTAAATGCTTATTAATTGCGGGAACATTAACATCAAAAAGTTCACTCATACTCTTTTGTGAAAGCCATATTGTTTCATCTTTTAGAATTACATCAACATTAACTTTACCATCTTCAGTTTCATATAATAATATATTACTTTCCTTCATATATCTCACATCCTCACAAACTCACAAATTAATTTTTATTAAATATGTTTCAACCTATGACATGTATATATTATATTCAAACAGTCATCTAAATACTTTTGATTTTTCTAACAAACATACACTTTCAACATGTTTAGTATTAGGAAAATTATCAAACAAAGTAATTTTATCAAGAATATACTCTTCCTTTAACATATTAATATCTCTAGCTAATGTAATAACATTGCATGATACATATACAATCCTTTTAGCCCCACTATTAAGTAAATTAGTAATAGTTTTTTTATCAAGTCCCCCTCTAGGAGGATCAACTACTATAACATCATAATTATTAATCAAAATACTATTAGCATTAACCATATCAAAACTAATATTTTTAATATCATTAATCTTCTTATTAACATTAGCACTAGTTACAGCATCATAATTAATTTCAATACCATGAACAATATCAAAATTATCAGCTAAATATATACCAATTGTTCCAGCTCCACAATATAAATCTAAAAGACTATGACCACTTCCAGCACACTTTTTAACTTCCTCATATAACCCTCTAATCATACAAGTATTAATCTGAAAAAAAGAATTAGGATATATAGCATACTTAAATTTATCAACACATATATTAATATATTCATTACCATATATAACACTGCCATTTAAAACAATACTGCTTACATTACCATCTAACCTGCAAATAATATCATTATTAATATCATCACCATTAATAATAACCATTATTTCATCAGTACCACGAATAACAATATCTTTAATACCATGCAAATCACAATTATCAAGAATTCCAATAACTTTATTAATATTATCATTAGCAAGTAAACACCTATCAATAGGAATATAATCATTACTATTCTTCTCTGTCAAACATAACTTACCATTATTAATCTTCAAAGAAATTTTATTACGATAACCAAATATATTATCACTAGGAATAATACTAGGATTAATATTTAAACCAGCATACCTCTTCATAACATCAATAACCATATTTTTCTTATACATAAGACTAATTTTATAATTCAAATATCCAAAATCACATCCACCACACTTATCACTATAAGGACATTTATTTTCTATTCTATCACTACTTTTCTCAATATAAGAATTAACCTTAGCTTCACTAAAACTCTTTTTTTCATTTATGATTTTAATATCAACTATTTCCCCTAAAAGAGCATTATTTATAAAAGTAACTTTATTATTAATCTTAGTTATACCTCTCAAATCATGAGACAATTTATCTACTTTAACTATCATTTCACATCACATAAATATTATATCAAAAAAAAGAAAAGAAGTCTATGACTTCATAAGTTCACTAATAATATCCTCTACTGTAACAATACCAAGAAAATTATTACTCCTATCAGTAACTAAAGCCATATGTGCTCTAGCAGTATTAAGAAGCTCAAGACAAGAAGCCAAATTAGTACTCTTACTAATACATATCGGTTCCATCATAGATCTCTTAATACTAATAGTACCATTATCAAGTATTTCATCAAGTAAATCAACTTCATATAAAATACCTACAGCTTTGCCTTCTTTATTAATAATAGGAATTCTATCATGATTATCTCTAAATATACACTTCTTAACTTTATAAGAAGAATCAGTATCATATAAATAAGAAACATCACTTTTATCAACCATAACATTACTTACTTTAAGTTTTTTTAATAAAACAGCTTTTTGAATAAATACACTTTCCTTTTCATCTACTACTCCCTCACCTTCAATTGTTTTAACAATTTCAACAAGTTCATCCTTAGTAGCGGTAACCTTATGATCATTCTTAACCTTATTTTCAAATTTACTAATAATTTTATTAAGTGGTATAAAAATAACAAACAAATACTTAAGTATATAAGAGTATTCCATAGCAAAATCTTCAGAATATTCCCTAGCAAGTATTTTAGGAATAATCTCTGTAAATATCAAAATAAATAAAGTAAGTATTAAAGTAACAATCCATATATATTTATCCCCAATTAAGTTAGAAAAATAAAGCGTTGTAAGAGAAGATACAGAAACACTAATAATACAATTAATAACCAAAATAACCGTAACAACCTCTGAATATTTCTGATATAAATCATATACTACTTTAGCTCTCTTATTACCATTATCTTTAAGTTTCTTAATTCTAATAATATTAAGACTAGAAAAAGAAACTTCAACTACAGAACAAACCGCTAAAAGAAATAAAAGTATTGCTATAACAAAAATCATTTAACTACAACTCCCTCTTTATTAAACAAAAAATCTTCATTATTATATAATCCTATCTTTTTGTTTTCAAAATTATTATAAATATATTTATATTCTACCTCAATAAATTTTTTCTTATTATAGTTATATGAATAATATTTATCATTATAGTTAATAACAATAAAATGTTCCTTCATACCATCAAAAATATAAAAATTATTAATTCTAACATCATAATTAGGACAATATTTATTAAATATATATTTATACACTTCCCCTAATTCATATGTACCAATCATATAAGCATTAATAATATCCTCCGTCAAGCACAAAATCTTATAAACAATATTACTATCAGTATAATCAACACCATCTAGTACACTATCTATATAATAATCACTATAATCTGAATTAATATATCCTATTTTAATATCAATATCTTTATTATTATTAAATTTATCAAAATAATGAGTACTAAAATTACCCTGAATATAACTAATATCATTAAACAAATCAACTATAATAAAATCATCTTTAATATTAACCTTATTAGCAACATTACCCTTTATAGAATTATTAATAATCTCACTGTTAATACCAATTCTACTACATATATACATAAATATTTTACTAATAGAAATATTAGTAATTTTACCAACAGACAAAGCACCCCATATATTATTAATAGTACTAATATTACCAAAAGAAATAACATCATTTTTACTATCAATAGTATTAATATCCAAAGATAATATTTTTCCAAGTTTAATATAAACATATCTAACTTTTTCAATATCCATAATATCAGAAGGCATCATATCTAAAATATTATTAATAACAGTCTCTCCTGCTTTAAACATATCATAATTAGCGTAGATAAAACCATTCTTACTATCAATAATATCAGTATACATATAATTTTGTCCATGTAAAAGGAAATAATCAATAACATTAATATCAACATTATTAATAGATAAATTAATATATTTAGTATTATTAGTAATCTTATTAATATCCTTCATAGAATTAATACACACAATAACATCCGTACTATTCATTCTATCACCATTATAATTGTACTATACAATAACAAAAAAATAAAGGGAATAAACTCCTAGTTTACTTTCCTTTATTAAATACAATTATTTTTTTATAGCAGTACCAACCTTAACAAGACCACTAAAACTTTTATCCATAAGAGTGTTCTGACTACTTCCACTATCCTGAAGCCATACTCTCAAAGTACAAGTATACGTTTTAGAAGCATCAAAATTATTAGCAGAAGTACTTAAACTACCAAGCGGTAAATTACCATTTTTTAATACATCACTAGTAAAATTAGTACCATTACCACTTCCAAGATTAATATTAGTATTACCATCATTACAAGTAAGTTTATATTTAAAATCAGAAACCTTAAGAGCATCATCAATTTTAATATTAATCAAACTAATATTAACAGCAACCTGATAACCATTTAATAACGTATTATTAGGAAGTATCGTAAAAATACTTTTACTAGCATAATTATCAACATCTTCAGCAGCAATAGGAACTCCAGCCTTCATATTCATATATTCACTCTGATTAAATACCACTGTTAAACTAGTATCAACATTAGCAGTAGTAACATTAATATTAGTACCGCCAGTACTAAGATAATAAGCATAAGAAGTTCCCCACATACCAGCTATTAAAATAATAGAAGCAATTACTAACACAAAAACAAATTTTTTAAATTTCATATTAATAATCACCTCTTTATCTTACACTAATCTAGTATTATAATATCATATTTTAAATATAATATCAATATTTTTATTAATTACATTTCCAAATTATGATATACAGCTTGTACATCATCTAAATCATTTAATGAATCAATAAGATTACATACCTTTTCTGTAGCTTCTTCATCAAGAGTAATATAACTATTAGGAACAAATGTAACCTCACTAACTAAAAACTTATCATATCCCATTTTAACAAGTTCATCCTTAACCTCGATAAATTTAGTTGGAGCAGTATAAATAATATAGCTATCATCATCAGAAGAAAAATCAAGAATATCTAAATTAAGAACATCTTCCATAATTTTATCTTCATCATAATCATTTTCTAATACAATAATACCCTTTCTTTCAAACAAATAACTAACAGAACCATCAGTACCAAGATTACCACCCTTTTTAGTAAGTGTACTTCTAACAAAACCAGCAGTTCTATTTTTATTATCAGTAAGACAATCAATCATGATAGCAATACCATGAGGCCCATATCCCTCATATCTAATACTCTCATAATTTTCCCCTTCGCCTCTATTTTTAGCTTTATTAATAGCAGACTCAATATTAACCTTAGGCATATTTTCACCTTTAGCTTTTTCAATAACCATTCTAAGCGAAGGATTATTTTCTGGATTAGGATCACCACTTTTAGCAGCTACATAAAGTTCCTTAGCCAATTTTTGAAAAACTTTACTTCTTTCACTATCAATAGCCCCTTTTTTTCTTTTAATAGTAGACCATTTACTATGTCCTGACATATTTTTCCCTCCTATATAAAATACTAATATATAATACTATTAAAACATATTTAAGTCAAGTATAATTATCCCAAGCCTAAATAAGTAAGAACCGCAGGTCCTAAAATAATAAGTAAAATAAGTGGAATAAAGAAAAGTACTGAAATAACACTAATTTTAGTAGGAATTCTAGACATTCTAGACTTAACTTCCATTATTCTTTTTTCTCTAAGATAATCAACTTGATTATACATAGTATCAATAATATTACTACCATAAATATTAGTTTGCGTTAATGCAATAATAATATTATTAATATTATCAGAAGGTATATACTTTTGCATATCCGATAAGCTTTCATTTAAACTTTTACCATATTTAGTTTCTCTAAGAGCTTTTTTAAATTCCAAAGCAAGTTCACTATTAGAACTATTAACAGTAATAGATATAGCCTCAACTAAATTACGCCCCGTTTGAAGAGATAAAGTAAGAACTTCAAAAAAGTATATAGCTTCAATATCAAGTTTAATAGTTCTTCTCTTTATTCTATTATCAAGAATTATCCATTCAAATAAATAATAATATAAAACAACAAAAACAATAGCCAAAATATAACCATATTTAAAAAAGCTAAATATAAATACAAAGAAAAACATAGAAGTAATAAGTCTCATATTTAAAAAATCAATAGCATTATACTTATAACTTACACCAAGTAAATTAATTTTCTTTTCAATTCTATCAATAAGTTTTTTATTATATAAGCTAAAATTATTCACCATAATTACACCTCAATCTTAAGTATTCTTCTAAGAAGTAATATATAAATAATAAACATAATAAGGATAATAGCAATAATAATATATCCAAGTACAGAATTAAATAAGGGATTGAAAAAATTTGGATTAAGAATATATATAACTATTACAAATATAACAGGTATAGCAATTAAAACCTTAACAACAAGTTTAGGAACACTACTTACATTTTTTAATTCCTCATCTAGTTTTTTCTTATCAAATAAAGTTCTTTCAATAGAAGAAAACACCTCTACAATATTTCCTCCAGTTTTATTAAGAATTGTAAGAGAAGAAGATAAATAAACAGCCTCATCTATTCCTACCCTTTTAGCAAACCTATCAAAAACAGTATCAACAGATAATCCATATTTCATATCTAAATACATCTTCTTAAATTCATCTTTTAAAGGACCTTCAAGTTCATCACTAGCAATCTTAATAGCCTGTAACGTACTTTTACCAGATTTAAAAGCATTATTCATAACAATAACTGACCTAAGTAAATCATTTGCCATCTGTTTCTGCTTTCTCTTATAAACAAAATATAAATAAAGATCTAGCATAAAATAACCAATCAAAAAATTAATAATAAAATCAAATACATTAAGAACTACTAAAGAAAAAACTTGTGAAAAAATAGTAAATATAACAAATATAACAGCAATAACAAATTTAGTAATAATAAAATCATAACCACAAATAATTTCTCGTTTATCATAGCCAATATATTTTTCATACTTTTTAGCTCTTTTTTTCAAATAAAAACTTTTATCAACAAATGGTCTCAATTTTTTAACAAATTTATAATACAAATTAACTATTCTATCACTATAAGAATAATAATCACTTTTTACTGGATCAATAGCATAATTACTTATCCTTTTAGCCTTCTTTTGAGCATTATGAATTCTAAAAATACAAACGATAATTACAAATAAAACAATAATTAAAATAATCCTAAGTAAAAATACAAAATTCATAATTATCGCCATCCTTTCTATTAATTAAACATATCCTTAAGTTCAAAACCCTTTCTTACCATTTTGTCGTAAACAAAAGGTTTTCTTTTATACATTCTAAACTCACCAACAGCATTGCCATCATTAGATACTCCAGTTTGTTTAAAAGTAAATATATCCTTAAGTAAAATATTACCATTTTCCATACCTGTAACCTCACTAATAGAAGTAATCTTTCTTTTACCATCAGATAATCTATCTATTTGTATAACAATATCAATTGCATTTTCAATATAACCACGAACTGCTGACACAGGTATTTCCATTTCATTCATTAAAATCATTGTTTCCAGCCTATTTATAGCATCAATAGGATTATTAGCATGAAGAGTAGTAAGAGAACCCTCATGACCAGTATTCATTGCTTGCATCATATCAAAAGCTTCTTTTCCTCTAACTTCGCCCACTATAATTCTATCAGGTCTCATTCTAAGAGAATTTCTAACCAAATCACGAATAGTAACTTCACCTTCACCTTCATAGTTAGTAAGTCTAGTTTCAAGAGAAATAACATGTTTCTGATGCAAACTAAGTTCAGCAGCATCTTCAATCGTAATAATTCTCTCATCATCACCAAGAAATCCAGATAAAATATTTAAAAGAGTAGTTTTACCAGTACCAGTTCCACCAGATATAACAATATTAAGTTTAGCCATAACAGAAGCTTCTAAAAACCTTGCCATATTAACAGTTAGAGAACCATTTCTAAGTAAATCATCAATATTTTCTAATTTTTTATTAAACTTTCTAATTGTAAGAACAGGTCCTTTTAAACTAAGTGGAGGAATAATAGCATTAAGTCTCGAACCATCACGAAGTCTAGCATCTACCATAGGATTAGCGGCATCAATAGTTCTACCAAGAGGCTGTACAATTCTTTGTATTGTACGAATAATATGTTTATCATTAATAAATGAAACAGTCTCATCCTTTACAATTTTTCCATCAATTTCAACATAAATTTCATCAGGAGCATTAACCATAATTTCAGTAATAGCATTATCATTAAGTAAAGGAGTAATAGGACCATACCCCATTATTTCATTCTGAATCAAATTAAATATATGTTCTCTTTCCAAAGAATTTAAATCATAACCAACCAAAGTATTATCAATTTCATCATTAATATAATCATCCAAAAGTTCATCATCAGGAATATTCTCCTCAATTAAATTCTGAACAATTTTAATTCTAAGTTCTTCAAGTAAATTTTTATTACGAAAAACATCATAATCATTAACATCATCATTTGAAGAAAAAACCTTAGGCTCAACTTCAAAAGCTTCCATTAAACTTTTCTTATTAGCCATTATTTTTCCTCCTTACTATGCTTATCATCAATTAAATCCAATGCTAATTTTTTCATGTTAGAAACATCCTTTTGATGAAATGTATTAACACTTTTATTAAGAGTTAAAATTTCTCCATTCATTATATATTTATCTATATTCTTGATATAATAATTATTAGAAATAGTATAATCAATATTACCTTTAATAGAAGTCCTAATATCATATAAAGACATATAATCTCTACCAGTATCTCTAGAATTATTAAGAAGAGTCAAATAATTATTTTTACCAGTATTTTTAAATATACTAATTAAACTTTTAGTATTCTTCAAATCAACAAAATCATTAGTAACAATAAGTAATGACATATAAGAATTATCAAGTACAGTTAAATTAATTTCATCAAGAACATGTGAAGTATCAACAATAATAACATCATATTCATGTTTAACCATATCAAAAATTACAGGTATAAATTTACTAGGAATTTTAGAAGCTTCTCTAGGATCTCTAGGGCAAGCCAAAACATCAATATTACTATTATAAGTAGTAATATAATCTTTAAATTCAGTAAATCTATTATTAGACATACTATCTACCATCATAAAAATATCTTTATCGTTATTAACATTTAAAGATACCGCAATGCCACCAGAATATAAATCCATATCAATAATTAGTACACATTTACCCATACTACAATAAATACCTGCCAAATTAAGAGCCATCGTAGTTTTACCAACGCCACCTTTAACAGAAAAAACACTAATAACTTTACCTGCCATTAATATCACTTAACCCTTTCTATTATTTTTTTATCATCAACTATTTTGCCACTATATTCACTTCTAATAAAAGTTAAATTAAAATTAAATATTTTACCAAAAACACCATTAATATCTTTTTTTAAAGAAATATCAACACCATTATTAATAATTACAATTGAAACATCATCAATGTTATCATCATTTTTTAAAATAAGTGTCTTTAAATCATCCTCATTAACATCATCAATATTATCAAGAGCATATTCCACTACCATATAATTAATATTAGAAATCTTATCTTTCTCATATATAGCATTACCTACATCATATACCAAAGTAAAAATCAAAAGCAATATAGGAAGTAAAATAATAAACATTACAAGAGATTGCCCCCTATTATTAAGTTTCAACATTAGGTATAGTCCTTTCTACTTTTATATTATAAGGATTACCCAAAATACGATTAAGTCCCGGAGTCATAACATCAACATCATCACTAATAATAATTTTAGTATATTTATCATCCCTATTTATATCAACCTTAACATTAGGATATAAACTCTTAATATTAACAATATCATCATTGTTCTTAACCATTGCTACAACATCAATACTAATATTTTCAAGTTCATTTTTTTTACTCAATATCATTCCAAAATCAACTATTGCAAACATCATTAATATAAATATAGGTAATATAAGAACAAATTCTACTAATGCTTGACCCTTTCTATTCATTGGACACTCTCCCTATTATCAAATATAATTATATCAAATAATAACAAAAAAAGAAAGATTATTTTAATCTTTCTTACTATTTTTTATTTTTATTCTTGTCATCTTTCTGTATTTGAACTTCTTCTTCATCATCTTTCTTGAATATAAGATATAAAAGACCAAGTACCACAAGAATAATAAGTACAATAATAACAACCTTTTCAGCAGTATTACTAGAATCATCTGTTACAGTTATTGCATTCTTTTTAGGTGCTTTTTTATTAACTACCAACTTATATTCATTTACATCGCCGTTTTCAGCAGTAACCTTAATAATAACAGTATTATCACCAGTTTTAAACTTTTCATTACCAGTAATTTCAACACTAGCACGATTATCTTCTGCTATAGCCTTTATATCCAAAGAATCAACATCACTGTCAACTCTAACTTTATATTCATTAACAAGTTTATCAAAAACAATATCATAATCTGTAATTTCTAAAGTTTTTAAATAATTATTTGAAGAAGAAACATAATTATAATTATAACTAATAGTACTTGTAGTAACTTCAGGTTTAACATCTTTAACAATTCTAACCGTATAAACCTTAGTACTACCATCCTCAGCAGTTACTGTAATATTAGCAGTAGTTTCATCATTATTAAGTTCATATAAAATGAAACCAGTAACAGTAGCATTAACATCAAAAGTAGAACCACTTAATATAACACTTTCCGTATCATAAGGAACAGTTAACGTATATGAAGTAACATCTCTATCAAAATCTTTATCAAACGTACCGACACTACTATTTAAAGAAGCAAGATCATTATTAGAACTAATATTTCTAATTATTTGCACATCGAATCCCAAATCTTCAAAATCATAAGTATCATATACCTTAGATACTTCTCCACTAATACTAGCACTACCAATACCAACACTATTAGCAGTAAATACAAGGGTTACAACTACATCACCATCATGTAAAGCATCACCAATACCAACTATATGGTCATCTTTATAGTTACCACTAAAAGTATTATTAAATTTAACATCAGTAAGTGTAAGTTTATCATTAGTACTAACCAAAGCATCAATACCATCAATATAATCATCAACATTATCACTGTTAATAACCACACTAACTTCAAATTTATCACCTACAAAAACATTCGTAGGAACTTCACCAATAACTAAATTTAAATTTTTATTATCTTCATATTCAGTAATTGGTTCATTTCTAAGCATATTATTAAGAATTCTAACATCACCAAATGTAATATTACCAAATTCCTCATTATCTTCTTCAGCATATACATCCATAGAAGGCATATTAGCACTATTTAAATAACCATCAATAGTTAAATTCAAATCAGTTCTATCAAATATATTATCATTATTAGCATCACCAACAACAACTACTATATAAGAAATAGTATTGCCATTAGTAAGTTCTACAACATAATTATTATATAGCTCGCTATCATTATCTGTAACAATAGTACCGTTACTATCTTTAACAACTACACTAATATTACTTTGATTAAATATATCTAACAAGTTTCTAACTTTCATAACTTCCATACTTTTATCATAATTTTTAGCATTAACAAACAAATATCCATTATAAAAATCAAGTCCAGTTAAATTATATAATTCATTATCGTTATTTTTATTATACTTAATATTAGCAGTATAATCGTAAGAATAAATAGTGCCAGAGTCATTACTTAAAGTAATATTATCAGTATAAGTATAATCCCCGCCAAATACATTACTTAAATCAGTAGTACTACCATCAAACTTAATGTTAGTAATCTCTTCACCTGTATAATTGCCAACAGAAGTACCGTTTACACTAATTGCATAACTTTCAAGAGGAGATAATTCTCCAGTTCTAATTCCTAATTTCTGAGTATATATACGAGGTTCATCAACATTATATGTATTATCTTCAAGAGAAATAATCTCTTTATCACCTAATAAAGTACCATAGATACCTTTACTATTATTTGTAATAGAATATTCTAACTTTTCGCTATAAATTTCAACACCATTCTCAAGTATTTTAAAATCAAGCATAAAATTACCATCAAAATTAAATTTACCATAAGTAAAATCATAAATATTATTACCATTTAATTCTTTACCAGTTTTAACAATAGTCTTATTTTCAGTAACAACACTACCATCTAAATAAGTATAATTACTAGTAAGAACAACATCATAATTTTTATCATTTGTAGAACCATCCTCATTATTAGTGGTTTCATCAAAATTACCACTACCATAATTTAAACTCAAATGATCTACATATAAATTATTCTCATTCATAACTTCATTAATATTAACTTTAATATTACTATTAAAAGAAATAGTATCTGCAAGTACTTTAAATGAAGTACCAAATTGAGAAAAAACCATAACTGAAACCATAATAAGTTTCATAAATTTTGTTATTTTTTTCATTTTATCATCCTTTCTTTTATTATCTATCTATCAAATAATCTAATTTTAATTTTTATCCCCCGTAACACACCTCCAGCATATAAATGATAACAGTTTTCCTCTTCTATCATCATCAAAATAATTATAGCATATAAATCGACATTTTTCTTGCACTTTACACCAATTTGACATTTTTATATTAATTTTAAATAAAAAAATACCAATAATTACCAATTAACCATATAAATAGAATTATTTTACAAATAAAAGAATTTTTTTCTTGACTAAAAATACTATTAATTATATAATATTATTGCTTAGCAGCGCATACTCTATTTTTAGGTAATGTGTCATTTATAAGTAACTACAGCTGCATAGCGAAAGTATAATAAAGACACCCTACACTAAAAATAAGTATAACCTCTAAGAAGAAGGAGGAATGAATATGGCTAGATATACAGGCCCAAATAACAAAAAAGCAAGAAGAGTATCATTCTCTATATTAGAAAATGGTAAAGATAT
>CAKOOV010000003.1 GCA_934098435.1 uncultured Bacilli bacterium
ATATACCATCATTTTTAAAAGAACTTGGAGATGGTTTTAGTTTTATAGAAAATGAATACAAAATAAAAATAGGTAATACCTATAATTATATAGATTTATTATTATTTAATTATATTTATAATTGTTTTATAGTAATAGAGTTAAAAGTATGTGAGTTAAAGAAAGAACATATAGGACAAATAGAAGTATATATGAATTATATAGATAAACATATTAAAAGTATTAATCAAGATAAAACAATAGGTATTATTATATCTAGGCGTGATAATCATTATTATATAGAATATTCTAGTGATAATAGGATATATACAAGAGATTATGTAATAAGTTAGGAGGATAATATGAAGTATTATAATGAAATAAAAAATAAACTAATAGATAATGAAGTATATAAAAGGGTAAAAGATTATTCTAAGAATAGAAATGATCTTAGTACTTATTATGAAGTCGGAAAGTTATTAATTGAAGCACAAGGTGGAGAAGATAGGGCAAAGTATGGTGATGGTCTAATTAAAGAATATTCAGAGAAATTAACTAAAGATTTAGGAAAAAAATATTCTATAACTTCACTTAAATATATGAGAATGTTTTATTTACTTGTTGAAAAAAGTCAGCCACCGGCTGACCAATTAACCTGGTCCCATTATTGTGAACTATTACCGCTTAAGGATATAAACGAAATAAATTACTATATTAAAATTACATCAGAGCAATGTTTAAGTAAAAGAAAGCTGAGAGAAAGAATTAAAAATAAAGAATATCAAAGATTAGACGATGATGCTAAATTAAAACTAATTAATAAAGAAGAAATAGCAGTAAGTGATTTTATTAAGAATCCTATAGTTATTAAAAATAAATATAATTATGATATAGAAAATATTTCTGAGAAGATGCTTCAAACATTAATACTCGAAGATATACCATCATTTTTAAAAGAACTTGGAGATGGTTTTAGTTTTATAGAAAATGAATACAAAATAAAAATAGGTAATACCTATAATTATATAGATTTATTATTATTTAATTATATTTATAATTGTTTTATAGTAATAGAGTTAAAAGTATGTGAGTTAAAGAAAGAACATATAGGACAAATAGAAGTATATATGAATTATATAGATAAACATATTAAAAGTATTAATCAAGATAAAACAATAGGTATTATTATATCTAGACGTGATAATCATTATTATATCGAATATTCAAGCGATAACAGAATATATACTAGAGATTATGTAATAAGTTAGGAGGCTTTTATGAATTATTATAATGAAATAAAAAACAAACTAATAAATAATGAAGTATATAAAAGAGTAAAAGATTATTCTAAAAATAAAAATGAACTTAGTACTTATTATGAAGTTGGAAAGTTATTAATTGAAGCCCAAGGCGGAGAAGATAGGGCAAAGTATGGTGATGGTTTAATTAAAGAATATTCAATTAAACTTACAAATGAGATGGGCAAAAAATATGATATTACTATACTAAAGAGAATGAGACAATTTTATTTATTAATTTTAAAAGGTGCGACAATGTCACACCAATTGAATTGGAGTCATTACGTAGAAATTCTAAAATTTAATGATATCAACGAAATTAATTATTACATATATATAACAGAAAGTTATAATTTGAGTGTAAGAGAATTAAGAGAAAAAATTAAAAATAAAGAATATCAAAGATTAGATGATAATACAAAATTAAAACTAGTTAATAAAGAAGAACTTGATATTAGAGATAGTATTAAGAATCCTATTGTTATTAAAGATAGGTTAGGAATAGATAAAGAAAATATAAGTGA
Source organism: uncultured Bacilli bacterium (assembly GCA_934098435.1). GTDB lineage: Bacteria > Bacillota_I > Bacilli_A > RF39 > UBA660 > CAG-302. Next base: position 1,802 of record CAKOOV010000003.1, read on the forward strand.
AAAAATATTAAAAGATTTAATACTTGAAGACTTAGATAACTTTCTACTAGAACTAGGAGAAGGTTTTACTTACATTAGAAATGAATATAAAATAAAAATAGGTAATACTTATAATTATATAGATTTATTATTGTTTAATTATATTTATAATTGTTTTATAGTAATAGAACTAAAAGTATGTGAACTAAAGAAAGAACATATAGGACAAATAGAAGTATATATGAATTATATAGATAAACATATTAAAAGTATTAATCAAGATAAAACTATTGGTATTATTATATCTAGAAGAGACAATCATTACTATATCGAATACTCTAGTGATAAGAGAATATTAACTAGAGAATATATAATAAGTTAGGAGGCTTTTATGAATTATTATAATGAAATAAAAAATAAATTAATATACAAAGAAGTATATAAGCACAAGGTGGTGAAAATAGAGCAAAGTATGGTGATGGATTAATAAAAGAGTATTCCAAAAGGTTAACCAGTGAACTAGGAAAAGGCTATACCTTCACTGCATTGTCCAGAATGCGACAATTTTATGTATTGTCTGAAAAAGTTGCGACATTGTCGCAACAATTATCTTGGGGCCATTATAAAGAAATTCTAAAATTCGATGATATTAATGAAATTAATTATTATATATCTATAATAGAAAGTTATAACTTAAGTGTAAAAAAATTAAGAGAAAAATAAAAAAACTTCTTACTTAGTAAGAAGTTAATATCTAAGTGGTGTCCTGGTGGAGATTCGAACTCCAGACCGATCGCTTAGAAGGCGATTGCTCTATCCAGCTGAGCTACCAAGACATCAGTCGATATAAATGATACCACAATATTATTAAAAAATCAACTACTTTTGTAAAAAAAGTTTACAAAAACAATATTTTCCTATATAATTTTCTTAGGAGTAGCTTATGAAGAAAATAATAAATATCTTAACATTTATATTTATAATAGTATTATATCATCTTACTAAAAATAGTAATACTTTCTTACTTACCTTTAGTTTTAGTTTATTTTTAATATATTATAGTATATTTAGTTCAAATAAAATAAAAAAATTATTAAATGATTATTATGATAAAAAATATCTATATACAATGAATAAAGTATTTAAATGTAGTATATTACTTATCATTATTTTAACCATGCTTTTAGGAGCAATATCTTACATTATATCAACACTAATAAATATAGAAAAATTATATCTAGTTAATATAACCATGACAATATTCTTATCCATATCACTTATTATAAAACTAATAAATAACTATTTAAATATATTTGGATATAAAAAAAATATATTATTAAATATATATAAATTAAGTAGTATAGTATTTAATATAATAAATATCTTCTTACTATATAAAGTCTTTTTATTAGAAGATTATTTAAAAATAATAATAATATATTTAGTACCAATAATATTAGGCATAATACTAATAATATTATCTTATATATTAGTAGTAAAGAAAAACAATAAATATACAAAAAAGAGAGAAGAAACAAAAATAAATTATATTATACAAATAAAAAAATCATTAATAGATAATAGATGCATAATAATATATAATATAATAAACGCATCATATATATACATATCCATTATAGTATTATATTATATATTACTAAATAGATATAAATATAGTTATGATGATGTATCAAATTATATTACCAATACATACTTTTATGGAATAATAATCATATATATTATACATTTAATAATTAAAAAAATATATAATACAGATATAAATAAATTAAAAACATCTATAATAAACAAAGAAAATAACTATAAAGACTTATTTCATAAAATATTAAATAAAATAATCAATACCAGCCTAACAATTACTATAATATTAATGATTATATCAGGACCAATCAATATTACATTATTTAATAACGATTATAACTTTATTTTCGGATTAGTACCATTAATATTCTTTTATACAATATATGATAGTATTGTAAATATAAATATAATATGTAACAAAGAAAAAAATATCATAATATTTCTTTTAATAAGCTTAATAACTAAGATAATTTTTGAAGTACCACTAATAAATTCAGCATATAGAATGGGATATACAGCATATTTCGGAAGCATAGCCAGTACAATATTAGGACTAATAATCAGTATTATTATTGGAATAATACTTTTAACCAGAAAACTAAAAATAAATTTATTAGATAACTTTAATAGCATATTAAATATTATCTATGAAAACATAATATTATGTTTAATATTAACATTATTTACATTAATAATAAAAGTAGATACAAAAAACATCATCAGTAGCATTTTAGTCATAATTTTTTACATATTTATAACTATAATCTATTATATAATCAAAAGAATAATAATACCAAAAAATAACCAGTAATATTGCACTTTTTAGTTAATTATGATATTATTATATCAGTAAGATAGTGAGGAATAACATGGAATACGATAAGAAGAAAAAAATATTAATAATATCAGGACTAACAATCCTATGTTTAGGACTGCTAGGGGGAAGTATAGCTTATTTCACAAGTATACTATTCGAAGATTTAAATGTAAACACAACCACTAAAGGATTAGATTATTATATAACATATAATAAAGGTACCGATATAACAAGTGGTACCATAAATCCATCATCTACATATACAGGAGGAAATAGCATTATCATAACATTATATAAAAAAGATAACACATATGACATATATGGACACATATATATGGATGTTACCTCAATAGGGGATAAATTAAAGAACAGTGATGCATTAAAATATACCGTTGTAAGTGGCAACACCATAGTATCCTCAGGCAGTATGAAGGGAACTTCAGCAGGAACATCAAAACTAATAGCAACAAACATACCGCTTAGCACCACAAGCACCACTTACAAAGTATACTTATGGTTTGATGAAAACAATATAAACGATTATGAAGTACAAGGGGAAACAATAAAAGCTACTGTACGCTGTACAGCTAGTATGAAGCAAGAATAAAAAAACAAAAAAAGAATAAAAAAGAAGGTGAAAAAATGGCTAATGTGTCAAATTATTACATAGAATCCAGAACCAAACTAATTAGTAATAAAGAATCATGCATTATAGGCAATAAGTACAGAATAACCATATTAACACCAAGATTAGCCAGATTAGAGTATACACCAAGTGGTAAATTTATCGACGAACCAACTGCCTTAGTCATTAATAGAACCTTTCCCAAAACACCATACGGCATCACCGAAAGTGAAACACTAATTCAAATAGATACCGGCATTTTCACAATCACATACGTAAAAGATAAAGATTTCAAAGCCGGAAACCTCGGCAGTAATCTAAAAGCCGTAATAAATAATACTACAATAGAGTGGCAAATGAATAGCCCACAAGTAAAAAATTTAAGAGGTATAAATTATTCAATTGACAGCATTAAAGATAAAATAATTTTAGACACAGGATTATATTCTTTAGATGGCTATGCAGTAGTAAAAGACAATACCCCAATATTAACAGAAAATGATATTTTCATACCAAGAGAAGAAGGATCAAAAGACATATATCTCTTCATGTACAATAAAGATTTTGATGGATGTTTAAACGACTATTTCACTTTAACCGGTTATCCAAACCTAATACCAAGATATGCTTTAGGAACATGGTGGTATAAAAACGATAACTATACCAGTAAAGATATAATATCATTAGTAGATAGATTTAACAAAGACAATATCCCAATATCAATATTTCTATTAGGGGACTCATGGCGTGGAAATAACAATTACATACCAAGTATTGACCTAAAAAACGTAAGCAATTATTTAACACAAAAAAACATAAAATTAGGAGTAACAATTAATCCCAATTTAGAAATAGCAAAAGGAACTAATGAATATAATTTAATAAGTAGTTATACCAATGAAGAAAAATTCAAATTCATTCCCCTTAGCAACGAAAAACTAGGCATATACCTAAACATGTTTATAAATAATTTAGAAATGCAAGGCGTAGAACTATATAGCATTGATTATAACAATCCAAATGACAAAATAGATTTGTGGAAATTTGCCCATTATCATCATGGAAAAATAGAAACAAGAGGAAAAAGAGGATTATCACTAACCCGAAATCACGGAATAGCGGTACATCGCTATCCAATCATTTGGAGTGGTAAAACATTAGTAAATTGGACAACCCTAAATCTATTACCAAGATATAATCTCCAAGGATATAACGTCGGAGTATCTTTCATAGCCCATCCCATCGGAGGCTATCACAACGGAATCGAAGAAGCCGAATTATATTTAAGATACATACAATTTGCTTGCTTCTCACCAATCTTTTTACTTGCCAGCGAAGGAGGCAAGTATTACAAAAGAGAACCATGGAAATGGAATCCAATTATCGAAAACGATATAATTAATTTTATGAATTTAAGATACAAACTAATACCATACATCTATACCGAAAGCTATAACTATCACAAAACAGGAAAAGGAATAGTAAAACCATTCTATTACGATTACCCAAAAATATTAGACGACGTTCAATATAAAAATCAATATTTCTTCGGTAGCAATCTTTTCATATCACCAATAACAACCAAAAAAAATATAGTTATCGATAGAGTAATGAAAAAAGTATTCGTTCCCGATGGCATTTGGTTCAATTTATTAGATGGAAAACAATATAACGGAGCTAAATATTATACCAATTTCTATCGTGATGAAGACTATCCCGTATTCGTAAAAGCCGGCTCAATAATACCAATGAATTATAACATTAAAGAAGATATACCAAGTACTCTAGAATTAAATATATATCCACTTAACGATGGAACATACAATTTATACGAAGATGACGGCATAACAAACAACTATAAAAAAGGTATGTATATGATAACAAACTTTAGTTATCATTATGAAAAAGATAATTACACCTTAAAAATATCAAAATCAGAAGGCAAAAATCTTCTAAGCAAAAGAAACTATTTATTAAGATTCAAAAACACCAAAAATATTAAAGCAGTATACATAGAAGATAAAAGCATTACTTATAATTGCTATTATGATAAAAACGATTTCATTATTCAAATAAATAACCTTATCGTAGGCAGAGACTTAGAAGTAAATATAAAAGGTGAAAATGTTTTAGTAAGTTCTATTAGGCTTATCAATGAAGACATTAAAGAAATATTATATGATTTAGCAATAAATACAAGTCTAAAAGACAAATTAGATGAAATATTATTTAGCGACCTAGAAGTTAAGAAAAAGAGAATAAAAATAAGAAAACTAAAGAAAAAAGGATTAGATAATAAATACATAAAAATATTTATTAATCTACTTGAATACATTCAAAAAATATAGTATAATACGACTTATATGGAGGTAATATAATGAAAGAAATATTAAATATACTATTAGACTTTATAATATCATATACATTAATATTTATATTATATTATTTCTTTTTTGTCTTTAAAAAGACAAAATATAATAAAAAGAAAGTACCAGTGGAATACTATTATTTAGTAAGAGTATATGGATTAGATGAAAAAAAAATAAATTACAAAAAATTTTTATACACTTCCGCAATTATAAATACTTTTATAATTGCTTTGACTTATGTAATTGTTTTTCACTTATTAGACAATTGGCTATGGCAATTGCTATGTAGCATAATACTCATAATCCTATTAATAATAATTATGTATGGAATACTAGGAAGACATTATCAGAAAAGAGGTAAAAAAAATGTATAATTTCAAAAAAATAGAAAAAAAATGGCAAGAGTACTGGGAAAATAATCATGTTTTTGAAGCACAAAACGAGAGCAACAAAAAACCATATTACATTCTAGTAGAATTTCCATATCCATCAGGAAGTGGCCTACATGTAGGCCACGTTAGAGGCTATACAGCACAAGACGCTATAGCTAGAATGAAAAGAAGACAAGGATATAACGTTTTATATCCAATGGGATGGGATGCATTCGGCGCTCCAGCAGAACAATATGCCATAAAAAATCATATTCATCCCAAAGACGCCGTAAAAGAAAATATAAAAACATTTAAAGGCCAAATGAAAAGACTTGGATTTTCATTTGATTGGAGTAGAGAATTTTCTACTACCGATCCAGAATATTATAAATGGACACAATGGCAATTCTTGCAATTTTACAAACACAATATGACTTATAAAGCAACAATACCAGTAAATTGGTGCCCAACATGCAAAACCGTACTTTCCAATGAAGATGCCGCTGGTGGCGTGTGTGAAAGATGCGGCAGTAGCGTTGTTCAAAAAGAAAAATCCCAATGGATGCTTAGAATGTCCGATTATGCTGAAGATTTATTAAAAGGACTTGATGACACAAATTTTGCTGAAAGAGTAAAATTAGGGCAAATCAATTGGATAGGCAAATCAACCGGTGTTGAGTTAGATGTAAATGTTGTAGGAGGAGGATCCTTCTCAGTATTTACCACATGTATTGAAACAGTATATGGTATAACATTCTTTGTAATAGCTCCAGACGGAAAACTAATGAAAGAACTATTACCAAGAGTAGAAAATAAAAATGAAGTTTTATCTTATATTGAAGAAACATCACATAAATCTAATATGGATAGAACAGAATTAAATAAAGGAAAAACAGGTGTAGAATTAAAAGGAATTAAAGCAATTAATCCAGTAAACGGTAAAGAAGTACCAGTATTTATAGGAGATTTCGTTTTAGGCGACTACGGTACCGGTGCAGTAATGGCCGTTCCAGCTCATGACCAAAGAGATTATGAATACATGAAAGCACATAACTTAGATATGATAGAAGTAATATCCGGAGGAGACATCTCAACTAAAGCTTTTGAAAAATATGATTATTTAGGAAAAAATTGCAAACTTATAAATTCCGAAGAATTCACCGGTATGACAGTAGAAGAAGCCAAAGAAGCTATCACTAAAAAGCTAGAAAAACTAGGCATCGGAAGAAGAGTAAATAACTATAAAATGAGAGATTGGATTTTCTCAAGACAAAGATTCTGGGGCGAACCAATTCCAATGATTTATTGCGAAAAATGTGGCTGGCAACCCATGGAAGAAAAAGATTTACCACTACTTCTTCCAAATGTTGCAGAATACGAACCAACCGAAAACGGTGAAAGCCCATTAGCAAAGATCGATGAATGGGTAAATACAACTTGCCCTCATTGCGGAGGCCCTGCCAGAAGAGAAACCGATACAATGCCTAACTGGGCTGGTTCATCATGGTATTTCCTAAGATTTATGGATCCACACAATAACAAAGAATTTGCTAATATGGATGTAATGAAATATTGGAACAGAGTAGATTGGTATAACGGTGGTATGGAACATACAGCTAGACACCTATTATATGCTAGATTCTGGGTACAAATGCTATACAACTTTGGTTTAGTACCACATAAAGAAATGATTTGGACCAGAGTAAGTCACGGAATGATATTAGGCTCAAATAACGAAAAAATGAGTAAAAGCAAAGGCAATGTAATAAATCCAGACGAAATAGTAAACGGATATGGAGCAGATGCCTTAAGAATATACGAAATGTTTATGGGCGACTATACACAAGATGCACCATGGAGTACAGACTCGCTTAAAGGATGTAAAAGATTTGTTGATAGAATAGTAAGACTAAAAGACAAAATTACAGACGATGAAGAATATTCTAAAGACCTAGAAGTAATTATCAACAAGAGTATCAAAAAAGTCGAACATGACCTAACACATATGGCCTACAATACAGCAGTATCAACCCTAATGATTCTATTAAACACTTATGACGAAAAAGAACATATTACCAAAGGCGATTATAGAATATTACTAGAACTACTAAATCCAATTGCTCCACATATAACAGAAGAATTAAATGAAACTATAGGATATGAACCAATTTGCAATAGACCATGGCCAAAATATGACGAAGCCAAAACAGAAGATCAAGAAAAAGAAATAGCTATTCAAGTAAATGGTAAAGTAAGAGATACCATCAAAATAAACATAAACACTTCAAAAGAAGACTTAGAAAAAGAAGCACTATCAAGAGAAAACATAAAGAAGTGGACTGAAAACAAAGAAATAGTAAAGATTATAGTAGTACCAGGAAGAATAGTAAATATTGTTATAAAATAAACATAATGAATCTCAAACATATGAGATTCATTTTTTTAAAAAAAATAAAATTTAATCAAAATACTTTTTTATATCCTTAATAACAGCCAAAATATATTTTTAACACATTCAAAATAACTTTATACCAGAAAAAACACTCACAAAATACCTTTTTACCCCATTTGCATAATTAAATCAAATCTGCTATTATCATTGCAAGGAGGGAAAAATGGATACTATTAAAATAATACAAATATTTAATAAAGTCATAACAAGTAAAGAACTAGATAAAAAAATATTATATAAAATATTAAGTAATATTCTGCACAAAAATAATATCATTTTATCAGAAGGAGATATCTACATAAAAGAAATAAGAAGCCATATAGAAGATAACACCATAAATAATAATTACCTAATAAGAGTAAATAAAAACCAATTCTTCAGTTTGGGAATAAACGAAAATTTTGATAAGATAGATTATGTACTTAGAACATACTATGATCTATTCGAAGAAGTAACCAAACTAAAATTAGAAAGTGAAGAATTATTCTCTAGTACACACGCAATCATAAATTTAGATATATTTAACACAAAAGAAGTAGCAAAATTAATATTAAAAAACAAAGAAGGAATAGTACTAAAAAGTCCTTTAAATATTATCAATGTAAATTTATTAGATAATTATAACAAAATGTTAGAATTATTAACTCCTGAAGAGAGAAAAAAACTAATTAATTTAATAAACAATCAAAAATAAGGCGGTGAAATAATGTATAAAGCATATAAATTTAGATTATATCCAAATGACACACAAAAAGAAAAACTAAATAAAACTTTTGGATGCAATAGATTTGTATATAATTATTATCTTAGAAAAATAATTAGCGAAGGATATATGAATTCCTATTCTTGTATTAAAGATTATACAAATAAATTAAAATATGAATATCCTTTCTTACTAGAAGCCAATCCAATACTTATCAAAAAAACAATATTCAATCTACAAGATAATTATAAAAGACATCTTAATAGGAAAATCTGTAATCCAAAATATCGAAGCAAATATGGTAAAAATAGTTATACAATTAAAGCAATTTATAACAATCAGTGTAATATAGAATTAGATTTAACTAGGAGAACAATAAAATTACCAGAATTAGAAGAATTAAAAATAAGAGGCTATAGAAATATTCACAAAATAAACAGCAAAATAATAAATGCAACAATATCAAAAGAACAAAATGGTAAATATTATGTGAGCGTATTATACGAATTGCCAGAACCATTAAAAATAAAACCAAATACAATAGTAGGATTAGATTTAGGAATAAAGAAGCTAATAACAATGTCAGATAATACATTATATGATAACAATAAATATATAAATAAATATGAAAAACAAATAAAAAGAGAACAATACAAATTATCTAAAAAGAATAAAGGAAGCCAAAACTATTACAAAAATTTAAAAAAATTAAATATACTTTACAGCAAATTATCTAATGCTAGAAAATACTACATTCATCAAATAACAAAAGAAATAACCGATAATTATGATATAATAACTGCCGAATCATTAAACATTAAAAAAATGATTATGAACAAAGACATAAATTTATCCAAAAAAATAAATGATGCAACATTCAGAGAAATACTAAAACAATTAGAATACAAGTCCAAAGAAAAAGGCAAATACTTCTTCAAAGCAAATACCTACTACCCATCAAGTCAAACATGCAGCATTTGTGATAATATAGATAAAAAATATAAGAATCTAAATGAGAGAAACTATGTATGCCAATGTTGCAAAAACACGTTGGATAGAGATTTAAATGCCAGTATAAATATCATGTTTGAAGGGCTAAAATTATATATGAAGAAAGCATATTCCAAGTATCAATAATAAATATCAATAACGAACAAAATTTCTTTAAAGTAAAAATAAAGTACGGTAGCACTTATCGGAATTTAAGTCTGTGGACGAAGCTAAGCATAGTTTCCAAGAAACAGAAATTCATCACTGTGAAGTGATGGTGCAAGCAATTTGCACTTTATTCTGGGATAGTTACTGATATAATTATAGTAATAACAAGTGTAGACAACTAGAAAAATAAGCAGATAAATGAAAAAAACTTGAATAATTAAAAATTAGATGCTATAATTATATCAGTAACTGCCCTGTAGCCAAGTGGTAAGGCTCTAGACTCTGACTCTAGCACGCGTTAGTTCGAATCTAACCAGGGCAACCACTAAATAAAAATAGCCCTTCTAAAGGGCTTTATTTTGATATAGTTATTATTTGCAGCATCTTTGACCGCATCCACATCCAGAAGAACCATTGTTCCAAAATAGAATAAAAAATATAATAAGAACAACGATAATTATCCAAAAACCATTGGTGCCATAGCTATATCCATAAGAAGGATATCCATAACCATACATACTAATCAATTCTCCTTTCAATATATTATATTTAACTATAGTAATAATGCATATAGTGGATACCTAATAAAATCAAAAAGAGGTGAAAAAATGACAAATAAAGATTTAGCAAATTTAATATTTCCTAATGTTACTAAAACAATAGAAGACTATGAAAAAATGTATCCAGAAAGAAACTTAAAGGAAGGCGCAAAAGTAACAAGATTTGCTCCTAGTCCAACAGGATTTATGCATATAGGAGGATTTTATCAAGCACTTACAGATTATATTATTGCAAAAAATACAAATGGAGTATTTTATTTAAGAAATGAAGACACTGACAAAACAAGAGAAGTAGATTCTGCCATTGAATTAATAATAAAAACATTGAAAGAATATAATCTTATGCCAGATGAATATGAGTATAAAGATACAATAGTAGGCAATTATGGACCATATATTCAAAGTGAAAGAATAGAAATATATCACGCTTACATAAAAAGATTAATTGAAATAGGTAGAGCATATCCATGCTTTTGTAAAAAAGAAACACTAGAAGAATTGAGAAAAAATCAAGAAGAAAAAAAAATGAGAACAGGTTACTATGGTAGATTTGCCAAATGTAGAAGTATTAGCATAGAGGAAGCAATTACAAGAATAAAAAATGGCGAAAGCTATGTCATTAGATTCAAATCAGAAGGCGATTTTAACAATAAAATAATTTTTGAAGACCTATCAAAAGGAAAACTAAGTTTAAGTGAAAATGACATAGATGATGTAATTATGAAAAGCGACACCATGCTTCCAACTTATCATTTCGCTCATGTAGTAGATGACCATCTAATGCACACTACGCATGTAGTAAGAGGAGAGGAATGGCTACCAAGTGTAACTAAACATCTAGAAATGTTTAAAGCATTAGGCTTAAAACCACCTAAATACATCCACACCCCACTGATATTAAAGCAAGATGGTGAAATCAAAAGAAAAATAAGCAAAAGAAAAGACCCAGAAGCAAGTATGAGCTATTATAAAGAAAAAGGATATCCTACAATTGCAGTAATAGAATCATTGATGACAATAATTAATTCCAATTACGAAGAATGGCATGCCGCTAATCCAGATAAAAATTTCTTAGATTTTAATTTTTCTCCAAAAAAAATGTCTCCATCAGGAGCTTTATATGATTTAGAAAAATTAAATAACATATCCAAAAATTACATTAGTAAAATGACTAAGGACGAAGTATATACTAATTTAGTAAATTGGAGCAAAGAATATGATAAAGAATTTAACAATCTACTAGTAAAATATGAAGATTACACAAAAAACATACTAAACATAGAAAGAGAGCAGAAAAAGCCTAGAAAAGACTATTCCTGCTATAGTGATATAAAAAGTCAAATATTCTATATGTATGACGAATTATACAATCCAACCTCATATGAATGGGGAAAAATCAATGATAAAAAAGAAATCATTAAGATACTAAAAACATATATGGAAAAATATTTCAATATTACCGATAAAGAAGCATGGTTTAACAATATCAAAGACTTGACAGACGAACTAGGCTATTGCAGTAACATGAAAGAATACAAAGAAAATCCCGATAAGTATAAAGGAAACGTAGCAGACATATCAACAGTAATAAGAGTAGCACTAACAACAAAAAGCATGACACCAGACTTATATGAAATAATGAAATTACTAGGTAAAGATAGAATAAAAGAAAGAATAACCAAAATAGAGCAGCTTTAACAAAAGCTCCTCTTTTTTTATAACAATTATCTAATTTTTATGGTACAATATAATATATAAATAGAAAGGAAGATATAATGAAAAAAACAAAAGTATATTTTACAAAAGAAATAACTAGCGAAGCACTAGTAAAATTATATAAAAAATTAAATATAGAATTACCCAAACCAACCGCTGTAAAAATACATTCCGGAGAAGAAGGAAATCAAAACTATCTAAAACCAGAATTCCTAAAAAACATAATAGAAGAAGTGGATGGTGTAGTAGTAGAATGCAATACAGCATACGAAGGAGCCAGAAATACCACCAACAAACATCAAAAATTAATGCAAGAACATGGCTGGGATAAATATTATCAAGTAGATATAATGGATAGCGAAGACGACATCACATTAGAAATACCAAATGGCAAAATAATAAAAAAAGATTATGTCGGCAGCCACTTAAATAACTATAAAAGCATGCTAGTATTATCACATTTCAAGGGACATCCAATGGGAGGCTTTGGTGGAGCCCTAAAACAATTATCCATAGGAGTAGCATCCAGTAGTGGCAAAGCCTATATTCACACAGCAGGCAAGACAACCAACGCAAACGACCTATGGAATAACCTTCCAAATCAAGACAAATTCATTGAAGCCATGGCCGACGCCGCTTCAGTAGTACATAACCATTTCAAAGGAAACATAGCTTACATAAACATAATGAAAAACATGAGCATTGACTGTGATTGTTGTGCCGTCGCAGAAGACCCATGCATGAAAGACATCGGCATGTTAGCCAGCACAGATCCAATAGCCATTGACAAAGCCTGCCTAGATTTAGTATATCAAAGCAGTGACAAAGGAAAAGACCACCTAATAGAACGTATAGAATCAAGACATGGCAATCACATCATAGATGCAGCAGCAGCATTAAAATTTGGCACCAAAGACTATGAATTAATAAACATCGATAACATTTAGTAAGACTAACACTTATTATTGCCAAAGAAAAAATTATAATATCTTATAACAAAAAAATCAAATAAGAACTTTTATAGTTCTTTTAATTATGGTATAATAGAAACATATAAAGGAGAATACAAATGGAAAACAAAATAGCAAGAATGAAAGAACTAATAAACATCCTCAATAAAGCCTCAGAATTATATTATCAAAAAAATACAATAATGATGACCGACTACGAATACGATCATCTTTACGACGAACTAGTAGAATTAGAAAAAGAAACCAACATGACACTATCAAATAGCCCCACAATAAATATAGAACCAGAAATATCCAGTTCCCTAAAACAGATAGAACACCCAAGCCCAATGCTATCCCTAGCCAAAACAAAGAAAATAAGTGAACTAGAAAATTTTATAGGAAACAAAGAAGGCCTATTATCATGGAAACTAGACGGTCTAACAATAGTACTTACCTATGAAAACGGCAAACTAGTAAGTGGAGTAACTAGAGGAACAGGAATTATAGGAGAACTAGTAACAGAAAACGTCAAGCAATTCAAAAACGTTCCACTTACAATTCCATATAAAGGAAGACTAGTATTAAGAGGCGAAGCCATAATAAAATATTCCGATTTCAATAGAATGAACGAAGAATTAGATGACGGTTCCAGCCAATACAAAAACCCAAGGAATCTATGTTCCGGCTCCGTAAGACAACTCGATAGTAGTATAACCGCCAAAAGATGCGTCAATTGCATAATCTTCGCCCTAATCGAATCATCTACTCATATATCCAATTTAAAAAGTGAATGCTTTGAATGGCTAAAAAATCAAGGCTTTGAAGTAGTAGAATATTATAAAGTAACAAAAGAAACAATGAAAGAACAAGTACTAATGTACAAAGAAAAAATAAAAAAGTACGATATCCCATCCGACGGATTAGTATTAACCTATAACGATATAGCATATGGCAATAGCCTAGGAACAACCGCCAAATTTCCTAAGCACTCAATCGCCTTCAAATGGCAAGACGAAACTGCCAAAACCACCTTAAGAAAAGTAGATTGGCTCGTATCAAGAACCGGCCTTATCAATCCCGTAGCAGTATTCGACCCAGTAGAACTAGAAGGAACCATAGTATCCAGAGCCTCAGTTCATAACGTTTCCATATTAGAAGGATTAAAATTAGGAATAGGGGACACCATCATGGTTTATAAAGCCAACATGATAATACCACAAATAGCTAGCAACTCCACTCAAAGCGGTAATTTAGAAATACCAAACAGATGCCCCGTATGTGGAGGCAAAGCCAGTATCATATCCAATTCCGATGTAAAATATTTATATTGCATGAACGATTTCTGCAAAGCCAAACTAATAAAACGTTTAAGTCTCTTTGTAAGCAGAAACGCCATGAATATTGACGGTATTTCCGACATGATCCTAAACAAACTAATTACCGAAAAAATAGTAAACAATTATAAAGACCTATATCATTTAGATAGACATAAAGACAAAATAATAGCTTTCGAAGGTTTTGGAGAAAAATCCTACAATAATATGATAAACTCCATAGAAAAGTCCCGACACGTAAAATTAGCCAATTTTATATATGCATTAGGCATACCAGATATAGGCTTTTCCAGAGCAAAACTCATATGCAATCACTTTAACAATGATTTTAACAAAATAAGTAATCTTACATATGAAGAGTTAAGTAATATCACCGGAGTAGGAGAAATAATAGCCAAAGAATGGATAGATACCTTTTCCAATCCCGACTTTATAGAAGAACTAAAAGAATTAAAAGAAGAAATAGATATACCAAAAGCATCCACTAATAGCAATAAAGACCTAGATGGATTAACCTTCGTAATAACCGGTAGTCTAAATAAATTCACTAATAGAGATACAATGATTGAATTCATTGAGGAGCATGGCGGCAAAGTAGTCACCTCAATATCCAGTAAAGTTAACTATTTAATAAATAACGATATTACCAGTACAAGCACTAAAAATAACAAAGCCAAAGAATTAGGTATAAGCATCATAGATGAAGACAAGTTCCTTGAACTAATAAAAGAAAAGTAATTTTCTTTTTCTTTTCGTCTCACATTTCATTGTTCGCCGTTTTCTAATGCCTAAGGTCATTAGAAAATAGTTTTGAGCTAGTATCTCAAAACTAATATTAGTATGTAAAAACACTTGAAAAAAGTTTTTATCTATGTTAAAATAATAATGTCTTAAAAAAGACATTATGGCCTGTTGGTGAAGTGGCTTAACACATTGCCCTCTCAAGGCAACATTCATGGATTCGAATTCCATACAGGTCACCATATATTAATAATTCAAAGACTTCACTTCTGAAGTCTTTTCTCTTGCATTTTTAACAATATAATAATATAATAAATATACCAAGAAAGAGAGTATATATGAATAAAGAGATAAAAACAGTTAAAATAGCCAAAGCAATCATCCCAACCAGTCCACAAAAAATAGAAGTATTTGATAATATAAACCCCATCCATCGTCCTTTTGTATCTTCCTTTTATAATGTCCTAAAAAAGAATCTAACAGAAAACGAATTAACCAACTTTTATAATAACATATCAACTCTAACAATAAAATATAAAAATAACGTATTAACCAAACTTAAAATAAACAAAGATGCAGGACATTATTTACCAGACAAAAACATTATAGAAATATTTCCACCTAACGATTTAAATCCATATAATACCTTTAATCATGAATTATTACATATGGCCAGTAGTAGTCACAATAATAAAGAATATCATATAGGCTTCTATCAAATAACCAATAAAGCCAATATTAGTTATGCATTAAATGAAGGATATACAGAAGCATTAAATAATCACTTTTTCGGAGCCAGTATAGCCATATCAGGATATAAGTATGAAGCAATATTATCCATTATTATAGAAAAAATAATAGGAAAGAAAGAAATGCAAAACCTATATTTTACCGCAGATCTATATCATTTAGTAACAAAACTAAAAGAATATACAACCTATACCGCCATTGGCAGATTTTTATATAATATGGATTTAGTATTACAAAGTAAACAAAATAATACCAATAAAGAAAAAATAATTTCTCATCTTCTAGAAATAAACTTATTCCTATATGAAGTGTTTACCAATTGGCTAATAGATTCATACCAAAAAAAAACATATACCATAAACGAAATAAATGAAGGATATCATATATTTACCAAAGCAATTAATCTTATACCTGATATATTTTCCTATGTTAGTGATGAATTAAATTATGATATTAAAAACAATACTGAAGTATATAAACAAAAAATAAAAAAACTAACCAAGTAGCTTAAAAAACATAGCCGAAAATATCATAGATAAAAAAACCTGATATATTCTTCCAATAAAATAATTACGATACCTAATATTATCATCTAAAATACTAACAATCTGCATATGAATAGATAATCCTCCAAAAGAAATAATCATCGAAGAAATTATAACTTTATAAATATCACTAATATCAAGTAACGATAAAGAAGCTAATCCCATAGTCATTTCTAAAACTGCCTTAACAAGTACTGATAAATAATCATCCAAAACCAAAATATGACATACCAAAGTACTAACAATTAAAAAAGAAGTAACAATCCCTGATATCATAAAAAGTGTATTTACACTTTTTTTAATACTAAGAGAAAATAAAGCACCAAAGCTTTGACAATTAGTATCTTTCGATATATAATTATCACTAGTAGGAATATTCTTATTTCTAAAAATAATACCAATAATTATATTAGATAATATATGTGAAACAAGAACAATAATACCATACATATTATTCTTTAAATAAAAGACACCTATTGTTTCTAATACAAATAAAGGATTAGCAAAATGACATATTAATAGAAGATGTTCAGCTTCCAATTTAGAAATAAGTTTCATATCATAAGAAGTTCTAATTGCTACGGCATTATTCGGAAATCCCGCTATTAAAGAAATAAATAGAACCAGTACAGCTTCCTTACTAATATTAAATATTTTACTAAAAAAAGAAGTAATAAATTTAGGGACATAAATAATAAAATTATAACTAATTAATATATTAGAAGTAACAAACATAGGAAACATTGATGGTACAAGAGTATTAAACCAAATATAAAAAGAAGAAATAATAGTATTCGACACAAGCGACTTATTAAAAAAAATAAGCAATAAAATAATAAAAGTAACAATCACTATAATTTGGTTAGAATATTTTTTCATAATCAATTATATGATATAACATAGAAAAAAATAATAAAGGTGATATAATGAAAATAAAAAAATTTATCAAAGAAAACTACAAATTTATAATAACACTATTAATTCTAATAGCATGCTTATATATAAAATTACCATATTATGCCATGGCTCCTGGAGGAACAATAAATATAACAGATAGAGTAGTAATGAATAATTATAACAAAAGTAAAGAAGGCAGTTTAAATATGCTATATGTAAGCGAATACGAATTAACACCAGGAACGTACATAATAGCAAAACTAAAACATTGGGATATAGAAAAAGAATCCACAAGAAAAGTATCAAACGAAACAGTAGAAGAAGTAAAAGAAAGAAACAAAATAATGCGTGATAATTCCCTAGATATAGCCACTATGGTAGCATATACAAGTGCTGATAAGAAAATAGATATAACGAAAAAGACAAATATTGTAATAGCCACTACTAAAGAAAACGGACTTAAAGTTGGTGACATAATACTAAAAGCAGACAATATAGAATGTGAAGATATCAAAGAAATAAAACAAATAATATCTTCTAAAAATATAGATGACACTGTAGAATTCACCATTTTAAGAAATAACAAAGAAATAAAAGTAACAAGCAAAATATCTAACGAAAACAATACTAAAGCAGTAGGAGTAATAATAATAACAGAATATGAATATGACCTTGATCCCAAAGTAGACATAAAATTCAAAAGTACCGAAGCTGGTGCTTCAGGCGGTCTAATGCTAACATTAACAGTATATAATGCTATAAGTGACGAAGACATCATAAAAGGAAGAAATATCGCAGGTACAGGTACCATTTCTGCTGATGGTTCAGTAGGAGAAATAGATGGCATAAAATATAAAATAATGGGTGCTGCTAGAGACAAAATGGACATTGTCTTTGTACCATCTGCTAATTACGAAGAAGCAATAAAAACAAAAGAAAAATACAACTATAAATTAAATATAATAAAAGTCAATAATTTTAATGAAGCAGTAGACTATTTAAGAAATAATTAAATATAGTACATACATATTTGTACTATATTTTTATATTATATCTTCCAAAATCATTAAAAATATATTATAATTAACTTATGAATAGGAGGATATATATGAGTAGAAAAAAAAGAAGTTCCAATGTAGGTAAAATAGTAGCACTACTTTTTATAGTAATATCATTAGCATTACTAGTAGTATATAAAGTAATACCAAAAAATAATAAACATCAAGAAGAATTAATGCCAAAATTAAACGATATCACCGAAGTAAATACACTAGTATCAAAATATTCACTAGAAGCTAATATAACATATGACTATAGTGATGAAATTCCAAAAGATAAAGTAATATCACAAAGCATAAAAGAAAATACAAAAATAGATAAAGGTATGAAATTAGATGTAGTAATATCGTTAGGAAAATTAGATAAAGAAAAATTAGCTAGTGACAATATCAATGAGTTAGGCAAAGTACCAATAATGATGTATCATGGTATTAGAGAAAAAACCGCAAATAGTACAGGAACAGTAGGAGGTAACGTTGATAAAGATGGTTACAATAGAACTCCTGAAGCATTCAGAAAAGATTTAGAATACTATTACGAGAATGGATATGAAATGATCCGTTTAGAAGACTACATCAATGGCAAAGTAACTGCTTCATATGGAAAAAGCCCAATCATCATTACCTTTGATGATGGTAACGAAGACAATATAAAAGTTACCGGTTTAGATGATAATGGCAATATAATAATAGATAAAGATAGTGCAGTCGGTATACTTGAAGAATTCAAGAAAAACCACAAAGACGTTTCAGTAACCGCTACCTTCTTTGTTAATGGAGGTATATTCAATCAGAGCGAATATAACGAAAAAATATTAAAATGGATGGTAGAAAACGGCTATGACATTGGTAACCATACACAAACTCACTTAGATATCAAAAAATCAACTCCTGAAAGAGTACAAAAAGAAATAGCCTATGTATATGACGAATTAGAAAAAACAATTCCTAATAAATATGTAAAAATAATAGCACTTCCATTTGGTAGTCCATATAGCAAAGATAACGCCAATTTTAAATACGTATTATCAACAAATTACAACGATAAAAATTATATTACAGAAGCCGCTTTAAGAGTAGGATGGGAACCAGAAGTATCATGCTTTGATAAAAACTTCGATAAAACCTTTCTAAAAAGATGTCGTGCCTATGACAATAATGGTAAAGAATTTGATATAGCCATGGTATTTAATATGTTAAAAAGTACCAAATATATATCTGATGGAAATCCAGATACAATTGTAATAAAAGAAACAGATAAAGATAAATTAGTTAATACAGATAAAAAAATAATCACTTACTAAGGAGGTACTAATGAAATTAAATAATAAAGGATTTGCTATAACTAGCGTTTTATATGGATTACTAATACTATTCGTTGTACTTACAAGTACATATTTAGCAATATTATCCTCTAAAAAAAATAATATAGATAAAATAACTGAAGACTTAGAAGAAGACTATTTTACTTCTAATAGTTCCAATGGTTAAGAATAGGAGTATTTATGAATAAAAAAGGATTTACTTTAATAGAGTTATTAATGGTAATAGCCCTAATCGCAATAATATCCATGATTTTAATTCCCAATGTAATAAATATGATATCTACAAATAAACAAAAATCATGTGAAAACTTAAAAAAGAATATCATTAGTGCCACTAAACTCTATGTAAATGAAAATAAATATGATTTAGGTTTCACTTGTGGTAATACCGTAGAAATCCGTATATCTGATCTAATAAAGGCTGGAAAACTAGATGGTGATATAGATGGTGCTATAAAAAATCCAATAAACAATGAAAATTTAACATCAAAATCAGTAACAGTAAAATTTAATTGTCAAACTAAACAATTTACATATGACTTTAATTATAAATGCGAATAGTACTTGCAATATTAAAAAAAATATAGTACAATTATCTTAGATATATTTAATAATACGTGAGGTGGAAATATGAAGTTAAATAGAAAAGGACAAACCCTTGTAGAGTATGTACTTATCATATCCTTAATTACTGTAATAGCAATAGGAGCAGTAAAGGCATTTGGAGGCTATCTTCAAGATGCCGTTACTAAAATGGGCTGTAATATTTCTGGTAAAGAATATGTTGAAGGCAAAAAAATCGGAGAGGGATATTGCGCTGGAGACGAAAATAAAGTATTTGAATAGAATATAAATCGACAAAATATTTATATTCTTTTTTTTATAATCAATATATGAGAATATATATTGATTTATTTTTTTTATTTAATACAATTATGGATATAATAATCATAACCTCTGTAAGTATATTATTAAAAAGAAATACTACCTATAAACGAATACTAATATCATCTTTATTAGGAGGAATATCATCTCTTATGTTATTTACAAGTATAAATAGATTATTATTAGAACTAATAACCATAATACTAATGATAACAATAGCTTTTAAGTATAAAAACATAAGATACTTCTTAACCAATATGCTATATACATACATACTAAGCATCTTATTAGGAGGACTAATATATCTATTTAATTCCAAGGTAACATTAAATATCTATTTAAACTACTTAGTAATAATAGTACTATCTATTGAAGTAATGATCCTCTATATAAAAGAATCAAAAAAAATAAAAAATACTTATAATAATTATTATAAAGTAGACATATATTTTAAAGATAAAGAAAAAATATCATTAATAGGATTCCTAGATACCGGAAACAATTTATATGATCCATATAAAAAAAGACCAATAATTCTCGTAGACAAAAAATATCAAAAAGAAGATAAATTTATTTTAGTACCATATCATACAATTAATGGAGAAGGACTTTTAAAATGTATAAAGCCTGAAAAAGTATATATTGAAAAAATAGGGTATAAAAACAATTTACTAGTGGCTTTTTCTTCTAGTCCTAGTACAATAAATGGTGTTGAAGTAATATTACACAAAGAATTAATGAAAGGATGATAACATGTTAAAATTATTAAGAAAAATATTTAGTAAATTAAATTACTTATTCTATGTTGGAAGCACTGATATTTTACCAGAACCACTAGAAAAAGAAGAAGAAGAAAAATATATAAATCTCTTTTTAAATGGAGATATGAAAGCAAGAGATAAACTCATAGAACATAACCTAAGATTAGTAGTTTTTTTAGCAAAAAAATATGAAAACACAAAAATAGATTTAGAAGATTTAGTATCAATAGGTACGATAGGTTTAATAAAAGGAGTAAACACCTATCAAAACGATAAAAACATAAAACTTGCAACTTATGCTTCTAGATGTATTGATAACGAAATACTAATGTATTTAAGAAAAACAAAACGAAAAAGAACAGAAGTATCATTTGAAGATTCATTATCCTTTGATTCCGAAGGAAATGAATTACATTTAGAAGATGTCTTAGGTACTGATAATGATATAGTTACCAAACCAATCGAAGAAGAATTAGACAAATATATGATGTATCAAGAAGTATCAAAATTAGAAGACCGCGATAGAGAAATAATAGAATTAAGATATGGTCTAAATGGAAAAAAAGAAATGACTCAAAAAGAAGTAGCAAATATGTTAGGCATTTCACAATCATATATATCTAGAATAGAAAAAAAAGTAATAAAAAAAATATCTAGTATTATTAAACTATAAATACTAGATATTTTTATAACTCTTCTTCTTCGTATAAAAACTTTTCCTCTTCTTTATTAAGTGATATAGAAATGACATCACGTCTTTCAGATAACTTCTGCATAATTTCACTACTAAAACTATCATTAGCACAATTACTTAATATACAAAGCGATATTTTTACATTACCATTTTCTAAATCATTAGTTTCTAAATTTTTAATAGAAATTTTATATTTTCGCACTATCTCTCTAATAACTTTAAGTAAACTACTATCATTTTTTTCCTCACAAACAATAGTATAATGATATAAATTATAATTAACATTACCACTTAAAAAATTAATTCTACTATTAACCCTTCTTAAGATAATATTAGTAAATAGTATAAGTAATGTTCCAATAGCAGCCTCAAAAATCAAGTTAGCTGAGCAAAGAATACCAATAGCAGCACTACACCATAGCGTAGCAGCAGTAGTAAGTCCCTTAACAGATTTATCATCTTTTATAATTACTCCAGCTCCTAAAAAACCAATTCCAGCTACTACTTGAGCGGCCACTCTCGTCATATCTGACTTTGGAAAAGCAAAAGAAAACCTAACAAATAGAAAAGAACCCAAACTTACTAAAATAATAGTTCTAAGGCCAACATTTCTTCTTCTATATTGTCTTTCAACACCAATGCATGCACTAAGCAAAAAACAAGCCATAATTTGAAATAAAAAACTAATATAATCTGTCCCCATATTCATCCTCCATAACAATTATAACAAAGATTAAAAATATTGTAAATAAATATAGAATAAATAATAATATTCTGTTATAATAAAAGAAAGGAAATAAATACATATAATTAACATATAAATAGGTAGGTGGTAAATATGTTATATATATGGCTTTTAATAGTAGTACTATTAGGAATATTAGAAGTTATAACAACAAATCTAATAAGTATATGGTTTGTTATAAGTGGAATATTAACAATGATTATATCTCTTTTTACAGATAATCTATATATTCAAATAGGAGTATTTGTAATAGTGGGTGTTATATTAATGCCTATTAGTAAGAGTATATATAAAAAAATTAATACTAAAAAAGTTTGCACTAATCTAGATCGAATTATTGGTATGAAAGGAGTAGTTACTTCTGATATCACCAAAAATGATATTGGAGAAGTAAAAGTAGATGGTAAGCTTTGGTCAGCTTATAGTAGTACCAATATATCTAAAGGAGAATACATAAAAGTATTATCTATAGATAGTGTAAAACTAAAAGTAGAAAAATGGGAGGATTAAATATGAATGCATTGATTATTATTTTAATTTTAGTGGTATTATTCATTATACCAAACATTATTATTGTACCACAAGCAAAGGAATACGTAATAGAAAGATTAGGAAGTTATCTAACTACATGGCAAAACGGCTTACATTTTAAAATACCATTTATAGATAGAATATCTAACAAAGTTACATTAAAAGAAATAGTAAAAGATTTTGCTCCCCAACCAGTAATAACAAAAGATAATGTTACCATGCAAATAGATACTGTAGTATATTTTCAAATTACCGATCCAAAACTATATACTTATGGAATAGAATCACCAATAAGTGCTATAGAAAATTTAACCGCTACAACACTTAGAAATATCATTGGAGAATTAGAACTTGACCAAACCCTAACTTCAAGAGATATTATAAACTCTAAAATGAGAAGTATTTTAGATGAAGCTACCGATCCATGGGGCATAAAAGTAAACAGAGTAGAAGTAAAAAATATTTTACCACCAAGGGATATTCAAGAAGCAATGGAAAAACAAATGCGAGCAGAAAGAGAAAGAAGGGAAAAAATACTTCAAGCTGAAGGCGAAAAGAAATCCAGTATCCTAATTGCTGAAGGTGAAAAAGAATCAGCCATATTAAAAGCAGAAGCACAAAAAGAAGCTCAAATAAAAATGGCTGAAGGAGAAGCAGAAGCATTATTAAAAATAAAGAAAGCCGAAGCAGATGGTATAAAACTATTAAGAGAAGCAAAAGCAGATACATCAGTTTTAACATTAAAGAGTTATGAAGCATTAGAAAAATTAGCAGAGGGACAATCAACAAAAATAATAGTACCATCAGATATGCAAAACATAGCTACTTTTGGTACAGTAATAAATGAAATGATTGATAAGAAAAAATAAATGGATGTCAAAGGACATCCTTCTTTTATGTAATACTTGACTTTTTTACAAAAAATTGCTATTATATTCAGCACAAGGCGAAGAAGACATAAAAATATATTTAAAAAGAATAAAATATAAATGAAAGAATATTATCGTAATAGGTATCAAAATATTGACAAAATAGCAAAAAAGTGATAATATATTAAGCAATTTCAAAGGGAGGTTTTATATTATGAAATTCAAAAATATTTTATTTACATTATTAGTGGCATTAGTAGCTGTTTTAGGAATAACAGTAAATGCCGAAACAACTGCCCCTGGTAGTTATACAGTTAGATTTAGAGACTTACATAGACTATCAGGAGGAGACTATTTTCCAGGAATGAATTATCATTTCTACTATAAAGTTAATTCTGATGGAAAAGTAATATATTGTATGCAAAGAAAAAACGACGTTGTAGACGGAGTAGAAACATACTATTTAAACAAAGAACTAGAAGCTAAATATGCATATGTAATGGAGAATGGTTATCCAAATAAAAGTTTGACAGGCAATAACGATGAAGACTATTATATTACAGGTCTAGCTATTTGGTATCTAATCAATCCAAGCGATAGCATTTTCGCCAATTTTGACATAGCAAATGGTACATATCGTGGTCAAAGTAATACCGCAGTACAATGGATAAATAAATTAGTATCAGGAGCAGCATCTTACTCTTATACTGATCCAACTTTAAAATTAAATGCCGAAAGCAATAAATTACATTTAACAGAAGATGGAAAATATTATAGAAGTGATGCAATTACAATATCAGCATCAGGAACAACAGGATATTATAGTATTAAACCATCAAATGCTCCTGAAGGAACAACTATAGTTAATAAAGATGGAAGCAAATTTACTAAAGGATTAACTTTCTATGTACAAGTACCAGTAAAAAGTATCAATCAATTATCAACAGAGTTTTCAGTAGTAGTAAGTGGTTCAGGAACAATTAATAAAGCATATTTATATACACCAACTCATTCAAGATTCCAAACAACCGCTACTATATATCCAGAAACAAAATATGTTAATGATTCAGTAAAATTAAATATTGAAAAAATATCAAAAGTAGTTATCAGTAAGCAAGATGCAACTACAGGCGAAGAGTTACCAGGTGCAAAACTTACAGTAAAAGACGAAAAAGGAAATGTTGTTGATTCTTGGACATCTACTGAAGAATCACATGTAATTGAAGGATTAAAACCTGGTAAATATACATTAACTGAAGAAATGGCTCCAGAAGGTTATAAATTAAGTACTGAGACTGTTACTTTCGTTGTTAAAGAAGACGGAACAGTAGATGGAAAAGTAGTTATGTATAACTCACCTAAGAAGTCAGTATTAATTAGTAAAAAAGATTTTACTACTGGTGAAGAACTTCCAGGAGCAAAACTAGAACTTAGAAATGAGAAAGGTGAAATAGTTGAAGCTTGGGTTTCTACTAATGAACCACATGTTATCGAGGGACTTGAACCAGGAAAATATACATTAACCGAAGTTTTAGCACCAGAAGGATACGAATTATCTACAGAAACAGTAACATTTACAGTTAAAGAAGATGGTACAGTAGATGGAGATATAATTATGTATAATAAACCTGAAACTATCGAAGTTCCAAGTACAGGAACATTTAAAACAATTACAACATCCTTAATAGGTTTACTTATTATAGGACTAGGTTCTGCATTAATATACAGAAACTATAAAAAGAATAATGAGGAAATATAATTTAAAATACCAGATTGCAGCGGGAGTAATACTAGTTATAAGTGGTACTCTCGTTTTGCTATCTGATTATATAAAAGATAAAAGGGATGTTGTATTTAGTGAAATGAACTTAGCTTTATCAAATGTAGATACTACAGAAAGTCAAGCAACAACTACTACTGATGAAGAAGCTACAAATGAAAATCAAAAAGAAGAAAATAATGATTACACTTATGAAGAATATTTAGGAATAATAGATATTCCAAAAATTAGTTTATATAAAGGATTTTATGACAAAACATCAAACCTAAATAATGTTAAATTCAATTTATATGTACTTCCAGAATCAAGCTATCCTGATGTTACAAATGGTAACCTTATAATAGCGGGACATTCTGGTAATTATAATAATAGTTATTTTGCCAATTTATATAAATTAGAAAAAGAAGATACAATTACTATACATTACAATAATAGCAAATACATATATAAAATAACAAATATATATAATGAAGAAAAAACAGGTAAAGTAAGAATATTTAGAAATAAAAATAAAACAACATTAACATTAATTACCTGTACCAAAGATGATGATACTCATCAAACAATCTATATAGCGGAGCTAATAGAAAAAGAATAATAAAGGGGGGTGAGAAAATGACCTATTTAACAATACTTGAAAAGTTAAAAATATTACTTGATATATTACTAGATTATAAAATGATTTTAATAGTTACTATATTACTTATAATACTTACATTATTATATCTAGTAAAAATATTAAATAAGAAAAAATATATACTATCAATGATATTATCATTTATAGTAGTATTCAGTATCAGTATAATTAGTAATTATAAAATATTATCCACTACTTTTGATAACTTTACAACAATATTTTTTAGAGGAATCTATTTTCCATCAATATATCTATATATAACTACATTAATATTGTTATTAGTAGTATTTATAATGAGCATACTAAGTATAAAATTACCAAAAACATATAAAGTAATTAATACCACTGCATTTATTATAAATAATATATTCTTAGCCATAATACTAAATATCATAGCTAAGAATAAGATAGACATTTTCTCAGTAAACTCTCTATACACTAATACTAATTTAGTAGTAGTATTAGAATTAAATATGAGTATGATAATAATTTGGTTATTATCGTTAATCGTAGTATATTTAACAAATATAATTTGCGATAGAATTACTCTTAAGAAGAATGTTAAAGTACCTACTACTAATGAAATAGTAGTTAATAATATTCCTTTAGAGGATAATAAAAAGATAGAAAAACCAGTATTGGTTAAAGATAAAATTATAGTTACTTCTAGTACTAATACAAAAGAAAAAGAAAATAATGTTATAAAAGAATCTAAAGTAACATTTAATGATATATTAAATGGAACAGTTAAAGCAATATATTATGATAATAATTCAAATAAAAATATCGAATATAATATAACAAATCCACAAGAAGAATATGAAAAGAAATATAAAGATAAAAAATCAGAGAATATATCTTTCCAAGATGTTATAGATGAAAATAAAGTAAAACCTACTATTAAACCCAATAAAGTTATAATAGAAGAACCTAAAGTAACAGTAGAAGAAATAACTAAGAGAGAAAAAGCTAAAAATATTAAAGAAAGATTATCAAATAATACTATATCATTAGATAGTTTAGTAGAACCATCTGAATTAGTAGAAGAACCTATATCAATAGTAGATACAGAAAAAGAAGATAATACTTTAATAGAAGAAACACATACTAGTAAGTCTACATATACTTTAGAGGACTATAAAAAGATGATTACTATGTTAAAAGAATTAAAACAATTTACTAATAGTCCAAATATTAGTATTGATGATGCTATTAATATAAGTTTAATAAATAATTATAACATTGATGATTGTATAAAATTAAAAGAAATGCTAGAAGGAAATTTAAATTAAAATATTCCTCTCACACTTTGTTGTGAGAGGCTTTTTAAAGCCTAAGTCTTCAAAAAGAATTTTAGAGATTATAAGCTCTAAAATTTAATGAAACTAACTTGTAAAAAACTAACTTTTATGATATTATTTTTATATAGGATAAAGAAAAAATATAAATATTAGTAATTTTTCATAATCTTTTTTGGTGGTGAAAAAATGAATAAAAAGAAAATATTAATTATATCAGTACTTGTAATTATTGTATTATTAGGTATTTATTTACTTTATAATACTTTTGCTATTAATAATACAGCTAGCACTAATAATACTTATACAATAAATTTATCTGATAGCAATAACACTATTGATGTGCCTAGTAAAAGTAGCAAAATAGTATATTATAAAATCAATAACACCAACGATGGTATAATTAAATATGGTATTGATTATAAAAGTAGTAACATTATTGTTAAAGCATATGAAGATTCTAAAGATCCTGAGACTGGACTTATATCCAGTAAGGATAATAAATTTGTTAAACTAAAACTAATAAATAATAGTACTAGTAATGATACAGTTACTTTAAATACAGTATTTGGTTATGAAAACGGTGGTAATTTAATTGTACCATCAGGAAATACGTTAGTTACCCAAAAAATTAAAAAAGCAAATATTATGAAAAGTGCTGAATCTAATCCAAGTGCCACCACTAAATTTCTAAATACAAGTATAGTAAGAAATACTATAGAATCTATTACTATGACTAACGATAATATAGTTCCTACTACTGCAATAGGCAGTTTTGATATATCCAATAATAATGATGGTAGTATAATGATGTGGTATACTGATACAAACAGTAATGATTTGTATGAAGTATATATTGGTAGTGAAAGTGGAATTACAACATTTCCTGATGATAGTAAATACTTATTTTCTTATCTTAGTAATGTTACTTCTATTAATTTAAACTTTACTGATACAACTAACACTAATGATATGACATACATGTTTTATCAAGATACCAATTTAAAAACAGTAGATTTAAGCAGTCTTAAAACACCAAATTTATTATATTTTGTTAGTATGTTTGAAGGCTGTAGTTCACTTACAAGCTTAGATTTATCCAGTTTTGATACTAGTAGAATAACTAATTTTGCCAATCTATTTAAAAATTGTACTAATTTAAAAGAAATAAACTTAAGTAGTTTTAATACTAGTAGTGCTTTAATGTTTGCTAACATGTTTATGAATTGTCAAAATTTACAGAGTCTAAACTTAAAAAAGTTTAACACAAACAATGTGACAAGTATGCTGAATATGTTTTATGGCTGTAGTTCACTTAAATCATTAAATTTAAGTAATTTTGATACATCAAATGTAACTACTATGTCAAATATGTTTTATAAATGTTCCTCACTTACAACATTAGATTTAAGTAGATTTAATACTAGTAAAGTAACTGATATGGGAGATATGTTCAATGCATGTAGCGCACTTGTAAATATTAATTTAAGTAGTTTTAATACCTCAAATGTAACCACTATGTCAAATATGTTTTATAAATGTTCATCGCTTACAACATTAGATTTAAGTAGTTTTAATACTAGTAAAGTAACTAATATGTATAGAACATTTATGCTTTGCGCAGAACTAAATACAATATATGTTTCTGATTTGTGGAATACAAGTAAAGTAACTAACTCTACTCAAATGTTTCAAGGAAGTACAAAATTAAAGGGTAGCATTTCCTATGATTGGAGTAAAACTGATGTTAGTATGGCTAATTATACTAATGGCTATTTAACTAAAAAATAATATTTAAAGAAGATTGAATACTCTTCTTTTTTTCTTTAATAAATGTAAATAAAAATGACAAGTATCTTGATTGAAACTAGCATTTATAGTATAATTAATATGAATTAAGTAGAAAGAGTGATATTATGGCAGCAAAATATGATGAAAGCTCAATAAAAATACTAGAAGGTTTAGAAGCAGTAAGAAAAAGACCAGGTATGTATATTGGATCTACTGATAAAAGAGGATTGCACCATTTAGTATGGGAGATAGTAGACAATTCAATAGATGAAGCATTAAATGGTTATGGTAACCATTTAAAAATAGTATTACATAAAGATGGATCAGTAAGTGTAACCGATAAAGGAAGAGGATTACCAGTAGGTATGCATTCATCTGGAAAATCAACTCCCGAAGTAATATATACAGTACTTCATGCTGGTGGTAAATTTACTGAAGGCGGCTATAAAGTATCTGGAGGACTTCATGGAGTCGGAGGATCAGTAGTAAACGCTTTAAGTAGTGTTATGGAAGTAGTAACCAGAAGAGATGGGGGAGAATACTATATCAAATTTGAAAATGGTGGCAAAGTAGTAGTACCATTAAAAAAAGTAGGAACAACAAACAGAACTGGAACAACAGTAAAATTCAAACCAGATCCAGCTATCTTTCCTGTAACAACATTTAGTTTTTCTACAATATGTGAAAGAATGCAAGAAAGTGCTTTTCTTATTAGTGGACTTACAATAGAAGTAGTAGATGAAATAGAAGGAAGAAGTGAAAAGTTCTTATATGAAAATGGTTTAGAAGCCTTCTGTGAATATCTAAATGAAGGAAAAAACACTCTACATAAACCACTATGTTTTACTTCTAGTAAAGACAAAATAAACGTTTCAGTAGCCATGCAGTATACCGATGGATATTCAGAAAACATTGTATCATTTGTTAATGATGTAAAAACAAGTGATGGTGGTACTCATGAAGTAGGTTTTAAAACAGCTATTACAAAAGTATTAAATGATTATGCAAAAGCAAATGGATATCTAAAAGGAAAAGATAAAAGTTTTGATGGTTCTGATGTAAGAGAAGGATTAACCGCTATTATATCTGTTCAAATTCCTGAAGATCTATTACAATTTGAAGGACAAACCAAAGCCAAATTAGGAACACCAGTAGCAAGAACAATAGTAGAAGCAATAACATCAGAAAAATTAAAATATTTTCTAGAAGAAAACAAAGCAGTAGCTACTGGAATAATAAATAAGGCATTAAAAGGTAAAGAAGCAAGAGAAGCTGCAAGACGTGCTAGAGAAGAAACAAGAAAAGGAAAAGATACCAAAAAAACAGAAAGACTATTATCCGGTAAATTAACTCCAGCTCAAAGTAGAAAAGCAAGCGAAAAAGAACTCTTTATCGTAGAAGGAGATTCAGCAGGTGGCTCTGCTAAACAAGGAAGAGATAGAAAAACACAAGCTATCTTGCCACTCCGCGGTAAAGTATTAAACACTGAGAAAACAAGAATGGAAGAAATATTCAAAAACGAAGAAATAAATACTCTAATATATACTATTGGAGCAGGTGTCGGAGCAGATTTTAATGTCAAAGATATAAACTATGGCAAAGTAGTAATTATGACCGATGCTGATGATGATGGAGCTCATATCCAGTGCTTACTTCTTACATTCTTCTATAGATATATGCGACCTTTAATAGAAGATGGACATCTATATATAGCCATGCCTCCATTATATAAGGTAAGTCATGGTAGTAAACATGTATATGCTTGGACTAATGAAGAATTAAAAGATGAAACAAAAGGAAAAACAAACTATAGAGTTCAAAGATATAAAGGACTAGGTGAAATGAATGCTAGTCAACTTTGGGAAACAACTATGAATCCAGAAGAGAGAAAACTAATCAAAGTAAATATAACAGATGCCGCTTTAGCAGAAAAAAGAGTATCCGTATTAATGGGAGATTCAGTATCTCCAAGAAAAACATGGATAGAAGAAAATGTCGTTTTCTCATTAGAAGATGATTACAAAATAGCTTAAAGTTCTATAAAATAAATGATAACTATTTTAGCAAATGATAACAATGTTATAGGAATAACAAAATTAAATAATCAAAAATTAATTGGTTGTGCAAATAGATAAGTATTGTATGACTAAAGAAATAGAAAAATAACTTAAGGAGGAAATATGAAAAAAAGAATTCTGGGAGGAGCTATAGTTCTAATAGTTCTAATAACATCTATCCTTTTAGGAGATATCCCTTTTGCTATAACAATATCACTAGTGGCATTATTAGGATTAAAAGAACTTATAGATATAAAATATAAAAATAAAGATATCAAAGCAATAAAAATATTATCATCAATTTCTATGTTATTAATATTACTAAATAATACATTGTATACTCTAGATATAAAAGTATTAATATACCTACCAATATTAATATTAATACTACCAGTAGTATTTTATAATAATAAAGAAAAGTATAATATAAATGATGCCTTTTATTTCTTAGGAATAACATACTTTTTATCATTTGCCTTTAGTAATATAATTACTATGCGAGAGTTAAGTATTCATAAGTGTATATATATATTTATAATATCTTTTATTACAGATACGTATGCTTATATAGGTGGTATGTTAATAGGAAGAAAACATTTTACCACTATATCACCTAAAAAAACAATCGAAGGTTCTTTAATAGGAGCCTTAACAGGTTCATTTATTGGAAGTATGTATTATATAATGTTTATAAATGACCTATCTATTATAAAGATAATTATATTAAGTATAATATTAACTATTCTTAGTGAATTAGGAGATTTAGTCTTTAGTAGTATAAAAAGATATTTCGGTAAGAAAGATTATTCAAATCTAATACCAGGTCATGGTGGAATATTAGATAGATTCGATAGTGTAATATTCGTAAGTTTAGGTATGGCACTATTACTTAGTATTTTATAAGGAGGAAAAAAATAATGGGAATAATATGGTTTATAGTAATTTTAGGGGGAATAGTATTAGTACATGAATTTGGACATTTTATCTTTTCAAAAATGTTCGGAGTATATGTATATGAATTTTCAATAGGAATGGGACCAAAACTACTTCACTATAAAAAGAAAGGTGGCGAAACAGAATATTGCCTAAGACTAATTCCAATAGGAGGTTTCGTATCTTTAGCAGGTGAAGATGCCGATGATAACAGCAAAATACCAAAAGAAAGAATGCTGTATAGCAAACCAGTATGGCAAAGATTTCTTATTATGATTGCAGGAGCAATGAATAACTTTATAGCAGCTTTTGTATTATTATTTCTAATAGGTCTAATATGGGGAAGTGTATCAACTAAACCTATCGTAGCCAATGTAAATCCAGAATATCCAGCTTTTGCCGCTGGTATAGAAAAAGGTGATACCATTCTAAAAATAGATAATCACAAAATATCAAGTTGGAGTGAAGTACAACTATATATAGGAATAAGTGAAGGAAAAGAAATGACATTCACCTTAAAAGATACTAATAATAAAATAAGAGAAGTAAAAGTAACTCCAGAGACCATTACTAATGAAGAAGAAAATAAAAGTTACGTAGTAGGTATAAGCTTAGATAATACCGTAAAACATGGCTTTACAAATGCTTTATCTTATGCTGGAAATACTACCATAGGATTATATAAATTAATGCTAACCACATTAAAACAACTATTTGTAGGAGGAGTATCGGTAAAAGACTTATCAGGACCAGTAGGTATCTATACCGTAGTGGACTCTCAAGCAAAACAAGGAATTCAAAGTATAATATATCTAACAGCTTATTTATCAATGAATGTAGGAGTAATAAATCTATTACCATTCCCAGCCTTTGATGGAGGAAGAGTATTATTCCTAATAATAGAAAAAATAAGAAGAAAACCAATAAAAAGAGAAGTAGAAGGAATGGTAAATACTATCGGATTTGGTCTATTAATGCTTCTAATGATATATGTAACATTTAATGATATATTAAGATTATTCTAAAGAACTACTAAAGTTCTTTTTCTTTTATATATATAAAAAAGTACCAGATGGTACTTAATATTAACTATTAAAATATTTACCCTGATAAGTATTCCTTCTTACCATTTCTTTATCAATGTCATTTAGAACACAAAATTTCTTAACAAGCCATCTAGGTTCTACTAAAGTATTAATATCTGGATCTGCAGTAATTCTATGAATTACTATTTTTTCATCTAAAAGTTCTAACTGCTTAATAACAATATCAATATACTCATCTTTAGTTAAAATATGAAACTTATCTTTATTATATAAATTCTCTAAAGGAGTATCTTTAATAATATTAAGCATATGAATCTTAATACCTTGAATATCAAGTTTATTAAGATGTCTTACAGTATTCAACATATCATCTTCATCCTCGTAAGGAAGTCCATTAATAATATGTACTACTACATTAATATTTCTATCCCTAAGTTTTTTAACCATATCATCAAATTCTTTTAGAGTATGTCCTCTATTAATAAGAATAGAAGTCTCTTTCTTAGTAGTTTGAAGTCCTAGTTCAATAGTTAAAAAAGTTCTTTTAGACAACTCTTCTAAGTAATCTAAAACATCATCACTAATAGCATCACATCTAGTAGCAATATCAAGACCAATAACATTATCTATACCCAAAACACTCTCATATTTTTCCCTTAATACATTAATAGGAGCATAAGTATTAGTTCTGGCTTGAAAATAAGCAATATACTTAGCATTAGGCCATTTTTTAGCAAGTACATCTTTAACATCATTAAACTGATCTACTAAACTCTTACTAGGATTACCACCAAATTCACCAGCTCCACTTTTAGAGCAGTATATACATCCACCATATCCTTTTGTACCATCAATATTAGGACAAGTAAAACCAGCATTCAAACTAATCTTACATACCTTAGAATTAAATTTACATCTTAAGTAATAATTAAGCGTATGATATCTTTTATTATCTAAAGTATATTTAAACATAAAATCACCCAATCAATATTGTATCATAAAATAAATAAAATACATACTAATAAATGGTGATTATATGAATAATATAAAAAGATATAATATATTTATATTACTATCAACATTATCTAGAAATATTCCTGAAGTATATAGTGCAGTATTATTATACAAGATGAATTATTCTCTAAAAGATATTCTCTTATTTTTTACTGTTTTATATTTTATTGGAGCAATAACTAGTATCATAACTATATATACCATAAATAAAATAAAAACAAAATATATCTTAATACTATCAAGCATAATATTTAGTCTAAGTTTTTATTATATGTCTATTATGTCAAAAACAACCAAAAGCCTTCTGATATTTAGTATCATTTATTCCATAGGTTCTTATACATATCATACCTTAAGACATTATTATGCCATAAAGGCATTAGAAGACAATAAGAAAGAAAATATTGGTAATATATTAATATTTACTAATATAGCTATAATATTATCATCTCTATTAGGAGGATATATTCAAAGTAAATTATCCACATTTGCATTAGCCATTTTTGTTGTAACATTATCTATAGTATCATTTATACCATTATTCAAATTTGAAGCAAGCATAGGTAAAGAAAAAATAAAATATCAAAAGATAGAAAAAAACAAATTAAAATTCTTTGCTTTAGAGCAGGCTAAAGTAATTAATCTCTCTCTAGAGCCATTATATTTATACCTATTTATAAATAGTAGGATAGAATATGTAGGTATATTTAATACCATTATAGGTATTTCTTCATGTATATTTATCTATTTCTTTATAAGAAAAGTAAATGATAAAAAATATTTTAAATATCTAAATATAATATTTTGTCTATTTTTATTATTAAAATTAAATATATATAATAAATATCTAATCCTAATAATAGGCTTTTTTGAAGGATTAGGTACAAAAATGTTTGAAATAATATCAGCAGAAAATATCTATAACATAAATAAAAATACCAATATAAAAGGTTATATATTATTAGTGGAAATAATATTCTGTATAACAAGAAGTATCTATTGTTTAATAGGATATTTCATAAATAACATAAAAATAATATTATACTTAACAATAGTATTAATCTTTTTTGTTGGATTTGTTAAAAGAGATAAAAATAAAGACTGTTAAAAAATGTAAAATAAAACCTAAATATTGACTAAAACTTCTATTTAATATATAATTATTCTAGAAAGATGTGATTATATGAAAAGAAAGTTAATATTTATTTTTATAATAATGAGTATGATATTTATTCCCAGTTATCAAGTAGAAGCTAAAACATTAAGACAATTACAAGAAGAACTTGATAAATTAGAAAAAGACTATAATGAAAATAAAAATAAAAAGAAGCTTACTGAGTCTGAAATAAACACACTAAATTCTCAGATTAATAGTATTAATACTAATATTATTAATACTAAAAATGAAATACAAGTATCACAACAAGAAATAATAAATAACCAAAATGAAATAGAAGCAAAAAGTAAAGAAACAGATGAACTATTAAAATTTCTTCAAATATCACAAGGTGGAAATGTTTACTTAGAATATTTATTTGAAGCAGATTCATATACTGATTTTATATATAGATATTCAGTAGTATCACAACTTACTGGTCATAATAATAAGATAATGGATGAATTAGAAAGATTAAATAAAGAGTTAGAGCAAAAGAAAAAAGACCTTGCCGAAAAACAAGCTACATTAGAAAAACAAAATAATGAATATAATGCCAAAGTAGTTAAATTAAGGGCAAATTTAAATACCATTGACCAAGATGGAGCTACTATTGAAGAAGATATCCGTGATAGTAGAAAAGTAATTAATTATTATAAAAGTATAGGCTGTTCATTAGATCAATCTCTTGATGCATGTGTAAGTGTAGTATATGCCAGTGGTTGGAGATATCCACTAGCATATGGTACAGTATCATCAGTATATACTGGAAAAGCGCCAAGAACTGATTGGAGTGGAGAACACCATGGTATTGATTTATGGAATAGTGAAGTATATGGAATGCCAGTTTATGCCGCTGCACCAGGAGAAGTTAGTGCGGCAAGATGGATAAGTGGCGGTGGCAATGCTGTCTATATATACCATAATGTAAATGGCCAGCAATATACTAGTGTATATATGCACTTATCCGGTATCGCAAATGGCATAAAGCAAGGAACAAAAGTTACTAGTGATACCATTATTGGTTATGCTGGAAATACTGGTGGAAATTACGGTGCACACTTACATTTTGGCGTTGCACGTGGTTGGCGTCTTCCTGGTTGGGATTTTAATAACAATTCAATAAATCCAAACTCCAAAGAAGTATTATACTTTTCATCTGGCGAATATGGACCATATTTTTATAGAAAATAAAGGGCATTATAAGCCCTTTTTAACTAGGAGGATTTATGAAAGGCTTAACAAAATACGAAGTAGAATATAGAAAAAACAATGGCTTATCAAATGAAGAAAAAATAAAATATACAAGAACAACTAAAGAAATAATATTATCAAACTGTATAACACTATTTAATATTTTAAATATATCACTATTTATATTAGTATTAACAACAGGTTCAATACAAAACACATTATTTGTAGGAACAATAATATTTAATACAATAATAGCAATATATCAAGAATTAAAAGCTAAAAAAATACTAGATAATATTAAAGTAACTAAAAAAGATACAATAGTAGTTATAAGAGATGGAGAAAAACAAACTATCAAAAAAGAAGAATTAGTTCTTGATGATATCGTTTATATCTCGTCAGGAGATTCCGCCTTAACCGATTTAGAAGTACTAAAATCAAGTAGCCTAGAAGTAGATGAAAGCATAATAACAGGAGAATCAGATGCCATAATAAAGAAAAAAGATGATAAAATAATGTCAGGATCAATAATTACTAGTGGTAGTGGTTATGCTAAAGTAATAAGTGTAGGAAAAAATAGTTATGCTAGCAATCTAATAAAAGAAGCATCTGAAGTAAATGATAATTCATCATACTTGCAAAGAACAATTAATACTATCCTAAAAATAGTAACTATTCTAATTATCCCAGTAGGTATATTATTATTTATAAGTCAATACTTTCATAGTAATCAAACATATAGTGAAGCAATACTATCTACCGTAGCGGGTGTTATTGGTATGATACCAGAAGGATTAGTATTATTAACATCAATAGCTTTAACCGCAGGTGTTATAAAAATGGCTAAGAAAAATGTTATCATTCAAAAATTACACGGTATTGAAGTATTATCATGTACTGATGTATTATGTTTAGATAAAACCGGAACCATAACCGATGGAACAATGTCAGTAGTGGATACCATCGTATTAGATAAAAGGGTAAATATAGATAATATTATTGCTAATATTAATACCGAAGAAGGAAATAATTCAACAGATATAGCTCTTAAAAATAAATATGGTATAAAAAAAGATTTAAACGTTACAGATAGAGTACCATTTAGTTCCGCTAAAAAATGTAGTATAACAGAAATAGATAACATAAAATATTATTTAGGAGCCCTAGAATATATAACTGATAAAGAAATAACTGATTATGAACAGCTTGATAAATATATAAAAAAAGGCTATAGAATAATAACATTAGCTAGAGAAAAAGAAAAAATAGAAGTATTAGCATTCATAATAATAAAAGATAATATAAGACCATCAGCAGGAGAAACATTAAAATACTTTAAAGAACAAGGCGTAGAAATAAAAATAATATCCGGAGATAATCCAATTTCAGTATCAAATATATTAAGACAATTAGACTTTGAAGGATATGATAAATATATAGCAGGACCAGACTTACCAAAAGATTATGAAGAATTAGTAAAAGTAGCTCATGAAAAAGTAATCTTTGGACGAATGACACCAAAACAAAAACAAATGGTTATCAAAGCCTTAAAAGAAGATAATACCGTATCCATGATAGGGGATGGAGTCAACGATGTATTAGGATTAAAAGAAGCTGACTGTGGAATAGCTCTTCAAAGTGGCGTTAATGCCGCTAGAAGTGTATCTGAAGTAGTACTAACGACAAGTGATTTTTCAGTATTACCAGATATCGTAAATGAAGGTAGAAGAGTAGTAAATAATATTGAACGTGTAGCGGCAATGTATTTAATAAAAACCACATATTCATTTCTATTATCACTATTATCAATAGGATTAAAATATGAATATCCATTTTATCCAATTCAATTATCACTAATAAGCTCAGTATGTGTAGGAATACCATCATTCTTCCTAGCGTTAGAACCAAACTATAACAAAGTAACCAAAGGTTTCTTATCTAAAGTATTTAGAAATGCTCTACCAAATGGAATGACAGTAGTAATAAACATCTTTATAATAATAATGTTTTGTACTGTTTTTCACAAAGATTTTGAAAATTATCGTTTAGTAGTAGTAGCACTAACAGGCTTTATAACATTAAGACAACTATATACAATATGTAAACCATTAAACCTATGGCGAAAAATACTATTAATATTTTGCATAATATCCTTTTTAGAACTATTAATTTTACTTCCAGACTTGTTTTTAGTTTCAAAATTTGGTATAGTAAGTATCATCTTTATTTCAGTTCTTGGATTTATAGATACTTATATAATAGACTTCTTACAGGAAATATATGACAAAGTATTAATAAAAGTAAGGAGTATAAGAAATGAAATCAAAGAAAGAAAAGAAAGAAAAAAATATTCCTAGAATAATATGGGTAACAGGCATATATCTAATACTAATAATAATACTGGTGCTTGTAGTTATCTATAAAGTAAAATACGAAAGGTAGTGATAACATGTTTGTCGATGAAGTAGTAATAGACCTTCTAGCGGGAACAGGTGGTAATGGCTGTATGGCTTATCGAAGAGAAAAATATATCCCAATGGGAGGACCTTATGGCGGTAATGGTGGTAAAGGATCTGATATAATCTTTAAAGCCGATGAAGGATTAAAAACATTAATAGATTTACGTTATCAAAAAAAAATAAAAGGAAATAATGGAGAAAATGGTGAAGGTAAAAATAAAAATGGTAAAAATAGTGAAGATGTCATTGTAAAAGTTCCAATAGGAACTACCATTAAAGATGCCACTACTGGTGTAGTAATAGCAGATCTAACTAAAAACAACGAGCAGGCCATAATAGCCTATGGAGGCCGTGGCGGAAGAGGAAATGTAAGTCTTTCAACTAGAAGTAATCCATGCCCATCATATGCCGAAAATGGTGAACCTGGAGAAGAAAGAAGAGTATTAGTAGAACTTCGTATGATAGCGGATGTTGGATTAGTAGGTATGCCAAGCGTTGGAAAATCCACAATATTATCAATGATATCTAATGCCAATCCCAAAATAGCTAGTTATCACTTTACAACCTTATCTCCTAATTTGGGAGTAGTAAAAACTAAAGATAATACCTTTGTCGTAGCGGACCTTCCAGGATTAATCGAAGGAGCATCACAAGGAGCAGGTCTAGGCCATAAGTTCCTAAAACATATAGAAAGAACTAAAATAATAGCTCATGTCATTGACATGGCTAGTGAAGAAGATAGAGATCCATATGAAGACTATGTAGCTATAAGAAAAGAACTAGAAGCATTCTCTCCTAAATTGTTAACAAAACCAGAAATAATTGTTGCTAACAAAATGGATGGAACAAATGCCAAAGAAAACCTAAAGAAGTTTAAAGAAAAAATAACAAATAAAGAAATATATGAAATAAGTGCTATAAGAAATGAAGGATTAGATAAAGTAATAGACAAGCTATCAAGTTTAACTAAAACAATAGAAAGAGAAGAGTTATTTACTGATTCCATGCAAGAAAGTCATGTATTATATAAATTTAAAGAAGAAAAACCATTTACTATTGTAAAAGATAATGATACTTATACAATAAAAGGAGATATAGTCGAAAAACTATTTAGAATGACTAATTTTAATACCGAAGAAGCTTATGAAAGATTCTCAAACAAATTAAGAAAAATGGGTGTTGATGAAGAATTAGAAAAAGCAGGTATTAAAGAAGGAGATACAGTAAGAATACTAGATTTTGAATTTGAATGGACAAGATAATATATATCCTCTTAAGCCCATAGTCTTAAGAGGTAAAACGGAGCCTAAGGTCTCCGTTTTAATATATAATAAAAAAAGAGAACTTCTCTTTTTTATTACTTATATCTTACAAGTTTAAAAGGATTATCATAAATATCATAACCATCTCTACTAATCTTTTTCACAACATCTCTAAGAAAAATAGAATTATCAATCATATTATCGAGTTTAAGTTCAGTTAATACCAATTTATACACTTTCATCCAAGATAAATTATCCTTATTATTATATCTAATCAAAGCATTTACCACTAGATTAATATTTTTATTCATACAATAATCTCCTTTCATTAATTATAATATAAAAACTAATTATTTAATGTAACTAAATAGGTTACAAATACTATCATAGATACAATAAATAGTTAAATACAAATATTTACTTATTTCTTTTTATTTGATATAATTAACAAGGATGGTGACTAAGATGGATTACATAACAATAGATAACTTTGAAGGACCTTTAGATTTATTACTACATTTAGTAAAAGAATCTAATATAGATATATTAGATATAAAAATAGAAGAAATAACAGACAAATACCTAACATATATCGAAACACAAAAAGATTTAAATATTAATATATCATCATCATATTTAGTTTTAGCAGCAGAACTTATGTATCTAAAATCAAAATCATTATTACCTCAAAGTAAAAATAATGAAGAAGATAACGATGAAGAAATAACAAGAGAAAATTTAATTAACAAATTACTAGAATATAAAAAATATAAAGAAATAACACCAACATTTAAACACTTAGAAGAAGAAAGAAAAAAAATATATATAAAAGGTCCAGAAAAAGTAAGTAACTATACCGAAACAACAATTAATGGTGAAGGAACTGTTGAAGAACTAATGGAAGCATTCAAAAAGTTCTTAGAAAGAAAAGAATTAGAAAAACCAATGGAAACCACTATTACAACAAAAGAATACTCCGTTAAAGAAAGAAAGAAAAATATAAAAAATATTCTAAGAGAAAAGAAAAAAGTATCATTAGAAGACCTAATAGAAGAATATAACAAGCCATATGTTGTTGTCACATTTTTATCTATCTTAGAGATGGTAAAAGAAAAAGAAGTAATAATAAATCAAGAAAATAACTTTGAAAAAATACTAATAGAATTGAGGAATTAATATGGAAGGAATAATAGAAGGACTATTATATGTCCAAGGAGACTTAGGATTAACTATAAAACAAATAGAAGATATCCTAGAAATAACCGAAGAAGAAGCAAAAAAACTAGTATTAAATTTAAAAAACTATTGTGAAGAAGATAATAGAGGGTTAAGAATAAACTATCTAGGTAATACTATAAAACTAACCACTAAGGAAGAACATCAAAAATATTATCAAAAACTACTAGAAGATCCAACTTCTAGAAACTTATCAGATTCAGCTTTAGAAGTATTAGCTATCATAGCATATAATGAACCAATTACTAGAGGAGATTTAGAAAAACTAAGAGGAGTAGATTCAACCTATGTATTAAGAAGATTACTAGCTAAAGGACTAATAAAAGAATGTGGAAAATCAGATCTACCAGGAAGACCAATATTATATAAAACTACTGATGATTTTTTAGATTATTTTGGACTTGCCTCAATAAAAGACTTACCTAGTATTGAATTAACAGAAGCCGATAGTAGTCCTAAAGACTTATATACTTCTATATATAAGGAAGGAGATAACAATGGAAGAGAGAATAATAACCAGTAATTTATTAGATGAAGATAAAGAATTATCAATAAGACCAGAAACTCTTGACGAATATGTCGGTCAAAGTGAAATAAAAGAAAACCTAAGAGTATTTATAAAATCAGCTCTTATGAGAGAAGAAAGCTTAGATCATATATTATTATATGGACCTCCAGGATTAGGAAAAACAACTCTAGCATATATAATAGCTAATGAATTAGGAAGCAATATCAAAACTGCTAGTGGTCCTTCAATAGAAAAAACAGGAGATTTGGCAGCAATATTATCAAGCTTAGAAGAAGGTGACGTCTTATTCATAGACGAAATACATAGAATACCAAGATATATCGAAGAAGTACTATATCCCGCTATGGAAGATTACTATTTAGATATCATAGTAGGAACAGAAGGTTCATCAAGAAATATCAAGATAAATCTTCCCCATTTCACTTTAGTAGGGGCAACCACTAGAGCAGGTGATTTATCAAGCCCATTAAGAGATAGATTTGGTATAATATCAAAATTAAATTACTATACCGAAGAAGAATTATATAAAATAATAAAAAGAACATCAAAAGTATTAGATACACCAATTACTGATGATGCCGCTCGTGAGCTTGCCAAGAGAAGTAGAGGTACACCAAGAATAGCCAATAGACTATTTAAAAGAGTAAGAGATTTTGCTTTAGTATACTCAGGTGGTATTATTAATGAAGAAATTCTAAATAGTTCATTAGATAGATTAAAAGTAGACAAAAGTGGTTTAGATGAAACAGATAGAATACTACTAACTGCTATTATTGAAAGATTCGGTGGTGGACCAGTAGGTTTAGAAGCTCTAGCTTCCTCTATTGGAGAAGAATCATCTAC
Source organism: uncultured Bacilli bacterium (assembly GCA_934098435.1). Lineage (GTDB taxonomy): Bacteria > Bacillota_I > Bacilli_A > RF39 > UBA660 > CAG-302. Next base: position 45,474 of record CAKOOV010000003.1, read on the forward strand.
TATAGAAGATGTCTATGAACCATATTTATTAAAAGAAGGTTATATAAAGAGAACACCTAGAGGTAGAGTAGTAACAGATAAAACATATGACTATTTAAAAATAGAAAAATAAAATATATCCCCTTAAGCCTAAGGTCTTAAGGGGTATTTCAAAGCCTAAGGTCTTTGAAATAACAATTATTCTTTTGTATGAATATTATTGAAAAATATTAAAATTAATATAAAACTATTGACAAATAAATTTTAATATAATATATTTATTATGACATTTGCGAAGAAAAAACCATATATTTAATAGCCCGATGAAACTACATATTTAAAATATGTGGCTTTTTTGCGTTGTCAGAAAGGATGTGATATAAAAATGTCATTCATCAAAGTTGATAACATAACAAAAACTTTTAAAGTAGCCAAAAGAAATAGTGGACTAAAAGCTGCTTTAAAATCATTTTTCAAAAGAGAATACAAAGAAGTAGAAGCAGTAAAGAATATATCTTTTGAAATAAAGAAAGGAGAGGTGGTAGGTTATATTGGTCCGAATGGTGCTGGAAAGAGTACCACCATTAAGATGCTTTCAGGAATACTTCTTCCCACTAGTGGTACTATTACTATAAACAATTTAGATCCTATTAAAGATAGAAAAAAATATGTAGCCAAAATAGGAGTAGTATTCGGACAAAGAAGTCAACTAGCTTTTGATATTCCAGCAGAAGATACTTTTGATTTATTAAGAGATATCTATAAAATAGATAATACTGAATATCAAAAAACAAAGAAATATCTAGTAAAACTTTTAAGTATTGAAGAAATAATAAAAAAACCAGTAAGAACCCTTTCACTAGGAGAAAGAATGAGATGCGAAATAGCCTCATCACTACTCCATAAACCAGAAATATTATTCTTAGATGAACCAACAATAGGATTAGATGCCATATCAAAAAAAATAGTAAGAGACTTTATAAAAAAAATAAATAAAGAAGATAAAGTAACAGTAATTCTTACCACTCATGATATGAATGATATCGAAGCCCTAGCTAAAAGAATTATTCTAATCGGTAACGGAGAAATACTATTTGATGGAAATATTAAAACCCTAAAAGAAAAATATGGTAGCTATAAAAATATCAAAATATTTACTAAAGATAAAATAGATAATATCAAAACAAAAGGAGTTATAAAAAAATATAAAAAAGAAGATTATTATAATTTTATAATAGATTCCAATATAATAAGTATATCCAATTTCCTAAGTAAACTTACCACAAAATATAATATAGAAGATATTGAAATAGATAACGAAAGCATAGATGATGTAATACTTAAACTATATGAGGACTATAAATTATGAAATCATATCTAAGTTATTTCAAATTAAGATTTATAACTAATCTTCAATATCGAACCGAAGCCATAGCAGGTATATGTACCCAAATATTCTTTGGCTTAATATTTATTATGGTATATTTAGCCTTCTACGAAAGTGGAGGAAATACGCCAATGAACTGGCAAGAACTTATTAATTACTTATGGCTTCAACAATCATTCTTTGCCCTAATATATCCCTTTGATAGAGAAAACGAATTACTTGATATGATTAAAAATGGTAATTTAGCTTATGAATTAATAAGACCACAAGATTTCTATTTTAAATGGTACATAAAAATGCTTTCCAAAAGATTAGTAGCAGTCCTACTTAGATTTATCCCATTAATAATTCTTGCAATATCATTACCATATCCATTTCATTTATCTACCCCTTATTCTATAAATAATTTTATAATGTTTATAGTAGCATTAATCCTAGGATTATTCTTAGTTACATCATTAAATCTGCTCATGCATATTTTAACAATGTTTACTTTAGATGAGAAAGGAACTATGACAACTTATAATGTAATAGCAGAAATATTTATGGGCGGAACAATTCCTATACCATTCTTTCCAACATGGTTAAAACCAATAGCAGAATCTCTTCCATTTAGATTTATAGGAGATTTTCCATTCAGAATATATTCTAATAGCATACCATTACATGAAGGCTATATTCTTATTATAGGTTCTATAATTTGGATAATAATTACCATACTATTAGGATATCTAATATCAAGAGTATCACTAAGAAAGGCTGTGATCCAAGGTGGTTAAATTATATATAGAAGCAATGAAACTTAAATTAAAGTCCCAATTAGAATATCGTCTATCATTTATCTTAACTTTTATTAGTCAAATAGGAGTATTCTTCACATATTACTTTATGACAGTAGCTCTATTTCAAAGATTTGATAATATAAAAGGTTTTACCTTATATGAAGTATTACTATGCTTTTCCATTATTCATTTTGGTTTTGCCTTTAATGAAACATTCTTTAGAGGTATAGACAAATTTGATAAATTCATTATTGGTGGTTCTCTAGATAGACTATTAGTAAGACCTAGAGGAATACTATATCAAGTTATATGTAGTGAGATGGATTTTGTAAAAATAGCTAGAATTATACAATCATTAATAATATTCTACATAGCCATAAGTCACTTAAATATAGAATGGAATATAATAAATATATTATTAATAATAGCAATGTTTCTATCATCAATAATACTATTCTTTGGAATATTCTTATTAATGGCTTCATACTGCTTTATTACCATTCATGGCTTAGAAGTAAGAAACTTATTAACAGATGGTGGTAAACAAATGGCTCAGTATCCAATAGGAATATTTAGAAAAGGTTTTATATTTATATTTACTTTTATTATTCCATATGCTTCAGTTAACTATTATCCTTTACTTTATCTATTAGGAAAATCTAATAATACATTATATTTATTATCACCATTATTAATAGTAGTGTATTTAATACCATGTTTTCTATCTTTTAAAATAGGTTTAAAACATTATAACAGTACAGGTTCATAGAAATATATTAATAGATAAATAAATATTTTAACATTGACATCACTAGGTATTTATATTATCATAAACAATAAGACAATGATAAAATAAAGAAAGGATGATGAAATGAACAATATAGTGGTAAGCGATAATATAAAGATAGAAAATATGATATATGAAATTAGAGGTAAAAAAGTAATGTTAGACTCTGACTTAGCAAGATTATATGGTTGTAAGAATGGAACTAAATCACTTAATTTAGCGGTTAAAAGAAACATAGAAAGATTTCCTAAAGATTTTTATTTTCAAATAGATAAGAATGAATATGATAACCTGAAGTTTCAATTTGAAACTTCAAGTTGGAATATGTATGGTGGAGTTAGAAAACTACCATATGTATTTACTGAACAAGGAGTCGCAATGTTAGCAACAGTACTTAAAACCGAAAATGCTAGTATAGTAAGCATAAATATTATGAGAGCTTTTGTAGCAATGAAAAGTATAATAAATACTTCACTAATAGAACAAAAATATATAAATAGTTTGGTATTAGAACATGATAATGAAATAAAAATATTACAAGAATCTTTTGATAAGTTAAATACAAAAGAAAATAATAATCATATCTTTTATGAAGGACAAATATATGATTCATATTCTCTACTTATAGATATATTATCTAAAGCAAAGAAAGAAATAATTATAATAGATAATTATGCAGGTAAAAAACTATTTGATATCATTAAAGATATTAATATCAAAGTAAAAATATATACAGAAAATATAGATAATATTTCTAAAGAGAAGTATGAAAAACAATATAATAATTTAGAAATAATAAATACCAATATATTTCATGATAGATTTATTATAATAGATAATAAACTATTATATCATTCAGGAGCATCATTTAAAGATTTAGGTAAGAAATGCTTTGCTATTACCAAGATGGAAGATGATAATATATTAAAAGAATTATTAAATAAACTAAAAAAATAAATGTTTAACATTGACATCACCAGGTATTTATATTATTATAAACAATAAGACAATGATAAAATAAAGAAAGGATGATGAAATGAACAATATAGTAGTAGACGATAATATAAAGATAGAAAATATGATATATGAAATTAGAGGTAAAAAGGTAATGCTAGATTCTGACTTGGCTATGTTATTTGGCTATGAAACGAAACAGTTAAATAGGCAGGTTCTTAGAAATATGAATAGATTTCCAGAAAATTATTGTTTTCAAATAACTGAGGCTGAATACATTTCTTTAAGGTGCCAAAATGGCACCTTAAAGAATGGACGTGGAGAACACAGAAAATATTTGCCATATGCATTTACAGAGCATGGTATTACTATGTTAGCAGGCATTTTAAAAAGTGATGTTGCAATAAAAATGAGTCTTAGAATAGTAGACATATTCATAACTATGAAAAACTATATTAACACTTCGCTAATAGAACAAAAATATATAAATAGTTTAGTATTAGAACATGATAATGAAATAAAAATATTACAAGAATCTTTTGATAAGTTAAATACAAAAGAAAGTAATAATCATATATTTTATGAAGGACAAATATATGATGCATATTCACTATTTATAGATATATTATCTAAAGCAAAGAAAGAAATAATTATAATAGATAATTATGCAGGTAAAAAACTATTTGATATCATTAAAGATATTAATATCAAAGTAAAAATATATACAGAAAATATAGATAATATTTCTAAAGAGAAGTATGAAAAACAATATAATAATTTAGAAATAATAAATACCAATATATTTCATGATAGATTTATTATAATAGATAATAAACTATTATATCATTCAGGAGCATCATTTAAAGATTTGGGTAAGAAATGCTTTGCTATTACTAAGATGGGAGATGATAATATATTAAAAGAATTATTAAATAAACTAAAAAAATATTATGATGAAGACTAAAATAGGCTTCATCATACCACAGAAGACTAAAGTGGAGAAGGAGAAATAATGAAAATAGTAGAATATAAAGATAAATATTTAGAAGATGTAAAAGATTTGTTAGTAGAATTAGAAGAATATATCCTTAGTATTGATAAGGATAATCTAGATCAATTACATCCTGAATATCGAGATAAGATGGCTATATTAGATTTAGAAGAAGTAAAAGATAATAATGGTAAATGTTATCTAGCAATAGATAATGACGTAGTCGTAGGACTAATAATGGGATGCTTAAGAAGTTATGATGAATATGATTATTTAGATTATAAATGCCCTAAATGTGGAGAAGTAACAGAACTAGTAGTATCCAAAAAAGTAAGAAGCAGTGGTATAGGTACTTTACTTATGAATAAAATAGAAGAATATTTCAAAAGTATAGGATGTGAATATATTTCTATCGATGTATTTGCTTATAATAAAATAGGAATAAACTTTTATGAAAAACATGGTTATCATACTAGAGGTTTAATTGATATTAAGAAAATAAATTGAGGCAATATCATGAAAAAAGAATATTATGAAGCATATGAAGATAGATATAAAGATGCTTATGATAATAATATGCTATGGGAAATAACAGATTTTAGTAAAGATGTAGTTAAAGTAATAAAAGATTATAATATCACTAAGAATAATAGTATATTAGAAGTAGGATGTGGAGAAGGTAGAGATATAATTCATTTACTTAATATAGGTTATCATAATATATTAGGTATTGATTACTCTAAAACAGTAATTAATAAATGTAATGAACTAACTAATAATAAATATGTAGATAATTTTAAATCCTTAGATATAATAAAAGATAAATTAAATAAAAAGTATGACTTTATCTATTCCGTAGCGGTCATTCATATGTTTTTAAAAGAAGAACATCGTAACTTATTTTATAAGTTTATATATGAACATTTAAATGATAATGGAATTGCTCTAGTTATATCTATGGGTGATGGTACTAATACTTATAAGTCTAATATTAATGATGCTTTTAAGAAAGTAGTAAGAAAAAATATAAATACTAATAAAAAAATAATAGTAACTAATACTTCATGTAATATAGTAGACCTTACTACTTTTAAAGAAGAAATTATAAAAAATAATTTTAAGATAATTAAATGTTATATTAGTAGTGATATACCTAATTTTGATAAGTGCATGTGTGCTATTATTTCTAAATAAAAATAAATTAAAACAAGATTAAATAGGCAGATCTGAATGTTCTGCTTTTATTTATGATGGTAGTAAAGAAATTACTAAAAAACGTGTATTTTAATATTGACATCACCAGGTATTTATATTATCATAAACAATAAGACAATGATAAAAGAGATATAACTTTTTAGAAATCAAAGAAAGGATGATGTGATGAACAAGATAGTTGTAAGTGATAATATAAAGATAGAAAATATGATATATGAAATTAGAGGTAAACAGGTAATGTTAGATTCTGATTTGGCTAAACTCTATAATGTAGAAACAAAAAGAATAAACGAAGCGGTTAAAAATAATATAGAAAAATTTCCAGAAAGATATTGCTTTAAACTTTCTGATAACGAAAGTAATAATCTTTTGGTCGAAATTTTCGACCAAAAAATAGAAAAACGTGGAGGTAAGTATAAAAATCCCAGAGTTTTTACCGAGCAAGGCGTATATATGCTTGCTACAATCTTAAAAAGTAAAGAAGCAACAAAGATAACAATTACAATAATGGATGCATTCGTAGCAATGAAAAGTATAATAAATACTTCACTAATAGAACAGAAGTATTTTAATGAATTAACTATAAAAAATACAGAAGATATAAAAATATTACAAGAATCTTTTGATAAGTTAAATACAAAAGAAAGTAATAATCATATATTTTATGAAGGACAGATATATGATTCATATTCTCTACTTATAGATATATTATCTAAAGCAAAGAAAGAAATAATTATAATAGATAATTATGCAGGTAAAAAACTATTTGATATCATTAAAGATATTAATATCAAAGTAAAAATATATACAGAAAATATAGATAATATTTCTAAAGAGAAGTATGAAAAACAATATAATAATTTAGAAATAATAAATACCAATATATTTCATGATAGATTTATTATAATAGATAATAAACTATTATATCATTCAGGAGCATCATTTAAAGATTTAGGTAAGAAGTGTTTTGCTATTACTAAAATGGAAGATAATAATATATTAAAAGAATTATTAAATAAACTAAAAAAATATTATGAGTAAGACCCTAGGCTTACTCATACCACGAAAAACATAAACTTATTTATGGTTGAAGTGGTATATAAAAATGAATGTAACAAGAAAAGGTTGACACACATAAAATAATATGGTATATTTAATTTGAATTTAAAGAGAGAGGAGTGAAAATCATGAAGATGATGACTTTAAGTTTAAAAGATTTTAATAGTGATAGAGTAGTTTTAAAGAAAAGTGGAATTCTTCTATGTTTTTCACATACTTTGTAATAAGTAAAAATAATTAATTATATTAAATTAGAACTACTTTATAAATAAGTAGTTCTTTTATTTGGAGGTGTAAATATGCAAAGCTTAAAAGAATTTAGACCTCTATTAAAACTAGTTAAAGAAGATATAAGTAAACTTATATTTGCAAGTATCATAATATTCATATCTGGATTATGTGAAGTATTTACTGGCTATTTAAACGGTAGAGTAGTAGAAGAGATAACTATGTTAGATATAAAAAATGCTTTAATATTTTTAGGAATATATTTTATATTAGAAATAACAATGGATGGAGTAGTATTACATCATGCCAATTCAATACTATATAAAGAAGAAAGTAAATTAACAAGAAAGTTAGGCTTTTATACATATAAGAAAGCATTATCTCTGCCTCCTGTAGCTTACGAAAAAATGTCATCAGGAGAAATAATAAACAGAATAACAAGTGATGCTGATACTTTAAGTTTTGCTTTTGGTAGATTATTAAACATGATATCATCACTTATAGCATCACTAATAGTTATAATCTATATATTCATAAACTCTTGGATAATAGGAGTAGAAATAATATTTATTGTATCTATATTATTCCTAATATTAAAAAAATATAATCCATTACTTAAAGAAACACATAAAGAAAGAAGAAAAGAGCAAGATAAGTTTACTTCTTTAACTACTGAATCAATTAGAGGTATAAGAGAAATAAAAACATTAGGTATTAAAAATAACCTAATTAGTGATATGACTAGCATCATTAAAGATATATACAAAAAATCAAGTGAAGAAATAGATATCCAAAAGAGTTTTAATATAAAGACTAGATTATTAAAATCAATATTAGAATGTGGAGTATTTGCTACTTGTGTCGTATTATTATACAATAAGATGATAAGTTTAACATTCTTTATTGCCATGACATATTATGTATATCGTTTTACCTGGTTAATAGAAAACATAAATGATTTAACACAAACATATCAAAAGGTTAGTGTATCAATATCAAGAGTAAATGATATATTAGAGAATAGATTATATAAAGATGAAGAGTTTGGTAATAAGAAGTTAGTTAATGTTAAAGGGGTAATCGAATTTAAAAATGTTAATTTTAATTATCCTGATGAAGGAAATATCTTAAATAATTTTAGTTTAAAGATTGAACCTAATAAGAAGGTTGCCATAGTAGGAGCATCAGGCCAAGGTAAGAGCACTTTATTTAATCTAATTACTAGAATATTTGATACTACTAGTGGAGAAATATTATTAGATGGTATTAATATTAAAGACTTAAGTGAAGAAGAATTAAGAAAACATATATCAATAATTAGACAAGAACCTTTTGTTTTTAATAGAACTATTAAAGAAAATTTTAAATTAATTAATAAGAATATATCACTTAAAAAGATAAGAGAATATTCTAAGATGGCTTACTTAGATGATTATATTATGTCTTTACCTAAAGAATATGACACATTATTAGGAGAGTCTGGTATTAACTTATCTGGTGGGCAAAAACAAAGACTATCTATTGCTAGAACATTATCTAAAGGTAGTGAAGTAATATTATTTGATGAAGCTACTTCAGCTTTAGATAACAATTCACAAGATTATATTAAGAAGACTATTGATAATTTAGTTGATGATCATACTATTGTAATAGTAGCACATAGATTATCTACAATCATTGATGCTGATATTATTCATGTTGTGGATAATGGTAAAGTAATAGCTACTGGTAAACATAAAGAATTATTAAATAGTTGTAAGATATATAGAAATCTTTATGAAACCGAATCTTTAAATTCATAATAGCCTATGAAGCCTTAAGTTAATCTTAAGTCTTCATTAGGTATCATAGAGCCTGTAGTCTCTATGATAAAATATATTTTAAGAAGTATTTGAAAGAATACTTTAATATAAATGTTAATCGCTTCTAGGTGGTGCGAGCAATAAATGATCTCGGTTGTAAATGTTAGGACTTATATGAGAATATTGTAATACACTAAAGAAACTATTAAATAAATTAAAAAGATGTAACAAATATAAATAAAATGTTGACAAAACATAAAATAAATTATATAGTTATAGCAAGTGAGGAGATATATAAAGCTATCTCGGGATAAAACCTACACGTATTTTATAATTAATAAAATCCGGAGTCACTATTCTTATATAGAATAGTTGCCTTCGGTTTTTTCTATATATATGTTAATATTGGAAAGGAAGTAGATAAAATGGATAAGTTTATATTACCAGAATATGATAATAGTATTGTTAGTTTAGCATCTAGTATTAGAAGATATTTTGAACTTGATGTTTATCATAATACTTTAAGTGATATTGATAAAATGTTAGATGAATATAAACCAAGAAATGTAGTAGTTATATTATTTGATGGAATGGGATCAAGATTAATAAAAAAATCATTAGGAGAGAATAGTTTTCTATATAGAAATATGTTAAAAGAAATATCTTCAGTAGTACCCGCTACTACAACAGCTTCAACTACATCAATGCTTACTGGTCTTTCGCCAATGGAACACGGTTGGCTTGCTTGGGATTTATATTTTAAAAAAGAAAATAAAATAGTAACAATGTTTACTAACAAAATTAAAGATACTGATATAGCTGCTGATAGTGTATCACTAGCTAGAAAATATTTTCCATATAAAAATATTTGTGAATTAATAAATGAAAAAGGCAAATATTATTCAAAAATAATTGCTCCATTTAATGAAAATAAATATGAAGATATCGATGATATGATAAGTAAAATTAAAAGTAGTTTAAATGTTAAAGATAAAAATTACATTTATGTATATAATCCTGAACCAGATACTACTATGCATATTACTGGTACTGATAGTAAAGAAACTAGAGATTATTTTGAATTAATTAATAAAAAAACCGAAGAATTATATAATACTATATCTGATGATACATTACTTATTGTAGTAGCAGATCATGGCCATATTAATTGTGATACTATTATATTAGAAGATTATAAAGATATATTCGATACACTTGCTGAAGATACATCCTTTGAAGGAAGACTATGTAGTTTTAAAATAAAAGATGATAGAGAGGAAGAATTTGTTTATCTATTTAATAAATATTTTAGTAATTATTTTATATTAATGACTAAAGAAGAACTTATTAATAGTAAGTTATTAGGTAATGGTACTGAACATAAATATTTTAGAGATTCACTAGGAGATTATTTTGCTCTAGCTTATAGCAATAAATATTTTAAATATAGGAATGTAGGTCATATTCATAAATCAACCCATGCTGGTTTAACTGAAGATGAGATGAAGATACCATTAATTGTTTTAAATAAATGTAAAGTTAAGAGAAAGTAGGTGAATGTTATGATAATATTATTTAGTGGTTGTGATAAAGCAAAAGGCTTTAATCCTAGAATAAAAGAAATTATAAATAAAGAATTAAATGATTATAATAGTATGGCTATTATATGTGCTAAAGATGATTATAGTAAGAATGATACTTTAATAGATGGTACTAGTGATAAAATGGGTATAAGAAGTATGTTTAATAGTGTTAAAAAATTTTATTTAATAGATAGAAGGACTTCTATTAACGATATGATAAATATAATAAAGAAAGTAGATATTATATATTTATTTGGAGGTAATCCTTTAATACAACTAGATATAATTAAGAGAATAGATTATAAAGAATTATTTAAAGATAAAGTATTACTTGGATTTTCTGCGGGTAGCATGAACTTAGGTAAGATAGGGTATTATTCTAAAGATGATGATTATGATAAGATATTCTTCTATGAAGGATTAGGTTTTACTGATACAACTATTGATCCTCATTTTGATATTAATAATAAAGAGCAAGTAAATGAAATAGTTAATAGTTCTTATAAACATAGAATAATAGGCTTACCTAATGATTCTTGTATAGTAATAAAAGATAAGAATACTTATTATATTAATAATTATTTTGTAGTAAAAGATGGCAAAATTGAAGAAAGAAAAGGAGATGATTTATATGAAAAACATAGGAACAATAGAATTAGAAGCAAATAGACTTCTATTTAGAAAAGCAAGTATTAATGACTCTAAAGATATGTTTAATAATTGGGCTAGTGATAAAGAAGTAACTAAGTATCTATCTTGGGATGCTTATGAAAAAGAAGAAAATGCCGTAAGTTATCTTAAATACCTAGAAGAAGAATATACAAAAGATAACTTTTATAACTGGATAGTAGTATCAAAAGAAGATAATACTCCCATTGGTACAATTGGAGCAGTAGATATTGATATAAAAAATAATACTGTAGAAATAGGATATTGTTATGGAAGAAAATGGTGGGGTAAAGGCCTAGCTACAGAATCATTAAAAAGAGTAATAAAATTCTTTTTTGAAGAAGTAGAAGTAGAAACAATTTATGCTGATCATATAGATGCAAATCCCGCTAGTGGAAAAGTAATGGAAAAAGCAGGAATGAAATATGAAGGCACAATGAGAAAAAGAGTACTTAATAAAGTTACTAAAAAGCAAGCCGATATGATCTATTATTCCATTACTAAAGAAGACTACTTTAAAGGAGACAATCATGAAAATTAATTATATGTTTAGTAGAATAGATAGAAATAAAGGGTTTAATGATAATCAAAAGAAGTATATAAAAGAAGATATAGAGAATAATATGTCTATTACTTTTATAGCAAGTTTATTTGATGAATATGAAAGAAATGATACTCAGGTAAAAGAAATTATTAATGTATTTAAAAATATAGATATTAATTTTAAAGAAGTAAATTTAATAGATAATAGAGTATCTAAAGAAGATGCTTATAAATATATAGAAAAAACAGATATAGTTTATTTAATGGGTGGTAGTCCACAGTTAGAAATGAAATCTATTATAGAATATAATTTATTTAATATATTAAGGGATAGAAATGGTATTACTATTGGTACTAGTGCAGGTGCTATGAATCAAACAGATAGAGTAATATATAAAGATGATTTTAAAAACTATGAATTAGTAGATTATCAAGGATTAGGTTTTATTAATTTAAATATATATCCTCACTTTGATATTAATAATAAAGAATATATGGATGAAGTATTTGAAGTTAGCAAATATACTAGAATAATAGGATTACCTAATGAATCATTTATTAGAATAAAAGATAATAATATAGATTTTGTAGGTAAACATTATTTTATAGAGAATGGTGTAATTGAATAAGGTAATATAATAAAAACTAAAATGGAGAAAAAATAATAATGGAAGAATATTTAAATAAAATAATAAATGATAATGATATTTTAAATAATAATATGAAATGTATGAAAGTAAATTCTGGCTTTACTAATACTGTTTATATATTAGATAATAAGTATATTATTAAGATATGTAGTGATAAAAATAATAAAGATAGATTCACTCAAGAAATTAAATTTTACTTAAGTAATAATGATAATAAATATATACCAAGATTATACAATTATTACATATCAGATAATAAAGACTATTCTTATGAAATAATTGAAAAAGTAGAGGGAGTTACACTCTATAATGTATGGCATACCTTATCTTTAGAAGAAAGAAAAGATGTATTAAAGCTAGTAGTAGATATGATGAAGTCTATTCATAAAACAAAAGGAGAAGTATATAACTTTGCTTTATATATTAAAAATAAGTTAAATAACGAAATGAATGAAGTTAGTAATTTATTTGATGGGGTAGTACTTGATAAATTTAATAATATAATTAAAAATATAGATAGATATTTTATAGATAATGATTATAGATTAGTACATGGTGATCTTCATTTTGATAATATACTTATTGATAGTAATAATAATATTAAAGTTATTGATTTTGAAAGATCATTATCTGCTCCAATTGACTATGAATTAGATATATTTTTGAGAATGTGTTATAATCCTATTAAATATGCATCTTTAGAAGAAGAAAAGCATGTAAACAATAATGATTATAAGGATATTCCTAAATATTTAAAAGAATACTATCCTGAAATATTTAATTTTAAATATTTTGATATAAGACATTTAATATACGATTTAGAGGCCAATTTAAGAATATTACCTAGATTTAAAAATGATATTGAATTAAAAGATAAAGTTATAGACATAATAAATAAATTATATAAATTAATAAAATGAGGTATAGAAATGAAAACAGAACTTATATATTTTGTTCATGGTACTACTTATGATAATGCTAGTAAAAAGTGTTCTGGCTGGAAACAAGTAGAACTTAACGAACTTGGAAAAGAACAGGCACTTAATTTAGGAAAGGTTAATAAAGATATTAAGTTTGATATTATCTTTACATCAGATTTAATAAGAGCAATAGATAGTGCTAATATTGCTTTTCCTAATGTTAAGAAAATTCAAGATAAAAGACTAAGAGAATGTAATTATGGAGATTTAGACGGTGAAGATAAGAAATTAATTGTTTATGAAGATCATATTGATGTACCATTTCCTAATGGTGAGTCTTTAAAAGATGTTGAAGTAAGAGTACAAAGTTTTATTAATGATATACTAAAAGAATATAAAGGTAAAACAATAGGTATTGTAGCACATAGGGCTCCTCAGTTAGCACTTGAGGTTATTACAAAAAATATAAGCTGGGAGACTGCGAATGAAAATGACTGGCGTAAAACAGGAGAGTGGAAGCCAGGATGGAAATATGAAATTGATTAGAAAAGGTAGAGGAGAAATATGAAAAAAATATTTTATAATGAAGATAACTTAAATGAAAAAGACATAAACAATTCAGTTAAAAGAGCAAAGATGTTAATAATTAACTCTAATAATGAAATACTACTAGGATATGGCCGTAATACTTACCAAATAATAGGAGGTCATGTTGAAGATAATGAATCATATGATGAGTGTATAGTAAGAGAAGTAAAGGAAGAAACTGGCATAACAATCCCTTTGAAAGAAAGAAAACCATTTTTTCAAATAAAATATTATTGCAAAGACTATCCTAAAGAAGGATTAAACAGTGAATATATTATCAACTACTACAGTATCATTTCAGATTTAAAACCAAATATCGATAACATTAATCTTACAGATAATGAAAAAGAAGGATTATTTGAATTTAGATATATTTCCTTAGATGAAGTAATTGATGAACTTAAAAGTAATTTAGAAATATGTAAAAATAAAAATACTGTTAATGATACCATAGAAGCAATAAAAGTATATTTAGAAGAAAACAATAGAAAAAAAATAAGGTAAGTCATAATATAGACTTATCTTATTTTTTAATCATTATTGTTGAAAAACAAATCCTTTTATGGTAAAATAAAATCGATTTGGGGGAATCAAATATGAATAAAGAAACTGGATATCCACACATAGATAAACCATGGATGAAGTATTATGATGAAAAAATAGTTAATGTCGAGGATCCAAAAACTAATATAACTGAGTATTTAAAAATGAAAACAAAAGGAAATGAATCATTACTTGCTCATAGTTATTATGGAAAAAATATGACATTGGATGAACTATTTGATAAGGCATCTACAGCCTCAAAAGTTCTAACATCATTAGGTGTAAAGAAAGGCGAAATAGTAATGAATATGTTGCCAAATATACCAGAATCTGCTCAAATATGGTTAGGTTGTGCCAATATAGGTGCTGTAACAGATTTCATAGATCCAAGACCAGATAGTATGGATATAATGGCAAATGCTCAAAAAGTACTAGAAGTTATAAAATACGAAAGAGCAAAGTATATAGTAGCTCTAGATAAATGCTATCTTGCTATGTTAAAACCAATAGAGAAAGAGTTAAAAGAATTAGGTATAGAAAACATAGTGATAATATCCGCAAGTGATTCAATGAACTTATCAGGAAAGATAGATTATTTAAAAGATGCACTTAAATATAATGAATTAAAAAATATTAGAAATAATAATTTAAGTGTAAAAAAACTAAAATCATATGAAGTTCTATATGCTAGAATGAGCAATATGCAAAAAGAAGAAAAATTACTTAAAGAAGCAATTGCAAGTTCAATTTTAAAAGTATCAAGATATAGTGATTTAATAAGAGAATGCAGATATACTAGTTATATAACTGATACAGATGCTGAAGCAATCACATATATAGGCCATACTTCAGGTACTAGTGGTGCAAGACCAAAGCCAATAACTGCCAGTAATAAAAACGGCATATCGACATTACAACAATTAATCAAAGGTAATGTAAGTTTCACTAAAGGAGATAATGCACTTCATGTGCTTCCATACTTTGCTCCTTTTGGAGCCTATGATAATTACTTGCTTAATATAGCTAGTTGTGCAAACAATATTGATGTACCAGAATTTGAAATAAATGAATTTGGATATTTAATAAAAAAATATCATCCAAATATAATTATGGGAACACCAGCATGGTTAGCGGCTCTTCCTGATTATAGTTATTTGACTAATGAAGATTTATCGTGCATTCACACTATAATTTATGGCGGTGATTCACTTTCACCACAAGATGAAGAAAGAGTAAATAAATGGCTTAAACAACATGGAAGTAGTGCCGAAGTAGAAAAAGGACATGGTATGAGTGAATTTCTTGGATGTGGCTCATATGCCCAAGATGAATATAATCAGCTTGGCTCAATAGGAATACCACTACCTAATACAATTTATTCAATAGTAGATCCAAATATTGAAGATAAATTAGTACCATTAAAATTTGAAGAAGGAAAAGAACGTCTAGAAGGAGAACTTGTAGTTTCTTCAGATGCAGTAACAAGAGGATATCATTGTTCCTAGATATGAAATGGATGGTAGAAGTTACATAAGAACTAGAGATTTAGTACAAATGGACAAAAATGGAGTGTTCTATCACGAAGCCAGAAAAGACAGATCATTTACTAGATTCGATGGTTATAAAATAAAACCTTATGAAATAGAAAGCATAATTGAAAAAAATGACAAAGTAAAATATGCAAAACTAGTAGAATATTTTGATGACAGGCAAAGAGGAATTATGCCTATGTGTCATTTAGTCCTAAAAAATAATGATATAAGTGAAGAAGAAAAAATAGAAGTAATAAAAGATATCGTTTATAATAATATCATTGGGGACTCAACTATGTCATCAAGACAAATACCAGCTAAGTTTAAAATAAGAGAAAGCATGCCACTTACTAAAAATAGTAAAGTAGACTTTAATGCATTAAAAAATGAACCACTAGATGGTAGTGAAATTAATGTTGATGTAAGTGAAACTAACTTAACCGTTGATCACATTGAAATATATAAAGATACAAAAAAATCAAAAATAAGAATAAAAAAATAAAAATTGTCACTTTAACAAAAATGTAGTATAATAACAGAATGTAGTTTTAAATATATTTTGGAGGGATAATATGATAGAAACAGAAAAACCATCAAAGATGGGATTAAATATGAACTTTTATAGTGAAAAGGCAAAAACAGCTGCAAAACCAAACGATACTGAATATGGATTCTTATATGAAAGAAATAAAAAGTATATGAACAATATAGCTATTACATTCGGTGGATTAAAAGTAACATACGAAGAGTTACACACAAAAATAGATGAATACGCCAAAGCACTATATAAAAGAGGAGTAAGAGAAAATGATATAATAGCACTATCAGTAGCTAATACACCAGAAGCAATATATATATCTTATGCCTTAAATAAATTAGGAGCAATAATATGCCCAATAAATCCTTTAGATATGGATTATAAAATAATGCAAGATTTAAAAGTAGTAAGACCAAAAATGTTCATTGGAATAAATGATTCATATAAGAAATTTAAAAACGCTAGTAAAGATATGGATATAGACGTAATTCTTTTTTCAGCAGTTAGATCACTTGACAATAACATAATAAAAACATTATATGGAGTAAAGCAAATAATAAGTGGAAATGTCTTGTTATCACTAGATAGTAAATTAGATTACGTTTTAAAAAAAGGAAAAAGTTTTGAAGATGCAATTTATCCAATTCATAAAGATGAAAAAATTGGTGATATAATGTTCACTGGTGGTAGTAGTGGTACACATAAAGGAGTTATGTTAAGTGAAAATGGCCTAAATTGTGTCACAAAGTCATTAGATTATGTAACCGAGTTAGAGCCAGGAGAAATATTTATGGGTAACCTTCCAACTTTTATGGCCTTCGGTAAATTAGCAATGCATTATGCATTATGTAAAAGTCTTAATGTAAATTTAACCTTAAAAGCATTACCAAAAGATTTTAAAGAAGAGTTATATAGAATAAAACCAGCAGGAGTTTTTGCAGGACCAATTCAGTGGGAGTGCTTCTTAAATAGTATTTTTGGAGAAATAAGTAATAAAAATGAAAAAATAGACTTTTCATTAAATCAAAATACTGACTATATAAAATATCTAGAAAGTCTAAAAGCAATGTTAAGAAAAGCCGATACATCAAAGCTAGATTTATCTTGGCTAAAAATGGGAGTATCAGGAGGAGAACAATTAAAAATGTTTACTGAACTACTATGTTCTACAGTATTTGAAGAATTAGGAGCACCAGATGTTTTATGGAATGGTCTTGGTATGACAGAAATGTGGGCTCCAGTAGCAGTAAAAATGGGTAAGAAAAACACAAATGGAACAGTAGGGGCAGTAATTCCATATAATAATCAAATGATCATAGATCCAATAACCAAAGAAGAATTAGGAATTAATAAAGAATAAAATAAATAAATATTTAAAGTAAAAGTTATAAAACACTTTACAAAAAGTAAAATATAGTGTATTATTAATATGTTCCTTGAACTTTGTTATCGGTACCTCTTACCATAACTAGGTTAAAGGTGAAAATAAGATAAGGAGGAAATAAAAAATGGCATTAAATAAAAATGAAAAAGCTAAGTTAATTAAAGAATTCGCTAGAGATGCAAAAGATACAGGATCTCCTGAAGTACAAATAGCAATTCTTACAAAAGAAATTAATGCTCTTACAGAACATCTAAAAAATAATAAGCAAGATAAAGCTTCTAAAAGAGGACTTTTAATGAAAGTTGGAAAAAGAAGAAGCTTACTTAACTACTTAATAAAAACAGATGTTAAGAGATACAGAGATGTAGTTGCAAAACTAGGCTTAAGAAAATAATAAATAATAAAGTAGGCACTCTTTTTTGAGTGCCTTTAAATTTATTTTAATAAATATATATAATTTAAATAAAAAGAAAAGGAGTAAATATATGGAGAAAAAAGTATTTAAGTTAGATTTTTATGGAAGAGAGATAATAGTAGAACATGGGCAAGTAGCCAAGCAAGCAGATGGAGCAGTACTTGTAAGATATGGAGACACCGTAGTGTTATCAACAGCAGTAGTAAGCAAAACAGCAAACCTACTATCAGATTTCTTTCCACTTATGGTATTATACCAAGAAAAACTATATTCAGTAGGTAAAATACCTGGAGGATTTATTAAGAGAGAAGGAAGACCAACTGATGCCGCAACACTAGCAGCTCGTATGATCGATAGACCACTAAGACCATTATTCCCAGAAGACTTCAAAAATGAAGTCCAAATAGTAAACACAGTATTATCAGTAGATCAAGATAATTCACCAGAACTTACAGCATTATTTGGATCATCATTAGCAACTTGTATTAGTAAGATACCATTTAATGGTCCAGTAGCGGCAGTTAAAGTAGGTAGAGTAGATGGTAAATTTATTATAAACCCAACAGTTGCAGAAGCCGAAGTATCAGATATTGATCTTACAGTAGCGGGAACCAAAGACGCTATTAACATGGTTGAAGCAGGAGCTAGAGAAGCAAGTGAAGACGATATGCTAGAGGCCCTATTATTTGGCCACGAAGCTATAAAAAAATTAATTGCCTTCGAAGAAGAAGTAATCGCATCTATTGGTGAAGAAAAGATGGAATATGACAAATTAGAAATTACTGAAAAGTTAAGAAACGAAGTAGATAGTATTGTTAGAGAAAGATTAGATAAAGCTTTAAGAATTAAAGATAAACTAGAAAAATATAATACTATTGATAGTCTAGAGGAAGAAGTAGTAGAGAAGTATAAAACTGAAAATGAAGATAATATGAAACCAGAACAGTTAAAAGAACTACTAACAAAAGTAGCACTAATATTCCATGGTATAGAATATGAATTATTTAGAAATATTGTCGTAAAAGAAAAGAAAAGAGCCGATGGACGTGCTATGGATGAAATAAGACCATTATCCACTGATATCGATCTTCTTCCAAGATGCCATGGTAGTGCATTATTTACAAGAGGAGAAACTCAGTCTTTAGCTACAGTAACATTAGGAGCTTTAGGAGAACATCAAATATTAGATGGCCTAGGAATTGAAGATGCCAAAAGGTTTATGTTACACTATAATTTTCCTGCATTTTCAGTAGGAGAAACAGGAAGATATGGTGCCCCTGGTAGAAGAGAAATAGGTCATGGCGCCCTAGGAGAAAGAGCCTTATCTTACGTAATACCTTCTGAAGAAGAATTCCCATATACCATAAGAGTAGTAAGTGAAATCTTAGAAAGTAACGGTTCATCATCTCAAGCCACAATATGCGCTGGAACAATGGCCCTAATGGCCGCTGGTGTACCAATAAAAAAACCAGTAGCAGGAATAGCTATGGGATTAATAACACATGAAGATGAATATACAATACTTACTGATATTCAAGGAATGGAAGACCATCTAGGAGATATGGATTTCAAAGTAGCGGGAACAAAAGATGGTATTACTGCTCTTCAAATGGATATCAAGATAGATGGAATAAATAGAGATATATTAAAAGAAGCCTTAGCTCAAGCAAAAAAAGCTAGACTAGAAATATTAGATGTAATTACAAAACAAATAGAAAAACCAAGAGAAGATGTATCTAAGTATGCTCCTAAGACAGAAACATTTATGATAAATCCAGATAAAATTAAAGATGTTATCGGTCGTGGTGGAGAAATGATTACTAAGATAATATTAGAATGTAGTGGTGTAAACACTGTAAATGACATAAATGCTGTTAAAGTAGATTTAGAAGATGACGGAAGAGTAATTATATATCATACAGATAGAGATATAATAAATAAAACAGCTGAAAGAATAAAAAATATAGCTAGAGAAGTAGAAATAGGAAAAGTATATACTAGTAAAGTAGTAGATGTAGAAGACTTCGGTATCTTCGTAGAATTATGGCCTGGTTGCGAAGGACTTATTCATGTATCACAATTAGATACCAAAAGAGTAGAAAAACCAAGCGATATGTTCAAAGTAGGAGACGAAGTAATAGCAATAGCTACAGGATATGATAAGAAAGGGAAACTAAACCTATCTAGAAAAGAACTATTAAAGAAGTAAAAAATACTTCTTTTTTTATATAATAAAAAATAGCTAAGCATTAAACTTAACTATTATACTTATCATTAAATAATTTCAAAACATTATTAAATTCTTCTCTATTTTCAAGCCCAACTATATATTCTTGATTATTATCATTAATAAGTCTTCTAATACAAAAATCACTAGGATCATCAAAATTAGATAAAACAACATAGCAATTATTATTAAAATTAATTCTATCAATTTCAGTATACTCAATACCATTTTCTAAAGTAATTACATTATATTCTTTTTCTTCATTCATTTTTTAATACCTCTACCATCAACACTTTTCAATATTGCCGCCATATCAATAATGTTATCTGTTTCATCTTTCTGATAATCTGCAATCATTTTAACCATATCATCATTAGCAATATCATATCCTAATTCCTTAAGATAACCTTTAAAACCATCCTTTAATAAATCCGAATATTCAAAAGTAGGATCATTTTTAACAATATAACTAAATGCCTTATCAAAAACTTCTTCTCTATATGGAGCATTAACTATATTAGTAGCAGCTAAAATAACACAACGCATATCAGTTTCCGACTCTTTAGCAGCCTCAGTAATATGCCTTGTTAAATTAGCATAATTAAAGTTAACATATTTTTCACCAGTATCAGGATTATTACCATAAGTTTCAATTATTTTATTAGATTTATCACCATCTAATCCCATTAAATCTTCATAATATTTAATTTCTTTTTTTATACCCTGTTTTTCATCTTTAGATATATTTATTACAACATTATTACTATTAGTAACAACTTTAGTAGCAATAGTAGCTATTCCAGCAGAAAGAACATTAGTAACAACAAGTAGTGTAACAATAGCTCTTTTAAATTCACTATTTCTTTTCTTCTTTCTATTATGACCATATTCATGAGTAACTGTAGTATCTTTATCACTATTATTCCACGCTCGATCATAATATTCATCATTTTCCATTCTTCTAGATTGTGCATTTAGAGCATTTCTATTAACTAAATTAATAACTCCATCAATATCAGAATTGCCTCTTTCCATATATTCACCTCTATTTTAAGTATATATTTAAATACAAAATAAGTCAATTATATTTACAAATTTATCATTTAACGTGTAAATATAATATCTATAAAAAATAATAAAAACATATTGTATTTTAAAAAAAAATATGATAAAATTATAGAGAATAGGAGAGATATATATGGCACTAAACAAACTAAAAAAATTCGTAAGTGAGGAAGTAATGAATGACGAACTAGCAGAAGATGAATACTATGATGCTGAAAATGTTACTGTTCCTAATAGTGGTAAAATGATTCTTTTAGAACCCCGTGCTTATTCTGAAAGTCAGCAAATAGCGGACCATTTAAAAAAAAGAAATACTGTTGTTGTTAACATGAAAAGAGTAACACCTGATCAAGCTAAAAGAATAGTAGATTTTTTAAGTGGCACTGTATATGCAATTGGTGGAGACCTTCAAAAAATAGGTGGAGGAATATTTTTATGCACACCTAAAAATGTAAATGTTGAAGGAACTATTTCAGAAGAAGAAGAAAAAGGAAAAAAGAAAAACGATATTGACTTAGAATGGTAGAAGGCAAAGGTGACTTTTTATGAAGAGGTTTACTATCGTTAATAACGGATATAACGTCGATGAAGTAAATAGATTTATTGACGTCGTTATTAAGAGATTAGAAAAATTAAATAGTGATAATGCTCTTATGCAGATGAAAATCTCTTCATTAGAAGAACAACTGCAGAAAAGCAAAAAAGAAGAAATTAATTTAGGAGAGGCTATTATAGCCGCTCAAAAAACAGCAGATAGAATAAAATCATTAGCACGTGAAGAATCAAATATGATAGTAGAAGAAGCGCGAAATAATGCTAATGCTATAGTCCATGAGGCACTTCTAACAGCTGAAAAAACAGAACATGAAGCTATGATTCTAAGAAAAAATATTACTGTATATAAAAATAGAGTTAAAAACATAATAAAATCTCAACTAGAAATAGCGGATGATTTAGACAAATATGATTTAGATAATTAAGTACCAATATTGGTATTTTTTTCTTTAATAATATTGAAAAAAAAACAAAAAAAAGTTATAATAAATATATAATGAAAAGGAGGTCCTAATAATGATAAAAAATGCATTTATGGAAGTATTACCAGACGTATGGCCAATGCTTATAATAATCTTAGTAATAATAGTAAGCCTTAGATTAACATACCTAATAACAAAGCACAAAAAGTTTCAACTACATAAAGAAATAATTTATCTTTTAGCAATAATATATTTATTATGCTTATTCCATGTAGTAACATTTCAGGATACTAACTATGGAACATCTAATTTTACACCATTTAAAGAAATATTTAGATATGATATAGGTTCACACAAATTTATGCGTAATGTTATGGGTAATATAATATTATTTATTCCTTATGGCTTTTTAGCCTCCTACTTACTTAATAACAAAAAATTTAGCGTTATAACAATTCTTACAATAATTGCTTCACTAACTATAGAGACAGTTCAATACTATATAGGAAGAGTTTTTGATATAGATGATATTATCTTAAATGTTATAGGAGGAATAGTTGGCTTCTTATTATTTATAGGATTAGATGCTATAAGAAGTAAAATAAAAATATTTAGAAATGATACAGTATTGGATATACTAATAATAATCTTTTTAGTATTGATAATAATATATTCATTTAATATTAATCTATTTAGTATATGGGGGTAATAAACATGTTTGAAATATTTAACGAGACAGATAAAAAGATAAAAGAAATAAATAAATTACAAGAATATATGAATTTTGTCGTAAACAAATTAGACTTATCAAAGGCTATGTTTAATATAATATTTGTAAGTAATGAAGAAATACATAATATTAATAAAGAATATAGAAATGTTGATAGAGTTACAGATGTAATATCATTTGCCTTAGAAGATAATAAAGATATAACATATGATGATTTCAGATTATTAGGCGATATATATATAGCCATTGATGTAGCTTATGAGCAGGCAAAAGAATATAATCATTCAGAGGAAAGAGAAGTATGTTTTCTTGCGACACATGGCCTTCTGCACTTATTAGGATATGATCACATGAAAGAAAGTGATGAAAAAATAATGTTTGGAAAACAGGAGGAATTATTAAATGCCTACGAGATCAAAAGATAAAAGAAGCTTTTTAACTAGTTTTATAGATTGTATTCATGGTTTAGAATTTGTCATTACAAATGAGGAAAATTTTAGGCGTGAAATAATTATTGGTATCATAACTTTAATTTTATCATATATATTAAAAGTATCTCAAACAGAATTCATTATAGTTCTAATCATGATAGCATTAGTATTAACTAGTGAAGTAATAAATACCGCAATTGAAAAAACAGTTGACTTATATACCAATAAATATAATGAAACAGCAAAAATAGCTAAAGATGTGTCAGCATTTGCAGTACTTTTAATGTCCATATTTGCATTAATAATAGGCATTATAATATTTGGCAGTAAAATAATAAATATCATAGGAGGATAGTATGGAGGAAAGTTTAAAAAGATTATTAAAAAACAGTTATAGTCCTTATTCAGGCTTTAAAGTAGCATCAATATGCTTAATGAAAGATGGAAAAAGTTTTGGCGGTGTAAATGTAGAAAATGCCTCATATGGAGCAACAATATGTGCCGAAAGAGTAGCTATTACATCAGCTATTGCCAGTGGATATACAAAAGGAGATTTTAGCAAATTATATGTTATGTGTGACAGTAGTAGAATAGCTTCAAGCTGCTTTATCTGCAGGCAAGTAATAAATGAATTTTTTGATAAAGACTGTGAGATAATATTATACAGTAACGATGGCGAAAAAGAAATATATACAGTAAGAGAACTATGTCCATATCCATTTGGAAGCTCTGATTTAAATTAAATAATTAAATTCAAAACATCTAATAATAGATGCTTTTTTCTTGTTTATTTATTCCTAATATGATACAATAAAAAGGAAAGAAGGGAACTAATATGAAAAGCGGATTCGTAAGTTTTATAGGAAGACCAAACGTTGGAAAAAGCACACTATTAAATAGTATTTTAGGGAAAAAAGTAGCAATAACTTCAGAAAAGCCACAAACTACAAGAAACATGATTCAAGGGATATATAATGATGAAGATACCCAAATTGTTTTTGTAGATACACCAGGTATTCATAAACCACAGAATAAATTAGGAAGAGTATTAAACAAACAAGCTTATTTTACCATTAATGATGTTGATATAGTAGTAATGGTAGTGGACATCACAGAAAAAATAGGTAAAGGAGATAACTTTGTCATAGATATCTTAAAAAATTTAGATGAAGATAAACCAATATTTTTAGTAATAAATAAGATAGATAAATTACCACGAGAAGAGATATTAAAAAAGATAGATGAATATCAAAAAATATTCAATTTTACAGAAATAATCCCTGTATCAGCAAGAAAAAAAGATAACGTTGATAGACTAATTGAAGTATTAAAAAAATATTTGCCAGACAATATAAAATACTTTGACGATACCACTGTTACTAGCAGTTCACCTTCATTTATAATATCCGAATTAATAAGAGAAAAAGTATTAGACTTAACCGAAGAAGAAATACCACATTCAGTAACATGCGTAGTAGAAGAACTATCAGAAGATAGCAAAATGATGACCATCGGAGCCACAATTATCGTTGATAGAGAAAATCTGAAAAAAATAATAATAGGAAAAAATGGTAGTAAAATAAAAGAAATAGGAACTAGAGCTAGAAAAGACATAGAAGCCTATTTCAATAAAAAAGTATATTTAGATTTATTTGTTAAAGTAGTACCAAAATGGCGTGACAAAGAAAAATTTCTAAACATGATAGGATATAAAGACTTTTTGAATAAATAATAAAAAAATCACCCACAATATAACTAGGTGATATATATGAATAAAAAAGATCTTTGGCTATTATTTAAGAAAACTGGAAAAATAGAATACTATTTAAAATATAAAAATCTTTGTAAAAAAGAGGGATAATATGTACAAAAAAATTGAAGGCATTATAATAAGTGAATATCCTATTGAAGAATCAAGTAAAATAATAAATATATTTACTACTGATGGAATAGTAGGAGTAGTAGCAAAAGGAGCAAAAAAAATTAAAAGTCCATTCTTTGCCACTACAAACAAATTATGTTATGGAATATTTGATATTGTATATAAAGAAAATGGACTATCAAAACTAAAAGAAGCCAGTATAAGTAATGATTATCGAAACATAAAGAAAGATATAAAAAAAATATCATATGCAACATATATAACAGAACTAGCTACTCAAGTATATAAACATGAGAACAGAAAAGACATATTAGAATTATATATATCATGTTTAAATAAAATAGAAGAAGGTTATGATGCATTAGTAATAAGTAATATTCTAAAATTAAAACTATTAGATTATCTTGGAATAAAACCAGTAATCGATAGATGTGTAGAATGCGGTAATACCACAGATATAATAACTATATCAAGCTATTTAGGAGGTTATGTATGTTCTAATTGCTATAAGAATGAAAAAATAGTATCTCCCAAAACAATAAGTTTAATAAGAATGCTATATTATGTCGATGTATCAAAAATAACCAAATTAGAAATATCAGAAAAAATAAAAAAAGAAATCGATGATTTCACTAGCGATTACTATGATCGTTATTCAGGAATATATTTAAAAAGTAAAATATTATTAGAAGGAATTAAATAAAATATATTAGAGGTGAATCTATGAATTCATTAAAATATATAATAATTCCTTTTTTTATTGCCATTTTTTCTCAAATAGTTAAAACAATTATAGAAACAATCAAATATAAAAAAATAAACATATCAAGACTATTTGATGGTATGGGTGGTATGCCAAGCACGCATTCTGCTTTAGTGTCAAGTATTACTACATTAATATATTTAAATTATGGTATAACATCATCATTATTTAGTATTTCTTTAATATTTTCATTAATAGTAATTTATGATTCAATGGGAATAAGATATGAAAGTGGAAAACAAGCAGAAGTAATAAATAATACCCTAGGAACCAATTTAAAAGAACCATTAGGCCACAAACCAATAGAAACATTAATAGGTGTACTATTTGGTATAGTATTATCAATCATATTAAACAAAATTAAATAGCAGGTAAAAATATACCTACTATTTTTTTAAATTATTAATAATTTTAATAATATGATATAACCATTTATTAATAATAAGATCATAATTGCCAAGACATTCATATACCTTGCCACCAAATCCCATTTTAAATAAATAGTCGCCATCTTTTTTATCCATACTTTTAATATTACCAAAGTTAAATATTTTATATCCCAAAGTAAGATATTTCTTAATAATTTCCCATTTAATTAAATGAGAAGAGTAAAAACCTTTAAGTTCTTCGTTAAAAGCCTCATCCATAAAATATATCTCACGATTATTTTTAATAATTAATATAGCCCCAATTATTACACTTTCTGGATATTTAGTATAAATATTAGTGGCCTTAATAATTTCATTATTATATTTAGAAATAAGTCTATCAGATTCCATTTTCTTATTTACCAAAGAATCACTCTTTTTAATTTTACCATTTTGCATAATTTGAATCAAATTATAATTTCTTTCCTCTTCTTTTTTTAAGAGAAAACGATAATTATTAATATATTGTTCCGGATCAATTTTAGCAAAATAAATTTCAGAAGAATTAACATCACCATTAAAATTATTAATAATCTTTTTTATTTCATTATTATTTAAATTATTATTAAGATTAAGTAATGTATCAATATTATTATTATCATCTTTATAAATAGTAATAGATCTTTGAAGAGCTAATTTAATATTTCTTTTAGTATTCGAATTAAACATTTTATAAGTTTCATCAGGAGTTTTTTCAGTTTCTAAAACAACTTTTCTTTTACTTATTTTACTAGTCTTAACAAAAGAAAGTTCATCTAATAATTTAATAATATTAGTATCAAAATAAATAACTTGTCCCTTTTTATCAAACATTTTATATGTAGTATTATTATCAGTAGTTAAATAAATAAATTTCTTTTCTTTCAAATAAGCTTTTAAACTGGTAATAAAATCTCTAAATAAATTATCATTATCATAATCAATAAGAAAACCACCAGGAACATATCCCACTTTAAATTTAAGAACACTTCTTTCGAGTAGTAAAACAGCCCCCATAATAGTATTATCATTTTCATTAATGAAACCTAAAAATAATCTATTATAATTATTCATGATATTAGCATATTCTATAGTTTGAAAATAATTTCTAGAACTATGTAATTTAGAATAATTCTTAAATTGTATCTCTGTTAATTCAATAATTTTCATAAAACCACTCCAATAAACATTATATCATATAAAACATCAAAAAAACAATAAAACACTATTAATATTTTATAAATTATGATATACTAAATATAGATAAAATAGAAGGTGAACGTTATGAAGCTATCAAAAAAAGAATTAAAAGCATTAGATGGTTATTTTAGATGTGCTAACTACTTAGCCGTTGGACAATTGTATCTAGTTGATAATCCCTTGCTAACTAAACCACTTGAGTGGAAAGATGTTAAGAAAAAAATAGTGGGTCATTGGGGAACAGTTCCTGGTCAAAATTTTATATATGCTCATTTAAATAGAGTAATTAAAAATAATGATTTAAACATGATTTATATTTCCGGACCAGGCCATGGAGGTAATAGCCAAATAGCCAATACATATATTGAAGGCACATACTCGGAAACATATAAAGAAATAACAGAAGATACTGAAGGATTAAAAAAACTATTTAAACAATTCTCCTTTCCAGGAGGCACCTCATCACATGCAGCGCCAGAAGTACCAGGAAGCATTAATGAAGGCGGCGAATTAGGCTATAGCTTATTGCATGCTTTCGGGGCCGTTTTTGATAATCCAGATTTAATAGCAGCCTGTGTAGTAGGGGATGGCGAAGCAGAAACAGGACCACTTGCAACAAGCTGGCATTCCAATAAATTTCTGAATCCCAAAAGCGATGGTGCTGTACTTCCAATATTACATTTAAATGGCTATAAAATAAGCAATCCAACAATACTATCACGAATAAGTGAAGATGAATTGTTATCACTATTTTGGGGTTATGGTTGGAATCCATATTTAGTTGAAGCAGCGACTACTATTGAACTCCATAAAAAAATGGCTAGTACATTAGATAAAATAATAAAAGATATAAAAAAAATTCAATACAACGCTAGATATAACAACAAAGTAGAAAGAGTAAGATGGCCGATGATCATTTTAAAAACACCTAAAGGATGGACTGGACCTAAATATGTAGAAGGTAAAAAAATAGAAGGTACCTTCAGAAGCCATCAAGTACCAATACCATTAGAAAATGATGAAGAATTAAGACAACTAGAAAAATGGCTAAAAAGTTATCATCCAGAAGAACTATTTGATGAAAACGGAAAAATAAAACCATATATTAAATCTATTGTACCATATAACAGAATGGGAGCAAACCCATATGCCAATGGTGGAAAATTACTAAAAGAATTAAAAGTTCCAAATATTGAAAAATATAAAGTCGATGTAACGCATCCAGGCTGTATTGAAAAAGAAGATACGCGTGTTCTAGGAGAATTCATTCGTGATATAATAAAACAAAATCCAAATAACTTTAGAGCCTTCGGCCCTGATGAAACAATGAGTAATAGACTATCACATTTATTTGATACAACATCTAGAGTATGGTATTTAAATAAGAAAAAAGATGATGAATATCTATCACCGGACGGCCGAGTAATGGATTCATATTTAAGTGAACATGCATGTGAAGGATGGCTTGAAGGATATATATTAACCGGTAGACATGGTTTCTTTGCCTCATACGAAGCCTTTATCAGAATAATAGATTCTATGGCTAGTCAACATGCTAAATGGCTTAAAGTATCCAAAGAATTACCATGGCGTAAAGATATATCATCATTAAATTACATATTAACATCAAACGTATGGCAACAGGATCATAATGGATATACACATCAAGATCCAGGATTTATAGACCATTTAGCCAACAAAAAAGCCGATATAGTAAGAGTATATTTACCTCCTGATGCCAATTGCTTATTATCTTGCTTTGACCATGTTATTAAAACAAAAAATTATATAAACGTAATTGTAGCATCAAAACACATGCGACCTCAGTGGCTCTCTATGGAAGAGGCAAAAGAACATTGTGCCAAAGGAATATCAAAATGGGAATTTGCTAGTAACGATAAAAAAGGAGTAGATATTGTATTAGTATCAATAGGAGATGCTCCAACATTAGAAAATATGGCAGCAGTAAAAATAATAAGAGAATATTTACCAGATATAAAAATAAGATTTATAAATGTCGTAGATTTAATGAAACTACAGCCAAATACCATGCATCCACATGGATTGACAAACACAGAATATAATAAACTATTCACCAAAGACAAGCCAATAATTTTTAATTATCATGGCTATCCAACATTAATACATGAATTTACTTATGAAAGAGAAAACAAAAACATATCAGTCCATGGTTACTTAGAAGAAGGAACAATAACAACAGCTTTTGATATGCGAGTAAAAAATAAAATAGACAGATATCATATAGTTATAGATATAATAAACCATCTAGACATATCTAAAACACCTGAAGGCAAAAAAATAATAAAATTAATGGAAGAAAAATTAAAATATCATGATAAATATATAAAAGAATATGGTATAGATACAGAAGAAATAAGAAATTTCAAATGGGAGTGAGGTAAGAAATGAATCAGTTATTTGAAGAATATAATACTTATAAAGAATTAATAAGTATGAAAGAAAAACTAAATAAAGAATTATTAAAGTTAAGTGGTACAAGAGATGAAACAAGTATAAAACAAATAAATACAATTGCTAAAGAGTTAAGTCAAGTAAATGAAAAAATAGCTCAATATAATATCAATTCACTAACAAAAATAAGTAATTACTTTAGTTGTAAAGATTCTTTTGATAAAGTATGCAAAGACATAAAAGCAATAGAAGAACTATCAAAAGAATCAACAAAAGAAAAAGAAATAATTCCTTCTGCTGAAGGAAGAAATAAAAAAATAGATAAAGAATTATCAGAAGAGTATAAATCATTAGTGGAATATAAGAAAAAACTACAATCAAACTTCAGTAAATACTATAATGATATAAAAAATATAACAACAGTAGTAAATAATACTCAAACAAAAGAAAAATTACCGCCTGTTCAAGCACAAGTAGAGTATGTACTGCCAAAGATAAAAGGATATGAAGATTTAACAATTGATGAGAAAATAAAAGAAACAAAAGATAGATTAGAGAGAATATTCGCTACAAGTCTACTACCAAATCAAGGTAAAAAAATAATTGTAACTTATAATGGTGATAAAAAAACAATACCAAGAAAGTATCAAGGATACTTTAATGAAACAATGAAAGAATTAAGACTATTAGAAGGAAATAAAACAAACAATTTAACATCACCAAGTCAAACAAATGAACCACAACTAGCGGCAAAACCAGTTATACAATATACAGTAGATCCAAAAACATTATCATCCGGTATTACTTCTTCACCACAACCACTAACAGGAGCAGTTGGAAATGAAAATATATATCAAGATATATTTAATTACAAAAAATACACTCCAAAAGAGTTTGCCTCTTCAGAAGACCAAAAATTATTTGAAGAATTATTTAAAAAATGTCCTGAAGAGAAAAAAGAAGAAATATATGATAAATTATTTTCTAAAGAAGCTATTACTAGAAGAAATCAACTAGTAAATAGTTTAACAAGACAAATAGAAGTTGAACCAACATTTAGACAAACAGTAACTATAGCAAAGTCATATGTTACTACAGTATCAAAAAAATTAGTAGATAAAGTAAAAAGTATAGGATTAGGTATAAAAAACAAGACTGAAAAAATAAAAGAACAAGCAAGTGATATAAAATATGAAGTCATAAATAGAACTATTAGATTTAAAGAAAATACTTGTCAAAAAGTAAATGAAACTAAAAGTAAAATATGCGATATATCTAAAGAAAATGCTAGAAATCTCCAATTTGCTTTTTCTGAAATAAGAAAAGAAATGCAAGAACATAAAGAAAAAAGAAAATATTCTAAAGATGATTTATTTGAAATAATAGCAAAACTACAAGAAGAAAATAGACTTAAAGAAAGAGAAATAAATCTATACAAGGCAAAAATAAAAGTATTAGAGCAAAATAGTCGTGGAGGCTATGTAGCTACCAGTATTATAACAATTATAGGGATACTAATATTATCAGGAACAATATTTACTATAATTGGAAGATTATTAAATCATTAGGAGAAAAATATGGAATTTAATATTATAAATGAAGAAAGTAAATTTAAATTAGGAAATATTTTATCAGTATTTAAAATTCCTGAAAGTGAAAAAGAAATAGTTTTGTTTTCATTAGAAGGATTTGAAGATAATGATGAATCAAGCCTTCAAGTTGCATATATTAATACAGATAGCAATGGCTATGATTATATAGAAGAAATAAATGATGATAAAATATTGAAGAAAGCAATGCTAGCAGTAAAAGATATAATGGAAGTGATGAATAATGGATAATAAATTTAAAGTAATAGATGAAAATAATAATGAATTAGAAGCAGAAATAATAACTGTATTTGACTATAAAGAAAAAGAATATGTTATATATGCAATAAATAAAGATGAAGAAAATGCAGATATATGTGTATCATTATTAGAAAAAGATAGTAATAACTATCCAATATTCAAAGATATAACTGATTCAAAAGAAAAAGAAGAAATAGATAAAGTAGTAAAAGAAATAATAGAACAAATAAAATAAGTGACAATGTCACTTATTTTATTATACTATTAAATTCCTTAGGAATATTACTATTAAATACCATTAATTCTTTAGTAATAGGATTAATAATTTCTAATCTATTAGCATGAAGACAAAGCCTATCAATAGGATTAATTTTACATTTATATCTATAATCCCCTAAAATAGGATGCCCAATATCTGCCATATGACACCTAATCTGATTTCTCCTGCCAGTAGATATAAGAATTTTAAGCATACTATACTTACTATTACCACCAATTTTTTCATAGTCCGTTATAGCAAATAGACCATCTTTATTTTTAGAAGAATAAACAAGTAAAGTTTTAGTTTGTTTCAAATAAGATTCAATATGACCTTTATCATCAGTTACTCCATTAACAATAGCGGTATATTCTCTTATTTTAGCCAAATCATTCCAATTATCCTGATATAACTTCTGTACCCTTTGACTTTTAGCAAACATAATAATACCAGAAGTATCAAAATCCAATCTATGAATAATAAATACTTTTTTATGTTCTTTCTTTAAATAATCCGATACCATTCTATATAAAGTATTAACTTTTTCATTCTTATTAGATATAGTAAGAATTTTACTAGGCTTATCAATAACTATAATATCATTATCCTCATATATAATATTAATATTATTATTAGCTTTCTTTTTATTAATCTCTACAATATCACCATCACACAATACATAATTATATTTAGTAACTATTTTACCATTAACAAAAACAACTTCATTTTTTAAAAGAGATTTAATATTATTTTTAGATTTACCATCAATATTATTTCTTAAATAATCAAATAATAAATAATTCCCATTAACAAAATACTTCATACTTCCTCCTGATAATATTATATAATATAACTTAAAATAAAAAAAGCCTAAATAACTTTTGCAAGTGTAAGTTTTTTATTCTTAGTATTAACAATACTATTAAATATACGTGCTTTTTCCATATCTTTATCATTATTTAAATTAACAAAAAGAGAAAAATTATTATTTTTAATAACCTGAACGCCATTATTGATTGAAGCATACATAATATCATGTTTATCTTTAAAATCATTTCTAATAGCATCAATAAGTTCAGAAGCATCATCAGAAGCAAGTACTATACCATTTTTATAACATATAGAATTATTCTCTCCTTTAAAATAATTCTTTTCAATAATTATATTAATACCATCTAAATAGTTATTTAAAGTATTTTTAGTAACAATAATTCTATAATCATCACTGCTATTAGAAATAAGCATTAAATATTCCATAACAGATAAATAACTATTCAAAAAACTACTTTTTAATAAATTAATATCTTTCATAAAATCATCCTTTCTTTTGCCACGTTTATTAACTTTATCATAAAATAAAAATAAAATCAAGCCCAAAAGTATATTATGACAAAAGAAGAAAAAATATGATTGCTTTATTATAAAAACTTATGTATAATTAACTTAGGTGATAATATGAATTTAAAAGAAACATTAGCCAAAGACCTATTTACCAATATAGATTCTTATTGGGAAGTAATACCAAAAATAAAAGATTACTTCCAGCTATTAAAAGAAAATATAGATGAAAAACATTATACAGAAATAAAAGATAACATATGGATAGGTAAAAATGTAAGTATAGATGAAACAAGTATTATCAAAGGACCATGTATCATAGATGATAATACTATAATAGGGCCATATGCTTATTTAAGAGAAAACACTATAATAGGACAAAATTGTCATATTGGGCATGCTGTAGAAATAAAAAACAGTATAATATTTAATAATTGCCAAATATCCCATTTTAATTATGTAGGAGATTCCATCATTGGAAACAATAGCCATTTAGCAGCGGGAGTAATAATAAGTAATTTAAAAAACGATGGTACAAATATTAAAATAAATAATATCGAAATTCCTCTTCGTAAATTAGGTGCTATAATTCATGACCATGTCGAAGTAGGATGTAATAGTGTTATTTATCCAGGAACTATAATTTATTCAAATGTAAGTATATATCCACTTACAAGAGTAAGAGGTGTAATAGAAGCAAATACTATTGTAAAAGATGAAAAAACAATAGTAGAAAGAATTAATAATAAGGACTAAACAAGTCCTTATTTTCATACTATTTTATAGGTGATAATATGAAAAAAATATTAGTAGTATTTATAAGTATTTTAATTCTCATACCTGAAGTAAAATCAAGTACCACTAGTGCATCATCATATATCTTAATGGACCAAAATACCGGTAGAGTATTATTATCTAAAGATAAAGATAGTCAAAGACTAATAGCTTCAATAACTAAGATAATGACTTGTATACTAGCTTTAGAAAGTGGTAAAACAGAGGATATAGTAATAGTAGATGATAATGCTACTTCTGCATATGGTTCAGGTATTTATATAGAAGTAGGGGAAGAAATAAAACTAAAAGATTTATTATATGGTTTAATGCTAAGAAGTGGTAACGATGCTGCCTCTATGATAGCAGCTTATGTATCAGGAAGTATAGAAGAATTTGTAAAACAAATGAATAATAAAGCCAAAGAACTAGGTATGAAAAATACCGTCTTTTATACCCCTAGTGGCCTTCCAACACCACATGGTAATTTATCATCAGTATATGACATGGCCATTCTTACAAAGTATGCCATGCAAAACAAAGAGTATAGAGAAATAGTAAGTACTAAAAAATATAAAACAGCAACAAATAAAAAAACCTATATATGGCACAATAAAAATAAATTATTAAAATATGATTATATAACAGGAGGAAAAACCGGATACACTGAAGAATCAGGTAGAACCCTAGTAAGCACTGCTAATATAGATAACATGAATTTAATAGTGGTAACAATAAGAGATAGTGATGACTGGAATACTCATTTAGAATTATATAATTATGCTAAAGATAACTATATATCCTATAAAGTATTAAATAAAAATAAATTTAACTTAATAGGGGATACCTACTATAAAGGGAATACCTTCTATATAAAAAACGATGTCTATATACCACTATTAAAAAGTGAAAAAAAATCTCTAATAAGCCATATAAAATTAGAAAAAAAGAAAAAATATAATAGTGGGGACAAAGTAGGAGTAATAGAAATATATCTAAAAGAAAAATTACTACATGAAGAAGATATCTACATATCAAAAGCAAAAAAGAAAAAAAGAAATAAAATAAAAGCGTGGTTTAATGATTAATTATATATGGGGAGTATTTATAATATTAGGAATAACATACAGTATAATAAATAAAGACCCCAATCTAACAAATAATCTTCTTACTAGCGGAAAGAATTCTATAGATATGATATTAACAATTCTTCCACTTATGTGTCTTTGGCTTGGAATCACCAAAATAGCGGAAGCTTCATCTCTATTAACTCTAGTAAGCAAAAAACTATCAAAAGTAGTAAGAATAATATTCCCTGAGATTCCCAAAGATCATCCTGCTATAGGATATATATCCTCAAATATCGTTATGAATATGTTAGGCCTAGGTAACGCTGCCACACCATTTGGTATAAAAGCCATGGAAAAATTAAAAGAATTAAATAAAAATAAAGATGTAGCTTCACGTAGTATGATAACATTCTTAGTAATAAATACATCTTCTGTAACCATAATTCCCACTACTGTAATAAGTCTAAGATTATTACATGGATCAATGGATGCATCAGAAATAATACCAGTAACTATTCTAACAACATTTATATCAACATTTATAGCCCTAATATTAGATAGAATATTCTACTTAATATGGAGGAAGAAATGATAAATATAATAGTTCCTTTATTAGTAGTAATAATAATAATTTATGGTATTTATAAAAAAGTAGATATCTTTGATACCTTTCTATTAGGAGTAAAAGAAGGATTAAAAGTATCAATAAATCTATTCCCAACGATATTTGCCATGGTAATAGCTATAACAATGCTAACAAATAGCAATTTAATACTAGATATAAGTAACATATTAGGAGGAGTATTAAATAAGATAAAATTTCCTAAAGAAGTATTACCATTAGCCCTTCTAAGACCAATATCCGGATCAAGTTCATTAGTAATTCTAAACGATATTCTAGCAAGATATGGACCAGATAGTTTCATAGGAAGAGTAGCATCAGTAATGCAAGGTTCAACAGATACAACAATTTATATAATAAGTTTATACTTCTCCAGTATCGGTATAAAGAAAATAAGATACTCCCTTATCGTAGGCCTTTTAGCGGATTTAATAAGCGTCATCTTATCACTATTAATAGTATCAATATATTTTAATTAAAAATATAATAAAAAGTAGGAATCACTTCCTACTTTAAATTTTAATTGGTACCAGCCAAGGGACTTGAACCCTCACACCATCACTGATAGTAGATTTTGAGTCTACCGCGTCTACCATTCCGCCAGGCTGGCATTACTACTAAATTATATAATAAATTTAGTAGAAAGTAAATATTATTTTACATTTTTCTTAATAAACATTGCATCTCCAAACGAAAAGAAACGATATTTATTATCTACGGCATACTTGTAGGCATCAAGAATAATATCTTTACTAGAAAAAGCTGATACAAGCATAATTAAAGTAGACTTAGGTAAATGAAAATTAGTAATAAGTCCATCTATACCCTTAAATTCATATCCAGGATAAATAAAAATATCTGTCCATCCAGAACATTCCTTAAATTCACCATATTTACTCATAATAGTTTCAAGTGTTCTAGTAGTAGTAGTACCAACAGAAATAATATTTCTTTTATCCCTCTTAGCATCACTAAGAATTTTAGCACTATTCTTACTCATACTATAAAATTCCGAATGCATCTTATGTTTAGTTACATCCTCTACATTAACAGGCCTAAAAGTACCAAGCCCTACATGCAGTGTAATATAACATATAATAACACCTTTCTTTTCAATTTCATCTAAAAGTTCCTTCGTAAAATGAAGACCAGCCGTTGGAGCAGCAGCACTACCAATATTCTTAGCATATACAGTTTGATACATATCATTATCTTCAAGTTTAGTCTTAATATAAGGTGGAAGAGGCATACTACCAAGTTCGTCAAGAATTTCATAGAAAATACCATCATAAATAAAATCAAATACTCTAATACCTTCATCACGTACTTCTACGCATTTAGCTTTAAGTTTTCCTTCCCCAAAAGAAACAACAGTACCAGTTTTAACCCTTTTAGCGGGTTTAACTAAACATTCCCATCTATCATCACAAATATTCTTAAGTAGTAATAGTTCAATAACTGCTCCTGTATCATCTTTAACACCAATAATTCTCGCGGGCAAAACCTTAGTATCATTAAGAACCAAAACATCACCCTTATTTAAATAATTAATAATGTTATAAAATTTATCATCAATTTTATCACCAGTATCCCTATCTAAAACCAACATTCTAGATTCCGCTCTATCTTCTAAAGGAACCTGTGCAATAAGCTCATTAGGTAAGTAATAGTCAAAATCATCAGTTTTCATATATCTTTCCTTCTTTCCTTAAGTATTATATAACAAAAATAACATTATAGCAATTATAAAAATAAAACATTACCATATTTACAAAATCACAAAAATATAGTAATATTATAATAGAGTAAGAAAGAAGGAATAAAGTGAAAAAAAGAATAATATTAATACTAATAATGACTATTACATTACTATCAGGATGTAAGCTAAATATAGATACCGATTCAATGAAAGATATAAAAGTATATACTACAATATATCCAATAAGATATTTGATAGATAGTCTATATGGAACAAATAGTACCATATATAGTATATATCCATCAGGTGTAGAACCAAAAGAATTCCAAATATCAGATAAAAAATTAGAAGAATACTCTCAAGCAGACTTATTCGTATTCAATAGTTTAGATAAAGAAAGAGACTATGCTGTAAAAATGATAAATAAAAATAAAAATTTAAAAATAATAGATGTATCCATGGGAATGACATATGATAATGACGTTGCAGAATTATGGTTAAATCCATATAACTATTTAATGATGGCTCAAAACACCAAGAATGGATTATTAGAATATATATCAAATCCATATCTAATTACAAATGATGAAGGAACAGGTGTAGAAGATAGATATGAGGCATTAAAATATGATTTATCACGTTTAGATGCCGATATTAAGGAAACAATATCATTATCCTCTTATGATACAATAGTAGTAGACAATGATGTATTTAACTTTTTATCTAAATACAATTTAAATGTTATATCATTAGAAGAAGATGATAAATTAACAGATGTAAAAATAAACGAAGTAAAAAAACTAATAAATGAAGGCAAGATAAAATATATATATTCATCAAAAACAGAAACAAATAATACTTGTAAAAAGTTAATAGAAGACTATAAAGTAGAGTTAGTAACCTTTAATACAATGGAAACAGTAGATGGAGGAATAACCAATTCCAATGAAAACTATGTAACAGTGATGAACAACAATTTAGAACTATTAAATAAAGAATTATATAAATAATTCAAAAAAGACTTGTCAAAGTAAAAAAAATGTAATATAATTATATTGCATTTACGGCGAGATAGCTCAGTTGGCTAGAGCATTCGGTTCATACCCGAAGGGTCGAGGGTTCGAATCCCCCTCTCGCTACCATATGAAGATTAACTCAAACTTAGTGTTTGAGTTTTATTATATATTTTTATAATAAATAAAACAGGTGGTTTCTCACCCATGCAGAAAGCCTAAGGTCTTTCTGCAGTAATTTAGAGCCTAAGGTCTCTAAATAAAAAAATGAATAGTTTTCTATTCATTTACAAAATTATCAGGTATTAATAAATCAATATAATTAATAATATCTTCTTTAGTATACTTATTACCATACATTAACCATTCAAAACAAATATTAGTAACACCACCAATATAAAATCTAATAATAATTTCATTAGGAATATCTTTAGATATTCTTTGACCATTAATTTGATTAATAATAGCTCTATTCAAAATATCATATAAAATATCATTAGTAATACTATTTCTATTATTAATCATTATAGCTATATAAGTATCTCTTTTTTTCTGAATATGAAGAAGAAGAAGCTTAATAATTTCAATATAATACTCTTTAGTATTTTTTTCAATATTATTTTCTTTAGTAATTTCCTCAGTAAGAGAATCTTTCAAACTGTTAATATATTCTTCTAAAAGATCATATTTATCAGCATAATGATCATAGAAGGTAGAACGATTAATAAGTGCTTCATTACATATATCAGATACCTTTATTTGTTCAAATGGTTTACTTTTCATAAGCTCTTCGAAAGCAGTATACAAAGCTTTTCTTGTCTTAATTATTCTTAAATCTTTCTTTTTTTCATCCATTTTTTCCTCACCACCAACATTATAACTCTTTTCCATACATTTGTA
The DNA here is from genome assembly GCA_934098435.1 of uncultured Bacilli bacterium. Taxonomy (GTDB): domain Bacteria; phylum Bacillota_I; class Bacilli_A; order RF39; family UBA660; genus CAG-302. The sequence continues at coordinate 85,663 of CAKOOV010000003.1, forward strand.
AAGATAAACATCATAATGTCGATTATAATAGACACTTTCCGACATATGTAGGATAACACACACTAACAAAAATTTTGTTAGTGAAATATATAAAAAAATGGAATATAATGTTTTGTGTGTTGAGGGGAGAGGATATAAAAATGAAGAAAATAGGCAAGTTCATCTGTAAGTATAAAACAATTATATTATTAATTTCATTAATACTAATAGTTCCATCATTTATCAATATGAAACTAACAAAGATAAATTATAATATTTTAGTATATTTACCAGACGATATTGAAACAATGAAAGGACAAAATATTTTAGCGGATGATTTCAACATGGGAGCTTTCTCAGTTACCGTATTAGAAAACATGAATGCTAAAGACATTTTAAAACTAGAAGGCAAAATAAGAGATATTGATGGTGTAGCCAAAGTTATAACTGGATATGATGTTCTAGGAACAGAAATTCCAGCCAGTATCTTACCGACAGATATTCGTAGTAAATTAAGCAAAGATAATAACGATATAATGTTAATAACATATAATGATGCAACATCTGCTGATACAACATTAAATGCCGTAACAAAAGTTAGAGAAATAACTAAAGACACCTGCAAAGTTGGCGGTATGAGTGCCATGCTACTAGATACCATGGACTTAGCTCAAAGAGAGATAACCATATATATAGTAATAGCAGTAGTACTATGTATTCTAGTACTAGAATTATCCCTAAATTCATATTTAGTACCAATATTATTAATGTTAAATATTGGTATGGCAATACTATATAATTTAGGAACCAATCTAGTATTTGGCGAAATATCATACATAACAAAAGCTTTAGTAGCAGTACTTCAGCTTGGAGTAACAACAGACTTCTCGATATTCCTATATCACTCTTATGAAAGTAAGAAAGATAAATATAAAACTAAAGAAGAAGCAATGACCGAAGCAATATCCGAAACATTCATATCAGTATTAGGAAGTTCACTAACAACAATAGCAGGTTTCCTAGTATTATGTACAATGAAGTTAACATTAGGAAAAGATTTAGGCTTAGTAATGGCTAAAGGAGTATTATTAGGAGTAATAACAACATTAACAGTATTTCCAGTATTATTATTATATTTTGATAATGCTATTGAAAAAACAAAACACAAAAGCCTATTACCAAAGTTCACTCACTTAAATAATTTTGTAATAAAAAATCATAAGATAATATTTACCTTATTTATACTATTATTAATACCTATGTACTTAGCAAATTCTAAAGTAGGCGTATATTATAAACTAGATGAAACACTTCCAAATACATTAGATAGTGTAATAGCAAATAACGAATTAAAACAAAAATTTAATATTGTATCACCAGAAATAATATTAATAGATAAAGATATGAAAACAAATGATATAAATAGCATGGTAAAAGAAATAGAAAAAACACCGGGCGTAGACTTCGTACTATCATTTAGCTCATTAGGAATAGATAAAAATTTATTAAGTGATGATATGTTAAGCATTATCGAAAGTGATAAATATGAAATGTTATTTCTAAACTCAACTTACGATATCGCAAGTGATGAGTTAAATGAACAAGTAAATAAAATTCAAAGTATTATAACAAAGTATGATAAAAATGGTATTTTAGCAGGAGAAGGACCACTTATGAAAGACTTAGTAAAAATAAGTGATACTGACTTCAATAACGTAAACAATTCATCTATAATCTGTATATTACTAATAATGCTATTTGTATTAAAATCATATACATTACCATTACTACTAATATCAGTAATAGAATTTGCAATATTTACCAATATGGCAGTACCATATTTTAGTGGAGAATTATTACCATTCGTAGCCCCAATAGTATTAGGAACAATACAATTAGGAGCCACTATTGACTATGCAATACTTATGACAACAACATATTTAACAAATAGAAGAAGCGGAAAAGAAAAAGAAGATGCCATAAAAGATACAATGACATCAGTAGTACCATCAATAATAGTAAGTGGATTATGCTTCTTCGGAGCAACCTTTGGAGTAGGATTATATTCAAAATTAGAGATGATAGGTTCACTATGTACCCTAATATCAAGAGGAGCCTTAATAAGTATGGCCTTTGTAATATTAATATTACCATCAGTATTATTAATATTCGATAAATTAATAATAAAGACAACTATGAAGGAAAGAAAGGAGAAATCAAAAATGAAAAATATAATAAAAAAGAATATAAAAAAAGCACCAGCATTTTTAATGCTAGCAGTAATGATCTTTAATGCAGTACCAGTATATGCATTAGAAAAAGATGAGACAGTATATACAAAATTAGATAATACCGGTAAAGTAAAAAACACTTCTGCCGTTGAAAGATTATCATGTTCCACTAGTGAAGATATAAAAGACTTATCCAACCTAGAAGATATATTAAACATAAGTGGTGATGAAAAATATACCAAAGAAGAAAATACATTAACTTGGAAAGCTAATGGCAACGATATATCTTATAGCGGTACAATAAATAAAGAATTACCAATATCAGTAAAAATAACATATTACCTAGATGGTAAAGAGAAAAAATTAGAAGATATTCTAGGTAAAAAAGGAAACGTAACTATTAAACTAAGCTATGAAAACAAAGATAGCCATTACATAAATGGCAATAGACTATATACACCATTCGTTGCCGTAGTAGGTACTGTAATAGATACAGATAATAACAAAAATATTACAATATCAAACGGAAAAGTAGTAAATAATGGTGTAAATGCTATCGCTGTAGCCCTAGCAACACCAGGACTATCCGATAGTTTATCAATAGCTTCGCTAAACAACATGAATGATATTGTAATAAATATGGAAACAACCAAATTCGAATTACCAAGTATCTACTCAGTAATAACACCAAAAGTAATAGAAAGCAGTGACCTAGAAGTATTTAACAAACTAGACTCATTATATAGTAGTATGGAATTATTAAAAAGTTCAATGGATTCCATCGAAGAAGGAGCAACAAAATTATACGAAGGAACAAATACCTTAGCATCCGCTACTACAAAAATACATGCCAACGTGCAAGAAATAAATAATACAATCGAAAATATAGAAAATGGCAATATCGATACAAAAGAAGGATTAGAATCTTTATTAAATTCAGTAACAGAATTAAGAAAAATGTTAGGTACAGACGATAGTGAAGAAATAAAAGCTATTATATCACAAAACCATGAAGCATTAGATAAACTATTAGGTAACATCAAAGATATCAAAGAATTATATGATAATTATAATTTAGCTAACATGGATAATAGAACTATCATGAATTTAACAGAAGACTTCTACAAAAACTATGGTTTAACACTAAACGAAGATGAAGTATTCGATATGAACATTAAACTAGTAAATACAAAATATGCCTATGAATCAGCATATAATGACAATGTAAATATATCTAATATAATAGGTAACAATAGTGAAAAATTAGAAGAGTACCTAGCAAAACTAGAAGAAATAAATAAAAAGATAGATGTTATGGTAGACATAATCAATCAAAAACTAACAGAATTAGGCTTCCATGTAGTAACAATGGAAGATGTATCAAATCACATCAAAGAAAACTATAATATTCTTATAAGTAAAGAGAATGAATTATATAATGGCGTAACAGCCTTAAATGATGGCAGTAAAATGTTAAAAGAAGGCATTGAAAAATATAACAACGAAGGTATTGCAGTATTATATAACTATTCAAAACAAGTAGAAAGCATGGAATCAAAACTAAAATCATTAGTAAAATTAGGTGAAGAATATCAAACATTTACTATGAAAGAAGATAGTGTTAAAGGTAATACAAAATTTATCTTAATAGTAGATGGCGAAAAAGCCAAAGAAGAAGTAAAAAATACAAAAACTAAAGATTCAAAAGTAACATTTTGGACAAAAGTAAAAGATTTATTCAAATAAGAAGATACGTCTTCTTATTTTTTTTGTAAAATTACCAATTCTTCCTTTAAAAAAAACAAAATATATTATATAATGAATATAGAGGTGTAAATATGAAATTAAATATTGGAGTAATATTTGGAGGAAATAGTTTAGAACATGAATTATCTATTTTAACAGCAGTTCAGGCAATGGATAATATTGATAAAGAAAGATATGAAGTAGTACCTATATATATAGCTAAAGATTTAACTATATATGCCGGAGGCATGTTAAGATATATAGATAGTTTTAAAGATTTTCGCCTAATAAACAAATATGCTACAAAAGTAAATATCGTAAATAAAAAAGGAAAGTTTATATTAGAAACAACAGGCCTTATTAGGAGAGAATATAAAGAAATACATTTAGCTTTCCCAATGGTTCATGGTAAAAATACCGAAGATGGTGCCATTGTAGGATATTTAGAGACCTTAGGTATTCCTGTAATCGGTAGCGATATATATTCATCAGCAGCTTGCCAAGATAAAGTATTTACCAAAGAAATACTAAGAGCTAATAATCTTCCAACTATAGACTATGTCGATTTTACTGATATAGACTATAAAATGGATAAAGAAGATATATTTAAACAAATAGATAAATTAACATATCCACTTATAATAAAACCCGCTAGATTAGGAAGTAGTATTGGTATCGAAGTAGTTAATCGCAAAGAAGAGTTAGAATCATCAATAGACAAAGTACTTCTAAACGATGAGCGAGTACTAGTAGAAGAATATGTAGCCAATAGAAGAGAATTCAATATGTCTGTATTATTAAGTAAAGGTAAACTAATAGGATCAGTCATTGAAGAAATAGAGAAAAAAGAACCATGCTCTTATTATGATAAATATCATAAAGATGAAGACGACTCTAAAGAAGAAGACTCATTTAAAAGAACATATCCCGCTAATATATCAAAATCACTAGCGGAAGAGATAGAGAAAACTAGTAAGAAAGCTTACAAGGCATTAGCTTTATCCGGAGTAGCAAAAATAGACTACATATATGATCAAAAAGAAAAGAAACTATATATAAATGAAATAAACACCATACCTAATTTCTTTTCACATCACTTATTTGATGACAAAAATATTGACTATAGAGAATTATTAGGTATTATGATTAAAGAAGCAATAGATAAAGTAAATAAAAAAGACACAATGATAAAAACAATAAATGATAAAATGTTTAAAAATGTAACAAGTAAAGATATAAGGAACATGAAATAATGTATGGCTATATCAGTGGCACAGTAAAAGAAATAGATTCAAACTATATAATTATTGACAATAATGGTATAGGATATCTAATTTATGTACCAAATCCTTACGTTTTTATCATTGGTAAAGAATATACTGTATATACATATTCCAATATTAGAGAAGACGAATATACATTATATGGCTTTAAAACTAGAGAGGAAAAAGAACTATTCTTAAAACTAATATCCGTAAAAGGACTAGGCCCAAAGATGGCTCTTCCAATGCTTGCAACAGGTTCCACTTCTTTAATTGAAGAAGCAATCGAAACAGAAAATATAAACTATCTAAAGAAGTTTCCAAAAATAGGAGATAAAGTAGCAAGACAAGTAATATTAGATTTAAAAGGAAAATTAAATGTAATAAATACAGGTTTATTTGCCAGAGAGGATCATTCAAAAGAATTAACAGAGGCATTATTAGGATTAGGCTATAAACAAGCTGATGTTAAAAAGATAGTTTCAAAGGTAAATTCTTCTCTTCCAGTAGAAGAGCAAATAAAAGAAGCCTTAAAATTATTATTAAAATAACACTTCAAATAATATGAAGTGTTTTTTCTATATTTTGTAAAGTAAAATCAGTAAAGTGTAAAGTGTCTACATAAAGAAATATATTAATATACCAAATGTAAATTGACAAACATAAATAATTGAAGTAGAATAAATGATAATTTAACAGGAGGCTTTAGTTTATGAAAAAAATAATACCATTTATTCTAATAATAATATCAAGTATAAGCGTAGTATCCGCTAAAAGTATTAACGATTTATATAATGAACTAAACTCTCTAGAAACTAAAAAAAATCTATATAACTATCTAACAAGTGACGAAATAAATAATATACTAAGTGCAAGTCTAGATATAGAAATAGTTATAGATACCTTAAACGACGAAATAAATGATATAAATAAAAATATAGAAGAAAAAGAAAAAAACATAGACAAACTAAATGAAGAAGTAAATAATTACTTAGTATTTAACCAAATAACAGGAGGAGAAAATATATACTTAGAATATATCTTTTCATCAGAAGACTATACCGATATGATATATAGATATATGGTAATAGAGAGGCTAACAAATTATAATAATAATTTAATAGAAAAGTTAAATAAAGAAATAAAAGAATTAAATACAAAGAAAGAAAAACTAAATACCAAAGTGACTAAACTAAATAGCCAAAGAGAAAAATATAAAGAATTAGAATTAATGCTAAAAAGTATCGGAACATATAACAAAGATAGTATAACTAGTACTATTGATGACGATATAGAAAGAATAAAAAAAGAAATAACTACCTATCAAAATCTAGGCTGCACTAGATATATGAATTTAAATACATGCCTAAACATAAGAAAAAGTAATAAACTAAACTATCCATTAAATAAAGGCTGTGTAAGTAAAGATTATGACATATCAAGTCATAAAGGAATAGACCTAGCATGTAATAAAGAAGGAACTGAAGTATATGCTTCATCTAGCGGTATAGTATCAGCAATAACATATAAATCATCATGTGGTGGCAATGTAGTATACATATACCATAATATTAATGGCAAACCATATACAACCATATATGGCCATTTATTAGAAGTAAAAGTATCATTAGGAGAAATAGTAGACGAAAACACCATCATAGGTTTAGTAGGGGGAGAATCAACATCAACCATAAATGGCGGCTATGATAGTTGTACCGATGGTGCTCACCTTCATTATGCGGTAGTAGAAGGCTATCATATAAACGATTTTAGTATATATACATTAAATCCAAGAAATATAAATACTTATCCAGAAGTACTAAAAGGATACTTCAGAAGATAAAAAAAGAAAAAAAGATTGACAAAACAATAAAAAGAGTATATCATATACGACTAACAAAGGACGTTATATGATATATTCTTTTGTTTAGGGGGTTTTGATTATATAATTAATATTCTAGATCACTAATTTTTAATCAAAAAATAAACAAAAGAAAAAAATCATGTTTAAGAAGTTATAGTCTTTTGCATAATTATAATGGAAAGGTGAGATAGAATGAAAAAATTAAAATTATTCTTATTTGCTCTAACACTAGTCTTTATAACAAGTACTACTGTTTTAGCAGAATCAAAATGGGATACAATACAGCCAGTAAAACAAACAACATCTGATGGTATAGACATTGAATATCAAACCAAAGTAGAGTTTGAATATGATTGTTGGTATCAAAGAGGAAAACTAATTTGCGACGAAAGCACTAAGTTAAATGTCGACATTTCTGTAGATGTTACAATAACTATCCCAAGTAATTATGATAAAGATACTATTGTAATTGCCCCAGAAGTACTTCAAGAACTTGCAAGACAAAATCAAGAACAACTATTATTAGAAAACGGTGAATATTTACAATTAAATAATTCACTAGAACCAGGAGATAATATCAAAGTAAATCTAACAATTATAAATAATTCTAGATATACATATACTTATGATGAAAAATCATTTGATATATTTCCAGTAGAGAATACTACATTCACAAGAGGAGACACAAACACTACATTTAATGGATTAAACACAGGTGAAGGCTATATAGCATATCGTTTAGCTAATCCAGCATTAAAAGATTTAGGATTAGATAAGAACCATAAAGTTACAGACGAAAATATAGATACCGCTTTAAAAAAATTAAAAGATACAAATGGTAATCAAAAATATCCAAACGGTATTAATGATTTAGCAAAATATTATGTAGATTACTATAATGCAAAATATAATACCAATCACACAAGACTAGATGAGTTTAGCTATGGAGTAATAAGAGAAATACTAGGATATAATGATACTATCGAAAGAGTTAGTAGAAATATAGGAAATTTTCCTACCTTATATAATGCCTTCCAAATATACAAAGATAAATTCCTACAAGATAATCAAGGAAAGAAAGCATATCAAGATGATGTATTAAAATATGCCGGATTTACTGGTAGAGATGCAACTGAAATATTTGCTAATTTTGCCAAATACGAATATAGCAAAATGTGTGGTGAAGAAGTAACATCATTTGATACAATGTGTGAAGAAGCCCAAAATGAATTCTTCGCTAATTATGGTAGTGAAATATCACCATATATACTAGAAACAAACGAAGATATCTTAAATTTATCATACAATTACTTCTATAATAAAAACTTTTCACTAGGATTAGAAGATGATGAAGTAACTGATGCCGATTCAAATAAATATTCTATTGGAGAATATATGAGAGATGAAGATAAAGGCGAAGATACTATAAAAGAACAAATAGGATTATTAGAAAGCAATACAGCAAATGACTTAAAAATGACTTTTTATATAAATGGAGCCTATACATGTAATGCTTACTTAGGATATAACTTCATGATTAATATGCAATTATCATATAGTGCCCTAAAAGGAGTTTTAGTAGTAAATCACGTTGATAGCGATGGTAATAGACTTACTGAAGAAGTAACAACTACAGATTTAGTAGGCAATGAATATACTACTGAAAAGAAAGATTTTGAAGGATATACATTTATCACAGTAGAAGGAGAACCAATAGGAACATATATAGATGGAACAATAAGAGTAACATACTATTATGATAAAAACACTGGAACAGGTAACATCGAAGTATTACCACCACAAACAGGATTTAACGGAAGCAATATAACTACTACAAACGTAGAAACCATAACATTATATAAAAAAGAAGAAAGGGAATTAATATAATTCAGGGGGAACTATAATGAAAAAAATAAATAAGATATTATTAGCAGTATTAACACTGTTTACTATTAATTTAGCAAATATTAAAGCAGATGAAATAAAAGTTGCTAGAATAAATGACACAGATTATACAAGCTTAGATGAAGCAATAAAAGCCGCTACTGATGAAACAACAATCGAATTACTTAATGATGCTGAAACAGCAGGTATGAATCTTAACAAAAATATCATTATTGAAGGAAATAATAAAACCATCACTTTTAATGATAAAGGAATAGCCCTATGGGAAAAAAAGTTAACATTTAAAAATACAATTATAACAATGACAGGAGTAGGTTCTACCCCATATACTGCAGAATGGAACTGGCAAGCAATTTGCGCTTCCAAAAACTCAGAATTAAATTTAATAAATTCAAATATGACTATGGATGGAACAAATGCCGGTAATGCTCATGCAATCTATTTTACAGGTAATGATAAATTAAATTTAACAAATTCAACATTAAGCATTAAAAATTATAACCAAGATGCCTTAGAATGGGATGGAGGCGATGGTGGATATAATATTAATTTAATAGATTCAACATTCACTTCAGATCACAATCGTTCAGGCTTTACTGGAACATTTATAGTAAAAGCTGAAAATTCAAACATAAACGTTATAAATAATACTGGTAATGGTTCAAATGGTTCACATTTTGAATTAATAAACTCATTAGTAGATTTCTCTAGTAATGGAAGTCACGGCCTATCAGCAGGCAATTTAACAATTAACAATTCAACAGTTACTGCAAATAGTAATGGTGGAAACGGAATCCATGTAACTGGAAAACTAGAAGTAACAAATAATTCAACAGTAACAATTGCTAACAACGATTGTCATATTTCGAGTAAATGGACTTTCCCAGGAGCACTATATATTGGTGGAAATGGAATCATTGATAATACTACTAATTTAACAATTAACAACAATAATGGTTCAGGTATTTATATAAAAGAAAGAGCAGAACTAACTCTAGAAACAGGCTTAATTACAAAGAATATTGCAGTAATATTAGGTCAAGGCGGTGGCATTAATAACCACGGAACAATAAATATTAGCGAAGGTGTAGAAATAAATAATAATAGTGCTGAAATATCTGGTGATGATATTTATAGTGAAGGAGTAATAAACCTACCTGAAGTGATTAAAGATAGAGATCTAATCGAAGTTAGAGAAGATAACAAAAAATTAAATGATTGTGATCATACAATTAATGGTTGGTATGATGATAATGAAGAAACAAGATGGGAAGCACATGCTGAAGAACAATCAGATAACTATATAAATCAAATAAACAAAGGTATCTATGAGGGAACATTTTCAATTAAAGCAGCTCATGACAACAAAGGTACATTAATAATAAACTATGTAGATAGTGATGGTAATAAACTTACAGAAGAAATAATTACTGAAGGAAAAGTAGGAGAAAAATATACTACTGAAAAGAAAGATTTTGAAGGATATACATTTATTACAGTAGAAGGAGAACCAGAAGGAATATATACCGAAGAAACAATAAATGTAACATACTATTATGATAAAAACACTGGAACAGGTAATATCGAAGTATTACCACCACAAACAGGCTTTAATGGAAGCAATATAACTACTATAAACGTAGAGACTATAACATTATATAAAAAAGAAGACTAAATAAAAAATGTCAGAAATTTCTGACACTTTTTTATTTAAAATTTTCTATATAATCCAACAGCTTTACCAAGAATAGTAGCTTCTTTTAAAATAATAGGTAACATATAATCATTTTCAGGTTGCAATCTAATATAATCCTTTTCTTTAAAAAATCTCTTAATAGTAACTTGATTTTCCTCATCCATCGCCACAACAATATCACCATTTTTAGCAGTATTACATCTTTCTACAATAACAATATCATTATCATAAATACCAGCATTAATCATAGAATCACCAGATACTCTAATAGTAAAAACTTCTTTTCTTTTAGGAAGCAAATATGCAGGAAGACCAATAACTTCATCAGGAACTTCAATAGCCTCAATAGGATTACCCGCTGTAACTTTGCCAAGAAGAGGCACAGTTATAACATTTTCATCCTTTGTTTCATATTCATTAGGCACTTGAAGCTCAAGAAGATGGTTACTTCCTTTTCCTCTTTTTAAATATCCTTTTTCGATAAGCTTTTGCACGTGAACATGAGCAGTAGCAGGAGAACTCAAACTAAAATGAGCTGATATTTCTCTAATAGAAGGAGGATATTTTTTATCTGCTGAAAACTTTTTTATATAATCAAGTATATCTCTTTGTCTTTTAGTTAATTTTGATTCATTTTTAACTTTTACCATAAAGTACTCCTTTCATATATAATGTTAACACACAAAATGTAAAATGTCAAACAAATATTCGCTTTTTACAAAAATGTATATTGACACGAACAATAGTACGTGTTATACTATAAATGTAAGAAAGGGATGATAGATATGAAAATTCTAAAGAAAAATAAGGGAGTATTAGTATTTTATCTATTACTAGTAGTATTAACACTAATGATAGTACAAAGAAATCAACAAAATATCAATATGGAGAATCGCTATGTCTATCTCACAGGAGGTACCATCAAATAAGTACTTAATTATAGTGCTTTTTATTATATCTTAATATGCTTATACACATATTTTTTAATATGTCTTTTCAAAAAACAAAAAATGTATTATAATATATATAACAGAAAGAAGGATAATATGAACGATAAAAAAGCAAATAGACTAGTGGTAATATCTGCTATATTTTTAGTACTATCAGGGGTTATATTATACTATATCTTTGAAAAACAAGGATATGATAATAAAGGAACGAGCAACTATATAAATTATAATGTAAATGATTATATAGTAACAACACCAATAATATTTAGTGACTATAATGACTTTTATAGCAGTATAAATGTATCAAAAGTAGAAATAAAAAATATTGATAGTAGTATTACAAAAGAATTCATAAACGAAGAAAAAGAAATAATAAACTACATTTCTGGCTATTATAATGAAATAATGCCCAAAGCAGACTATGTTCCAATTAATACAGCTAATAGCATAATAAAAACTCAAATAAATGGCGCCATCTTATCAGTATTTTATCAAATGAATATAAATTTAGATGAGAATTTATTTGATGATAACGAAAAAAGCTATATTATTACCACAAATATAGATTTAGGTACAGGAAGATCTTTAACAACTGATGATTTATTAAATAAGTACAATTATACAAAAAAATATATAGCGGAGAAAATATATGAAGAAGATGTATTAGTAGGTAAAGGAGAAGTAGTTACAGACAAAAGCACTAATATATCATTAACAAAACAAGATATAGAAAAAAGAAAAGAAGAGTATGTAGAAAGAATAACTTCAGAATTTAATAATATAATTAAAGTGTATATAGAAAATAATTATCTAACAATTGTCTATGATAAAAAAGAACTAAACGACTTATTCTTTGATAATAAGTTCGATACTGATATAAAAATAAGATATTTAAAATAACAATTATAAGGAGGTGATTGGTATGAATGAAAAACAAATATATGAAATAAGAGTACTTCCACTAGTTAAAGAAGTCAAAAGAGAAGGAAAACCAAGTTTAATAGTGGATAATCTTACTAATGAAGAATCAAAAAACATATCTTGCGAACCAAGAATGTTATGGGATTTTGGAGATAAAATTTATTTTGCAGAAATGCCTCTTACTTATCGTGGAAGTAGTGTAAAAGACAAATTATTCTATATTTATAATGAGCTAACAGAAGAAGAAAAACAAAAATATTTTGAAAGAACCACTATGGTTAGTGTGACAATTCCCACTGTTGTAGGCATTTATGACAAAGAAAAAATACAAAAAGTAAAAAAAAGAACTAAGAAAAAATAGTTCTTTTCTTTAGGCTTGTACATATATTATATTGGTGATAATTATGAACAATATAAATCCAGATAAATATAAAAAATATCTAATAAAAAATAAAGAAGAAAACAAAGTAAAAAAATACCTAAAGGGTTTATTGATAAGAACAGGCATAGCTATAGCAATATTTTTATCTTTTGCAATAATATATAAAAGTAATGATAACTTAAAAAACAAAATTCATAAATACTTATATACTGAAAACATATCATTTACTAAGATAAAAAAAATATATAATAAATATTTAGGAGGAATAATACCACTAAAAAAAGAGGTAAATACAGAACAAGTATTCAGTGAAAAACTAAAATATAATAACATATCAATATACCATGATGGCATCAAACTAGAAGTATCAGATAACTACTTAGTACCTGCTCTAAAAGAAGGAATGGTATTATTTATAGGAGATAAAGATAATTATGGAAAAACAATAATAATAGAAGATTTAAATGGCATATATTATTGGTATGGTAATATAAATACTACTTCCTTAAAATTATATGATTATGTCGAAGAAGGATCATTTATTGGAGAAGCAGACAAAACACTATATATGGTTTTTAGTAAAGATGATAAATATCTAAATTATGAAGAATATCTTAAGTAAAATAGAATTTCATTATACATTCATCATAATAGCAGTAGGATTTATATTAACAGGATATTTCTCCAACCTAATAGTATTCACTAGCATTATCATTATACATGAGTTAGGGCATATCATTACTGGATTATATTTCAAATATAAAATAGATAAAGTAATTATCTATCCCTATGGAGGTATGACAAAATTTAATACCATTATTAATACTAATATTAATAAAGATATATTAATAGCCATATCAGGAGTATTAATACAAACAATATATTTTATCCTAATAACAATTCTATATACTAAAGGTTATATCAGAGAATATATCTATAACACATTCACAATATATAACAAAAGTATTCTTATATTTAATTTACTACCAATAATACCTCTAGATGGTTCCAAAATAATAAATCTAATTCTCTCCAAATATCTATATTATAACCTATCAAATAAACTAACAATAATTATATCATTTATAACAATTATAACAATCTTAATAGCCAGAATATACGAATACAACTATAGCTTCATAATAATATTAGGACTACTAATGAAAAATATATATAATTTTTATAATAATTTAGAATACATATATAATAAATTTACCTTGGAAAGATATTTATATAAAATAACATATCCTAAGAAAAAAATAATAAAAAATAAAAAGAATATGTATAAAAACAAATCACATTACTTTTATATAAACAATCAATTATTAAAAGAAGATGACTATTTAAGAAGCATATATAGCAAAAGATAGTATAAATTTAATAAAAAACACAACAATTGTTTGACTAATACACAATTTTATGATAAAATTGATATTGTTTTAAAGACCTCGAGTTGAAATTACTCAACCACATTGAAAAGGTAAAAGTTCTTAAAAGACACCTTAAGAGTGAGTCTTAAAATATAATGTAAGGAGGTAAGAAAATGAAAGCAATTATTGAAACTGGTGGAAAACAATATTATGTTTCCGAAGGAGAAACTATCTACGTTGAAAAACTAGAAGGAAAAGAAGGAGACAAAGTTGTTTTTGATAAAGTCTTAATGGCTAATGGTGTAGTAGGTAATCCTTATGTTGGTGCAAAAGTTGAAGGAGTTATTGTTAAACAAGGAAAACAAAGAAAAATAACAGTCTTCAGATACAAACCAAATAAGAAATCTACTAGAGTTAAAAAAGGACATAGACAACCATATACTAAAGTAGAGATTAAAAAGATCAAATAAGGTGGTTTTATGATACAAATAAAACTAATAAAAAATAATAATCAAATCAGTAAGATTATTATAAAAGGACATGCTATGTATGCTGATTATGGTAAAGATATCGTTTGTGCTGCTGTATCTAGTACCATTATAACATCAATTAATGCTTCTTTATCTATAGATAATGAATCATTAACATATGATGATAAAAATGGTTTAGATATAGAAGTAAAGAAAAATGACATTGTAACCACAAAAATTATCAATAACATGATAAATAATTTATATGAATTAGAAAAAGCGTATCCTAAAAATATAAAAATCAAGGAGGAAAATAATGAGATTAATACAATTTAATATACAATTATTTGCCCACAAAAAAGGTCAATCATCTACTAGTAATGGAAGAGATTCAGCTGGTAGAAGATTAGGAGCTAAAGCTTCTGACGGCGAATATGTAAGTGCTGGTTCTATAATTTATCGTCAAAGAGGAACTAAGATTCATCCTGGAACAAATGTAGGTAGAGGAACAGATGATACTCTATATGCAAAAATTTCTGGATATGTTAAATACTCTAGACTTGGTAAAGATAGAAAACAAGTAAGTGTATACGAAACAAAATAAATTTAACTAAAAAATATTGACAACAGTATAAATTATTGATATAATTTATATTGTCCTGGGGAATTAGCTCAGTTGGCTAGAGCATCTGCCTTGCACGCAGAGGGTCAAGGGTTCGAGTCCCTCATTCTCCACCATTTTTTTTCGGGAAGTAGCTTAGCTTGGTAGAGCGCTACGCTTGGGACGTAGAGGTCGCAGGTTCAAATCCTGTCTTCCCGACCATTAGAACAAACTAAAAATAAACATCTCATGATGTTTATTTTTTTTACTCCAAGCTAAGCCGTGCAGGCAGATGCTCTAGCCCTTAAATATTCTTTTATAATTATTAAAGTCAATATTTTTTAATTAATATTTATTTTATCATATAAACATAATAAATCTTCACTTTTAATAGCAAAACCACAGCCATGATCATTAGTTTTCCCATATCTCTTTTCATCTAGATAAATACCAACTTTAATTACTATTTTAATTTTTCCATTTTCTAATAAATTCAAAAAATCATCAAAACTCTTTAGTTTAAAAAAGTCAATTTTATAATATTTAAAATAGTTCCAGCCATTTATTTGATTTGTCCAAGCATTAACAATCGCTAAATAATTAAGCTTTAATAGAACTCTTTCCCTTATATAGTCAAACGACCAATATATTTTTCTCTCAACAAGTTTAGAATATTTATTATAGATACATAAATATATTTTATTATCTTTTCTATCAACATCAATACGATATTGATATTTAACCCCAGCAAAATTAAGCTTATCTCCAAAAGCCTCAATATATATTACCTTATAATTTCTATCACTCTTACATGGATAACCATAATTATTTTTTAATCTTTCTATTTCAAATAAATCTTCTCCATCAGGTGTAGCGTTAAAAAGCGTAATTGCACTTTTACTATACGCTCTTCTAGTTTTAATTTCAATACCATAATAATCAGGTACAGAAAATTCATTTTCAGATAATTTAAGCTCATTTTCAAATGTTCTACCAATAGAAGAATAATTATTATTAATTCCTTTTATATATCCTTTCTTTGAAATTTTTAAAAATTCCTTCTTTAATTCAACTAATTTTTCTAGTGTTACATCACAAATCATATCTATCCTCCATTCTTAATTTAGTTTCTATAATAAATTAAAACAAAATAAATGTCAACTAGAAAATAAAAAAATCACTATTGCTTTATATAAATATTTATGATACATTAATAATAAGGATAGGTGATAAAATGAGAAAAAACAAAAAAACAAATATTTTAAGTACCATATTAGTATTTGGCTTATTAATAATATTCTTTGGCTATAAATACTCAAATAAAGTAGAATATCTATGCCTAAAAGATAACACCTATAAAGACACTAAAATAACTAAAGATATGATAAAAACATGTATATCTAGAGGTAGAACTAAAGAAAAATATATAACTAAAGAATATGATATAGTAGGTAAATGCCTAAATACCAATAAAAGAAAAGAACGATTAATATATCCATCCGACATAGAAATATGCTTAGAAGACCGAAAAATAACAACGATAGATTTAAAGGAAGAATTAAAATATTATAACCATCTAGAGTCAACATCAGATAAAGAAATATATTATACCTTTTATATAAAAGATAATATGCTATATGTAAAAGGTGATAACAAAGACGATAAATTATTATTTAATCAAGAAAAAGTAGATAAAATAGCAAGTAGAAACTTATTCTCTACAGGTGATAGTAGAATACTAATTCTTACTACCAACGGTAATGTATATATATCAGAAAAAGATCCAAGTTATGATTTTGACTATAATAAAGATTTCTATTTCTGGAAACTAAAAACATCGAGCATAGTAGGATTCGAATTAGTAAATAACAAAGAAGAAACTCAGAATAGTGAATTATATGGCATAACAAAAGATAATAAAACAATTAGAATCAAAGAAGAGTACAAATAACTCTTCTTTTAATTTAATAGTTGACTTCCAACTTCATATTTAGTACAATTAAAATGTGATAAATATGAAAAAGAAAATAACAATAATAATATTAATATTAATACTATTAACACTTGCACTAACACTAATAAATATAAGTGTATATAAAACATACAATAAAAATTATTTTTACATGGACACCTATATAGATATCAAATTAAATACCACTAAAAATAAAAAAGAAATAAATAAAATATTTGAAGACATAGACTATCTATATAAAACATATCATGAACTAACAGATAGATATAATAGCTATAACAATGTCATAAATATTTATTATCTAAATGAAAAACTACCTAATAACGAAGAAATAGAAATAGATCCAAGATTATCCGACATTATAAATTTAGGAATAGAATATTATGATAAAACAAATGGACTATTAAACATAGCCTCAGGAAATTTAACCGAAGTATGGAAAGAATTTATAAATACCTGCGAAGAGTTACCCACTAATGAAGAACTAAATACAAATATAAATATAAAAGATATCTCTTTAGAAAATAACATTTATAAAAAGCAAAACAATATCAAATTAGATTTAGGAGCTATAGCCAAAGGATATACCACAGAATTAGTAGGCAAATATTTAGAAGAGAATAACATTCATTCATATATCATAAATGCTGGTGGTAATGTTAAAGTAGGAAAAGCCTACAAAAAAGAATATTACAAAATAGGAATAGCAGATCCCCTTAATCCTAGTGATATATTTATAAAATTAAATATAAATAACAAATCAGTAGTAACCTCAGGAGACTATCAAAGATATTGCACTATGGATAATATAAATTATAATCATATAATAAATCCAAATACCAAATATCCAAGTAACTACATGCATTCAGTATCAGTCGTAAGTTCTAGCTCATCTTTAGCAGATATATATAGCACTTATCTATTCCTATTACCAGTAGAAGAAGGCCAATTAATAGTGGATAATACAGAAGATATAGAAGCAATATGGTACATAGATGAAAACAACATCGTCAAAAGCAGAGGCTTTAACTATGAATAAAAACGATATAAAACTAATACTAATATTATTACTACTAATATCACTATCACTTATAATAATAAACAAAACAAAGAAAGAAGGAAACACCGCTATAGTATATTATGAAAATAAAGAAATACTAAAAATAGATATGAATATTGACAAAGAATATACAGTACAAGGATTATTAGGGGATGTCATCATAGAAGTAAAAGAAAACAAAATAAGAGTAAAAAAAGAAAACTCTCCTAATCATATATGTAGCAAAGAAGGATATATAAGTGATAGTTCTAGGACATTAGTATGTCTACCTAACAAAATAATAATAAAAATAACAAATGACGATACAGAAGATAAACTAGATGGAGTGATCTACTAATGAAAACAAAAGATATAACCATAATAAGTATATTAACCGCTATGAGTGTAGTAATAGGTATAATAGAAAGCTATTTTACCTTTTTAGGAAATATAATACCAGGATTAAAACTAGGATTAGCCAACGTAATAATAATCTTTGCTTTATATAAATATAATTTCAAAAAAGCCCTAATGATATCAATAATTAGAGTATTTATAGTAGCATTAATAAGAACAGGCTTTGGTTTCAATTTTCTTTTCTCTTTAGGAGGAGCGCTTCTAAGTATCATTACTATGTCATTAGTAAAAAAAAC
The DNA here is from genome assembly GCA_934098435.1 of uncultured Bacilli bacterium. Taxonomy (GTDB): domain Bacteria; phylum Bacillota_I; class Bacilli_A; order RF39; family UBA660; genus CAG-302. The sequence continues at coordinate 104,704 of CAKOOV010000003.1, forward strand.
AAAACTATCCATAATAGGAGTCTCCATATTAGGAAGTATATCACATAGTATAGGACAAGTACTAATAGGAATGTTAGTATTAAAAAATCAAAACATCATGTATTATTTACCATATCTATTATTATTTTCAATACCAACAGGAATATTAATAGGTATAATAGCAAAAAAACTAATAAATAATACAAAAAATATAATTTAGGACTAGAAAAAAAATACAAAATATTTTATAATATAAAAGGAGGATACAAAATATGAAGAAAAAAATATATCTAATGGGATTAATAGGATTATTACTATTAACAGGATGTTCTAAAGGTTATAAAGAAGGAACATATACAGGTACTGCTATTGATACATATGGAGGAGAAAATACCGCTACTGCCGTAATAACAATAGATTCAGCAGGTAAAATTACCGATGTAAAATTAGATACAACTTATACTACTAAAGATGGAGTAAAAACTACTAAAAAAGCATTAGGTAGTGATTATGGCATGTATGGAGTAGAATATGGTAGTACCGTAGGAGAATGGTATCAACAAGCAGAAGCATTAGAAAAATATGTCGTAGACAACCAAGGAATAGATAAATTAACATTAAATGAAGACGGAAAAACAGATGCAGTAAGTGGTTGTACTATTAAAATAGATGCCCTATATAGTGCTATAAATAACGCATTAAATCAAGCAAAGAAATAATATAAAAGTATTAAAGACAAACTAAAACATATATTATACTAGGTGGTAAAGTGAAAAAAGTAATCAAAACAATTTCCTTACTAGTATTAGTATGTTTTAGTTTTTTCTATACCGATAAAGTAATAAATATAATAAACAAAAAAGACCCATTAATGATAAAAATAGAAGATTTAAAAGAAGAATATAAAATAGAACCAGTAAATGCTGTGCTAGATCATGACACAATAATACCAGGTATAAATGGTAGACAAATAGATGTATTAAAAAGTTATGAAGAAATGAAAACATCAGGTATATTTAGAGAAGAATTACTAGTATATAAAGATCTATATCCAAGTAGTCTCTTGTCAAATAATAAAGATAAATATATAATAAAAGGAAATAATAAAGAAAATAAAGTATCATTAATACTAATACTAAATATAAAAGATATAGATAATATTAAAAATAATAATATAACACTATTTATAAATCATAAAGATATAAATATAAAAAATATAACTAAGTTAAAAAATAAAGAAATATATACTTATGGCAATAATGGTATATATACTAACGAATTATTAACAAATGATAATAGTATCATAAATAGAATATCTAATAATGAATCTAAATATTGCTTATCAAAAAATAAAGATAATAAAGTATTAGAAGTATGTAATAAAAATAATATGTATACAATAATACCCAGCATAATAGGAGATTATACTGAAATAAAAAATAATATATCAAATGGTAGTATAATACTTATAAATAATACCAATAACTTAAATATAATAATAAAATATATAAATAGTAAAGGATATAATATAGTTCCATTAAGTAATCTACTTAAAGAATAATTATCCTCTTAAGCCTAAGGTCTTAAGAGGTAAATTGGAGCCACTTGTCTCCAATTTAATTATTTATCTCTTGTGTTAATTTAATTTTTATGATATTATTTATATGTAAGGTAAGAAGGGAGGCCCTCTATGAAAAAGATGTTATTTAAAAATGTTAACTATAAGTTAATCAGGGGGGGGGCTGTAAATTCTTATAATATAATAAAATATGTAAATAATAAAGACTATGAAATAACTAATAGAAATATTAGTAATTTTT
>CAKOOV010000004.1 GCA_934098435.1 uncultured Bacilli bacterium
TTTTATTTATTTCCTAATGAGCTTATAATCTCATTAGGTGATAAGAAGCCTATGGTCTTCTTATCAAATATTTTTATAATTTGGCTTATTTTCGGTTTAAAATCGGCTTATTTTCGGCTTATTTTATCTTTTCTTGATATTTAACTTATTATTCACTTACTATTTTTGTAACTGAAGATAATATTATATCTAACATAAAATCTATAAATACATTAGCATTATTGTTATTATGAGATTCTGCTATTGCATTATAATATTTTTCTCTATTAATATATATTTCTTCTTCAATAGGAATATATTCAAAATTACTATTATAATTTCTTAACATTAAACTAACCCAAAATCTAGCTATTCTTCCATTACCATCAGTAAATGGATGTATATATACTAGGTAGTAATGAAATATTGCTGATAGAATAATTGGATGCATGCTATTATTATTTTCATTAATAAAAGTAAATAAATTATTCATAAATGTTGGTACTAATATAGAATCTGGAGCCATAAAAATAATTTCATCATCTTTTTTTACTCCTTCACCATGATTACGATAAGTACCATTGTCATCTTCAAAATATTTCATTAATAATAAATGTGCTTTAAGAAAATCTTCTTCATTTAAATAGTTATAATTATCCATATTTTCATATAATTCATTAGCATTCTTTACTTCTTGCACATCAGTTCTTTTGGCTAGAACTAATTTATCTTTAGTAATTTTTTCTACAGTTTCAAGGGAAAGAGGATTATCTTCAATAGCAAGTGAAGAATAAACTGATCTTACTCTTGACTTGGTACTTATATTTATTTTTTTATTTTGTTCTTCTATATGTATTTTAGATAACTTTTCTTCTATTTCTTTTATTTTTTCTAGCATATCTTCACTTATACTATATCTTATTTTTAACTCTAACATAATTATCTCCTTATATATATTATACTATATAAATTATAATTTTAATATATTATTTATATCTTCTTTTAATAATATCATTATCTTCTATATTACCTATTAGTAATGGAGAATTAACATCATGATTATGATAATTTTCTATTACTTTATTCTCATCATAATTAGCATAACAATATTTACAGAAATGCCTACAACTATTATATACACCAATATCAACCATATTAACACATCTGCAATATTTACTACCTCTTGAAGTCCAATTCTTATAAGACTTACCAGTTAACTTATAGGCTAAAGTATGAGATAAACATTCTTCTTTTATAAAGCCATATTCTTCTAATGTTTCTTCTTCAGCACAAGTCTGTACTGTCATATTATTTTCTCTTGCTATCTTAGAGAAGGATTCTCCTAGTAACTTATAGTCTTCTTTAGTAAATGGTTTTATTTTTAAAATATTATTATTCTTTCTTACATTCTTATAGTCATCTATAAATGATACTATAATATGTTTTACATAACCATTTAATGTACTACATAGTTTATTAAAAGCTTTTATATGATATTCTATATTATATTTATCACTTAAAAATATTGGATCATATCTAATATATATATTATCTATTCCTATTATATTTGATAACTCTTTTACTCCACAAATTATATCCCTCTTATCTATAACATTAGGTTCAATATCTTTATTATAGGGAGTTATTGTTACATGAAACAATATAGGTTTATCTATCTCTTTTATTCTATCTATTATTGGAAGAGGATTCTTACTGCAAAAAACTATTAAATCAACATCTTCAAAATATATTTCATTTATTAAGTGATAATTAAAAGGATTTCTTACCATTACATATCCTTCTTTATATCTATTCATAAACCACTCAGTATAAAAAGCTACTATATCACATCTTCCACTTACATTTAATATCATACTTACATCACATCTAATATTATAACAAAAAATACATAAGTTTTAAACCTATGTATTTATATTTATTTAAATAGTAATCATTTCTTTTTCTAATATATCTATAATTTTCTTCAAAGCATTTAGAGTATCAATGAAATTAATATCTTTGGCATAAGGATTCTTTAATACATATTCTTTCCATAAACTATTCATATTTCTATCATTAGTTAATTCTTCTAGAATTTCATTAATTTGTTCAACATCTAAATTTGTTTGTCTTCTTTTAAATGTATTTTGAATAGCCATGATTAAATTATCTTTATTTAAATCGTTTTCTTTAACGTTCATTAATATATAAATATCATAAAAATCCTTTAATCTAGTATTTAATAAACCTCTTGTAACTATAGTCTGAAGCTTTTCCGCTACTACAGTTTCTAATGTATATGACATTATAGGTATTTTTTTATCTTCAAAAATCGAATTATAATTATATTTCATTTCTCTAGGAGTTATTATATCTCCTGTTGTTAATTCTATTGTAATGTAAGTTTTATTATTACTTAATTTAGATAATATATTTAATCTAAATCCTCCATATTCGTCCTCTAATCTAATATCTTTTATTGAAATGATATTAAAAGATATTCCATCCCCAACATCAATACTAAGTATTTCATTAAATATCTTTTCTACTTCATTTTTTGTAAGAGAAATTCCTTTTAAAGTAGCATCCATATCTTTAGTTGTTCTTTCATCATCACCTATTATAGATGTCAATAATAATCCACCCTTTAATATAATTTTTCTTTTGTAATTACTTTTAGATATCCTTTCTAATATTCTCTCAAAATAAAATAACTGATAATATTTTTGTGAGATATCATTATTACCATGTGACTTATTAGAAATAATATTTTTTAATTTATCATAATTTATTATAATAGCACCTCCATATATTCAATAACTTTTTTCTCTATATTTAATTTTTTAGCATACCTCATTAATTTTACTAAATCTTTCTGTTTTGAATTCGAATATTTTTTTAAAGCTTTTACAAAGATTTCTCTATCCATATGATTTTTATATTTAATAATATCACAAATAGTTCTCTCTCTATCATAACATCTAAGTTTCATACCAAAAGGAGATTCTATTTCTACTAGTCCAATTCCTATATTCTCTTTTTTCACATAATGTAAGACTACATTTTTATTCTTACTTAAACTACCATTATATCCTACTGGCACTGTCATATCAAAATAAAGTGGTGTTCTATCTGATAAATCATAAAAATAAAGAGCAGTTGCATGAGAAAAAATGCAATTCTTAGACTTTAATTGATATTTATAATAATCGTCACAAAAAGAATTAGGTATACCGTAATAACCTCTAGCTATTCTTTCTAACTTTTTTTGTTCTACTAATCTTGTTAAAACTATAGTATTAATTTTTTTCTCTTTAACTTGTTTTGTTGTAACATATCCATTATTTTGATTAGCAATTTCAATAACCCTATTAGCATCGTTCATATTTCCACTTCCCATATTAATTTTCCTTTCACACTTAAATTATAACATATTTGAGTGTATTTGAAAATACAATTGTTGCTTTTTTTCTTATTTTTTTAATATTTTAAGTTATTTAGCAACATAATTATAACAAAAAATACATAAGTTTTAAACCTATGTATTTTTAATTAATATTTTTTATTTTAAGACTTGGAATAAGGCTTAAAATAACACTGTAAGATTACAAGCTTACAGTAAAAACAATAAATTATACATTAATACCTCTATATTCTTTAGTACCCCTATTTATGAGTATAATATATAGTGTTATAGTAATAAATAATAGTATTAATATATGAATAATAAGTAATATATAAGTATTTATTTTATTATATAATAATGTTCCTAGTATTAATGATATAATAATAATACCCATATTAATAAATAATGATATCATACTACTCATACTCTGTTTTACTACTTCGGTATCATTAGAAGCATTCATTTTAGGATATTTTAAATTAATAATTAATCCTAAGATACTAGATAGAGTAACTATAATAATACTCATACTAAATATTAATAATATATATACTATATTTACTTTAAATACTATAAAGAATAATAATTCTGATACTAATATAAAAGGTAACTCTATTATATATGGATAAATTATCTTAGACTTTAAAATATCTTTTTCACTAATAGGGAGACTCTTAGTAATATTAATAGTCTTGCCTTCTAGTGATATAGATGAAGATGTAATTGATGTCATTAAACATGAGAATAACACTAAGATATAATATAAAAGTGGTAATGATATATTTATACCTCCTACTTCTTCATTACTAAGTAATGTATCTATTATACTATTTCCTTTTATACATAAAAGTACTGTTATAACAAGTATTAATAATAGGCCAAATATCGTATTAAACATATATACTGGAGAAGAGAAATATCTCTTTAATTCTTTTATTGTTAATGCTTTTATAGGAGTATTCTTTTTAAATAATTCTTTTTTATTTTTATTCTTTTTAGAAGTATTATTATTACTAGTAGATATTATTTTGAAATAGTATTTACCTCCTAGTAAGATAAATAATATAAATGGAATAATATTTATTAGTAATAATTTTATAAATACTATGATATCAAATTTATTCATTAGTGTAATGTAAGCCCCTATGGGATAATATATTTTAGTTAATACATCGTTGATACTATTAGCACGCAGTGCTATCTCATTAATAAAATTATTTAGATTAAAACTTAAGAAAAATATTCCCATAAATATAATACTAGATAGTATTGTTTGAATTATCTTCTTTGATTTTGATTTACTTGATATAAGTTTTATAAAGTATCCAATTATACTAGATATAACTGTAGGTATTATAGGTATTAATATTGTCATAACAAATGATAATAGATAGAAATTAATACTAGGATGTTCAAAGTAGATATATATAACAAAAGTTGGTAATAAGAACATTAAATTATATATATACTGAAATAATATTAATTTAAATATTCTAACAAATAGTATTTGACTTCTTTTTATTGGTAGGGAAAATAATAAGTCATTATCTTTACATTCAAATAGTATTCCTTGGGACTTATATATTCCTTCTATTAAGGTTATTATAGTAACTATAAAAATAAATAAACTAAGCATTACATAAGTAAGATTAACTTCATATAGAGGTTTTGCTATTATATATCCATAGTAGCCTATTGAGTAACATACGAGTAGGAAAAGAAGTACTGGTAATAGTATTTTCTTTTTAGTACTAGCATTCTTACCTGCTGAATATTTAAACATATTCATATCTTCGGTAAGAACTGCTTTTAATAGTGATAATGTTTTCACGCTTTTTCACCTAGTTCTAAAAAGACTTCTTCTAATGATTCATTTCCTTTAATGTCTTTCATCTTACCTACTGTAGCAATACTACCATCTTTAATTATTGCTACTCTATCACATAGTTTTTCTGCTACATCTAATATATGAGTAGAAAAGAATATTGTTTTGCCACTTTTGGCCATATTTCGCATTACTTCTTTCATATCGTATACGGCTTTAGGATCTAATCCTACGAATGGTTCATCCATGATAAGTATTTCTGGATTATGACTAAGAGCAGCTATTAAAGCAATTTTTTGTTTCATACCATGGGAAAAACTTGATATATCATCGTTTAATTTATCTTCTATTTCAAACATTTTAGCATACTTTAAGGTATTTTCTTTTCTTATTTCTAGAGATGTATCATACATATCACAAACAAAATTAATATAATCTATTGCTTTCATATTCTCATATAAATCGGGATTATCTGGTACATAGGCCATTATTTTTTTACATTCTATGGGTTCTTCTTTAATACTCCTGCCATTAATTAGAATATCTCCTTCTTCAAAGTCTAATATACCCATAATACTTTTAATCATTGTAGTTTTACCTGCTCCATTATGACCAATAAAGGCAAATATTTCTCCTGATTCTATTTTAAAGCTAATATTCTTAAGTACCATCTTTTTTCCATTATAACTTTTACTTACATTTTTTATTTCTATCATAAATTCTCTCTCCTTATAAAAAATAAATATAGATATAATACTCTATATTTATTTAAATCTTATTTATTAATTTCAAATGATTCTAAATATAAATTATTATTACCTCTTGTATATTTAATAATACCACTACTACTATCAATCTTCATTAGTTCACGTGCTCTATCACTATAATTAATTTTTACAGATGAGGTATATGTTTTAGTATTAGAATCATAACTTACAGAAGTAATATCCATACTAGTAACATTTATTCCATTAAGACCTATTTTTTTATTTTCATAATAAATATATTTTTTATCTTTATCATACTTAGTATTAAGACTACTAACTACTCTATTATCTATATCAAAGTTATCACTAAAGTATTTTTTATACTCTTGATTAAATAAATCATATGGGTAATAAGCCATTACATACTCATCACTAGGACTCATTTTTTCATTACTTATTTTGCCTTCTGAATCTAAAATTATAAAATTACTATTATTATTTTCATCTTTAAGTATTTGTTGCATTACAAATAATTGCTTATTACTAGTATTACCAATAAAATTCTCTCCTTTAGCGGCTTCATACTTACCACCATCATTATAGTTATGTACTGCATCTAATATGACAAGGAATCCTAAATTACTATAAATATCTTCTAAATCTTTACTTAATAATGCTTTTTCATCTTCAGTATTAATATTATTATTAATATCAGTATCTTTCTTATTATTTAATTTATCTTTAATATCTGTTTTACTATATACCAAGTATCCCCCTAATAATAATATGATTATTACTACAAAAATCCAAACTTTTTTCATTTTTATCTCTCCTAACGATTTTGTAATTTATCTAATTTTTCTTTATTACTTACTAAAAGATTAGTAACTTCTTGTATTTGGGTAGAAAATTCTTCTATTTTATTTTCTTGTCCCATTATCTTTTGTTTTAATTCTTTAATCTTAGGTAATTCACTGCTATAACTTGAAACCATATCTTCTTTTTCTTTAATATCAGCAAGCTTAGTAGTAAGATTATCTATTTCTTTATCTTTAATAGTATTTAAATAAATAACACCTCCTAATAACAATAATAGTATACAAACAATAATTATATATAATATATTTTTCTTCTTCTTTTTAATAATAAAGCGCCCTCTTTCCTAAATAATTATATCTAGATTTAAATAACTCTTTATCAAAGTATCTAATAGTACCTGTATATGGATCACTTACTATTATTTGACTATCATTATAACCTATTACTACTACAGCATGTTCTCCTGATATCCATTTTATAGTTTCTCCTGTATCTTTATATGTCCATGATTTAGATATATATGGCTTTGATAAATTTGTTGATGTCCATACTAATACTGGTCTATTATCTTTAACGATATTAAGCATATCATTAAAGTCTAAACCTATCTTACTATTTATTCCACTCTTATAAATGTTAGCTACATCCGCTAAAGGTTTATTATATACTCCATAGGAATAATTATTTCTAGGATCTCCTATAAACTCTATTTCAGGATTACCACCATATACTACGCCAGCATTTTCATAAGGTAGTTCTCCTTTTTTTAGTTTATCAACAATACTTTCAATAGAAGCATCTATACCGTTATATCTAAGTAGTAAATAAAGGGCTACACTTTCACAACCGGTTGGATATTTGGGAAATTGACTATAAATAAAATTACCACTTATGTATCTTCTTCTTTCTCTAGCTTTTATCTCTTCTTCAATTCGAATAATCATCTCTTCAACACTATTATTCTCTTTTTGAAGTCTTTCTAAGTCTTCTTCTAGAAGGCCTAGTAATTCTTCATTATCGTTATAGTTACGTTCTAATAATCCAACCTTATTTTCAATTTTATCAAAAGAACCGACTTCTTTAGTTATACTATCTAAAAGTGTTACATACTCTTCATCTATTTTTTCTCTACTACTAATTTCATCCTTTAGGTTATTAATCTTATCATATTTAACATATAAATGATATCCATTATAACCTAAAGCTAAAATAAGTATCAAAGAAATTATAATAAATATTTTTTTCATTAATTACCCTCTATTCTTATAATTATATACTATTTATATTATAACATATATTTAATCTACATTAACACCTTTATTAAATAGTTTTTGACAAATTATATATAGTATAGTATTTATAATTAAATATAATATTGTTGTAACTATCATAATTATATTTAAGGTATTAGATGTAATACTACTATTAGAAGTAAATAATAACATAATATTATTATCAAATAATCCTAATATATATATAAATATAATTATTAATATTTGAGATATTATATATACTAAGAAACCAAATAATACTGAGTACATAATTCTTTTATCATTCTTTCTATGTCCTAATATTATTCCTACATATCCTGATTCTACCATAGATAGAATTTCTAAGAAAAAGATAATTAATATAAATATTATTACTAAGGTCATATTTATACTATAGATGTTTTCTATCATAGAAAACATACCCCTAATAAGTGATATATTATCTTTAGAATAATATGCAATAAATATTGTAATTGCCAATATCAATACACTAGTAAATAATGTGATAATACTAGATAAAATCTTAGAATTAAATAAAGTCTTTCTATCTACTGGTAGAGTATGTGTTAAATAAGCTTCATCTTTATATATATTATTAGTAAATCTAGCCCATGATCGCATTATAGCATTAATAATAACACTAAATAACATACTGATAGTAACACCATTTAATATACCATATATTATTGTTCTCATAGTACTACTTTCCATAAGTGATACTAATCTAGTTAATCCTCCAAAAAATATTGATAATATATAAAATACTATTAATACTTTATATATATATTTTATATCATACTTTAATAATTTTTTTAACATTTGAACTTCCTCCTAAAGATTTCATCGATTGATGTTTTTTCTTTTTCTCTTAATTTGTCTGCTTCTTCTATTAAATCTATTTTACCATTATCTATAAATATTACTTCATCTAATATTCTTTCGATATCCGCTATTAAATGAGTAGATATTATAATAGAAGCTCCTTCATTAAAATTAGTAAGTATTGTATCTAGTATATAATCTCTAGTCGCGGGATCTACTCCTCCTAATGGTTCATCTAATATATATAGAAGAGCATTTCTACTCATAACTAATACTAATTGAACCTTTTCTTGCATACCTTTACTCATTTTAGATAATTTGCTATTTACATCTAATTTTAAATCTTTAAGTAATCGTCTAGCTTTTTTACTATCAAAGTTATCATAAAACTCACTAAACATATCTATAACTTCATTAACGGTCATAGATTTATCTAAGTATGTTCTCTCTGGCAGGTAAGAGATTATTTTTTTACTTTCTACTCCTATTTTTTTACCATCTATAAGTATTTCTCCACTATCTAAAGTTAATAAGTCATTTAGTAATTTTATTAATGTACTTTTACCTGCTCCATTCTTTCCTAAAAGTCCTATTATCTTGCCTCTAGGTATACTAAAGTTAATATCTTTAAGAACTTTTTTATCTCCATAATTTTTATTAACACCTTTACATATAAGTAATTCTTCCATTAATCTTCCTCCTTTAAATATTTTATTACTTCTTTTTTATTAAGACCCAGTTCATTCATAGAAGATAAATATATATTTGTTTCTTTTTTTATTAAATCTTTTTTATATTTAGCTATGATACTTTTATTATTAGTAACATATTTACCATTAGTTCTCTCGGTATAAATAAGTCCTGTTTCTTCAAGTTCACTTAGAGCTCTTTGAATTGTATTGGGATTTACTTTTATCATTAATGCTAAATCTCTTACTGATGGTAATTTATCTCCTGGTAATACTTTACCTGATATTATATATTTTTTTAGATTATCAACTAGTTGTATATATATTGGTCTATCATTATCAAAATTGAATTCCATTACTCACCTCATTGTATTACTTACTTAATACAATGATACATCACTATTATATTAAATGTCAATAGTTTTTGGTATATTTTATTTTACAAAGCATAATTTTTGATATATAATTAATATGGTGATAGTATGAAAAGAAAAAGAAAAAAGAATAATAAAAAGAAGGTATTAATATTAATAATAATTATTATTTTAATACTATCTTTAGTATATATATTGATGCCTAAAAATTATGGATATAATAAAAAAGCAATAGAAGTATTTAAAGAAAATGATTTATATGAACAAATTAAAGAAAAAAAGATATATTCTGAGACTCTTGAAGAGGCTATAAATCAAAATAGTTTTAATAAAGAATATTTTTTAGAATACTTAGATATTAAATATATAGATAAAGATGATTTTATAAATAATGTTAATAAATTATTATCATTAGGTTATTGTAGTAAAGATATTAATGCTATATATGAAAAAATACCAGATAGTGTTAATATTATTATTGATAGTAAATATAATAAGGATATAATTAATATTATGAATTTATCTTATTTTAAAATAGATAATTTAAAAAGATATTTAGATTATGATATTATGGAGGTTAAATCTATATATGATATATCTAATATTAAAAAGGATTTTAACTATGAAGATGTTGTTACTTATGTTAATGCTAATTTGGATAAAGAATATTATTCTTCTGATAATTTGATAAGTAATGAGGATGCAAGTAAGATAGATGTATTGGTTAATAAATATCATAAATTAGATGAAAATTATGAACCTAGTGATTTAACTATAATAGATAGTAAATATGCTAGTGGTACGCAGAAACTAAGAAAAGAAGCTAAGATTAAATTTGAAGAGATGGCAAGTGATATGGCTAAAGATAATTTAAAGATATATGCTGGTTCGACATATCGTTCTTATACATATCAAAAGGGATTATATGATAGGTATGTTAAGAAAGATGGATTTGCCGCTGCGGAAACTTATTCTGCTAGAAGTGGTTATTCAGAACATCAACTTGGTTTAGCGGTAGATATTGTAAATGGTAAATGGGATTATTTAAGTGAGAATGATAAGGAATATGATTACTTAATTAAGAATTCATATAAATATGGTTTTATATTAAGATATCCAAGAGGTAGTGAATATATAACTGGTTATATGTTTGAGGATTGGCATTTTAGATATTTAGGGGTAGAACTTGCTACTAAAGTGTTTAATAGTGGTTTAACATATGATGAATATATAGCTAGGGATATGTAAAAAAAGATGCGAAATGCATCTTTTTATTTATTAAGTAAATTATTTATTGCTCTCTCTACTATTATTTTGCCATACTTATAACTTATAGATCCTTGTTGATAAGCTATATATGGACTTCTTAGAGGACCATCACATGAAAGTTCTATAGAACTACCTTGAGTAAAACTACCACTAGCCATTATTATTTTATCATCATATCCAGGCATTTCACTTGGCATTGCTATTGCATTAGAGTCTATTTTGGAATTAGCTTGAATTGCTTTGACATAAGTAATTAAATCTTCTTCGTTATTAAATATTATATTCTCTACTATATCTACTCTTTCTTCATTATATTTAGGGCTTACATTGTAACCTAATTTTTCAAATAAATATGCTGTATATATAGCTGTTTTAATTGCGTTATTAACAATCATAGGAGCCATATATAATCCTTCTAATATTGGTTTGTTTTGTCCCATTGATGGGCCTACTTCTTTGGCTTGTCCTGGTACGTTAAGTCTTTCAGCACATAGATTAATTAGATCTTTTCTTCCTACAATGTATCCACCATTAGAAGCAATAGCACCGCCTAAGTTTTTTATAAGTGAACCTACGCATATATCTGCTCCTACTTCGATTGGTTCTTTTTTATTAACTAACTCACAGTAGCAATTATCTATCATAATGATTACTTCTTTATCTATACTTCTAATAAATTTTATTACTTCTTCTATTTTATCTATACTAATACTTTCTCTAGTACTATAACCTTTACTTCTTTGTATTTCAATAAGTTTTATTTTATTTTTACTAAGAATATCTTTGATGCTATTATAATCAAAGTTATTATCTATTAAATCTATTTGTTTATAATCTATATTAAATGCTTTAAGAGAAGATTGATTATCATTAAAACCAATTATTGTATCTAATGTATCATATGGTTTTCCACTTATTGATAACATAATATCTCCTGGTCTTAGAAGGGCAAATAGACATGTACTTATTGCATGTGTTCCAGATATAAATTGACTTCTAACAAGGGAATCTTCTGCTTTAAATATACTAGCATATACATTCTCTATTTTATCTCTACCTATATCGTTATAACCATAACCAGTTGATGAATTAAAATCACTCTCACTAATATTATTTTCTATAAAAGCGTCTAATATTTTTCTACTATTATATTCTTCTATTTCATCATGTATTTCAAATATATCTTTTAAATCTTCTTTAGAATCTTTTTTTATCTTTTCTAACATTTTTTACCACCATCCACTCTAATTATACTATTGTTAATATAACTTGCTTCATCACTAATTAAGAATTTAACTACACTTGCTACTTCTATTGGGGTTCCAAATCTACCTAATAGTATTTTATCTTCTTCATTACATTTAAATTCATTATCTAATTCTTTATTCATAGGGGTATTAATCCATCCTGGACATATTGTATTTACTCTTACATAGGGGGCTAAATAGTTTGCTAAATTATTTGATAATGATATTAGTCCTGCTTTAGAGGCATCATAGTCTATACTTTCTATATAAGGGGTATCTATACCATTAGTGGAACTAATATTAATTATAATACCATTTTTATTATTTTTCATTTTAAGTCCAATCTTCTTACTTAAAAGAAATGGAGCTACTAAATTTGTATCTAATACTTTAATAAAATTTTCTTTTGTTTTATCTTCAAATAAACTATCTATAGCTATTCCTGCATTATTTATTAATACATCTATATTATTATATCTACCATATATTTTTTTTAGCATATCATCTATTTCTTCTTCATTATTTAGATTGCATTTTACCATTAAAAAATCTCTATTATATTTATTATCTATTTCTTTTTTTAATTCTAGTGCTGATTCATAGTTATTATTATAATGAATTATAACATCATAAGAAGAAGCAAGTATTCTTACTATTTCTCTTCCTATGCCACTACTGGCACCTGTTATTAATACACTTTTTCTCATACTATCCCTCTTTCTCATTTGATATTGTACCATTTATATTTTAAAATGTAAATTTTTATTTTATTTTTTTTAGTAAAATACTTGTCAAATATGAAATTATATGATATCATTAGTATTGTCTTATGGCGGAATTGGTGAAGTGGTTAACACGGTGGATTGTGGTTCCATTATTCGTGGGTTCGATTCCCACATTCCGTCCCATTAAGTTAATAAAACACACTATTTTAGTGTGTTTTTTATTCTCTCTAAGTCTAAGGTCTTAGAGAGTTATTTTTAGCCTGTAGTCTAAAAATAATATATTTTATATTAAAAGAAAGATTATGATAATCTTTCTTTAATTAATTTATTAACATCTGACATATCAGCCTTACCTTTTACTAGAGGAGAAATAACTTTCATAATATTTCCCATATCTTTCATACTGGTAGGCTTAACTTCTAAAAATACCTTATCAATTATTTTATTTAATTCTTCTTCTGATAATTGTTCTGGCATATATTCTTCTAAAATAGCAATTTCTTTTTTGTTTTGTTCTACTAAATCATTTCTATTAGCAGCTTCGAATTGAGCAATTGATTCTTTTCTCATTTTAATTTGTTTAGATATTACTTTGATAACATCATCATCTGTAAGTTCTTCACGAGGATTAGGTTTTTCTAGTTGCATAGCACCTTTAACCATTCTAATAACACCAAGTTTAAAACTATCTTTATTCTTCATTGCTTCTTTTAAATCATTATTTATTTTTTCCGCTAATGTCATAATATCGCTCCTTAGTAATTTCTTCTATTTTTCTTTCTAGAATTAATTATATTTTGTTTTTTTTCTTCTTTTAATCTTACTCCTGGCTTCTTATATCCTTCTGCTCTTTCTTTAGCTTTAGAGAGATTACCGTTACGTGCTACTTGATTCTTAAATTTTCTTAATGCAAATTCAACATCATTGTCTTTAACACTAACAGTTACTTTAGTTCCTGCTGACATTCTATCCCTCCTTCCGCTTTTTCATTAACGATTATATCATTATTTAATATATTTTACAATATTAATAGAGTATTTTTTCAGAAAAACAGCCATTTTATTACATTTTCTGACAATAAAAGAAAAAAAACTATCTATGATAGCTTTTTATAAACAATAAATAAATGGCGTCCTCGAACAGAATCGAACTGTTGACCTATTGCTTAGGAGGCAATCGCTCTATCCTACTGAGCTACGAGGACATAATTACTAACAAATAAATTATATCACATATGTATATAAAAAACAACGAAAAAATAACTAAAGAAAAACTTTAGTTATTATAATACATATCTAGTAATAATTAAATATATTGCTGCCGCTAGAACTAAAAGTCCAAATATTAGGAAAAATACTTTTACTCCAGTATGACTACTTTTTTCAAAGAAGGCATCATCTTCTTCCATATCATCAAAGTCTTTCTTAGTAAAATTAAATGAACCGCTATAAAAGGTTTCTCCATCTTTAATTTGTTTAATTTGGGTAACCTCTTCTTTTACTATAGGGTCGGTAACTATAGTATTATCATTTCCTTTTAAATCTGCTAGTATATCTAGTGGTAATGAATCAGTATTACTCTTTTGTTTTTCTTCTTTAACTTCTTGACTAGCAATTTCGATAGCATCATCATGATAAGGTATATTAGCATCTTCTAAATTTGTTAGGAAATTGGTATTAATTTTTTTACCATTAGTTACCTCAGCACTTTTATTTATTTCATTTTTAGCGTTTTCTAAAAGTACGTTGATATCATATACTTTATTTTCATCTCTGATTTTCTTTTTTTCTTCTACTAGAGGTCTATCTGATACAAAGGTTCTTCCCATAACTTTTGCTTTATGATATTCATCTCTACTAGAAATAATACTTTTGAGATTACTAACATCTATTTCATTTACATTATCTTCTATTGGTAAATTTTCTAATTCATCAATTTGACCAGAAATATCGTTATAAAGTTTTTGATTTCTTTTAGTTCTTTCAAAGGTACTTAAATCGTCTCTATAATATTTTTCCATTCTACTTTCCATATCTTCTACCTCTACTATATATATAATAACATATTTTGTATTAAAATAAAAGATTTTACTATATTTTTTTTTACATTTTTGATATAATTAAATAGAAAGAAGGTAATATTATGAAATTAAAAGTAAATAAAGAGAAATGTATTGGCTGTGGTCAATGTGTAAGTATGACAGACCAAAAAGTATTTGACTTTGATGATGATAATTTAGCAAAAGTAATTGAAACACCTATTAGTAGTGAAAATGAAGAAGCCGCTACGGAAGCAATGGAAAATTGTCCTACTGGAGCAATTGAAGAAGAGTAATCTTCTTTTTTTAGTAACAAAAAAGAGCCATATAGGCTCTTTAACTGATTATAAATTTAACACCATTCTTTTCATTTGTGATATTAATATCATAATTAAGAAAAGCAAGTGTTTTTTTTACTATAGATAGTCCAAGTCCAAAGACACCTTTAACGCCTTTTTCGTAGGGAGTGAAAATGTTTGTTAAAACTTCTTTATCTATATTTGGACCATCATTATATAAAACTATTTTATTATTCTTAACTGTAATTTTTATTTTTTTCTTTGCATAACGCATGAAATTGTTAAGAATATTATCAATAATAGCTTCCCACATTTCATCGCTTCCTCTAAAAATGGTATTCTTTTTATCAATATCTAAAACAAATTCAATATCATTTCTAGAAGGCTTAAATTTATCTACAGCTGCAAAAACAATTTTACTAACATCACATTTTTCATTTGTTTGATCTTTTTGTTTTTGAAAGTAATTTAACTTATTGAGATAAAGTAAGGAGTGCACTTTTACCTCTAATTTGTTTAATTGTTCTTTGCATACTTCTAAAGTTTTTTCTTTAGTTTCAATACCATCTTCCGAAGCTTCGATATAGGATTTCATAACTGTGATAGGAGTTTTAAAATCATGAGATATATTTTGGTACATTTGATTTTTATATTCTTCTTGTTCTTTCAAATATACCCGCATATTCTCTATAGCTACCTCTAAGGTATATAATTCATCGTCATAATCATATATCATATTATGATTATAATCATCATTATTTATATTATCAATTTTGTCTTTTAATTTCTTAATTCTATTAACTAAATGATTTGACCATATTAGTATAACTAATGAAATGATAATAAATGTAATACCTACTACTAAAAGAATAATTTTAAGTATTTGTGCTTTCATAAGGTTAATATAGGAATCTCCAGTAATAGCTATTTTAGTAGAATTAGCACTACTAGTTAAGGAATAATAATAACTTTTATTATTATAATTTATTTTACCATTTTTATTATTTATAAGTTCAATTATTTTATTAACATCATTATTTTTAATAACATCATCTATATTACTTGAAACAAATGTATTTTTTTCACTATCTATATAGATATATGCTATCTCACTATTAATTTTTCTTTCACTGAATTTATCAATAATATTTAATGATTCATTCAAATAGTTATATAAATTTTCCTCATAAACTGGAAGTAGCGTTCTTGGAAGAATTACACCAAGCGATATAATTACAATAAAGACTATTAGTATACATATTAATAATAATTGTTCTGTTAATGTTGGTTTTTTCATAATAATCTATAACCATATCCATATATTGTATTAATATCTAAAAGAGGCATTTTTTTTCTTAATCTACGTATTAAATCATCTACTACTCTATCTGTTCCAAAATAGTTTTCTCCCCATATGTTGTTTAAAATGTCATCCCTT
The DNA here is from genome assembly GCA_934098435.1 of uncultured Bacilli bacterium. Classification (GTDB taxonomy): domain Bacteria; phylum Bacillota_I; class Bacilli_A; order RF39; family UBA660; genus CAG-302. The sequence goes on from CAKOOV010000004.1 coordinate 16,909, forward strand.
GAGAAAGATTTTTGTCTATTTGTAAGAAACATATATAATAAATCAAATTCTAAAGTTGTAAGATTTATATTTTGATTATTAAGTAATACCATTCTTTTATCTACATCTACCATATAATCTTTATAAGTAATATTTTGTTTATCTTTTGTATATACTCTTCGCATAATATTATTAACTCTAAGGACTAATTCTTTTGGCGAATATGGTTTAGTGACATAATCATCACTACCAAGTTCTAAACCTATAATCTTATCAAGTTCTTTATCTCTAGCTGAAGTAAATATAACAGGCATATCTGCATTATATTCTCGTACTTTCTTTATAATATCATATCCACTTATGTCATCTCCAAGCATAATATCTAGTATCCATAAATGGTATTCTTTATTAACATTATTTATAGCATCTTTCCCATTATAATAACTTGTAACTTCATAACCTTCTTTCTCTAGATAAGCTTTAATAAGATTATTTAAATCCTTTTCATCTTCTACTAAGGCTATTTTTTGCATATTATCACTTCCTATACATATATAGTATATCATATAATTAACATTTTGTCTTTACCATATATCACCTCTTTTCTGTTATAATTATATTATTTATAAATGGATTAATTATCAAATAATTGTGGTAAATTATGGGATATATAAATATAATTATATTGGTGATAATATGCAATATGAGCTAATTAAATTAGATTATACAACTTTAGAACCTTATATAGATAATAAAACATTAGATTTACATTATAATGCCCACTACAAAGGATATACTGATAATTTAAATAAATATTTAAAAAAACATAATTATAATTATGAATACGATCCTATATACTTAGCTAAAAATATAGACATACTTCCTATGGAAGATAGAGATGAGATTTTATTTAACTTAGGTGGTTATTTAAACCATAGTTTATATTTTTATATTTTAACAGATAAAGAAAAGAGTATTCCTACTCCTTTTATTGAAATAATTAATAAACACTTTGTATCTTTTGATAATTTTAAAAATGAATTTATTAATATGGCTACAGAATTAAAAGGCAGTGGTTATACTTTCTTAGTACTTGATAAAAATAATAAGCTTAGAATAATTAATACTTCTAATCAAGATACACCATATTATTATGGATTTATCCCTATTATGATAATAGATGTTTGGGAACATGCCTACTATTTAAAACACTATAATAAAAGAAAAGATTATCTAGAAGAAATATTTAATATCATAGATTGGGATAAAGTATATACCTTGTATTTATTAAATACTGGTAATAAATAAAAAAACAGATAGTTCAAACTATCTATTTTTTTATCCATTAAATTTAGCAGTAATACCTTTTGATTCAGTACCATCGGCATTAACACCATTAAATGTTACAGTACCGGTAAATGTTTTTCCTGCGTCATCTGCATCTTGTACAGCATTAGTTTCTTCAAGCCATACTACTAAGTAGAAGTCTTGAGAGCCTGATTTTGCTAAAGCTTGATTAGCAACGATTACACCCTCTGTACCTTGAGCAACAACAGTGCCATCTGCTTTAACAGTTGTTGCATCTGTAAGTACTTCCCATTTCATATTCTTACCATTACTTGCTAAATTCATAGTTCCTTTAACATTGATACCAATGTCTGCACTACCATTTGTTACAGTAATCTTATAAACTTGACATACAGTATTACCATTGGCATCAATACAAGATTTTGAACTTGTACCAGTTACACCTTTTTGTAAATCAGCTGTAAGCATTGGTATCATATTAGCAGCAGTTCCTGCATCTGAAACTCTAGTTATTACCATTGATAATGATGCTCCACTTGCAGTACTACCTGTAACATCAGTATTATTAGTAGTGCTTGCACTGAAGTATGCAAAAGTAGCGCCAATTATAGCAACTACTAATGTTGCAACACCTACAACGGCATAAAATACGCCAGGTCCTTTTCTATTTTCTTCCATTTTTTTCTTATCCTCCTTACATTAATAATTGTATCAAATAAATTATATTTTTGCAATATCTTTACATTACTTTTTTAATATTCTATTATGGAGCAACTGAAGTTGTAAAGTTAGCTACTACTTTACCGCCTGCAGCATCTAATGTAATAACTCCTGTGTATGTACCAATACCACTTTTTTCATTAGTAGGATCCTCTGGATTTTGAGTATCATCAACATTTGATAGATATACTAATAAATAATAGTATTCAGGTGTTGCTGCTGTTAATGCTGCATCACTATGCATATCAAATCCTGATGGAGTTGCTTCGCTATAAGTATATTTTCTATCTGCTCCTGCTTTTTCGCTATAAGCAGCAAAACTACGATCTGCATTTTTAGCATCTTCAATAATAGAAGTTACAGTATTAGCATTACCATCTGCACTTTTATATAAAACATATTTCCAATTTTTATAATCAGTAGCAGTAGTTTGTAAGTCTGCAAGTCTAACACTAGCGTGAGCAACAGTTTGGCTAGATGTTGCTGTTATTTTATATAAATGACATCCTGTATAACCACCTGCAACACATTTGTCATCTACTACTTTTTTAATGCCGTCTGTAGTAACATCAATAACAGCTGGTACTAAATTATTATAGCTTTCACTTTCTGCCTCTCCAAATAATTGTCTTTCTACATTTAAAGTTAAGGCAGTTGATAAATCTGTATTAGTTCCACCTTGAACTTTATCTGCTGAAGTAGCTTGAGCACTAAAGTATGCAAATGTAGCACCAATTATTGCTACTACTAATGTAGCAATACCTATTACTAAATATAATGTTCCTTGTCCTTTCTTTTCTTCCATTTTTCTTATCCTCCTTTACATTAATAATTGTATCAAACATTGCATAAAAATGCAATATGATTTTGTTATTTTATACACTATTTTCTATGAAAGTGTTTTTCCTAAATATGTTATAACTATTGAGCCACCAGAACTACTTGTATTGTTATTTGTAAGCTTGCTGGTTACATTTGATGATAGTCCACTAAAGGTTACATTGGTTGCTATAAATGATGAGCCTCCACCGGCTCCGCCTGGTTGGTTAGATGATAAGGTACCAGCTCCACCTGAGCCGCCACCGCCATAGTAGCCACCGCCACCACCGCCACCATTTCCGCTTCCGTCACCGCCGGCTAATGGTTTACCGATTACTCCTTCGTTTTGCTGAGGGCGACTAACAGTTGTTCCTCCCAGACCATTACGTCCTTCTTTAGCATCGTTTAAAGTACCATCTTTTCCATGAAATACTGTTCCAATATCAAGAATTGTTGTCTCACTACTTAATGTTCCACCATCGCCACCATTTCCTGGTTTTCCGGCAACTAGTGATGAGCCTCCACCACCTCCGCCACCAGCGGCAATCATAAGTACATTTCCTGAATTAATGTTTGCTACATCAACTGTAGTGGTACCAACTGCAAAGGCTGAATATCCACCGCCAGCGCCTGAATAAGTGGCACCACCATAGCCACCACCATTGGCACCTCCTCTTGTTGCTCCTGATATTACGCCATCACGTCCATTACCGCCAAGAGTAAAGTATATTTTAGAATTATATTCTAGATTGACTACTCCATATATGTATCCTGCTGCTCCACGATATCCAGCATTTTTACTAGAAGCACGAAAATATTCTCCTCCTCTGCCACCCCAAAGTTCTATTAAATAGTATCCTGGATGGTAATTGGTATCTTCTTTTGTTGTGGCTTCTTTTCTGTTTGTATTGACAAATGTTCCTATAATCCAAGGCAATTCTTCCAATGTTACATTAACTGTATAATCTTCTCCATTAATAGTATAACTACCTGTGGCATCTTTATATTCTAATTTAGATACGGTATAGGTTAATGCTGATAAATCATCAACTACTACTGTTTGCTCTCCTATATCGCTTGCTAATACTTCTGTTCCTTTTTTTATGGTTACTAATGAATCACTAGGGGTAGGAACTATTGTAAACATTTTTTCTTCCGTCCGCGACAAAGTTATATCTTTGGTAGTATTATCCAAAACTACTTCTGTTCCGCTTTGCGGATAATAGCCTTTTCTAGTAACTTTCCAAGTTATGTTGGTATTTTCATCAATTAGTTCACTTACACTACCAGTTCCACTGGCTATAGTTTTGCCATCTACTTCTAATGTTACTAATGAATCTTCTGGCGTAGCATTAACTGTATATGTATATTGTGGTACTTTATAGAAGGTAAATTGCATTGTTGTTTTTAAATGTGATGTTTCGGGATTAGCCCATTGTTGCAGGATTTCAAGACCACCTGCCACATATTTATCTCTAAAGTCTCCTTTATATTGGAAACATAGTGTTATTTTAGTTTCAGAAGCAGGTGGTATTTTTGTTTTATTGATTTCAAAGTCCCCTGTTGTATATTCCATATGTGAATTAAGTTCAGATAATTCTTTAATACTTGTTACTAGTACAGGACTAGATGAAAGATTTGTAACGGTTACCTCAAAGTATACCTTTGACCATATGGTAGTAAGTTTACAATCTAATGAAAAAGTACCGTTTGAATCTAAAGTTAATGTTTTTAATGTAACATCGTTGCTTGCTTGTACTCTTTGTACGTCAGTAATTCTAACATCAGCACTTGATCTAACTAGTGCAGCACCATTAATAGCAAAAGTTCTTGAAGATGTGGAATATCCTACTGTTAGTGAAGTAATAATAAATGAAATAATTAAAAAAAGAAATAATGGCAAATTATTTTTCTTTTTTTTACTTAATTTCTTCATTTTTGCCTCCATTTCTCTTTCAAGTTCTTGGCATCAAGTGTATATTTATATAATAAATTATCATCTATAATACTAAAACAGCTAAGTTTTCCTGGTATTAATTCATTATAAATAATTGGACTTCCTAAATTATCATGAGCATCTCTTAGTTCATCAAATGAACTAAGATTAAGTACTTTATAATCACTTTCATCAAGAATATTTTCTGCATTGGTAATTATACTATCATACTCTTTAAGAATCTTTCTTAATATTTTATCGTAATTACTACGGCTTTTATATATCTTAATAATTAATCTAATTAGCTTGTATATAACATATAGATCCCCTATTAAAGATATAACTAGGCAGCTAAAATAAACATAGTTAATATTATTCCATATATTATCATCAATAACACTACCTGAATTATTGATATTCTTACTATCAATAGTAATATTAATAGTTTGTTCAGTTAGAGGTATAACTACTAAAGATAATCCCTCTGAATCAATATCATCATTAAATGATGAACTAGTTCCATGTGAATTTACATGTAATACAATTGTTACATCACTATCATAGTTTAAGGAATATGATGCTTTAAATGCTTTGACAAAAGCATTAAAATGTTCGTAATTTACATTTACTTCCTTAAAGAAATTGTTAGCCATGATATTTTTTTTAGATATTTTTTCTTCAGGAACTAATATTTCTGATTTTTCATATAAAATATTTTTATTATCTTTACCATATACTCTAGTAATTGCTTCTATATAATAAGAAGCATTGTAATCGATATTACTATTGGTAGTAAAAGTATAATTAAATCTTAAATCAATAGAATCAATTAAACTGGCAATATAAACCATTCCAGATGGTAAATTGTCTGTTTCGTAATATTCGTTTGGTTTAAGTTTAACGCGATAATCTACGTCACTACTTTCTTTATATTTAAGTGCATTTACTTCTCTATTAACGAAGGTTTTTACTGAAAACAATAATAGTAAACATGAGAAAATCCCTATTAAACATAAATAATATACTATTTGCATAGATTTCTTTGAAGAAATAGATTTATTATATTTATCATATTTTTCTCTACTAAAATGTTTCATATCACACCTCCTAGCTATTAATCTTTTCATTTAATGCTACTGTTGGGTAGCCAATATATCTAATTTTAAATTTGACTGTGCCTATTACCTCTGAAGTTTCAATCAAATAACCATCAGGACTTTCATTATGGTCCCCTTTTGTTTTGAAGAAAGTTTCATAGCCTGAGGAATATACTTCATATATACGATGAACTACTATCTTATCTTCTCTATGAAAAACAAGTATTTCGCCTTTTTTTAAATTTAAAATTTCCTTTTCATTCAATTTTTCTACAATAACAATATCACCTTTATTAATATTTGGGGTCATTGAACCAGTAGCAATTACAATTGCTTGATATTTGAAATATCCAGAGGTTAATCCTACCATTATTACTATTAATAATATAGCTATTGTATATATTATTTTTGAACGTTTATTCTTCTTTGAAGATATAATAACTTTTTCTCTTTTTTTGAAATTATTATATATCATGATAAAAACTAATATTGGAAAAGTAAAATATATTACTGATTCAATATAGGCACCAAAATTTGGAATAATTGGTAATATATATTTTGGTATTTCCATTAAATATCTATATATTATATTAGGCTTATAACTAACTTTAAATGATATATATGTTAACATAAAATTTTTTGCTATGCTTGGTAAAATGAATAAACCAAATGTTTTTAATATTGAATAAAAGTCATTAAAGTTGACAGCACTTAAAGTAAATGTTACATCTATCATACTAAATGCTAAAACTGATAAACCTAATAGCCAATAATTATTTTTTATCTTATTGTTAATTATGTATCTATATATTTCTACTATAGGGATTAATATGATTAATGGAACAATATTATTAATAAGATTAGTCATATTAATACTATATATATTTCTACTAAAACCGATAAATAGTCCAAGTAAATATGTAGTAATATAGTATATGGCTATATATATTAATATTGATAAAATAATATCTTTATTATATCTTGATTTTTCCTTTTGATATCCAAGTATAAAATAAGATATAATACCCATTAATAATATAAAAGCACATATACTATATTGACTAAAAATCTTTGTGATAAAACTATTAAAGAGTAATATAGATAGCATAAAAGCTAGTATTATAAAAGCTTTTATTTGACTCTTTTTCATATTTTATCACCCTTCTTCTTTTAAGCTTGTTCGTATACAAATGTTGTTGCGCCAATTGTTACTTTTACATCATCACTTACAGATAATGTACTAGTAGATGGCCATTCTAATTTTAATTCTAATTCTTTAGAATCAGTAGCATTTAATGTTGTACCAGTAGTAATAGTACTACCATCAGCATATGCTAAAGTATACTTAAGTTCGCCACATAATTTAGTTGCATCTTCTTGTGAAATTTTACTACCTGTATTAGGAGCACAAGTTAAAGTACCCATAGTGAAATTAGCTAATTTAGCATTTAATGTTCCGCTATTTTTAATTAGGAAGTTATAAGTAACTGAATCTCCAGGTGCTTTTAATGTAACATCAAATCCTGAAATAGTAGTATCTGCAAGTGTTGGTGCAGTGTTTTCAAGTGCATGACCACTTGTCACTCCAGTTAAGCTAGTGCCAGTTTTGTAATCAAAATTTACTTTCCAACTTGCAGGATCTACATTAGCAGTACCATTAATATTAAGTGTACTAGAATATGCAGCATAACCAACAGTTAAACCAACAACAGCGATTAAAAGTGCAACGATAGCTATTACCTTAGCACCTCTTTCTTTTTCCATAATTACATTCTCCTTTCTCTATTGTTCCATATCTATTATAATACATTTACAATTTAATTGTCAATAAATTTTTTATCATTTTAGCAAAAGAAAAAAGCCATATTTGACTAGGCGTTGTGAGATTTAAACAACACTAATTAAATGTGGCTGTAATCTTATCACCGCTAGTAGCGGTTACTGTAATTATTCCCGAAAAACCATCTTTATCTTGTTCGGTTTGATCTTTACCAGTATTGTTTACATAAACCATAAAATATAGTTTTGTATTATTACTTTTACCATTAATTATGGTATTGGAGGCTATGGTGTCAGGAACGTTATTAGTAATAGTATGTCTATTATTACTAATAACTGTATTGGCATCTGACATACCTGCCCATTTTAAATTATTAACATTATTTTTGTTAAAAGTTATCGTTGTATTTGTACTAATACTATTTGCTCCGGTATTTGAAATGGTTATTTCATATATTTGACAAACAGTATAATCGTTTTTATCAATACAATTATATTTACTTTGTGCTGCTGTTTCAAGTTGACTAGCATAACCTGATATAGTTCCATCGTAAATAGGAATTAAGTTATCTGATTTACTACCAGTAGCACTTACTTTTTTTACTGAAAGTCCAAGACTTACATCTAAAGTACCGCCTTTAATGTCGTTATCACTTTTAGCAGTAGCACTGAAATAGGCATATGTAGCTCCTGCTACTACGGCTATTAATAGAATTACTAAAGCAATAGTATAACCTATTTTTTTCTTATAATCCATTTACAACCTCCTCTACATCAGATTTGATTAATTAGAATTGGGCTTTAACTTCAGCACCATTTGATCCAACTGCTGTTACAGTACCTGTGAATGCACCACTATCAGTTTGGGCACTATTTAAGTTAGTAATAAATACCATGAAATAGCACGCTGTAGAAGTACCTCCACCTGCTACACTAGCTGTTGTACAAATACCTTTATTAACTCCTTTAATTGAAGTTACGCTGGTAACACTAATATTAGAAGCCATTTTAACAGCATCAAGATTTGGTGTCTTTGCTCCAGATAAAGCAGTTAGACTTATGTCATATATAACTGATGTATTACTATTATTTTTTACAGTAACTGAATATACTTGGCATACAGTATTTCCATTTTTATCAGTACATGATTGTGCTGCATTCCATGCAGTGTTTACTGCATTAGAAGCTGTATTCCAACCTTTAGCACCCTTGGTAAGAGTTTCCACTGTTTTATCTATTGGTACTAAGTTACCACTAGCATTACTTTCCTTTTTTACTGTTAGTGTAGGTGCTGCACCTCCACCAGCAGTACCTTTAACGGTAGATGTATCAGTGGCTGTTGCACTATAATAAGCGTATGCTGAACCTGCTACGGCTACAATTAGAACTGCTACACCTACTATGGCGTATATTAGTCCACTCTTATTAGTATTATTTTTTTGTCCTTCTTCAAACATTATATTTTACCTCCTATCATTAATACAATATAAGTATAACAAATCAAAAATTATTTTTCAATACTAATTATCACTTTTTATATAATCTTTGCCATTTATATTAACTAGATTGTCTTCATTAATACCTGGTAGATTTAAGTTAGAAATATTTTCTATATTACTTTTAGTTTCTTGTATTTTAGTACTTGTTTCTTTTTTTGAAGTATTATCTTCTTTATCAATATTATTTTTTAATGTAATAAAATTTTTGTTATCAATAAATATTTTTGTTTTATCTACTTTTTTAGGATCATAAGAATTAGTTATCCAAAATTCATATAATATTTTAAGAATTGGTACTACCATGGCTTCATCTTCTATTTTTGATATTTTATCTTCTTCTATTTTGATATTGTTTTCTAGTATAAAGATATCATCTAGAATTGAATGTTGTTTATCTATTAATGCATCTTGACTTATTAGTGTATTATATGTTTTTGGATATGTATTTTGGTTAATTAGTTTTAATAATTTAGTTCTTTTAGTAACTAAATTATTATAATCACTTTCTTTTTCAAATAGTAAATATAAAATATCTCTTATACTATGATCTTCTTTCTTGATATCTTCATATAAGATATTACGATACTTACCCATGGTATCACTATTGAAATTAGATAATAGTGTATCTTCAAGTAATATATTATCTACTTCATATTCATCTTTTGTTTCATTTAATTCTTCTAATTTTCCTTTGAAACTATCTATTCTTTTTCTTATGTTAAGATATTTTCCTTTTAGAGTTAGATATCTGCATACATTGTTATATCTTTCTTTATATTCAAGTAAGTCATCATTATTAATATTATTATCTTCAAAGTACTCGATAATTTTTTCTAATCTTACTTTTTCTTCTTCGATAGTGGCGGTAATATAATCAAACTTATCCATCTTCTTCCTCCCTACCTGCTAATTTTTTGTAATTTTCTACTGTTTTTCTAACTAGTTTATCTTTTTTTTCTTTTCTTTCTATATTAGCTCTTTCTATTTCTATTTCTTCTATTTTATCTAGGGCTTCACTAGTGATTTGATTTCTAATAACATTTTCTGCTGCTCTACTAATGCATTCGCACATCCTAAGCTGATATAATACATAAAATGATAATAAACTATGAAGCATACTAGTGATATCTGTTTCAATAACGAAGTCATGCTTAGTATCATATTCTCCATCAAATTCAACTGGAAATAAGGTTAGTTTTTTAAATACGAATGAAGTACTAGAATTATAATGATTATAGTATAGATTTATTTCACTATATGTTCCATTATCAATAGCATCATTTACGGCTTTTTCTATTTTGTTAAATTCTTTATAAAATTTATCTTTTTCTATTTTTAGTATTGTTTTATCATCATGGTATATTATTTTCTTTCCAATAATTATTTTGTAATCATTTTTATCTTGTTTTATTTGCCTAGCTACTTGGGAATTGAAATTACCACAGAAGCCATAATCGTTGGCTATATATATGTTTAATTTGTCCATTTTTGAATCTGGAGTAATGACTTTTTTATCAAGAACTAAATTTTTATTATATACGATATTCTTTATTATTTTTGTTATTTCTTCTCCAACGTTACGATAAGCTTCTGCTTCTCTTTTTGAAGCATCTACACGAAGTAAAGAGTGGAAATTCATGACTTTAACTACGTTTTTTATTCTCATCATTACCACCCTTTCTTATATATTTATTAGCTATTACTACGGTTTTTAAATTGTTAAGAAGGTTATATGTTAAATATAGGAATAGGAATATCATAACAAATACAAGAAGTAATAACATCCACATATCCATATATTCATTTACGATATATTCATGTATTAGATATATTATTTTTATTCCTCCTAAAGCTATTAAAGATAGAAGTGTATGAATGATAATTTTTTTATCTTTAATTAATAAGAAACTTAGTAAGTTTAAAAATAGTACTATTATAATTATATATATATCAACATCAATAAAGGATACCATTAAATAGACCATGAAAATGTAATTAATTATTGATGATGATACACTAATTATTTCTTTATTACTCATACCACCAAGTATGCCATATAATTTAACTCTAGTTTTTTCTGGATCAAACTTTTTTATTAGTATTTTTAGAATAGCATATAAAGAAATGATAACAATTAAACCTACAAAAGCAAAATAAAATACATTTTCCATAACTATCCCTCTTTTATCATTAAATTAAATACATTTTCACTATTCATATAGAAGGCTTTGATATTTTTGAACGATTCGTTTATGATATCGTTTTTAATATCTACTGAACCTTCTATTTCGCCAATTATTGGAAGATAATCTTTCATGATTAGTAGATTATAATCTTTACTGATTATTCTGATTATTGTAATATTTTCGTATTCTCTAAGACCATGAGCCATATCAAAAACTCGAACTTTTATTCCATTATTCATGATATTTTACCTATATACCTAAACTTACTTTCATCCATATCATCATATTTACCATTTAGAATATTTTCTACATCATTAAGAACATCTTTTATATCTACAAATTCACCTTTAATATTAGTAAATGACTCCGCTACAAACATTGGTTGAGAAAAGTAATTTCTAAGTTTTCTGCTTCGATAGAATATAAGTTTATCTTCTTCACTTAATTCTTCTATACCAAGTACTGCTATTATTTCTTGTAAATCCTCATATCTAGTTAGATAAGCAAGTACTTTTCCTACTAGATTGAAATGTCTTTCACCAACTTTTTCTGCATCTAATCTTTTTGATGTTGATTTAAATACATTGATAGCTGGATACAATCCTAATTCTGCTACTTTTCTATCTAAAACTATTTGTCCATCCATATAACTCATTACTGTTTGTACAGCATCATCGGTTAGATCATCTGCTGGTATATATATGGCTTGGAAGGAAGTAATAGAACCATTGTTATTAGAATTTATTCTTTCTTCAATGCTACTAACTTCACTAGCCATATTAGCGGGATATCCATTTTCTATAAGTAGTTCTTTTAAATCTGTAGATATTTCTGCTTTTGCTTGAATAAAACGATAAATATTATCAATAAAGATAAGTACATCCTGCTTTTTTTCGTCCCTTAAATATTCTGCCATTCTAAGTCCAGTACCAACACTCTTACTTCTAGATATTGGATTATCTCCCATTTGACCAAATACCATGGCCATTTTATCTAAAAGATTGCTTTTTTGCATATCATCATATAATTCTCTTCCTTCACGGCTTCTTTCTCCTGCTCCTACAAAGACAGCATTAGAATTGGAACTGGCATAGATATTATGAATAAGTTCTTTGATAAGTACGGTTTTACCTACTCCTGCTCCTCCTAATAGTCCCATTTTAAAGCCTTTTTCTAATGGAGCAAAGAAGTCAATAACTTTAATACCGGTCCATAGTGGTTCATTATCTACTTTGACATCTTTTAGGGTAACAGTTGGATTATTAACTGAAACTTTCTTTTCACTTTCAAATGGTAGTCCATCAATAACATTTCCGTATGAATCAAATATTCTACCTAATATTTTATCAGAATATTCTACTTCTAAGCCATCTGATTTTTTTACTACTATTGCTCCTTTTTCTAATCCTCTTGTACTATATAAACTTAGACATGTAGCGGATATATTATTTATTTCTACTACTTCAAAAATATATTTAGAATTTCCTTCTATTTCTAAAATATCACCTATTTTTATAGAGGTATTTGATAATATTATTTCTATTGAAATATCATTTATAGTAATAATTTTACCTATTTTCATTATTATCACCTACTTCTAAAAATTTATATAAATCTAACATTTCTTCTTTACTTTTAGGAGAAAATTTATATTGTCCTAATTTATCTAAAATTACTTTTCCTTCTTTTAGTCTATTTTGAAGTTCTTCACTCATTTCATCAATATTAGCAAGTTCGTATATATCTCTTACTTCTAGATATTCTAGTAATTTGTTTCTAACTAAACTACCAGTCTTTTTCATATCTGGAGCTTGAACATTACCGCCTAGGCGGGATACTGATAGTCCATAGTCTAAAGCTGGTTTTTCTCCTTTTGTAAAGTTTTTACTTGATAATACTAATTGTCCATCACAAATCGATATAATATTAGTGGATATGTAATCAGTAATATCTGAACTTTTTGTTTCTACAATTGGAAGAATTGTAATAGAACCACCATTTTTATGTTGACATCCTTTTTCAAGTAATTTACTATGTGCATAGAAGATATCAGATGGATAAGCATCTCTACCTGGTGTCTTTTTACTTGCTAGAGATATTTGTCTATATACATCAGCATGTTTTTTTAGATCGTCTATTACTACTAAAACATCGTATGAATCCATCATCATAGATTCCGCTATGGATAAAGCTACATATGGTGTTAAATATGTTCTATTAGGAAGTTCATCATTAAATGAAGCAATTATTATTGTATAAGAAGCAGCTCCTCTCTTTGTTAATTCGTAATAAATATCTTTAACTTCTTTCTTTGTTTTACCTAGTGCAACATATATACATACCATATTTTTATCTTTTTGATTAACAATAGCATCAAGTGCAATTTGGGTTTTACCGGTTTTTTTATCACCTATTATAAGTTGTCTCTGTCCTCTTCCTATTGGATATAACATATCTATACCTGTAATACCAGTTAAAAATTCTCTTTCTACTAATCCTCTATCCATTATAGGAATAGGATCATTTTCTATTGGAACTTCTACTAAATTGTCAAATCTTTTACCTGCTATTAAATCATTACCAAAGATATCTATTACTTTTCCCATAGAATCCATGCTAAATAGACATTTAAATTGTTTTTTTAGTGAATATACTTCATCTCCAGGATTAATTTTATCATTAACTTCTACTAAAGATATTGTAATATTATTTTTCCCTACAGCAAAAACAAATCCTTTTGCTTTATCTGCAATATTAACTTCTTCATAATAAGTAATATCGTTAAGTCCAGATACTATTACTGTATAAGGATTAACTTTAATTACTTTGCCAACAGAAAAGATGTTATTATTACTTTTAATCTCTTCTACTTTTTTATCAACTTTATTAAGTTCCATATTACGCATTCCCTTCATTCAAACTAAAATCATATATTTTATTACGATATAATATTTTAATACCTTTATAAATACTATCTGATACTTTAGTTTTTATTCTTTTATCTATATAATCATAATTAATATTCTTATTAGGTACTAATACGGTGATTGTTGGATCATTTAGTTCTATTAATCTATTTAGGTAATCAATAAAATCTTCCATATTGAAATTATTACTAGATAAGAATATTTCATATACTTTATGTTCTTCTTTAGTAAGAAACTTATTTAAATATTCTTCTCTTTCATCAGGTAACATTATTTCTATTTTATATATTTCTTCTGGTGTAAATTTATTTCTTAGATTAATACAAAAATCATACTTATTATCACTCTTAATATTAGCTAAAAAGTCTTTAATTAAATCTTCATAATTAATAATAAATTTTTCTTCTATTTTCTTATTAATAGCAAAAATATTTTTATCAAGATAATTAGTTTCGGTAAGCAAATCAATAATACTATTATCAAAATCATATGTAGGCTTACCTTCTCTAGTTTTATTTTCCTCTAACCCATTTTTCCTTTTTTCTAATTCTTCTTCTAATTCGGATAATTTTTTTTCTTTTTCATCTATTAGATAATCATATTGTTTTAATTTATCTACAAAATATGATTTTGATTTATCATCTATTGTTTTAACTGTATTTTTAAGTATTAAACTCATAGCTAAAACAAGTAGGATAATAACGACAAAAGAGATAATAAATGTTTCCATATTATCCCACTAATGGATTAAAGAAAAGTAATAAGAAGCAAAAGGCAAATAAGAACAATAAGAAAATTGCAAATATTATTAATATTGTCATAATTGAATGAACTACGTCATTTTTAGTTTCAGGATTTCTTCCAACAGCCTCTGCGACTCTTCCTCCAAGTAATCCTATTCCTAAACCCAATCCTAAAAAAGCAAGTCCAACCATAACTCCTATTGCAATTGCTGTTGCAGATAAAATACTTTCCATAAATAACTTCCTCCTTTTATAACTCTGCTATTTCTTTAGTTATATTATTCATATTAATATCAGTATGTGTATAATAGCATACTTTATTAATTTCATTCATTCTAACTACATAATATATTTTATTATCTTTGATATATAATTTAATAATATCAGGTAGTTTTTCTCTAATTCTAATAATATATTTTTCACTATTATTATTAAATTCTGCTACTGTCATCTCTTCATCTGTGATAGAATCTGTAACTTTATATTTAAAATCTGTAGGAAGAGCAATATATTCATTATAAATACTTGTTGCTATTTCTTTATAACTAGTGTTAGCCATATTTAATAATTCTTCATTTGTTACAATTGTATCAGTTTTTAGGTTAACATTAATAGTAAGAACTTCTTCATAATTAGCTAAATCAGCCGCTAATATGTAGTTTATTACAATTGATAGTATATTGTTATAAATACCACTATCTATTTTAATATCAATAATATCATTATTATTAATAATATCTAATTGTTTATCTTTAAAGTCATTAGCAATTTTATTATCAATATTTTTTAAATAGATAATATTTCCATCTACATAAGTATAATCACTAGCTTTATAACTAATAATTTTATCATTTATATGTAAATGTCCATATTTATTTTTATAAGCAAATATCCAATAAGTACTCATAGATATGATAATACATATCATCATAGTACCTACTAAAATCATTCGTTTATTACTACTATTTTTCCCTTTTTTCTTCTTCATAAAGTTCCCACTTTCCTACTATATCAAGTATATCATTTTACGTTTTATAAGTCAATTATTATTTAAATAAAGGCAAGAAAAAAAGTACATAATTATGTACTTAACTATATTAAATAATATTTATTTGATTATTTCTGGTTTTAATTTTATATATCTATTATTTTCTAAATAACGTAATCTAAAGTTAGAATCTTTATCTATATTATCAATATTGTATATAAGTATATATTCTTCATAATCTTTGGTATTTAATATATTATTATAGTAACCATTACCTAGGTCTGTAAAGTAATAGTAGTATTTTAAACTAGGAATATATTCGTTATTTTTTCCTTCAAGTATAAAGTTATCAAGATTTAATTTATAATTATTATTTTTTCCTTTTAATGATATATCAATAATTAAATAACTATTATTTTTACTAGTTTGTTTTCTTTCACTTATATAACTATCATTTACTTTTATATTGAAGTTTTTAGTACTTAGTGTATTACCTTCGGTTAATGTTTTATTGATAACATATTTGTTGAAAGGGAATATGATAATAAGAATAAGAAGAATAATTCCAAATATTATATTAAGCATAAATTTATTTTCAATATAATAGTATTTTAATTCCCTACTTAGTTTATGGCCTCCTCTTTTAATACCATCACTTGATAAATCAATATTTACTTCTACTTCTTCATTATCTTTTGTATCTAGTTTTAAGTCTTTTAGGTCTTTAGAAAAATTAAATTTCTTTATATCAAAGCCTAATCCTCTTATAAGTAGAGGAATGCATAAAATGAATAATCCCCAATAATTAAATCTACTAATATCACGTAATAATCTAATATTTCTACCTGACATAGTACTTGTTTCTAGTATTTTAATATTACTATATAAATATACAAATAATATACCTGATATTATTGATACTAGAATAATAAGAATATATAATAGTCTTGGCTTTTTCTTAAAACGCATAAGGAAATATACTACTATTGATAATATTATAATAAGAATAATACTTATAATTATAAAGGAATTAATATAATTAGCCGCTATTACCTCTATATTACCATTATTAGCTATATATTCGCTAAAAAATTTAAGAATATTATTAGCCATTACTGTTATATATACCATAAGACTAAATAATATTAAATGAATAAATCTAAAATGCTTAATTAAAAAAGCATAAGGTCTTCTTAGTATCATATTTATCTCCTCTATTATAATTAAATTATACAATAAACAAATATATTTATCAAGTATAAATATTTAAATTAAAGACAAATAATTTTGGCTTTAATTTACCTCTTAAGACTATAGGCTTAAGAGGATAAAAAGAAAAAAGACACTTAGTCTTTATAAACTATTAGTTGTCCCTCAGATAAGTATATATTATTATTTTCTCTTAATAATTTATCTATATTAGCATTTAATAATTTAGCTACTGATACTATAGTATCATCTTTCTTAGTAAAATAATATTTTACATCTTTTTTAGGTACTAAAATAGTATTATTAGGATAAATATAATCATTTATATTAAGACCATTTAATAATGCTAATAGATTATAATCAGTATTATATCTTCTAGCTATATTATATAGGTTATCCCCTTTTTCAATTGTATAAACTTCAAAATATTCTTTAGTAGTAGGAACTATTATATTACTTCCTACACCAAAACTACTATTAGGATTTAATCTTCTTAATTCTTCTATTGTTGTACCATATCTATTTGCTAAAGACTCAATAGTATCGTTTAATTTTATTTGATAAATATCATACATATTATTACCTCCATGATAATATATGTTATTTATACCTGTTTGTGAACTAATTCTCCTTTAGGACATCTATTTCCCCAAGCATCTATTACTTGTTTATCTTTGATAACTTTTATTATTTCACAGTTATTAGAACATCCACGACATTCAATACCTTTAGTTTCATATACAATATCTTCTATATCAAAAGAAAATTCTGACTCTTTACCTTTCTTAGATAATATCGCTACTCCTAAGGCTCCCATTAAATGAGAATTTTCATCTACTATTATTTTACTTTTAGTTATATCTTCAAATGCTTTTATAACCCCAATATTTTTAGATACTCCTCCTTGAAATACTATTGGTGGTTTTATTTTTTTACCTTTACCAACATTATTTAAATAATTATTCACAATAGCATAGCATAGTCCCGCGATAATATCTTCTTTTTTATGACCAATTTGGGATTTATGTACTAAATCTGACTCTGCAAAAACAGTACAACGTGCCGCTATTTTAGTAGGATTTTTACTAGTTAAAGCAATTTTCCCAAACTCTTCTATAGGTATACCTAGCCTTTTTGCCTGACTAGAAAGAAATGAACCTGTACCTGCCGCACAAAGTGTATTCATAGCATAGTCACTAACAATACCATTATCTAATAGTATTATCTTAGAATCTTGTCCTCCTATTTCAAAAATAGTATGTACATCTTTATAAATACTAGTTGTCCCAATTGCATGAGCGGTTATTTCATTTTTTATGGTATTAGCCCCTAATAAAGTCCCTATTAATTTTCTAGCAGACCCTGTTGTTCCTACTCCTACTACTTTGTATATACTTGTATCTGTTTTATTTTTTAATTCTTTAACTACTTTTTTACTAGCTATTATTGGATTTCCCTCTGTATATAAATAACTACTAGCAATAATATTATTATCTTCATCTATTACTACTCCTTTAGTAGAAATACTACCTATATCTATTCCTAAATATGCTTTTTTCATTTTTCACCTCATCTTAATTATATGAGATAAAATTTAAAAAAGATGTCGAACTTAGACATCTTTTTTCTTTTTTAAACATTTATATTTAACACCGCAGGCATCAAATAATCTTTTTGATGCTATAACACCATTGGTATTAGCATACTTATCTTCTAAATAATAAACTTCTTTAATACCACTTTGAATTATTTCTTTAGCACATTCATTACATGGAAATAAATCAACATATATTTTAGCCCCTTCTAAATCTTTATTACTTCCACGATAATTTAAAATAGCATTTCTCTCAGCATGAACTACATATAAATATTTTGTTTCTAACTCATCGCCTTCACGATCCCAAGGAAAATATTTATCGTCATAGCCATTAGGGGTTCCATTATAGCCTACTGATAATATTCTGTTATCATTACTAACAATACATGCTCCTACTTGAGTATTGGGATCTTTACTTCTTTTAGCCGCTAATTGAGCTACTCCGATAAAAAATTCATCCCAAGTTAAATAATCTTTTCTTTGTTTATTTCTTTCTTCCATTTTTATACCTCCAATTACTTATCAACTTTTTCAAGAAGTGATTTCATTTCTTTTAATTTCATCTCCAATATTTTCTTGTCTATTAATTTTAATCTATACTCAGAAATCATAGTTTGTGACATATTTTTACTGAGTGAATATTCAACTACTTCTTTGTCTTTTGAACTACACAAAATAATGCCAACACTAGGATTTTCATAATCTTTTTTTACATTTCTGTCTAACGCTTCTAAATATAAATTCATTTTTCCTAAATACTCTGCCTTAAATTCTCCTAGTTTTAATTCAAATGCTACTAAACATGATAATTCACGATTATAAAATAATAAATCAATAAAGAAATCATGATTGCCGATTTGCACTTTATATTCATCCCCGATATAAGTAAAATCATTTCCTATTTCTAGAATAAAATCTTTTAAATTTCTAATTATAGATTTTTTTAAATCCATTTCATTATATTCATTCGGTAAGTCTAAAAACTCTAAACTATATGTATCTAACAATCTAGTATTTGGATAATCGTCTTCATCAACTGTTTTCTTAATCGTTGGTAATTGCTTACCTTCAGACAATATAAATCTTTCATAATAGGATGATGTTATTTGACGATCCAATTCTCTTTTTGAATAATTATTTTTAATAGCTAGTTTTAAATAAAAATATCTTTCTTCTTTAGTCTTTGCACCACTTAAAATAAGCAAATTATTAGTCCATGATAATTGCGTCACCAGTGGTGTCGCAATCTCGTCTTCTTTATATGTACTATAAAATTGTATCATCCGCTCGAGATTTCGTTTTGTAAAGCCTCTCAGTTGTGGATAGTTACTTTTCATAAATCCAGCGGCTTTTGCAACAATTTTATCACCATAACCACTATTTGATTTCAAATCGTACAAAAACTTTCCAATGTCTAAATATAATAAAACCATTTCTTCATTAACTTTTTTATATGCTCTACTTCTTCTATTTTCAATCATATTGACTATTTGATTAAAGTCAATATCTAACACATATATCACCTCCACAATGTAATTCTTTGTAAATTAATTATATCATTTTATAAATGATTTTACTAGTACTTACATTTATTTTACATCTTTTAAATCTTTATTATAGATTAATTTATAATTTATTGGTATAATATAAGAGGATGTGATAGAATGAATAATAAAATATTAAACAAAATATTAATGATATTTAAAAGTATTTGGATAATATTTCTATTAATATTGTTTTCAACTATTTTCTTCTCTATATTTAATATTAATCCTAATAATATTAGTGATAAGATGTATGTAGTTTATCTTACAACATCAGAATTAGTATTAACACTTATATTTTTTATTATATATGGGAAGACTTTAGTAAATGACTTTAATGAATTTAAAAAAGATATTAATGGTAATTTGGAATTTGCTTTTAGATATTGGGTTGTTGGGTTTATGGTTATGGTTGTAAGTAATTTGTTTATTACTTTAGTACTTGGTAAAACTATTGCTGGTAATGAGGAGGCTGTTAGAAATTATATTAAAACCGCTCCTATATTAATGGCTATTAGTACTGTTATATTTGCCCCTATTAACGAGGAGTTGACTTTTAGGAAGAGTATTCGCGATGCTATTAGTAATAAATGGGCTTATGTTTTATTAAGCGGACTTATTTTTGGAGGTTTACATGTAATTGGTTATATTGAGTCTCCTATTGATTTATTGTACTTAATACCATATTGTTCTTTAGGAATAGCATTTGCCTTGTTGTACTATAGAACTAATAATATATTTTCTTCAATATCTATGCATATGATGCATAACTTGCTTTCAATCATTGTATATCTTTTAGGAGTAGCTCTTATATGAAGAAATTTATAAGATTTCTTTTTATACTATTGCTAGTGATATTACTTATTCTTATCTATGGTAGATATGAAGGTACTAGCGGACTTATTACTAAAGAATATAAGATAGATACTAGTGATATTGATAACTCTTTTGATGGTCTTAAAATAGTTCAATTTAGTGATCTTCATTATTTAAGAGTAGTGAATAAAGACATGGTCAAAAAAATTGTCAATGAAATTAATTTGATTAATCCTGATATTGTTATTTTTACTGGTGATTTAATTGATAAGGATTTTAATCCTACAGATAGTGAAAAAAATGATTTAATTACTCTTCTTAGTAGTATTAATAGTAAGTATGGTAAATATGCTATTATTGGTAATCATGATTATGTAAAAAAGGAAGGTATTATTGAAGATATATATAAACAAAGTGATTTTATATTACTACAAAATAGTTATGATATTATATATGGTAATGATAAAGATAAATTATTTATAGGTGGACTTGATACTTATAGTTATGATAAAGCTGATATTGATAAAGTTATGAATTACTTTAATGATAATGATGATATTAATTATAAGATAATTTTAGTGCATGAGCCTGATTATATTGATACTATTACTAGTAAATATAATGTTAATTTAGTATTAGCAGGTCATTCACATAATGGTCAGGTTAATATACCTTTTATCAAGAATTTCTTCTTACCTTATGGTAGTAAAAAATATTATGATAATTATTATATGGTTGATGATACTCCTATGTACGTATCTAGCGGTATAGGAGAGTCTAGAGTTAATTTAAGATTGTTTAATAGACCCTCTATTAACTTTTATAGAATAAATAAAATATAGAACTGCTATGGTTCTATATTTTTTTAAAATAAATATATTTCATAGCATAGACTTTGGGCTATGCTATGTCTCTTAAGACCTTAGGCTTAAGAGGATGTTACTTAAATAAGCTTTTATATATATCTTCATAATCCTCTACTAAAATAATATTTAATCTATCTTTTACTTCACTAGGAAGAGATGATATTTCTTTTGAAGATTCAAGTGGTAAATATACTGTGTCTATACCATTAGTAACAGCAGATATCAATTTTTCTTTTAAGCCCCCTACGGGAAGTACTTTGCCACGAAGGGTTATTTCTCCAGTCATTGATACTTTATTACTAATTATCTTATTTTTTAATAGGCTTAATATTGATGTAACTATAGTAATACCTGCAGAAGGTCCATCTTTTGGTATGCCACCTTCTTCTAAATGAAAGTGAAAATCTACTTCTTCAAATATTTTATAATCTATTTTAAACATAACACTATTTGCTTTTATATAACTAAGAGCTATATATATACTTTCTTTAATTACATCTCCTAAGGCACCAGTTAAAGTAATATTTCCTTTACCTGGATATAAAGTACAAGTAACTTTAAGAATACTACCGCCATATGGTGTATATGCTAATCCATTTACTATACCCGTCTTATTATTTTCATCATTCATAGAGTTATTATATTTATATGATCCTAAATATGCTTCAATATCTCCAGTATCAACAATAACTTTAGTACTCTTTTCTTTAGCTATTATTACTTTTCTAATTACAGCATCTATTTGTCTGTATAGGTCACGAGCTCCTGCTTCTTTAGTATAAGAAGTTATTATTTTTTCAATAGCATTATCAGTAAACTTAATATTTTTTACTTTATAATCTTCTAGAAGATTAGGAATTAAATGATATTTAGCTATATTTATTTTTTCATATATGGTATAACTTGATAATTCTATTATTTCTAATCTATCTAATAATGGTGCTGGTATAGCACTAATATTATTTGCAGTTAAAATGAATAATACTTTAGATAAATCAAATTCTTCTTCAATATAGTTATCACAAAATTTTGAATTTTGTTCTTTATCTAATATTTCTAATAAAGCTGAAGCTGGATCTCCTTTATAATCTTTAGTAAGTTTATCTACTTCATCTATTAGAAATAATGGATTATTGGATTTGGATTTTTTCATTTGTTGTATTATTTTACCAGGAGAAGCTCCTATATATGTCCTTCTATGACCTAATATTTCTGCTTCGTCATTTATACCTCCTAATGATACTTTGACAAAGTCTTTATTTAGGGCTTTAGCTATAGAACTTGCAAGAGATGTTTTACCTACTCCAGGAGGACCTACTAAACAAAGAATTGGACTATTAGAGGTATTAGTTTTTTTCTTTACTGCTATATACTCTACTATTCTTTTTTTTACTGAATCTAATCCAAAATGAGTATTGTCTAGTACTTCTACTATTTTTTTAATATCAGTATTATCTTTTGATTCTTTATTCCATGGAAGAGATAGAAGCCAATCTATATATGTTCTAATTGTTGTTACTTCAGGAGATGAAGGACTTGTTAAAGAATATCTTTCTATTTCTTCGTTCAATCTTTTTATTATATTATCTGGAAGAGACATGGTATTCATTTTAGCTCTTATTTTATTTATATCTTCTTCTTTTAAATCAACTTCTCCTAATTCTTCTTTTATTAGTCTTATTTTTTCTTTGAGCATATACTCTTTTTGTTCTTCTTCCATACGTATTTTTAAATTATCTTCGATTTGATTTTCTAGTCTTACAGTCTCTATTTCTTTGGATAAATCCTCTATTATACTTTTTATTCTAAGCATTGGATTTGTCATATTAATATATTTTAATATATCAGTATATTCTAATGGTAATTCTGAAATAATAATATCAGATAATTTACTTATATTTTTTACATCATTTATACGTCCTAAAACGGTATTAGACATATATGGAGATACATCTATATATTCATCTAATTTTCTATATAATATTCTTTTTAAAGCACTTGCTTCTATTTCATTATAATCATATTCTTTAGTAGGTACTACAAAGGCTGATAATGTATTTCCTATTTTAGCATAACTAGATATTGATACTCTATCGATACCTATTAATACTACTCTAGTTATTCCATTAGGAAGATCTATCTTAGATTTTATTTTACTTAAGATACCAATTTCAGGAAGTTCATTTATATCTGGTTCTTCTTCAAGAGGGTCTAAAAGATTTACTAATAATAGATGACTATCATGTTGTTTTTCCGCTAAAGAAAGAACTCTTTTATCTTCATCATTAGTAAATTCTAATCTTATTTCATTGTAAGGTAATAAGACCATTTTGCGTAAATATAATATAGGTAAATTTGTCTCAACCATACCAAATACCTCCATATATAATAAAAATGTATCCTTATTTATACAAGATTAAATAAAGATACATCACTTCCTTTTCTTGATTAAATATAATATCATAAATAAAAAATATATCAAGAGTTTTTGACATATTTTTTACATTTTGTTATAATTATTTTTATTTATGAAAGTCCATTTTATTGATAATATATTTATCTTCTTTTTTATTAATAACTATTTTTCCTAATTTGTATTCAAAATCAGAATTTTTACATGATGATAGATTATCTGTAGTACATTTATTATTCTCTTTTTGATCTGTCTTTTCGGTAATATATTCATATGCTATATTAACATCTATCCTACTATCAGTTACATTGGCTATTTCAAAGTTATAATTACCTGTATATAACGTTCTATAGCCTTTACCAGAATAACCTCTACAATAAAGATTTCCATCTATTTCATAATAATTATCATACATTTTAGGATTATTATAATCTGATAATTTTAAGTTTGTATCAATAAGACTATTATCCATAAAATCAAGTAAATATTTTTTTAGTTCTTCTAAACTTTTAAATTCTGATTTCCAATATTCTCCTTCAAAAGTACCATTGCCTTCGGTAAATTTTATTTTCTTTTCTTCTGTAGTTTTACCGCAATAAGGCATAAGTCTAGTTTTGTCATAGTAATCATTAGCTCTACTAATTAGTTCTGATACTTTTTTATAGACATTTGTATCAACAGTTGACTTTTTTATGTATGTTGAACAAACATACCCAGTATAATTATTATCATGCTTTTTATAAGTTACTTTATACCATTTATCACAATTGTCTGTTTTATCTAATTCTTCTTCAATAGTTATTTTTTGATAACATGAAAGTCCATCAATAATATCCCCAGTAGTAGAGTTTCGTACATTTAATAATGATGTATTATCATCACATGATACGTAACCAATATTTTCCTTTTCTTCTTCTTTATTTATTTGTTCTTTTTTTTCTTCTTTATTTTCAATAGAATTATTATTTACATTATTATTTTTTTTATTTATCATTAGATAAACTATTAGTGATATTATGATAATTACTAACAAGAGCAATAAAACATATAATTTTTTTCTATTATTATTATTATTATTTATTTTATTTATAGTTTCTTCCTCCTTTATTGAATTATCTTCTTTAAAACTATCTTCTATTTGTTTTTCTATATCATTCATATAAGGCCTCCTACTAAATATAATATACCACATCTTCTATAAAAAGAATAGTATTTTTATATTTTTAGGAAGTAAAAGATACCAGTGGTATCTTATGCATATTGTTTTATATATTCTAACCTTAATTTGTCCGCTACGGTTACAATAAATTCAGAATTAGTTGGCTTAGCTTTATCTATATCGACGCTATGACCAAATATTTCTTCCATAAGGTCCCAATCGCCTCTATTCCAAGATACTTCTATGGCATGTCTTATAGCTCTTTCTACACGTGATACTGTTGTATCAAATTTTGTAGCTAATTCTGGATATAATTCTTTAGTTATTCCCCCTACAATATCAGGATTATCATATACCATAGATATAGCTTCTCGGATATATTGATAGCCTTTTATATGTGATGGCATGCCTAGTTCATGAAGCATTTTACTAATAGATATTTGTAAGTTATTACTTAAAATATTTATACTTTTTTTACTACTAGTAGTAAATGTATCTATTATTTTATCTTCTAAATCTGGTAAATCAAATGGCTTTAAAATATAATATATAGCTCCAAATTCACTTACTTTCCTTATGGTATCTGGTGCATTATATGATGTTGCCACGATGATGTTTTTATTTATATTGTTTTCTTTTAAATTTCTAAGAACCGCTATTCCGTCTTTTTTTGGCATTATTAAGTCTAATACTATAAGATCATATTCTAATTTTCCTTCTTTGATTATTTTAAGTCCTTCTTCACCATTATGGGCACTACCAACAATATCAATTCTTGGATTATCTTCAAAGTAATCATTAACCATTTCTACTAAATTAACATTGTCATCAATCATTAAAACCTTAATTTTTTTCATATTTCTCTTCCTTCTTTCTTACTTTTTCATTATATTACTTCTAATAATCAAAACGTGTCGAATGATGTCACATAAGAACTAAAAATAGAGAAATATTTAATACTTCTCTATTCTATATTATTAATCATTCTTTCTACTTCTTTTACGTTAGATGACATATTACCTATAAGCACTCCATCAACATTATCTATATTTAATATTTCATTAATATTTCCACTATCAACAGAACCACCATATATTATTATTGGTTTCTTATTATATTTATCTTGTAAGTACTTAGATGTAAAATTTATTACTTCTTTTATTTTATCGATTCTTGGTAGTGTTCCTGTTCCCACAGCATAAATTGGTTCATAAGCAAATACTATAAAGTCAATATTCGTAATGTTTTTTAAGTAAGCACTAAGTAAGTTTGGTATTACTTCTTTATAGTCTTCATCAATATCTTCTCCAAAGCATAATATGGGAATAATATTTGAATCTAAGGCCGCTATTAACTTTTCATTAACAATACTCTTATTTTCATTAAATTCCCTAACTCTTTCATAATGTCCTATTAATGAATATACAATTCCTAATGATTTTAATTGGTTTGTAGATATTTCTCCTGTATGCTTTTCATCTATACTATAATTAAAGTTTTGTGCTCCAATAGGCCATACGGAATTATTTATGAAGGCTTCTAGGTAAATATTAGAGGGACAGATAATGATATCATTATCTGTTTCAATTTTGTTGGTCCTATCTATATAGTTATATAAATCATCATATAATAGACTCATCTTATGATTAAGTATAATTAGTTTTTTCATTTTTCGCTCCTATTCTCAATATAACTATTTATAGGTACATAAATAATTATATCTTAATTATTTTTTTATTATTTTAACTTAGTATCAAATTTGATGTTACTTATATAAAATATTATATTATTTACTCTTCGTTAACATCATCAATGGCTTCAATACCCACTAAAAAGCCATCTTCCATATATTTAAGAGTGGCTCCCCCACCAGTAGATACATGATAAAAACTATCTTGATATCCTAATTTATTAACTGATGAGGCAGTATCTCCTCCTCCTACAAGAGTTTTTATTTTATTTTTGTCTAAATATTTTAGTAATTTATTTGTACCATTTGTGAAACGATTGTCTTCAAACATTCCCATAGGTCCATTTATTATTACTCTCTTTGCACCGCTAAGATCTTTGTAAAAACTTCTTAATGTTCTATTTCCAATGTCATAACCAATATCTTTATTATTAAATTCTTCAATATCTTTTATTATTACTTTATCATCTTCTAATACTGCAAAATCACTTGGTAAATTAATTTTATTAGGATATTTTTCTAACATATTCTTAGCAAAGGCTACTTTGTCTTCACTTACAATAGAATTTCCTATATTATATCCTTTAGCTTTTAAGAAAGTAAAAGACATTGCTCCCCCTATTAGGAGTTTATCACATTTTTCTAATAATCTTTCTATTAAAACTATTTTATCATCTACTTTTTTGCCCCCCATAATAACTATAAATGGATGAGTATTACTATTTAGAATGTTATTTAATTTTTTTAATTCTTTTTCTACTAAAAAGCCTATTCCACTTGGTAAATATTTTGGTATTCCTGTAACAGAAGCATGATTTCTATGACAGCTACCATAGGCGTCATTAATAAATATATCTCCTAGACTAGCCCAATACTTTGCTAAGTTAAGATTGCAGTTTGATTCTTTCTTTCCTTCTATATCTTCAAAGCGAGTATTTTCCACTAATAAAACTTCACCATTCTTTAAATTGTCAACCATTTCAGTTAATTCCTTACTTTTGGTATCAAAAGAAAATTTAACTTCACATTTTAGATAGTTAGATAGCATGAAAGCTACAGGATATAAACTATTATCTTTCTTATCTTCAATGGTTTTTACTTTGCCTAAATGAGATAGTAATATAACTTTAGCATTATGATTTATAGCATATTTTATAGTTCTAATACTAGCTTTTATTCTTGTATCATCTAATATTATTCCATTTTTTATTGGAACATTCAAATCACATCTAATAATAACTCTCTTATTTTCTAAATTAAAATCCTTTATTGTTTTTTTCATAATAGTACCTCTATTTAATTTTATCACAAAATGACATTTATTAATAGATATAAATATAAAATTGACTATTTGGTAGTCAATTTTTTTACTTTTTTTACTTCCTCTATGTAGTCATCGTCAATAATATCATTTTTATTACTAATTGGATACATAGTCAAAATATTCTTAGTATTTGGTAGTGTTACCACTCTTAAATAGTTTTGATTATTTATACCAATATTTGGATAATAAATTATATATATATCATTAAATATTAATTTATTAATTTTGTTTTTAGGTGTTAGTTGTTTTTGTATGTCGTTAAATAATTTATATATATCTATATTGGGATTAAATATTGTACCATCTGAGCCTAAATCATGACCTTCTAGAATATGATCCAAAGCTACATATTCATCATAATCTAATATTTGGTTTATTGTATAGCCATATTCTATTTCTTCATATGGAATATTAAAATATGTATTAGTTAATTTACTAATATATAATAGTATATAGCTTTTTACTTTTACATTACTTTTATTAACAAGAGCCGCTAAAGACTGATATTCTCCTGTCTTAAATAGCAACGTAACAAGTAACCTTTCAGCATACCATGCTGTATTCTTTTCTATTTCATTTTTACTATTTTTATTCTTTTTTATTAGTTGATTAAAATAAGTTTTTGCCTCTTCAATATTTCCTAATTCTGCTTCTAGTCTACCTAATTCCAATAAGGCATGATTTTTGTCCTTACGATTATCAGCCTTTTTTAATATTTCTACAAAATTCTTTTTAGCCTTATTTTTATCACCATATTTTGATTCTATTATTCCTAATTCTAATAAGGCATAATTTCTATCTTTGTCATCATAACTATATTGTAATATTTCATTAAAACATTTTTTAGCCGTAATAATGTCTTTTTCTCTTACTGCTATTTTTCCAAGTTCTAATAGTGCATAATTTCTATTTCTAGTGTCTAATAGTTCTAAAAGCATTTTTTTACCTTGATTTGTTTCTCCTAAATTGATTAATAATCTTGCATATTCAAATTTTATTTCATAATCATTTGGATGACCTTTATATAATGCTTTGATGGTATTTATATCTTCTTTTTTTATAGCTTCATTTAACATAGAACGCATATAATTTTTCATAATTAATTCCTCTTTCTTTTTATACCTTTGCGGTTTCCATGTATTTTAGCACAAAATTATATTTTTGGCAAATATTTCTTTGTTTTTATTAATAATATATATTGAGGGATAATATGAAAAATATAATAGAATACTACTATAATATAAGAATAGATGAATTATATAATAAAAAAGATTATTATTTTTTTGATATAAATGGTAGCTATTATATATTTAAACCTTATAGTAGTTCTTTAGAAAGAAGTAATGATATTTATAATATTAATATGTTTTTAAATAATATGATTAAGATGGATAATATTATACTAAATCGATATAATGAACCCACTACTAATATTAATAATATTAATTATATATTGGTTAGAAGAAATGATAAATATCCTTTATCATTAATAAATATAGCTAATATGGCTAATATGAATAATATGTATTTATTAAATATGCATAACTTGGAGAGAAATAATTGGGAAATACTATGGAGTAATATGATTGATTATTATGAAGAACAAATTGGGGAAAACTCTAAGAAATACCCTTTGATTAGAGAATCAATTGATTATTATATTGGACTTACAGAAAATGCTATTTCATATGTTGTAAATACTAAAAATAATATACATAAAGAAGTTAGTGATATGATGGTTTTATCACATAGTACTTTAGAAAAAGGTTTGAATGATCCTGAGAATATTATATTGGATCACAAAGCTAGAGATGTAGCTGAATATATTAAATGGTCTTTTTTTAATAATAATGAAAATATTTTTAATGAGCTTGATGAATATTTTAAATATAATTACTATTCTTTTTATGGAATACAAATTCTTTTTGGAAGAATTCTTTATCCTAGTTTTTATTTTAATGTTTATGATAAAATTATAAGTAGGAAGATAGATGAAAAGGAACTTAATATAATTATAAGTAAGAATAAAGAATATGAATACTACTTATATCAAGTTTATTTATATTTAAATAAATATTATAATTTAGATGCACCTGAATGGATAAAAAAACAAGGAACTAATCCTCGTTAATTACTTTTATAACTTCAGGTATTTCATTAATTAATGCGGTTTCTATACCATCCCCTAAGGTTGTATCTGCAAGTGGGCATCCACGGCAAGCCCCTATTAAAGTTACATAAACTACACCATTTTCAAAACGATTGAATTTAACGGAACCACCATCATTTTCTAAATATGGCCTTATTTTATCTAATACTTCATTTATTTTTTTTACTATTTTTTCATTTTCCATTTTTCATCACCTATAGTTATTATATATTTTTTTTATTAAAAGTACAATAAATATATACTAAAAAACATAAAAAAGTGGTATAATAGCACCAGTGAGGAAATAATATGGAAAAAGTTAAAAAAGAAGACATTATCAAAGTAACTGTTACTGGTGTACAAAAGTATGGGGCTTTTGCTCAATCTGATGAATACGATGGTCTTATTCATATCTCAGAAATATCTTACGGATATGTAAAAAGTGTTAATGATTATTTAAAAGTTGGAGATAAAATATATGCCGAAGTCGTTGATGTTGATGATAACGATAATCATTTGAAACTTAGTATTAAAGATATAGATTATAAAAAAGATGGCCAAAGACTTAAAAGAATGGCTGAAACTAAGAATGGTTTTAAGCCTCTTAAAGACAATCTTGATATGTGGATAAATGAAAAAATTAAAGAAATAACTGATAAGATGTAAAAAATAAAAAAAATATTAACTAAATCTCTTGACAAAGTATACTAATAAATGGTATATTATTGAGTGTCCAGAGATAATATGGGCGATTAGCTCAGTTGGTTAGAGCACTTGCCTTACAAGCAAGGGGTCATAGGTTCGAGTCCTATATCGCCCACCATTTTTTTGCCGAAATAGCTCAATTGGTAGAGCAACTGACTTGTAATCAGTAGGTTACGGGTTCAATTCCTGTTTTCGGCACCATTTTTTTGGAGGGATAGCGAAGTGGTCAAACGCGGCAGACTGTAAATCTGTTCCTTCGGGTTCCATGGTTCAAATCCATGTCCCTCCACCACTTTTTGGTTATTGCCTCGTAGCCAAGCGGTAAGGCACCACACTTTGACTGTGGCATTCGTAAGTTCGAATCTTGCCGAGGCAACCATTCTATTTTGCTTCGTTAGCTCAGTTGGTAGAGCATTTGACTTTTAATCAAAGGGTCTGGAGTTCGAATCTCCAACGAGGCACCATATTTAAAAACTACTAGTTATGTTATAACTAGTTTTTTTATTGTTATTAACTAAATAAAAAAAGAGTTTTCCTGATATCATTATTGCTAATAATTATCAAGAAAATTCTTTTTAATTATAATTTCCTAACTCTTCTGTTTCCCAGCTAAAGCAACCACCTTTGCCAACTGCGTGAAATAAAGAATCTACTGAAATTGTATAATAATCATATTTGATTTTATTATCTTCTATGTAAGTGTAAATAACATCAGGAATTTTTTTAAGACCTACTGAAATATATTTTTGTTTGTTTTTCGTAAAATCATCATAGGTAACTTCGTAGTATGAAATTTCACGTCCAGCATTTTTATTTATTTTATCCCATGTTTCTAAGTCTTTTTCATAATATTTTTCCACTATACTTTCATATGATGTTCCCGCTAATTGTAATAATTCTTCTTCAGATATTACTTTATTGTTTTTTAAATCAATGTTAGTCACTGCCATCATATTAGTGCAAGTTCCCATTTCGTTAGATTCATTAATTTTATATAAAATTGATAAAATATTTTTATTAATAAAATATTTTAAATTATATTGTGCATTAAATGATTCACTATCTGATACATGAATATTATCAATTACTTTTTGCTGGTCTTCATAAAATTGTTTTGTTATACCTTCATCTAAGTTTTTTAGTTTGACTTTTTTAGTAGATACTTTAGAATTAAATACAACATCCTCTAATTCTATGTAATCATCTGCATTGTAATCTTTAATAACTTTTTCTTCTACTGACTCTTTTATTTCCGGTTTAGTTTCATTTTTGTTTGAATTTCTATCAAATAGTATGAATAAAATTAAACCCAAAATAATTATACTCAATATAATAACCAAAACTCCAAGAATAGTATTTTTTTTCATTTTCATTTACCTCCTAATATAAATTTTATCATATATATATTATTATTTCAATATATACTGTTATATTATATTTTCCCGCAAATTATGATATTCTATTATAAAATTTATATTTTTTAGATAATTAGATAATAATATTTCAAAATGGTTTATAAATAACTCTTTACTTATTGTGTCTATACTATTAAACATTGATAATAGCATATATTCACGGTCTCTATTTATAAAGCAAATATCTCCTAATA
Organism: uncultured Bacilli bacterium; assembly: GCA_934098435.1. Lineage (GTDB taxonomy): Bacteria > Bacillota_I > Bacilli_A > RF39 > UBA660 > CAG-302. Next base: position 49,971 of record CAKOOV010000004.1, read on the forward strand.
ATTGGGCTATTTTTTTTATGCTTTGTGGATTATTTATATTATATTTTTCTACTTTAATATCAATTGTATCTAGTTCATACATTAATTCTCTTTTTAATGCAAATATATTATTATAGAAGTTGTTTATAATCATTAAATTAAACTTATTATAAAAGTAATTAATATTATCATTATCAAATATATATTTTTTAGATAATAATATTTTCCCATGGTCATTATTAACACACATATCAAATATTTTTTCTAATAGTTTTATATTATTGATAATACTTAACAAATATGTTATAAAGCTGTCTAATATACTAAGAAATTGTTCCTCACTAGTAAGATAACCTTTTTTTACTACCGTATTTATATTTATTTTTACTTTGTTATTATCTAAATTATCTATATAATTATCTAAGGTATTTCCTAATAGAAAGGTGAAAATTAATTGCTTGTTTTGAATATATTCTGAATTTAATACAATTCTTAATATTTTTTTCTTCTTTAATTGATATTCGTTATCTGTTTTTTTGTCTTCTAAATCTATTATGTTTAACATTATATGCCCCCTTTCTTGTAGCATTATCTACAATAACATAAAATTCTATCTTTTTATTATAGTATTAATTTAAAAGGCATTTTTATGTTCTATATATGAATATAATTAATTAGTAGTTAACTATGAGCAAGAAAAAAAGTCAGATATGTGAACTGACTAATTTAATATTTATTTAATTTTTTTTAAAATATAGTATTTGCAATCAACTGCACAATATTCTTTTAGATATTTTTCTAAGTTATTATAATTATTTATATCTTTTACTTTTTTATTATTTGGATCATAAAATCCTTTTAATCGCAATTTATTATAGGCTATATCCCCTACTATATAGTCATAATCCTCATAAAAATCTGTATAATGGCTAATGAAATCATCTAATTCAAAACCATTTTTATAATCTTTTACTATTTCATATTTATTTTTTTCTACTTCTATTATTTTCATTTTATCACACCTTATTCATAATTTTTGGCAAATGCTGATTTTATTTGTTCATATTTTGCAAGACTTGAAGATGAGTTCCATGTTATAAATCCTCCATCCAATCCATTATCATATAATGCTTTCACTTGGTCTTCTATTTTAGAAGCATTGTATATTACTGTTGGTTTCCAATATGGAGTATCATACGCTGTTATCCATGTTCTGGCTACTGCAGGAGTTGGTATTTCTTTTTGCCTTAGTGCTGCACCTTTAGCCCAGTTATTCATTGTTTGATATGGATTGCTCCAAGTATCTACATTTCTCCCAAAGTGATCTGTATATGGCATGGAGCTTATTGCATCTACTATATTGGATATAGCAGGCCAATATTGTCCATATGCTGTTACATATTCTCCTGAACATTCTCCAAATACATCTACTGATAAATATACTCCTTCTTTATGTAATTGATCAGTGGCATAAAATAGAAAGTTTTGTACGGCTTCAGCTTTTTCTTCATCATATTTATTTTTGAAATCTGAATTGCCACTAATAGACATATTATAAGCATCTTCAGGAAATCTCACATAATCAAATTGAATTTCATTGAATCCCATTTCATGAACGGCTTCTTTGGCTAATTCAACATTATATTGCCAAGCTCCCCTACTATAGGCTGATGGCCATAATCTATTTGATGCTTTCGATGAAATACAGTCTTCTGGATGATCTTTTCCATAATGTGTGTCATTGAAGACAACTATTCTACCTATAGCATATATACCTGCTTCTTTTATTTTATCTATAGCATTTTTATATGCATTATTATCGTTCATAGCGGTAGCATATGCTGTCGGTGACATTTCTTTAGCCACTTCAGAGGAATATGCTAGAGCACCATCTTTGATATCCACTACTATGGCATTGACACCGTTTTCTTTTGCTATTTTTAGATAACTATCAATATTTGATATTGTTGCGGCATTTAAATACATAGCTTTAGCGTTTTTCATAAGTGGATTATCTTTAAATTGTGGCTTTTCATATGGATAATAATCTAATGTAGAGGCTTTTCCCCCATGTAATTCTCTGCCTGGATATTTTCGATCTTTATGAGTATCATAAACTGAATTTTCATTATAATTAGCAATTGCCTCTTCTTCAGTATCAACTAAATATTTACTATATACATAGCCTGTTATATCATCTTTGCTTATTTTATACATATTAACTGTTCCATCTTCATTTAATATGTCATAGCCAGTTATATTTATTTCGTTTCCTTTTTTTATGAAAGAACTTATTTTTGAATCTTTTTCATTTTCATATACTGTTACTGATGTTCTTACATATTTTGTTTTTTCTAATACGCTATCTTTGATATTATTTACTAAATTTCTACTATCAACATAATAATTAGTATTATTATATTCTATTTGTGTATATTTAGCATTACCTTCTTCGATTGTTTTATCAAAGCTTGTAACTTTCGTTCCACGTACTTGTTTTTTATCTTCTTTAAAATTATTGTTTTCGTCATAGTTATATAAAGCTACCTCACTTTTATCTGAAGCTAGATACATGTTTTTCTTATCTATAACTACTTTTTTTACACCTTTTAATAGAAATAATACTGCTAATATTGCTATGATGATAATACTTAAAAGAAGTATTAGTCTCCCTACTTTTATTTTCCTTTTTCTTCTTTTTTTTGTCATTTTTACCACCTATGTATAGTATACCATATTTAGACATTTTTTACTATTTTTTTAAAAGAAAAAAATAGAAACTGATTGTTTCTATTTATCTAACATATTTAGTAAATTTATTTTGAACATATCTCTTTCGGCATGAGATTTTGATACCATTACTCCTTTATAAGTTGATAGTTCTTTTTGATGTCCTTCACTTAATATTTCTTCTGGAGTTAATGTATCTAGCATTACTAGTTTTTGGTTTTCATATACTGTATAATATAGTTTTACATCACCATGTACTTTAGCAAACATTCTATCTGTTGGTAGCTTTAATTCATATTTTGTAATACCATCTTTGGTATTTTTTGATACTACTACACCTTTAAACTCTCCATCTCTAAATGATGGATAAAAATCAAATACTAGTTTTTTATATGCTAACATATTATATTTTTTTATAGCACGTTCTTTTTTTCTGAATTCATTTTCATTTAAATATTCTATAACAAAACTATTTTTCATCCCAAATCCCCCCAGATTCAAAGCAAAATGTATTAAAATAATATCATAATTTGGTTGAAAAGTCAAGAAAAATCGTTTTTATATGATGGAATCTCCTTTAAAATTTGGTATAAAGCTGTCACTTTGGCTTTCTTCTTCTTGCGTAAAACAGTTTCTTATTCCTAAATCATAGGCATAATCTATTAGTTCATTATATTCTTGTTTAGTTACTCTTCTGTTTAACTCTTTATATTTTAATTCTTTAATTGGAGTATATTGATTCATTATACTTAGTATTATATTATCTTGGTACTTTGTATATAAGTATTTGATTATTTTTTTAGAATCTTCAATATGACCTGGTAAAACTAAGTGCCTAACTATTAGACCTTTTATTAATAATTCATTATTATATTTTGGTTTTCCTACTTGTCTATACATTTCATCAATAGCTTTAGTAACTATATCATAATAATTTGATACATTGGAATATTTTCCTAAATTGTTATCATAGTATTTAAAATCTGGTAAATATATATCTATTAATCCTTCTAATGATTTTAGAGATGATACTTTTTCATATCCTGATGTATTATATACTATTGGTATATTTAATCCTTTCTTTTTTGCTAATATTAGTCCTTCTTTTATAAGTGGTATATAATGCGTTGGTGTAACTAAATTTATATTGTTGGCTCCCATTTCTTGAAGTTCTAAGCAGATATTGCTAAAACGTTCAATACTTATTTCTTCTCCTTTGCATATATGGCTTATTTGATAATTTTGACAGTATATGCATCCTAAGTTGCAATATGAGAAGAAAATGGTTCCTGAACCTTTATCTGATGATAGTATTGGTTCTTCCCACATATGCAAGTGATAGCCTCCTATTTTTATTTTATTTGAGGCTCTACAAAAACCTACTTCTTTATTGTTTCTATTTACTTTACATTCTCTTGGACATAGTGTACAATTATTTAATTCTTCCTTCATATAAATCACAAGATATATTTTATAACAAAAAATAGACTTTTTCAAGTCTATCTAGTTCCAAGAATAAAGCAAACTACCATTCCTAATAATAACATAATTGTAGCTATATTAATAAATCCTTTACTACTATTTTTTTTAGGAATGTCTAATTTAATGCTAGGCATAGTGGAAGTAAATTCTAAATTATCCCCTATTAATCTATTTTCTTTAACTACTGGAAGTGGTAATTTTTTTATTTTTTCTTCACTTATACCATTGCATTCTTTTATTTTTTCGATATCTTTTTTATCTCTTTCTCTATTTAATAATAATTTATCTCCTATAATGCATTCTAGTGATTCGGTCATATATTTTTTATTATCTGAAGATACATATGGTACGATATAGTCACTTAGTTTGACATTGATATTTTTTATTCTTCCGATTCTTCTTTTACAATCAAAATTATATTCTATAATACCATTGTCTTTTTCTTCAAAAGCGAATATATTTACTTTTACGCCATCGATAACTACTTGAAAGCCATAATCAATATTATTAACGGTATAAGTTAAACTATCTCTTTTAGGATCATATAAATCTTTTTTTCTAAATACTTCTCGCATCATTGCTATGTCTTTTTTGTTACATAATAAATCTAAACTTAAATGTTTTCTTCCTGAGTCTTCGTTTAATAGTACATAAGGTACTAATCCTCCGCATAAATATGTTTTAGCGGTTGTTTTGTTTAATTTTTCTATTTTATTATATGTATCTAATAACTGAGTATAAGTAAATCCTATTTTATCTAGGTAAGCATTATATGATTCTATACTGTTATTAAACACGGTATCTATTTTTGTTTTGATAATATTTATATCTTCTACTCTATTTAGAAAAACACTATATAATTTATTAACATTATTTTCTGGGACATCCATACCCATTCGATCTAGTTCTTGTAATCTATTTTCTATATATGATATTATTATTTTATTTTTTTCTTCCATGACGCTCACCTACTATATTATAAGTTAATTATAACATATCAAAAGTTATGATGTAAATATAAATAGATTAATTTCCTTAATTTTCTTATGATTATTTGTTTTTGTCATTAACTAAAGTGTTTATTTTTTCTATTAAAGTATTTTTGTCTATTGGTTTTAGAATGTAGTCATCAAAATTGTTTTCTTTATATTCTTCAGTATATTCTATGTTATTATTTTTTGTTAATAGAATTACCTTGGTATTGAAACCTTTAATTTCTTTTAATTTTTTTAATACTTCTTCTCCATCTATATATGGCATTTCTTCATCTAATAATATTAAATCATACTTACTTCCTTTTCTTATTTTATCTAAGGCTTTTTTTCCTAGATTTGTAGTTTCTACTTTGATATGATATTTTGTTAGTATTTTGTTTATTAATTTTAGACTTGATTCGTTATCATCCACTAGTAAGATTTTTTTATTATCTAGATATTTTGTATAATCTTTCTTTTCTTTTTTATTTGTTATATTTATTTTTTGATCTAGTATTATTGTTACTACCGTACCTTCATTATATCTACTTGTTAATAATAATGTTCCTCCTAGAGCTGCTATTAGTTTTTTGGTATTATATATATTTCCTTCGGTATTTACTTTTTCTATTTCTTCTGTTTTTATACCGATAGATGAATCTTCTATTTTTATTATTAATCTACATACATCGTGTTTGATAATAGTATTTACTGATAGTTCTATAAATCCTTCTTTAGTATTATTATAAGAAGAGTCAATAATTGTGCTTAGGGCTTTTTTTAGGTTTATGCTATCACCATATAAACTTACTGGTAGATTGTTATCGATATTTATTCTAAATTCTATATCTTTTGCTTCTATTTTAGTTTTATACATACTTACTATTTCTTTTAATAATAGTTTTATATTGTATTTTGTTTTTACTGTTTTGATTTTATTTAATTCTATTTTATCTATATTATATATTTTATCTGACATATTATATAGTTTATTGTTTGATGATATTATTTCTCTTGCATAGTATTTATTTTCTTCAATATTATTACTATCTAATATATTATTTGATGATATATTTATATCTTTTGCTATATCTTTTATTTCTCCCATCATATTATATATTAACATACTTTTTTCTTCATTTGCTTCATCAGCCATTTTCTTAGAAGCATGAATTTCTTCTAATAATTTTTTATCTGGATTTTCTATTGTAAAATACATTATTACTGTGATGAAAGTGTCCATTGTTATGGCAAGTAATAATTCTGGCATCATTTTTTGAATAAATGTTATAATAGTTCCTACAAATAAATAGGCATATATTGGTAAGTATTTTTTACTTATTATATTTTTGAAATTTTTTATTAAACATATTATTGTTAAAAATATTGTTATGAATATTCCACTATAAACTACATTAACAGCAGGCCCATAGGAATACATAACATAATTATTTCTATAGTTAAAATATACTGGCAACACTGCTACTAATATTGCAATTATTATAATCAAAGTTATATATAGTCTTAATACATTTTTCATGTACTTTTTTAATTCTTCTTCATTCTTTTTTGCGGAAGATATTAGAAATACATAACTACCAAATACTGCTCCCCATACTATTAATCCTATTAGAAACAGTTTGTTTAATATTGTGTAGAATATTATGTTTTCTTTTGCATAACCGGCAAATATAGTGCAAAATATCTCTAATATTATTCCTATAAAATTTATTATAATGAGGCGTGAATAAATTTTGTTTTCTGGTGTTTTAATTCTATCTTTGGAAAAATATGCAATCATTAAAAGGCTACTATAAAGTAAACTTGATATTGTGAAAAAAATCGTACTATTTATTTTCATTTTATACCTCGCTATTCTATAGCAATTATAGCATAAATTAAAAAGAAAAGAAAGTGTGTTACTTGCTTTTCTCTAATATTTTAATTCTTGTTTTTTCAACTTGCTTATAATCTATTTTTCCAACTGAGGTAAGGGGTAAATCTTCTTCAAAAATAAAATCTTCAGGCTGTGAATAAGAAGGAAGTTTATCTTTACATAATTCTATTAATTCCTTTTTTATTTTTTCAAGTTCTTTCACTTGTTCTTTTTTTATAACAACGTGTGCTTCAGGCGACGCACCATATATCTCACTTGGAATAGAAATAACACAACATTTATCAACATTGGGATGGCCTATTATTACACCCTCAATGTATGCTGGATATAGTTTGAAACCTCCGTGAGGTATTATTCTTTTATATCTTCCTTTAAAGAATAAAAATCCATCTTCATCAATTAATCCTATATCTTCAGAATGAATCCATTTTTTTCCATCATTATGCACTTTTATAACTTTAGATTCTTCTTCATCATTATTTAAATAACCAAGCATTTCTGTTGGACCAGTTATACATATTTCTCCTTCTTCACCATATTTTAATTCTTCACTTGTTCCTCTTTTAAAAATACCATAAGTATTAAGTGGAAGTGGAATGCCTAAACTGTTTGTTTTATTTACACCTACTAAACAAACTCCGGCGGTAGAAGAATTTTCTGTCATACCATAACCTTTCTCCGCTATAGAAGAACTATTGTGTTTCTTTAAAAAGTCATTAACATAAAGTTCTGATTCTTCGGAAAAATAGTCTCCTCCTATTCCAATGTTTTTTAGACAACTCCAATCCATAGAATCGGCTTTCTTATCGTGAGCAAAATGTTCAACATAAGTTGGAACAGTAATGGTATGATTTGGTTTATATTTAATCATAAAGTCAGTAAATTCTTTTGGTGATAATATTGGTGCAATTATATTAGTCATACCTAAACACATTGGCATGTGAATAGTAACAACAATACCATATGCTACAAATGGAACTATACCATTTAAGAAAGTATCTCCTTTATTATAATTGGCATTTAATGATTTATATTGGATGGCCATAGCATTAAAGTTTTCGTTAGATAATTTTACTGTCTTAGGTACTCCAGTTGTTCCTCCAGTATGTACTAAAGCAGCAATAGTGTTCTTTTTATATCTAGGATATTTTGGATAACGATACTTTGGTGTATTCATCATATTATTCCATGATATATATTTTTCTTTTTGTTTTATTTTTTCTATTTTGGTATATAATTCTATGTTTTCTTCTTTTGTCTTTTTGTAAGATATTATATCAAATGGAAATAATAATGAATTATATGGGCTTAATGTGATGATATTTTCTACTATATTATCAATATCTTCATCTTCCATACATTTATCAAATTCAGGTAAGAAATTGTCCATAACTACTACTATACTTGATTCTACTTCCATAAGATATTTTTTTATTTGTTTATAATCGCTTCTTACGTCTATTGGGTTTATTATTGCTCCTAGTTTATTTAAGGCGTAAAATAATATTTCAAATTCGGGATTAGCAACTGATATAACAGTTACTACCTCTCCTTCACTTATACCAAGATTGTATAATCTTCTTGATGTCTCATCTATTTTTTCGATGAAGTCTTTAAAATTTATTTTTTTTCCATAATAGTTTATTGCTTTTGTTTTTAAGTTATCTTGATTTTGACTTACCATATATTGATAGGTAGTTAACTCTGGAATACTAGCAGTTATGGCTTCTTTACTATAATATTTCTGCCATGGTTTATCAATTGTGGCATATCCTGTTATTTTATTTTCTTTGTCTAATTTATAGTTTTTATTCATTTCACTATAAATATCAATATTCTTTATCATTTGGTATTCCCCCTTCAAATAATTGATATATGTATTATATTATTCTATTTCTGATTAGTCAATTGTTTTAATAATTCTTTATATTATTTATTAATTCTACTACTTCATTATAAGTTTCATCTAGTAATTCTAGTCTATATGATCTTATACCTAGATTTTTATAATAATTTATATTATCTAGATAGTTTATTTTTTTATGATGCATTATATGGGTTAAACAGTTATTGTGTAATACTCTATATCTATTTTTGTTTATATCTTCTAGATAATATATATCTTCTTCTTTACATGGACATATATTTAATTCTTTGATAGGACATGACTTAGTTAACATGTTTTCTATTGTTCCATATATTATTATTTCTACTTTATCTAGTATATAGTCATCTAAGTAGTTATAGTTTATTTCAGGAGATAGGGTTACTCTTTTTACTCCTTTATCTAGTAAGTATTTTATACTATAATTATTTACTACATTTAAGTAATAATCACTAATTAGATTTGTATTTTTATATTTATAGATAGCTCCTAGTTCTGTAGCTAAGATATTATTACTATCATAATTATAGTTATTTACTACTCTTGGTAATCGTAAATATACTTTATTGTTATCTTTATATTCTTGATATAACCCACTATCTACATAGATTCTATCTATATTCATATCTAAGGCTGCTTGTACTTGATCTTTAGTTCTAGCTAGAAGGGATACTTCTATATTATAGTTAGTATCTTTTTGATAATTTAGATTATATTTATTTATTATGATATTTCTTTTAATAGAAGTTCTCTCTTTAATAAGTTTATTACATAATTCTCTTCTTATGTTATTTAAGTCTTTCATATTTACAAAGATATCTTTATTTATATTGATATTTATATTATTACATATAAATGGAGTATTACCTAGTTTAGTTAGTTTTTCTTTTACCTCTTCACTTGTAGTGCTTCTTTTGATTGGAGTATCTACTTTTATTTTATCTTTTACTATGTTATTATTGTTATCTTTAAATATTATGATTAGATAATTATTTTCTAGGGTTACTTCTATATCTACCGGTATTTTCTTTATGCTAGTGGATAGTATTTCTTTATCTAAATATGGACTTGATGTTTTTACTAATATGTCTTTATCTTTTAGGTTTATTTTGTTATCTAGATAGATTATATCTCCTTTACTAGCTTCGTTTATAAGAAGATTTTTTTCGTTATAAATAAAGTTAGCAATCATACCTTTATTTGACTGTTTGAATCTTAGTCCATCTTCTTGATATAGATTATCTGATAGTTTTATTTTTATTTTCTTTGGTGTTATATCTATTACTTTTCCTATTTCTAATCCTTGATGATTTGATGATGATATATTCATTACTTTATCACTGAATAAATAACCATTTGTAAAGTTTCTATTAAATAGTATTTTTAAATTGTTTTCTTCTTCTTTGGTTATTATTTCTTTGTTATTTTTTTGATAATTATCTATTAGTTTTCTATATATTCTTGTTATATATCCTACATATGAAGGAGACTTCATTCTTCCTTCTATTTTGAAACATGTTATATCTGAATTCATTAATTTATCGAAATTATGGATGGTATTTAATTCTCTAGTACTTAAAAGATATTTATCTTCATTACTTATATATTTACCGTTCTTTATTAATTTATATGGTAGTCTACAGGGCTGAGTACATTCTCCTCGATTTCCACTTCTTCCTCCATTCATATAACTAAATAGACAGCAGCCGGAATAGGAATTACATAGGGCTCCATGAATAAATACTTCTTTTTCGATATCGACGTTAATATTTTCTATTTGTTCTAAAGTCATTTCTCTATCTAATACTACTTTGGTTACTCCTAAAGCTTTTAAGGCTTTTATTCCTTCGTTATTATGGTTATGTAATTGAGTTGAAGCATGAATTTCAAAATTGGGAAATGTTTGTCTTACTAGAGATATCATTCCTATATCTTGCATTATTAGTGCATCTACTCCAATTTGATATAGATAATTTATATATTCTATAAATTCTTCTACTTCATTATTATATATTATTGTATTTACTGTTATATATATTTTTACTCCATAAAGATGGGCATATTCTACTGCTTCTTTTAATTCTTCATTGGTAAAGTTTCCGGCAAATGCTCTGGCTCCAAATGATTTTCCTCCTAAATAGCAGGCATCTGCTCCATTATTTATAGCGGCTTTTAAGCATTCTATATTTCCAGAAGGGCTTAATAATTCTTTCAAGATTTCACCTCTTTCATATAGTATAGCATATTTTTAAGCAAAATAAAAGAATGCATTCTCTGACAAGTAATGCATCCCCAAGTTTTTGAATAACTACTCGGAATTAATGTCAGTTAATTCAAAATAGCTTCTTATCTTCGAGTTTCTCTCTCATACATATATGTACATCCAATAGATAGATAAGAATTAAGGCCTCTACCTCAATACCCAAACAAATATACTCGCAAAGCATAAAATTTCTAAACAGTAAAACTTCTACCATCAAGATTTGATACCCTTACAAATGTTATCTTTATTGAAGATAAATTATAGGTATTTTTTTATGCTTTGCTTTGTATGTTTATCTATTAGACAATTCAAGTGTAAACCATTTTTTTGTAAATGTCAAGTGTTTTTAATAAAAAAATGAAAAAAATGTCATTTTTTTTCTATTTGTTCAATTATTTGTCTTATTTTTCTGAATCTATGATTTAGTCCTGACTTACTTATTTCATTTCCTGTTTCTAGAGATATTATTTCCGCTAATTCTGATAGAGAACTTTCTTTATATTTCATACGATATTCTATTACTTGTTTTAATTTATCATCCAATAAATCTACCATATCTAATTCATATAATTTTTCTATATCTTTTATTTGTTTATTAGCGGTCATAAATACTTTATCAATATTTGCTTGTTCACAATTATTTAGTCTGTTTGTCATATTTTTATGATCACGATATATTCTTATATCTTCGAAGTACATTACTGCTGAGAAGGCTTTTATTATTCTTAAGAAGTCGGATATTTTCTCAGCTTCTTTTATATATACTGTATAGTTTTTTTCTCTTTTTATTATTTTACTATTTAAATCATAGGTATTTAATAGTTTATTTACGTACTCTGAATATTCTTTTGTATCTAATATGAATTCTAAATGATACCTTGATGTTTTTGGATCATTTACTGAGCCTGATACCAGGAATATTCCTCTTAAATAGGCTCTTAATGAATCTTCGTCTGATGTTATATATTCTTTTGGTATACTTAAATATTTGTTATTATCTATTATTGAAAGATCTTCTAGTAATTCTTTATTTTTTTCAGTTACATTTAATATATAAGTAAAGCCTTTACCTAGTTTTTTATTTCTTATGGTTATTTTTGGTGTTATACCATATATATTTTTTATTAATTTAAATGTTCTTCTGGCAACTGCATTGCTTTCTATTGTTATACTTATATTTGGCGTTAATACGGCTGCTATACGCATGATAGCTGATAGTTCTGATATATCTTCTAATCTTGTTGTTTCTAATCTTGTTACTTCTTCTTTTACAGTACTAGTAAAACTCATATTATTCTAACTCCTTTACAATATAATTAAATATAGCTAAAGCAGTACGATATGGATTATGTCTTACTTTATCTTCTTCTATTTCTAGTAGTTTATCTTCTATAACTTCAACATTTAAGTCTTTTAATTTTTCATAATCTGTTTCAATAGGACTTGCTTGTTCCTTTACATATCTTTCTTTAATATTATCTGGTACCATTTCATTATTTACTAATACAGTATCGATAAAATTATCTTCAACATAGGAATTTATTTTGTTTATGCAATCTGATACTTTATAATTATCTGTTTCTCCGTGTTCGCTCATTATATTGCATACATACATTTTTTTAGCTTTAGATGTTTTTAATACTTCTTTTACTTCTTCAGATAACAAGTTTGGTATTATGCTTGTATATAGACTACCTATACCTAATATTATTAAGTCTGCTTCTTTTAAGGCATTTAATACTTCTTTGGTTGGTGTTACTTTGTTTTTATATTCTATGTAATCTATTTCTTGTCCTGCTTTGGTTATTTTGCTTTCTCCTTCTATTATATGACCTTCTTTAGTATGAGCTATTAATATTGGATTATCTTCAGTAAATGGTAGTATTCTACCTTTTATATTGAATATTTTTGACAATGATGTTAATGATTCGGTTAAATTACCTGTTATATTATATAGAGCCGCTAATAAGAGATTTCCTACTGGATGGTTATTTAAATTACTATCGGTAGTGAATCTATATTGTAATAGTTCTTCTATTAATGGTTCTACTTCTGATAATGAAACTAATACATTTCTTATATCTCCTACGGCAAATATATCAAATTCTTCACGTAATTTACCACTTGATGATCCGTCATCTGCTACAGATACGATAGCAGTTATATCTAAAGGAAATTGTTTTAAGCCTCTTAGTAGTACTGATAGACCTGTTCCGCCTCCTAAAACAACTATTTTTTTCATATTCCACCTCTTAACCATTATACTATAAATTATTTTAAAAATAAAGTATTGTTACTTATATGAAAGAAAAAGAAGATAATTTTGTTAATTTTCTTCTTTTGATTTTCTTTTTTCTTGTATTTGAGAATTTATATCTAATATTAATTTAGATGGTGCTATTTTGATTAAGAAGCGATTTAGTTTCATGTTTGGTGGAACTATTATTAATTTATTTTTGAACATACCATCTATAGCTATTTTACTTGCATAATCACTTGTTAATGATGAGATGTTAAACTTTACATCTGCTACATTATTGAAATTAGTATCTACGGGTCCTGGACAGAATATGGATATTTTGACATTTGAATTATCTTTTCTTAATTCTTCATATATTGCCAATGATAAGCTTACTATATAGTTTTTAGTAGCGTAATATGTTGCCATATATGGTCCTGGCATTAATCCTGCCATGGATGCTACATTTAGGATTCTTCCGTAATTTCTTTTGGCAAAATCTTTTAAGAATAGTTTTGTTAATATATGATATGCTTTTATATTTAAATCTATCATATTCATTTCTTTATCTAAACTTGTTTCGGTAAATTTACCTGCATCTCCAAAGCCAGCATTATTTATTAATATATCAATATTTTCAGATTTTACTTTTTTATATAGTTCTATACATTCTGCTTCTTTGGTTAGATCATAGCCATAAGTTGCTATTACGTTTTTATCTTCTTTAAATACTTTATCTAATTTTTTTTTATCTTTGGATACTAATATTAGTTTGTAATCAAAACTAGATAGATACTTAGCCATATCTCTTCCCATTCCTGAAGAAGCTCCTGTTATTAATACTTTCATAGTTAATCCTTTCTATTAAAAGAAATAATCACTAGTGATTATTTTTCTTCTAATTTATCTATTACTTCTTGTGCTGCAGAAATTACTTTTTCTCTTAAGTCATTAGCCATTCCTTCAAGTACTGGGGTACCTTTTTCTTTGGCTAATTTTACTAAATCTTCTGCCTTATCTTGTAGTTCTTTTCCTTTTTTCTTAGCAGCTTTTAGTACTTTTTCTTTATTTAAATCTTCTAATTCATTTGTTACTTCTTCAACTTTATCTTTAAATTCTTTCTTGATATCTTCTACTTTCATTTGATCAACATCTTTAATGATATCATCAATTTTTTTCTTGATATCTTTTCTTAAATCTGCTCCTTTTTTTGGTGCAAATAATAGGGCTAATCCTGCTCCTACTGTTGCTCCTAATGCTATTTTTCCTAATCCTTTTTTACTCATTTTTATCTTCCTTTCTTTTAAATAACTTCTCTATTAATAAAGCAATATTATCTACTATTTTATCTGTTATAGTAGTAAACTTTCCTGTTACTAGGCCAATCATTTCAAATAGGCTATCTAGTGTTTTTACTTTTACACTAATATTATCAACAACTTTTTCTATTTTATTCAGTGTAATGATAAGCTTTATAGTTAATATTATTAATGTTACTAATAATATAGCACCTAAAATATATAATATTGTTGGTAAAACCATTTCCACTGTCATTATTTCTTATCCTCCTCGTCATCATACATTGAATCTATTAGATTAAATATATCGTTTGAATCGTCGGTCTGTGTAATATCTTCAGTGTTTTTTAGTATTTCATTTATATCTTCCTCGTCATGGGTTAAGTTTTCAAATTCTTTAGTATCTTCAAGAAAATCTTTATCTTCTAGTTTCTGTTTATTTTCTTTAAGTTTTGTTGTTTGTCTTGTTTTTGGTTCTTCTTTTACTTCTATTTTTTCGGCTTTAGCTTCTTCTTCATTATGATCTACTATCTTTACTTCGTCTGTTATATCTACTGTTTTGGTTTCTTCTTTTTTTGGTGGTTCATAACTTACACCAAAGTCAAAATAATTATCCTCGGCATCTCCTAATGATATGTCCTCTGCTGGTCCTTCTTCAGTCATGCTTGCTAAAAGATTACTATTATCTATTGTTTGTTTTTTATTAGCATTTTTAGTTATTTTTACTTCTTGATATAATTCACAATTTTCGCACATAACATTTTTTAAATCATCAGTTAATGTACCAAAAGCTTTATTTCTTACTGTTTCAAAATCTACTTTTCTTGATGGTCTTTGTATTTCATAAGAGCTTTCGTCTTGAACCTTTACTTCATCTTTAGTGTAGTTTTTGTCCAATACTCCATATACTGGAGATATTACTGGTGTTGGTTTGAATTTTTTTGGTTTTGGTTCTTCTTTCTTTGAATACAATTCAGATACAGGCTTTTCTTTTTCTCTTTCTTTTTGAAGAACATTTTGTTTACTATATCTTAAATCTGGAACTAAATCTGAATCATCCATATCTATTGGGAAGGCAAAGTTACTTGATGTTCTTGTTTTTACGATTTCTCTATCACTTATAACGTTTGTCTTTGGAACTGGTTCTTCTTTTACTTTTTTTGCTTCTTCTCTTTTTTGTTCTTCCTCTATTTTATTACGCATAAAAGTTGGCAATTTATGTTCCTCTTTTTCTTCTACTTCTATTTCTTCTGTTTCTACTACTTCTTCTTCATCAGAGAATAAGTCTTTTACTTTATCAAAAAATTTCATACTGTCTCTCCTTTTTAATATTCTGGTAAATCTGGAATTTTGTTTTCTTCTTCTTGTACGTATTCGCTTAGATATTCAGAAAATTTACTTTTAGTATTGTCTGGTTTTTGTATTTTATATTCTTTATCAACGTTTGAACCATGTTCATCTTCCAGAATTTTCTTTATTAGATTGTCATTATAATTGATACTATTTAATATAATCATACTATTTGCAAGAACATTTTCGATTTTTGTCTTTGGTGCATAAGATTCTATTTTAGCATAATTATAAACTACTTTTATAAAGTATAAATCATTATCTTCTGTTATAACTACATATCCAACTTTATTATCTTTATTTATTTTGTGGTAATAATAACTATTGTTTACTTTATTATCATCTAAATTTAATGTATTTTGATAATAATAACTTACTGCATCAACATATAAATACATGAATGTATCTTCTGTTTTTAATTTTTGATTATAGTCTTTATCATATACTTTTGATACTCCTAATGGTAAGTAATATGTATATCCTAGTGATGTTGTATTTTGGTTGTTATAATTATTATTTATAATTGTATCTATAATAACACTATAGTCATCAACATTATCTATTCTAGTGCAGCCTGCACATAGTATTAGTATTAATAATAGTATAATTTTTTTTTTCATATCATACCTCTTCTACATTATAACAAAAAAAGGTAAAAATTGAAATAGTTTTTTTTATTTTTATATAAAAAGGATATTATTTATAATACTTTATTTAATAATATTATAATTTAGAGACCCTAGGCTCTAAATTTTTTCTAATGACCTTAGGCATTAGAAAACGGCGAATAATGAAATGTGAGACGAAAAAAAGCTTATTATTATAAGCTACTTTAACATTTTTACAAAGGATAATTCTATGAATCCTAAAGACATTAATATTAAACTGTTAAATATAAATTTATTTTGAATAGTATTTGCTATGATAGATAAATTTATAATATTAGTACTATTTCTTATCATATAACTTAATATTATACTTATTATAATAGTTAATATGCTAGATAATATAGTTATCTCACTAGTTAATTTTAATACTAATTTTTTATCTTTAGTTACTATATATAGTATTATAGTTATGATTATTATAAATAATATTATATATAACATATTAAGCTTCCTTCACTGATACTTCTAAATCATATAGAAAATCATTTATATCATCAGAATATATTTTACTATTTTCTAGTACTTTTTTCTTTAAATAGTATGGAATAGTATTATCATTATTAGTGGCTTCTTTAATCATATTATATATTTCATCACTTGTTAATTTGGAATTTATATTTTTATTTATTTTGTAATCAACTATTTTATTTAATACTATTTGTAATTTCTTATCTAATTCTTTAGAGTTTATTAATATATTCATTTCTTCTTCAGTAATATCCAGGGTATTTTTTACATCATAATATGTTTCGTTATATTCATTATTATCCCCTGTTAAAAGATCTTTAATGGTTATTTTATTTATTATTTCATTTATACCATTATCACTTTTGACATTTATTATTACTGCATAAGTACTAGCTATGGTATATGCTAATGTTAATAATATTATTAGTAATACTACTAATAGTCTTTTTTTCATGTTATCACCATTATTAGTATTTATTTATTTATTTTTATTATACAAAAAGAAATATAGTTTTTTTCTATATTTCTTGCATAACTGTTATTATCATTGGTTTGTTACCTGTTTCTTTTATTAAGTATTTAGATAATTCGTCTCTAATTATATTTTTTACTTTGTTGTATTCGATATATTTTACTGATTTGGTATTCTTTATTATTATATCTTCGGATATTTTCTTTATTTCGTTTATTAATTCATATGAATCTCTTACATAGACAAAACCTCTTGTTAATACTTCTGGTCCAGATATTATCTCTTTTGTTTGTTTATTTAATGTTACGGATATTATCATTATACCGTTATCTGATAACATTTCTCTATCTTTTAATACTACTTCGCCAATATCATCTGATGAGTTTCCATCTATTAAAATAGATCCTGACGGTACCTTCTCAAAGGTATCTTTTAAAATACCATTTTCGATAGTTACAACATCGCCATTTTCTTTAAGTAATATATTTTCACTTGGTATACCCGCTAAAGAAGCAATATTAGCATTTTGAACTTGATTCTTATACTCTCCTCTTATTGGAAAATAGTATTTTGGATTCATTAAATCTATCATTGTCATTAAATCTTCTGATGAAGCATGATGTGATAGATATTTTTTAGGGGATAATGTTACTACTTCTGCTCCAGTCTTAGATAATTCGTCTAATAAATGATAGTATGTTTTTTCTCTATTTTCATAGATTGGTGTTGCTAAGAAGACGGTATCTTCTTCATTTAATTTTATAAATTTATCATAGCCATTAGCTATTTTCATAATGTTATAGTATGGTTTTTCTTTCTCATTAGCATTTAATATTACAACGTTTTTATCATTTATATTTGATAAGTCTCCTATTATTTTTTTGTTAATAGTTAAGTATTTGTTTTCTAAAGCTGTATCTATTATACTTTTTAGTCTTTTACCCATGATTACAACTTTTCTATTTGTTTTTTCTACTTCACTAAATAATTCTTGAATTCGATATAAATGGGTATCTGTTACGTTAAATATTATTCTTCCTTCACTGGTATTTAGCACCTCTCTAATTAGAGTACTTATACGATGCTTAGGAGATGTGAATCCTTCTTTATCAGCATAGCATGATTCGGTAAGTAGACATAAGACATTTTGTTTTCCTATATAGGCTAATTTTCCTATATCTGTCTTATATGGTCCTTTCATTATTGGATCGATAACGAAGTCTGATGCATAAAATATTACGCCATCTTTGGTATATATGGCATAACCAAAGTTATCAGGAGATGAATGTGATAATGACACAGGAAATATTTTTACTCCTTTGATATCTATAGGAATATAAGCTTTTATTTCTTTTAAATTATTTGTACTTATATGATATGTTTCAAATTCTTTTCTTACGACATCTATTGTATATTTTGAACCATATACTGGGACATCTCCTAATTCAGGGACAATGTCTGATAATGCTCCGATATTTTCATCATGAGCGTGTGTTAGAAAAATTCCTTTTATTCTTTTTTTATTTTCTTTTAAATAACTTATATTTGGTATTATATAATCAATACCTAATGTCATTTCATCGGCATATTTTAATCCGGCTTCAAAGACAAAGATATTTTTATCTATTTCGATAACAAACATATTTTTTCCGTTTTCATCTAGTCCTCCTAATGAAAACATTTTTATTTTACTCAATTTTATTTCTCCTTTCTTTACAAGTAAAAGACCTTTATAATTATAGCAAAAAAATGAAAAAAGTGCAAGAGGCATGTGTTTTGTTTGCCTAATGCACTATTTTTATTTTCTTTTTATTCTTTTCTTGACTTTATCTTTACTTCTTATAATCTTATTTACTGGATATGTATATGTTTTTGTGTCTTTGATTGTTCCACTAATGGTTTTGATGTTTTTATTACTATATTGGTTATTATGAATACTTGTATTTAATAATAAGGTTATGGCCGCTAAGGAAGTGGATGTTAATAATGTAATGAGTGGTGGTATATTTATATATAACATTAATATTGTAATAATTAAAAAGATTAGTATTGGTATGATGGTATTATATATTTTATTTATTAGTTTTTTCATAATGTACCTCTAATAATATATATGATTATAGGTTTTAAGGTATGAAAAAAGAGGAATTGTTCCTCTTATAAAGTATTTATTTGCTCTTTTACATTCATTAAGATTTTACTTACGATAGTGGCATCTGTTCCTCCGCCTTGGGCAAAGGACTTATTACCTCCTCCATTTCCTCCTGAACGTACTGATAAATCTTTTACTATTTCACCACAGTTAATACGATTTGATGTTGCTTTTGCTATATAATTAACTGAGTTATTTTCATTTACATTGGCTAATAGTACAAAATTATTATCTCCTATTTGATTACTCAAGGCCGAAGCTATTTGTTTTAATGATGTTATATCATAGCCATTAGTTATTGTTATTATTGTTGTTATTCCATTTATTTCTTCTTTTATTTCTAAGAAACTTGATAAATCACTTACTGATTTTTCACTTTTTTTAGTAGTAAAGTCTTTCTCTAATTTCTTTAGTGATTCTCTTAATGTTTCTAATTCGTTTTTATTTATAACTATATCTCTGTAACTAGTTGGAATATCATTATTAATATTAAAGTTAAAGTTTAATTCAATATCTAATTCTTTAGCGGCATTTATTATTTTTTTTGCTTTATCTAATAATTTGATCATTTCATCGTTGTATTTTTTTATTTCTTCTTCAAGAACTTTAGGGATATTTGCGTCTGTTGTTCCAATTATACGATAAGTATCCGCTCCTTTATTTTCTACTATAGCAATAGCGAATTTATTTATATCTTTAGTATTTGATACATGAGTACCTGCGCATAATTCAATAGAGGGGCCTAGTGTTACTACTCTTACGGTACTACCATATTTATCGTTAAATAAAGCCATGGCACCTTTTTCTTTTGCTTCTTTGATATTCATATATTCTATATTTGTTTCATAGCCCGCTTGTATTTTCTCGTTTACTAGATTTTCTACTTTTAGTATTAGTTCATCTGATAGTTTTCCTTGGTAAGTGAAATCAAAACGTAAACTTTCTTCATCTACTTTGGATCCTGCTTGATGAACGGCATCTCCTAATAACTCTTGAAGGCTTTTTTGAAGTAAATGTGCTGCTGAATGATTCTTCATGATAGCTAATCTTTTTTCTTTAGATACATGGGTTAGTATTTTATCACCTTTATTTATTGTTCCTTCTAATACTTTAACTTCTAGTAAGTGTTGGCCATTTGGTGCTTTGATGACATTTGTTACTTCTAATTTACATTTATCATTTTTTAAATATCCTGAGTCTGATATTTGGCCACCGCTTTCGGCATAGAATGGATTTTCTTTTAAGAATATATAGCAGTCTTCACTACATGTGTCTACAAAGCTATTATCTTTCATGATGGCTAGTACTTCTGTTTCTAATCCTAATTTATCATATCCGACAAACTTACTTTCTTCTTTATAATTTATTAATAATTCATTTTGAAGATTCATACTACTAATTAGTTTTCTATTTTTACGAGCTAACTCTTTTTGAGCGTTCATATAGGCTTTAAACTCTTCTTTATCTACAGTAAATCCTTTTTCCATAGCGGCTTCTTCTGTTAGTTCTATTGGATATCCATATGTATCATATAATTTAAAGGCATCTTTACCACTAATAACTTTATTTTTGTTTTTGAATAGTTCTTCTAATTTCTTTTCTCCTGATAATAGGGTTTTTTGGAATAGTAATTCTTCTTTAGATATTAGTTCTTTTACCTTTGGCATTGTTCCTACTAATTCTGGATATATTTCTTTGTAGTTATCCACTACTACATCTACTAATGGTGATAGAAATTCTTTATTTATATTTAGTTTTCTACCCATTCTTGAGGCTCTTCTTAATAGTCTTCTTAATACATATCCTCTTCCTACGTTTTCAAATACTGCTCCATCTGATAAAGCAAATGTTAAAGTTCTTATATGATCTGCTATTACTTTGAACTGCATTTGACCATTATATGGAATGTTACATATTTCTTCTATTTTATGCATTATTGGCATAAATAAATCTGTTTCATAGTTTGTTTCTGTCTCCTGCATTATGCATGCTACTCTTTCTACACCCATACCAGTATCTATGTTTTTATGTGGTAACTCTGGATATTCTTCTCTTGATAGTCCTTCAGTAGCGTTAAATTGGCTTAATACGTTGTTCCATATTTCTATATAACGATCGTTTTCTTCTTCGTTTTGAAGCATGGATATGCCTCTTTTTTGTTTATCATATTTTTCTCCTCTATCATAGAAGATTTCGGTATCTGGGCCTGATGGACCTGGTCCTATTTCCCAAAAGTTTGTATCTAGTTTTATTAGATGTGATGGTTTTACTCCTAATGACAACCATATATTATATGTCTCTTCGTCATGAGTATATACTGTTATGTATAATTTGTCTTTATCCATTGCAAAATATTTCGGACTTGTTAATAATTCCCAAGCCCAAGGAAGAGCTTCTTTTTTAAAATAATCGCCGATACTAAAATTACCTAACATTTGGAAGAATGTATGATGTCTAGCTGTTTTTCCTACTTCTTCAATATCACCAGTTCTAATACATTTTTGGCAACTTACTAGTCTTTTGTTTTTTGGTACTACTGTTCCATCAAAGTATTTTTTCAGTGGTGTTACACCAGCATTTATCCATAATACTGTTGGATCATTTTGTGGAATTAATGATGCTGATTCTATATATGTATGCCCTCTTTCTACAAAAAAGTCTATGTATGTTTTTATTATTTCATTTCCTGTTAACTTTTTCATTTTGTCTCCTCCTTATATATTTTATATATATCTTTTTCTAATTGTTCTAATGTATCATTAGTTACTTCATAATCAAAATTGGTATAATTGTCCATAGCAGTTTCTGTTATATGGCTTTGTTGATTTGAAGATAAATCTGATTCAAAATTTATTCTATTTATGTGGATGGCCACTACATTATCAAATTTTACTTTAACACTATCTATTTCTTTTGGTAATCTTATATCAGGAACTATTATAGCATCATAAAAATATGAATATATTTCTATATCATCTAATTGTCTTTCTATCAACATATCAGCTTTATTTAGCTTATTTCTAATAACATCAGTTCCTAATTCCTGCAACAACTGTCTTGGTTTTGTTTCTTCTTTGCCATCCCAACCAGTCATTTCACTAGCATAAAATTTTATATATTTTCCTGCTCTAGAGTATATTACTTTTTTTCCATCAGCTTCATAAAATTTTTTTAAGAATTCCGCGGTAGTATCCTTACCATTTCTTGCCTTTCCACTTAATAAGTATATTTTTGGATGTTTATTTGTTATTTCCATATTTACCAGACCTTTCATATTTCTTTTTTATTATACCAAATTATGACAAAGAAGTAAATTATTTTTATTTATTTAACTATTATTTACTTTACTTATCTTGACACTATTATCTTTGTACTTACTATGGTTTAGTATTTTTATTTAAAATGTTATATTTTTTTCTTTACCAAGTTATACTTAAATGGTATAATGAAAATATGAGGTGGCCAATATGAATAAAAAGAATAAATATGGTAAGGCTATATTAGTTACTGGCTTTATTGCAATTGTTGTGGTTACAATTTGTGCTTTTCAAAAGGATAAAATTGTTTATAAATATTATGAATATACAATAGATAAGAAATATTCTAAAATTAATATTAATGACTATTATAAAGATGATAATTTTAATTATGTTGATGATTATACTGAAAGTGGAATTAAGAACAGAAATGATTTAATAAATTCTATTTACTATGCTATTAATAGTGGTACTGATTATATTGAAAGATATATTGATAGTGATTATACTAATTATATTAATGATATTAATACATTAACTGCTTATAATGGTGCTGAATTTAAAAAGGTTATTTCAACTCTTAATAATTTTGTTCATCCTTATAATAGTTCTAATAATGTTAAAATTAGTTATGGTGGGGATTATAAAATAGGTATTACTATTAATAGGGCCTATACGCAAGATGAAATTAATGAAATTAATAATAAGGTTGATAAAATACTTAGTGAAAATGTAAATAATAATATGCCCCCTAAAGAAAAAATTAGAGTTATTCATGATTATATTATTGATCATACTGAATATGATAAGCTTAAATATGAAAATAAAAATGATGATACTTATAAATCTAATACTGCTTATGGTGTTTTAATCGAAGGATATGGTACCTGCAACGGATATGCTGATGCTATGGAAATATTCTTGGATAAAATGAATATTATTAATTATAAAATTAGTAATGAAGAACATATTTGGAATTTGGTTTATTTAGATGGTAAATGGTATCATTTGGATCTTACTTGGGATGATCCTATTAGTGATATTAATATTAATAGAGATACTTACTTTTTGATTAGTACTAAGACATTAGAAAAAATTAATGATGGTACGCATACTTTTGATAAAAATATATATAGCGAAGCTGTTTAGGGCTCCGCTAATTTTTTTATTATAAAGAATAATGCTCCTAATAAAGCACATAACATATCTTCCATGGTATCGTATAATCCTATATCTATATAGCCACCATATTCTTGCATAAAATCTATATTATTTATATAAAGAGAATTTATTTCTTTTTTTACGGCTTTATTTTTGTCTTGTGAAAATAGTGTTGATGTTATACTTGTTACAATAGTATCTTTTTGCATATCTTTATTAAATACATTATCAATGGTAAATTCTGTTATTTCCCATAAGGCCGCTACGGCCATAGATAGTAATAGGGAAAATATTATTACTAACTTGTTATTATTATCTTTAGTTAATCTTTTTAGTATATATATTGATAATGATGCTACTATAAATGAGCTTAGGGTATGCATTATATCATCATAATACCATACTTTATTATATATGTTATGTATTTCTCCTAATACTTCTGTTCCTATAATAAATATATATATTAGTAATTGTAATTTATATGGTATTTCTAATTTTTTTGTAATATAATCCGCTAAAAATAATAGAAATAATGTAAATAATGATAAAAAAATAGTAGTTAAATTGAAGTTCAGTAGTGCTATTACTAATTCAACAATAACTGCTATTTTTATTATATTTAGTATTTTATTTTTCATATACTCACCTATCATAAGTATATGATATTTATTTTTTTATATTATTTGTTTTCTTTATCATTTATTTTAGGTAATGAACTAAAGTCATTATCTAAAATACGGAAACTATTTTGATATATTACTTTATCAAGTGTAACATCTATTTTGTAATAATCATTTGAAACTATTACATTTTCATCAGTTAAATCTATTTTTCCATAATTATCATTTGCTTTATCATAATATTCTAATAGACTTTGATATGAACAGTTTAAATATGACATTGGACTTAATTCTATCTTTTGACTACCAACTTCAATAGTGGTAGCTTCAGGGAAAAAGTATAGGTCAATACCATCATAATAAAAGGCATGATCTTGAGGGGTATTTATATTTTTTTGATTTAGATAATATAAATTATTTTTTTTATATACTTCCGCTAAAGATGATATGCTATATACTTCGTCTTTTATTGGAAATATTATTGACATTGCTTTAGGGAATATTACATTATCTTTACCTTTTATGTATATTGGTATGCTACTTAAATTTACTACTTCATCTTTGGGTTCATACTTTAATATAACATTTTTTTTGTTACGGGATATTTTTGCTTTATATTCTAACTTTAAACCGGAAAAATATTGATATACATCTACTTCTTCTGTTTTGGCATATCTATTATTTTTATATTCTCTAGTATATAGGAATACCGCTATTAAAATAACTATAATAAGAAATACTGGTATTAATATGTTATATTTTTCTTTTATGAATTGTTTCATTTTTTCACCTTCTTAATATCTAAATTTATAGTTAGAACTTAAATCTTTGATTATTATTCCATTTGATTTTATATTTGTTAAACTTAGAGATATGGAATCTTCTTCTTGTAGTCCTGTAATTGGTGCATGTCCTACTGTATTTCCGTTTAATGTTATTTCATCTGATGATACTACTTCACCATTCTTTGTTATGGTTAATGTACCTTTATTTAATGGATAACTATTATCTGTTGTAATTAGATAATCTATTCCATCTTTGCTGGTTCTTGTTACTTTTAATGATACTTGTGGTTTTTTAGTAGTTATATTAACTTTATCAAATGTTTCAACGTGCATCTGATTTTCATCATCTATATAACTATATTTAAATGTTAATTCATAATTTGTATTTGGAAATACATCATTGCTTATTTCATATGATGTTGAACCACTATTTAAATATATGGTATCAATATTACTTGAATTTTCTTTTTTTACTTCCATATATACTGATGAATATTCTTTTTTAGGATCATATATTACATAATCAACACTAATTTTATTTACAGTACTTGTTACCGCTATGACGGATGTTCTTTTAGTAGCTTTCTTTATTTCTTCAATAACTACATTATTTTTACCTGTATTACCTTCGCTACCATTGCCACCATTAGTGGTATTATTTCCATTAGCTATACTATTGTCAGTTACACCAGTTACACCATTATTAGCAGTTGTATTGCTTTCAGATGAGTTTCCTTTATTATTATCTTCTTCTGGTATTAAATCTTCTTTAGTATAGGTATTAGAAGATCCTATTATTTTCTTTAAATCTATTTTATCGCTACCATATACTAATATTTCATTTGCTATATCAAATGTGTAATTTGATGTTACGATGGTAGTGGCAGAGAATGTTTTTAGATTTACTTTGTGATTTGTAAGTGTTGCATTTCCTACTTTATCTAGATCTATCATTAGAAAGTCGGTTGTTGTTAATAATCCATCCGCTGATTTTATTTCTTTATCTACTACTAAATATTTACGATCTTCTAATTTATAGAATTTTGTTAGGGCTGTACTTTTTATTGTTGTTTCGCCACTGGTTATATTTATTTCATCGCCACTACTAATTTCATAATATTTTCCATAAAGCTTTAAAACTCCTGTGTCTTCATTATATGTAATAGCGGTATTGCCTAATTCGGTACTTATTTTATCTTGAATTAGATAATATTTTTTATTCCATTTGGTCTTTATAACTGCTGGTTTTTCTGTTTTTATTATGGTTTTGTCTTTATCAAATACTAATGTTTTTTCTTCTACTTTATATTCGTTTTTATCTCGTGATAAAAATAGGTTGATAACTAGAGAAAACATGACAATTATCAGTGCTGAAATTACTAATATTATGCCTATATTTCTCTTGTTTTTTTTATCATATTTTCTCATTTATATCATCCTTTCTATTTTCCTTCATATTTGAATGTCTTAGAATCACTAGTACTATCCCCTATTTTTAGAGCAGTTATTTTTCCATTTTTATCTTTATAATAGTATATTAATTTTATATTGTTATTTAATCCTAACTTTTGATTCTCATCTGTTGTTACTTCTATGGTTGGATATTCATCTTTATCTAGTTTAAATACTAATTGATTACCAGTAGTGGTATTACTTTGTCCTATTAAGCCTGAACCTACTTTACCAAATCCTTCAACTGTCATTGAGTATTCAATACCTGCTATATACTCTTGTAAATTAGTTGCTCCTTTAAATGTTATTAATACTTTATTGTTTGATAGTGCGGTTGGAGTTACTGCTCCTAGGGAGAATCCTAATTCACTCTTTGTATATTGACTCTTTCTTGCGTATATTTTTGTTTCTTTTTCTTCATCAGGTAAAGAAATATTATTTCTATATATGTCTGATGATACATAAATTGAATAGTTGGTATCTGGTTTTAGATTAGTGAATGTTATTTCTATTTGATTGCTACCATATTTAGCTAAATCAATGGTTTTACTACAGTTGTCTTCATTACCTGCTGGACATACATGGTTGTAATCAGCATCTTGTAATTCTATAAATAATAATCCATCTTTAATTACTTTATCTCTATCTTCTAATGTGATAATGTATTTAATGCCATATGTGAATCCTGAATCATTTTTATTTACTATTGCTTCTTGTTTTATTGTAAATGATGGTTCTTTTAATTCATGGAAGTTTTGACCCGCTGTAATATTTTTATCAGACATTGTGTCTTCGAATAATTTTAATTCTTTACCTTTATCTGTTGTTATAGCAGTAACGGTAAGAGTATAATAATCGTTTCCATATACTAAATTATCTTTAGTTATATCTCTTGATAATATTGCTTTTCTTCCTTTACCGATGTTTTCATCATTTATTTCTTCATTAGTTACTTTTCCATCAAATATTAATTCTCCATCTGGATTATGTACTTGATATTTAATATCAAAGTTTTTGTTATTCTTCAAATATGTTGTTAAGTTCATTATTCTGTTTAGGTATACATTATCTATTGTTTTTGAATCATAATTATAGGCTACCCTATCAAGTATTTCTTCTGCTCCTAAGGTTTTAAAAGTACCCATATATTCTACATAGCCTTCTTTTTCATAATCGAATAATGGTGTTTTTACATTTTCTCCATTTTTATTCATATCAGCAGATATTTTATAATAATATCTAGTATCTGGATCTAATCCTGCAAAAGATATCTCACTTTTTAGACTTTCATAATCTGTTTCAATTGTGTCTACAGGAACGTATTCTTCTTTACAATTTTCTTCATCTTCACCGCAAGTTTTCATAGTATAAATATCTATATAGAATTTATATTTGCCATTTGTTTTAATGAAATCACTTTCTAAAACGTTATCACTTGCAGATACATATACGTTCATAGCAGTTCCATTAATTGTTGGTGTTGGTTTTGATGTTGATACTTTAGGTGTGATACTTGTAAATTTGAATTTATTATTATCTGTTTGAATATTTATTTTATCTAAAACTTTTGGATTTAATGTATATTTAGTATTTTTATCTCTAAATCCACTTAATCCCAAGTTAGCTATACCATCTTTCTTAATAAAGTCACCATATTTAATGAATTGATTTTTACTTTTATCAACAATATCTGTTGAGGTTATATACCACACATCGTTTTGATCTTTATCTGTTTTTACTTCATAGCCAAATATTCCTGTAGGTTTGTTTGAAGTTGCATACGCTCCGTTTGGATTTAAATATAAATATTGGCCTGGCATTTCTAGTGATGTTGTTTGGAAAACGTATCCTAATTTAGAAGCATTTTTTTCATCTACTACTCCTAAACTTTGGAAGTAATCTCCTAATAGTGATTTTTGACTAAATCCTGTATATCCTGTATCATAAAATCCTACTAATGAAACCTGAATATCTTTACCTTTGAATGATTCTATATCATTGTAATCAAGAATAATACATTTATTATCATCACAGTCAGATAAGTTTGATATAACTTTTTCATATTTATCATTACCTGATGTTAATGTTAGAAGGTATGTTGATATTCTATTTAAAAATTCATTGTCATCTAAAACTATTTTTAATCTATTATCAAAATTGCCATATACTAGTTTATATCCTATATTATAATCTTTTGAATCATAATAACCATCAAAATAGTATTTCCCTATTGATATCTTAGCAGGATCTGATGTTTTAGTATTTGCTCTTTTATAATTTAAATTATATATATCAGAATTGTTTAAGTTTGAAATGGTAAATGTTTTTATATCACTACTTTTTTCAAATTCAATACTATTTTCTTCTTCACTATCATTTACTTTGTAGTAGAAATTATATTTATCGTCTTCATCTTTAAATAAGGCATTATCTATATCTTCAACATAGTATTTATATGTTATTGAATCTTTGGTACTATTATCAACATATAATTTAAAGATTGGATCTTTTTTAATTGAAGTGAATGCTTTACTTATAGGTTTATTTGATGGGAATACAGAATCATCTGCTCCATCGTTATTACTATCAATACTTATATCATACGAAAAACTATATGTGTTTCCTCTAGTTAATTTTGTGTCTTCTACTTTATAATCAGTTCCATAGTCTAAGAAGAAATATGTTGTGTAATTTTCTGTAGTCGTAAAATCGATTGTTTTTGTTTCAATTAATCTATTTCTTTGATCCTTAGCGTAAAAGTTTAATTTAGTAATTGGATGTTCACCTTGGAAGTATGTTTCTATTTTAGCTTTATCGAATATTGCATTTACTTCATAACCTATTATTGTTGAACCATCTAATTTATTATCATAACTTACACCGTATTTTGCTTGCATATCAGCGTCTTTTACGGTATCGTTAGTTATTTCTGTTACCGCTATGGTTGGTTCTGCTACTTCGTCTTCTAGTAATAGCATAGCGGGTGTTTCAAATACATATTTGTTATTTAATATATCAAATTTATTGGTACCGCTATTATCATAGGCATCTGTTACTTCAAGTGTATAATATCTACTTAATTTTCCTCCAGATATTTCTCTTAGGGCATCTAGGTTTTCTATTCCGAACATTTTTGAAGTTAAATCAAATTCTTTGTTATAATATCTTGATTTTATATCCTCTGTTTCAGTAAAGCTTCCTATTGGTGCTGTTTGAATATTATTCTTAGTATCACCTTTATATAAATTAAATGTTAAAGATGATATTTTATCGGCATAGTCACTATCTGGTACAGTAGATATCATTTCGGTGCTAACTACTATTGGGGTTTCAAAACTATATTGTTTTTGCTTCCAATTTTGCATTTGCAATGCTTCTATTCCTTTTGTAGTTACCGCAAAGCTTCCTATGTATTGACCTTTTTGTAAGCCTTTACCATTATACATATCTATATCGGCGTATACTTCAAATGTATATAAAGTATTTTCTTTTAAACCACTTAATGCTAGTTTATATTCCATTGTTTCAGGATCAAACTTAACATCTTTTATGGCTATTCTTGTAGTTGAATTACCACCATAATATCTAATTATAAAGTCATTAACTTTATTCATTTCAGGCTTGTCTTTACATTCTCTTCCTTCATTTGGTATTGTACAGCCTTCATCTTTTATTTTTACTGTTCCGACTATTTGATTAAAGTCTACTAATTCTTCTTTGAATTCAATTGTTGGTCTACCTATTACTTGGAAATAATTACTTAGTCCTGTTTCTATTTCGTTATATTTATAGTTATCATTATATTCTACAATCATTTTAAAACAATAATCTGTTTTATCTTCTAAATTATTTTCCCCTAATTTTAATTTTTGTTCTTTTAATGTATCACTACTAAAAGTATATACTGGCTTAGCATTTAGTATTTCACCATCAGTTAAATCTTCTGCTTTATATATTTCATAAGTATATTTTGTTATACTTGAGTCTTCATCTTGTGGCTTTTCCATTTTTAAGGTGAAACTTTTATTATCATTATCTGTTTCTACTGATATTTCACCTAAAGTTGGTTTGTTTTTTAGTGTTTTATCTGATGTTTCTATTGTATATATATTTGCATAATTAGTATTTTTTAAAATAACTGAATCTACTTTTACTTGATATTTTGTATTGTGTGTTAATTCCTCAAAAGAAATATTATTATCTTCACCATTAGTTATAGTGATTGTATTGCCCACTTTATTTCCTTCGGTATCATATAACGATACATTAGCGGATTTGATATCATTATTTTCGCCAAATTCTAATGAATATGATAATGAATTTTGTGTTACCATTTCGCGAACTAAATTTAGTGTTAAACTTTCGGTTTTAAATGTTTTTTGAAAATATTGTGTACCATTATTATTATTTTGTTCTGATATTGTCATTAGATAATCACAATTTGGTGATAATGAATTTATATTTACTTCTTGTATATCAGGAGCATTAGCTAATATTTTAGAAAACTCCCTTTCTCCTGTAGTTATGTTTGTCAATGTCAATAATAAATCATCTTTAATGAAATTTCCAGTATCTATTACTTGGAAACTTGCATTTAAACTATGAGTATCTACTTTAGCAGAAATTAAATCTATTGATACTTCTTGCTTTAACACTGAATTTGTTGTATCTCCTTCGCCTGATTCTCCTCCTGATGGATTATTTTCCTCATTATTTTCAGGATTATTTTTTACATCAGTTTGATTTTCACCTTTATTATCTCCACTACCATTAGTAGTGCCATCAGTAGTGCCATCAGTATTTTTCTTGTCATCATTTGATTTTACTTTACCATCGCTAGGTTTGATATCAATATTTTCATTACCATCAATAGTCATCTCAGATAAAGAAAGTTTTGTTTCATCATTATAGATAACATTCTTATCGCCAAGATTTATTTTTGTATTATCTCCTATAAAAATAGTTGTTCCGTCTGCTACAGTTTGATAGCTTCCTTCTTGGTTTTCTATTTTTACTATACCATCTTCTACAAATAGTATTTCAAAATAATCTCCACTAACAGTGTTATCATTACCTGCTAATTTAACTCTTATATCTTTTCCTACAACAATATATTTATTTTCGGTTATTCTGCCAAGAAAATTATTAAATATTAGTGTTTTATCGGCTGTTTCAATATAATAGCTACCATTATTATACTTAATTATTGATTTATCTGTAATATTGTAATATGGAACTAGATTTTTATTGAATTTATCTAAGTCAAGGATAACACCATTTTTCATAAATGACATTGATTTATCTAAATAATGAATAAAGTTTTCTTTGCTGGTACTTACTTCTTTATTGTCTGCATTCTTAAAAACATATTCTTCTTTTACGTTTTCTTTATAAACTGTATTATCATTGAAATATAGTTTTTTGCTGCTTGATGCAGTACTATTTATTATATATCCTGCACTATAAAATTCTTTTTCTGAATCTTTTGTTAAAAAGATTACTCCTATAGTTAAAATTGTTAAAGTTACAATGCTTATAATTAAAATTATCCAAAAACTTTTATCATTTATTTTCTTCATTTTTATCACCGATACCTATCATATAAATTATATCAAAATGGTACTTAAAAGTCAATTAACTCATTATATTTTGCTATGATAATTTTGATGGTATTTTCATGGTAAATTTTGATAAATTTTGAGTTTTTTTTAATTTAGTAGTTTACAAATGGAAAATATATGGTATAATATTGATTGTGTTGGGGCGTTAGCTCAGTTGGTAGAGCAACTGACTCTTAATCAGTGGGTCTAGGGTTCGAATCCCTAACGCCCCACCATTTTGATTTTTTTTATAGAAATCTCTTGTAATGTTGTTTTTTATATGGTATAATGTAGAAGCAATTCAAAAAATGGGCTTGTAGCTCAGGTGGTTAGAGCGCACGCCTGATAAGCGTGAGGTCGATGGTTCAAGTCCATTCAGGCCCACCATTTTTTGGCCAGTTGGTGAAGTGGCTTAACACACTGCCCTTTCACGGCAGCATTCATGGATTCGAATTCCATACTGGTCACCAATTTAAAATTAAAAAGCCTTATGGCTTTTTTTCTTTTTCTCTAAATATAGTGGATATTATTATTCCTATTGTTAATATTATTAGTCCTAATATAAGTGATGGTATGGTTACTTTATATTTGAATGATTTTATTATTAATAATATTATGCTTGATAGTAATATTCCTAATATTATGCTATATATTTTGGTATTATATTTTTTAAATAAATAGTTTATTATTTTTATAGTTATTATTAAACCTATTATTAATCCTATTATGAATGGTATTATTACTTTTATGTCTATTACATTGGCTATAGCTTCAATTATTATATTATATGTTCCCTCTATCATTAAGAGTGCTGATGAGCTTACTCCTGGGACTACTGTACCAATGGCTTCTGTTATACCGGATATGAAATATACTAATGAATCTATATAATTATTTTGTTTTATATATGTATTGTCTATATTAATTATTGATATGAAAAAAAAGATTAGAAAACTTATTATTATAAGATAATTATCTTTTTTTTCTATTTTTTTTGTTATTGCTGGGGTTGTTCCTATTATTAATCCTATAAATAACATCATTACTTCAAAATAATATTTATTTAATGCATAGTATATTATTTTACTAAATAATATTATTGATAATAATATACCTATTCCTATTGGAAATAGGTATTTAATGCTTTCTTTTTTATTTTTTTTGAAGTTTATGATATAATTTATTGATTTATCATATACTCCCATAAGTATTGCTAATAAGGCTCCTGAAACTCCTGGTAATATTTTTCCTATTCCTATTATGAATCCTTTAATTAGATTATTCATTAGTGAATTTCCTTACATATTCCTTTTTGTGGTTCATAAAAGCAATGATTTTTATATCTTCCCGCTAAAGGCTGATCCCACCAAGTACTTGTACATGCTGTATTTGCTTTTGGTGCATAAAACCATAAGGCGTTTGTAGCGGGATAATAATACTCTCCTCTTATTACTCTCTCTGCTAATGATTTTTCTAAGGCTGTTGGATTGCCATAAAATAATGATGAGGAGGTTCCAGAGAATCCTCCTGGTTTTTGATATACCATTTCTGATATACTTCTGATGTCTTTGAATGTTAAGCAATCTGCTAAGACTCTATTTATTCCAACATTACCTACCATAAGCATACCAAGGTTGCCTTCGCCAACTGCTTCTGCTCGCATTAACCTGGCTAGGATTTCTTTTTCTTTGTCTGTTGATTTTACTATCATACTTATCACCAATTAATTATATGAAAAAAAATAGCAATAATTGCTATTTTGTTAATAAATTTAATGCTTCATTTAATTGATTATCATTTTCAATGGTTGGATTATTGTAATATTCTTCATTTAATGTTACTTCATTGGTTGGTGTTACTCCTTTTTCATTGATAAAGTTGCCATTTGGAGTAAGCCATTTTTGGGTTGTGTATTTTATCATACTTCCATCTAGTAATTTTTTTGTTTCTTGAACAGTACCTTTACCATAACTTGTAGTTCCCACTACTAAACCATTATTATAACTTTCTTTAATAGCGGATGCTAGTATTTCTGAAGCTGATGCTGAAGATGAATCTATTAATACCGCTACTGGATAAGTTCTTTTTTCTTTAGTTGTATCTTTTTTCTTTGTTTTTCCTGTAGAGTCTTCTAATTGATATATTACTTTGCCTTTTTCTAAGAATAAACTACTAATATCTGTTACTGATGATAAATAGCCACCACTATTTCCTCTTACATCTATAATTAGGCTGTCTATGTTTTCTTTTTCTATTTTATCTAAATTATTTTTGAATTGTTTATATGAGTTACCAGAAAATAGTGATATAGCTATATATCCTATTTTTTTATCATTTTTTTCTAATACTTTACTTGTTACATATGGTATTTCTACTTTACTTAAATTAATAGTTATATCTATTTCTTTATTATCTCTTTCAACTGTTAATACTACTTTATCTTTTCCACTATTTTTGACATAGTTAGATATATCTGAGCTTTCTTTATCGGTATAATCTTCGCCATCTACTTTGATTATTCTATCTCCTACTGATAGTCCCGCTTTTTCTGCTGGAGAATCTGGAAATACTTCTATTACTTTGATTTGTCCATCATTATATTTAGCTATAGAGCAACCTATTCCCTCATATGATCCCTTGATTGTTTCATTGAAGTTTTCTGTATCATTAGTATCAGCATAACTTGTAAATGTATCCCCTACTTTTGATATCATTCCTTCTACTGCTCCATCAACTAAAGCTTTTTTATCTAGATTTCCATAATAATTATCTACTATAGCATAGTAGGTATCTACTACTTTAGATAAATCTTTGGTTACTCTTAAATAATTTTTACCAGTTATTAAATTTATACAACCTAGACACATAAGAAAACCTATTCCGATAGAAAACAACATGACTATTATTACTTCTTTAGCACTATATTTTTCTTTTTCTTTGTTATCTTTCTTCTTATTTTCTTTTAATACTTTTTTCTTAGTATCTTTTTTTTCTTTTAAGTTATCTTTTTTATTTTCTTTTTTTGCCATAGTATCACCTAATATTAATTTTATCACAAAGCCAAAAAAAAAGATATAATTAATATCTTTATTATACACTTTTATTATTATTTTTCATAAATAATTATTTAATCATGAGACTATAGGCTCATGATTACCTCGAAAGACCTTAGGCTTGCGAGGATATAGCAAAAGACCACCATTTATAGCATATCCCTATATATATAATCTTATATATACCATTCTTTACCCGTGCGGGAAAAGTGTTTCCCACACATACTCCAGAACCAAGTTCCAAATAACTTATGAAGGTTCAACATCAATTTGAGGTTTTTCATCCACATAGAATGGATTACTCGAAGTTCCATTTCCTCCACTTATCGCATCAGATTTTAGAGAAACTACCGGACGCACCGCGTCACTATAACGGACAATGTCTCTGTTAACACTACCACCATAAAACACATAATCTACATAAGCATTACCGTCCGCGTACGCAAATGGTGTCATCGTCCAATACAAACAATCTCTATTTGCAGAATATAAATAGTAACTATCATTTTCAATATATGTATTCGTTGCAAGATCAAATCCTGCTCCACCTCCCATTACTACTTCATCAGAAGTAATTAAAGCAATTGGATTAGTAAGGGCGCCATTGCCTAAAGTACTACTTGTAGTAAATCTATCATTCTTA
Source organism: uncultured Bacilli bacterium (assembly GCA_934098435.1). Taxonomy (GTDB): domain Bacteria; phylum Bacillota_I; class Bacilli_A; order RF39; family UBA660; genus CAG-302. The sequence goes on from CAKOOV010000004.1 coordinate 86,399, forward strand.
TTTTTACATTTTAATGTTGGTGCATGATCAACAAACGTTCTATTATAACCAGCATAAGCTGACTCATTAGTTCCTACTCCATTACCAGTTAATGTCATTCCTCCAACATTATTTACTTGTACTACTTCTCTATCATTACAATATATAGCATCAGCGATATACTGACTATAACTACTTAAATTTTTTTGATACCATGTATCTATTACTGTTTTAATAGTACTACTATTTGTATTAGCATGCGTAGCATTATATGTAGATGAACCAGTAGTTCCATACATATATCCTACATAGGCATTATCATTATAATTATTATTAAAAGAAGACTTACTTATATACTGATTAGCAATAGGAGCATCAGGATTAGAAGTATATATCATTCTAATAGTTCCATCACCATTTATTCTTATTATTTGCCACCAATTCTTAGCAAAATATACATAATTATTAGTAACATTACCTCTAAAATAATATGAATTACCCAGATCATCTTCTGCTTTATATATACCGTTAGTATTATCTCCTAATCCAGTGGCAATTTGGGTGCCGCCAGGACCATCCGCTTCATATTTAACACCACTATTACCACTTACAGTAGTAAAATCAGGAGTATGTTCTGTATCTACAGAAAGTCCTAAATTAGTTAAAGTATCTAGTGCTGGATCATTATTAGTAGATGTATATATTGATTGTCCATCTATTACTATTTGTGAATTAAATGTTTTTCCTATTTCGGTATTAGGTGTATCTTTACTTAGCCATACTCTTAGGGTTATATTAATACTTTCTTTGGCTTTTACTACAACATTACTTTTAATAATACTATTTGTTAATGATGATAATACTACTGGACTACCATTATCTATGTTTAATTTTATATATTGAGAATTTATAGTGTTAGAACTAGTAGATAATAGTTTTACATCAAACTTATAATCTATATTACCTGTATTTTTAATTGAAAATACATATGGTGTTGTTTCTATTCCTTCTTCATCTGTCATAGGAAGAGCACTATTTAATGATATTGTATCTGATAATGATGTTGCTTCTATTTGTAATATTCCTGTGCTATAGTTACTTGGATTAGCCGCTACATCTTCTTTATAGAATAGTGAGTATGTAGTTGTAAATAAGGCTGCTAATACTAATATTATTGATGATACTATTATCATTATTTTCTTTTTATTCATATACTCACCACCTATTATCCTTATTCATTATATCATATTTATTTTTTTATGTCTATTATTCTATATATACTTTTACGGTACCTATAAATGCTGAATTCATATATTCATTTGTAATGGTTTTGTAATCTACCCACATACCTATTTTTATATTGGCTTCTCCTGATTTTGGTAATTTTCCTTCATATATTTGATAGGCATTATTAGTTAATTTTAGTCCTTTTACTTTATTAGTACCCTTTATATTATTATTTAGTAATGCTATATCTTGTTTTTTATTATTAATTGATACTAAATATTTTATATATTCGTTTGGTAATCTTTTATTTATATTGTATTTATTATAATTACTTGTTTCTTCTATAAGTATTAAATAATTTACATCTTTTTTATTATTATTTTTTAAGTTTATATTCTTAATATCTATTAAATTATCAGTATTTACTTTTTCTGATTTACTATTATCTATTATCTCTAAGATATTGTCATCATAAATAATATGATCACTTTTTTCTACTATAATACTTTGTTTATCTTGAATTATTTCAGCAAAACCGTTTTCATAGTATATTATTGTTATATTATCATGAATTTTCTTTGTTTCTGTTGATTTTATTTGTTTATTGTCCACTAATAAGTAATCATTTTCTTTTATTGTTCCATTTGAATAATATGTTTTATTTGATTCTTTCTTTGTTGGAAGTGAAACGATACTTAAATTGGTATAAAACTTATCTACTGATGATGTTATATCGCCATCTCTTACGAAGAAACATACTTCACCCTTTGTTACTTCAAGACTACCATCAGATAAGTATAATAGTTTTATTCCTAAATCTTTATTAGTTATCTCTTTAGCGGTTACTTTTCTGGTTTCTACTTTAGCCTCGAATGTTCCATCTTCTTTGACGCCATAATTATTATTTACTCTAAATACTCTTAAATATGTTCCATCTTTATATTTTATTAATGCTGTTTTGTCAGAATAGAATATGATTATTCTATCTTTTAATGTTATTTCTTTTATTTTTATTACTACGCCGGTATTTGCTGTATTTATTTGCCTACTACTATCAAATAATTTAGTAGCGTATTCTTCAGTAATTGGTGTAGTATTATTTAAATTGCATTCGTCTGATATATCAACTGTTACTACTACATTACTATTATCAGTAGTAGTGTTGGTATTATCTTTATCTGATTTATATGTTGAACCAAGCATATTTCTAAATACTAATGATGTTGATATTATAAGTGTTGTTATTGATAATAATAATGTTATTATAAATATTAATCGGCCATTAGTCAGTAGAAATATTATAAATGGAGATTTATAGTTTTTTTCTTCCGCTACTGTGATTTTATTGTCTTTTATTTTTTTTACATAAAATTTATTTTTTTTGGACATTTTATCACCTTCTTACTACTGTTACGTCACTCGCTTCTTTTTTCTTTTTTTTACCGATATTTCTTCCTAATTTTACGATATCATAAGATAGTATTGCTAGACATGGTATTAATACTACGATTATTAATCCACCTTTAGTTGCTAATATTTGTTGGATATATCCTATTTTTGGTATTTTAAATATTACTTTTCCTATTACGTTTTTATCTTCTGCTAAAGTGAAGTCTTCAGTATTATTGGCATCTCCTTTTGTTTGATATGTATATTTTCCGGTAGTTGAATCGTAATACTTATTTTTTATTCTATGTGTTACTATTATATTTGATAATCTTGGATCAGAAGTTACAAATGTTATTATATCCCCTACTTGTAATTCTTCTGCTGTTTTTTTCTTTGTTATTACTACATCATTAGGCATTATTTCTGGTACCATTGATCCTGTTAGTACTACATAAGCATTATATGTAGGTGGAGTATTATCTCCTTTAGCTGCTCTTATTTTGATATCTGCTATATATACTAGTAGTAATGCTCCTATTAGTAGTAGCCAAATGAATATTGCATATGATATAATACTCGATATCATTTTTAATGGTTTCATTCTTTGCTTTATGATATGTACTTTATAATGTCTTACTCCAAAGTAATTAGTATTATTATTTGTATTTGTATCCACGTTAAAAACACCTCATTTATTCTAATGTAATTATACATTAATTTTATAAATATTACAATGATTTTTATTTAAAAAATTTGACAAATAAATGTATGAATGTTAAAATATTTATGTAATGGGGTCGCTTTTGGCTTCGACGGAAATACGAGTGTTTAATTAGCAAGACGTGTTTCTCTACGTTAGTGGGATAAATTAAATATAACTGGAAACAGCTATAAAAACGCTGTTGCTTATGCCTAATCTATAGGTAGCAACAGGTTCTCCTAATTCTTTGTCTGTGAGAATTAACGAGGACTTATAAAGCAGACTATATTATAATGTTTGTTTAGGCATTATGATGAATAACTATAAACTAGCGAGTAATTATGATGGTGGATTGTCTATTTACTTTGCGAATTTGATAATCCAATAATCTTGTAGAAGGTTAAATAACTTTATTTTCGGACAGGGGTTCGAATCCCCTCGGCTCCACCAGATTGATTGTTAACTCGAAATTTTCAATTTTTTTGATTAATTCGAGTTTTATTATACTTTGAAATATGATAAAATAGTTATAGAAAAAACGAATCTTAAAATTATGTCAGGAGGTTTTAATGGAACAAGAAATAATAAAATCAGAATTAGAAGTTAATGATAATAAAATTAAAGTAATAACTATAAATAATAAAGAATTTATATCTCTAACAGATTTAGCAAGATATGCAAATCCAGAGGAACCTAAAATACCAATACAAACATGGATGAGAAATAAAGATGTTATTGCTTATCTAGGTTTATGGGAAAAATTAAATAATGAAAATTTTAAAGGTCACGAATTTACGACCTTTGAAAATTTAGCTGGAAAAAATAGTTTTTATATGTCACCACAAAAATGGATTAAAGAATTGGAAATTTTAAATAAAAATTTAATTGAAATTAAATAGATTATGGAAATCTAAAAAGCATAATGACGAAAAAAATGATTCAATGTTTTCTGGTGATTTTATGTTAAAAAGAATGTCTATAAAAAAATAATGGTATCAAGTCTTATTTATAAGGCTTTTTTTATTTTATATATAAATATTAATAATAAAAAGATTATTAATTTTTTATTTATTAATAATCTTTTTTTGTTAGTTTTTTTATTTTTGATAATTTTTTATCTTCATTAAATTTATCTATTATATGTTTTTTTGATTCTTCTACTGAAAAGTTGTAAAGGCTTTGATAATATTGATTACGATAATATGTGCTGTCATGATTCTTATTATAATTTTTTAATATATGGTGATTGCTTTCAAATTTTTGCCAATCTGGTACTTTAATTGATTTTCCACATTCTAAGCACATATAACGATTAAACTTAAATTCTTTATCTGTTTCATTTTCCACTAATAACTCATATTCACAATCATACCATAAATCATTTTCTATGCTAAATGATCCTTGATATATCCATGTTTCATGATTACATGGTGATATTTTTTTATCTTTTATGTTACTATTTAAAGCTTTATTAAATTCTATATTTATTGTTTCTTTTATTGATTTTTTTAAAGTATTTTGTATTCTTTCTTTTGTTTTTATTTCCTCTAATAGTGATAAATATTCTTTTACTTGTGGATCGTTTAAAAGTACTTGTAGTCGATCATATTTTTTTTGTAATAATTTTTTATCTTCTATATCTTTCTGTATTCTTTCTACTATTAATTGTCTATCTATTTCTTTCATTTTTTACCTCCTGATATTATATATTTATTCTTCTATGAATAGTGCTTTGATGTTTTTTGATGGCATTAATACATGGATATCATGATCTATTTTTATTTCATATTGTCCACTTAAATCTGGTAATGATTCGCCATCTATACATAAAGATTTTTTTAGTGGAGTATTAAATTTTATTTTTAGGTTATCTGTTTTATAGAAGTAAAATCCTGGTATTTTACTAGCATCGTACTTTGTGAAAAAGTATAAGGCTTTTACTAAGTCATGTAATCTAGTTATATTACATAATAATACTTCAAATTTATTGTCATTTAATTTGATGTCTTTATAAAAGTTATTTATACCCGCTACACGATTAGCGTTTGTTATAATTGCAAAGGAAAATAGGCCACGATATTCTTCACCATTTATTTCATATGTTACATCATATGATTTTACCTTCCTAAAAAAATCTTTAGCTCCTTCTTTAATATAAGCTAAATGTCCAAGCCTTTTTTTTAGTTCTCTTGGAGTTTCATATGGGATATTCATAAATTTACCAAAACCTGCAGTATAGACAAATGGTCTATTATTTATTGTACATACATCTATTCTTTTTACTTCTCCATTTAAGGCTAATTTTAAATTATTTATTAGGTTTTTTCCATACCCCCACATGGCGCCAATGTCGTTTGTAGTTCCTGATGGTAAATGACATAATGTTAATCTTTCTTTTCTTTTAAAATTGCCAGTCATTACCTCATTAAATGTTCCATCTCCCCCTATTGATATTAATAAATCGCAATATGGATATTTTTCTACTATTAGGGTGGCATCACCTTTGCTATTTGTTTCTTTGATTTCTACTTCATAGTTATATTCCTCAAGTGTTTCTTTTACTTTTGGTAATGTTTCTTTTTTATTGTATTTACCTGAATTTGGATTATATATTACTAAACATTTTTTCAATTTAATCACCTATATATATTCTAACATACTTAAAGAAAAAAAGGAATATCATTATTCCTTATTTTTAGTTTCTTTTTTTATTTTTTCTTCTACTTTAGAAGTGTTTTTATCTGATGATATGTTATAGTGTTCTCTTACTTTTTTCTCTATTTCAGCAGTTACTTTTGGATTTTCTTTTAGATATAATTTGGCATTTTCTTTTCCTTGGCCAATTTTATCACCTTTATAGGCATACCAAGCACCACTTTTTTCTACTACTCCTATTTCGGAAGCTAGATCTAATAGTTCACCTTCTTTTGATATACCTTCTCCATACATTATTTCTACTACTGCTGTTTTAAATGGTGGAGCTACTTTATTCTTTACTACTTTTATAGTAGTTTTATTTCCAATAACTTCTGAACCTTGTTTTAGTTGTTCTCCTCTTCTTATGTCTAATCTTACTGAAGAATAGTATTTTAGTGCTTTACCGCCTGGTGTTGTTTCTGGATTACCAAATAAAACTCCTACTTTTTCTCTTAATTGATTTATAAAGATTACAATTGTATTTGTTTTGTTTATTGAACCAGATAGTTTTCTTAGAGCTTGACTCATTAATCTTGCTTGAAGACCAACATGGGAATCACCCATTTCTCCATCTATTTCTGCTTGAGGAACTAATGCCGCTACGGAATCGATTACTATTATAGATACTGCTTCACTTTTTACTAATGCATCACATATTTCTAATGCCTGTTCTCCTGTATCTGGTTGGGATAATAATAGTTCATCGGTATTTACTCCTAAATTATGTGCATATACTGGATCTAATGAATGTTCTGCATCAATGAATGCTGCTCTTCCTCCTTCTTTTTGGACTTCTGCAATAGCATGTAGAGCAAAGGTTGTTTTACCAGATGATTCTGGACCATATATTTCTATTATTCTTCCCTTGGGATAGCCTCCTACTCCTAAGGCTATATCAAGACTTAGTGAACCACTTGAGCTTACTTTTACTTTGGTGTGTTCTTGTTCTCCTAATTTCATTATTGCTCCTTTACCAAACTGTTTTTCTATGTCAGCTAATACTTGGTCTAATGCTGAATCTGTTTCTATTTTTTTTGCCATTTTTTTCTCTCCTTCTTGTACTTTCTTTAATTACATTATAATTATATTATAGTTTTTTTTTATTGTCAATACTAAATTGTACATTTGTTCGTGTTTTTTTATAAAAAAAATAAATAGTGTTTATTATCTATTTATTTTGTAGATATGGTTTTGCCATTATATAATACTTTACTGCTGATATTATTGATAATACCGCTGCGATAGCTAATAAAAAGTCAGATATACGTAATGATATTAATTCGAATGGTAAATTACTAAATAGTGTTAAAATTATTCCTACCATTAGTGTAGCTGTTTTTACTTTAGCTAATCCTATTGCTGCTACGGCAGCACCTTTGTTTCCTATTACCATTTTTATTGAATCTACGATTATATCACGCATTACTATTACTACTGCAATAATAGTACTTATTTTTCCATTGCAGGCTAATATTATTAATACTGAATTTGTTAATAATTTATCACTTATGGCATCAATCATTTTTCCAAAATCAGTTACTAAGTTATATTTTCTGGCTACATAGCCATCTAAAAAGTCAGTAAGTGATGCTATTATGAATAAGATACCTACTATTATATATTTTAAATCTACTAATACTTTGCCACCTACTAGATATGTAGGAAATTCTAATCCTACTTCATCAAATGGAAACAATAATAATATTATTATTACTATTGACATTATTATTCTTGTTATTGTTATTTTATTTGCTTTATTCATTTTTATCTCCTTATACTATATGTTATATTATTGTCACTAAAATCGTTACCTTTATAGTTGCTTGCTATTATATAACCTACTATTATTAATATTATTAATATAACTAATCCTATAATTACTTTTGGAACTTTTAATTTGTTTTTTTCTTTTGCTGTATATGGAGATGAGAATTCATCAGTGCTTTCTTTTTTTTCTTTTTTTGCTTGTTCTATAGCATCTATAGGTATTTTAGATGTTTCATCAAAGAGATATTCATTAAATTCGTCAAGTATTTTTTCACTATCTAATCCTAAATATTTAGCGTAATCTCTAATGAAATATTTTAAATAGAAGATATCTTTGAAATCATCTTTATTTCCCTCTTCAATACTTGATATTTGGGATGGACGCATTTTTAAATCTTCCGCTACTTCTTCAATGGATAGTCCATTTTCTTCTCTTTTTTCTTTTAATTTAAGTCCTATATTTTTCATATTACTCCTTAATATAAATAATTAATCTTATAAGCCATGTTCTGTACCTATTTCTAGGCGGTAAATATTTATCTATGACATAAGTCATTCTTCTTTGAATTCAATTCTTCTTAGAAGATTCCCCTACCAAAATTTGGGTTTCTCGCTTGTGGGGTTTACCTCGTTTCATTCTAATTATTTCTAATTAGACTCGTCTCTGTGGCACTTTTACATCTACTTTATCATGGTTTCCTTTAGATAAAGTAAAAGCCGTCAGTTACCTGCCTTAGGTTATTTTTTTCCTAAGCACAAACACTACTATCATCGCAGATAGTGCGAGCATGGACTTTCCTCTACACATAGTGCAGCATTTACCCAGATAATTATTGTTGTGATTTACCTAATATTATTTTTTCTAATTGTGATACTCTTCTTAATAGATCGACATTGGTTATTTCTTTACCGTCTATTTTAGCGGCTTCAATGCTTGATTTTAGATTTCTTACTTCATTTTTTAATGCTTGATTTTCTTCAATTAGGGTTTTTCGATCTTTATCGAGAGCTCTTATGATATTATTATATTCATTATAATCTTTTATGATTATATCTAAGAACTTATCTACTTCTTGAAGTCTATAGCCACGAGCATCTATTTTGAATTCTTTTTCCAAAATATCTTGCATAGTCAAAGTTATTTTATCTTTGTACATATATACTCACCTCTATATTAAAATTATCTCAAAAAATGAATATTTTGTCAATTAAAAAGAAGTTCTTTTTTAGGCAAGTTTAATTTTATCATATATTATTAATTTTGTCAAAAAAAGATGATAGATTTTTGTTGTTAATTTCTACCATTCTTCTTTTGTTTATTTTTGTATTCTATTTCTTCATATGCTTTTCCAACTGTTTGAAATGCAATATCTTCAATACTTTGATTTTCTATATTTATGCTCCTACTAGCTTTTTGTAGAATTATTTTTTGCAATAGTTCTGGTGATGTGATAAATCCTAAGTAGCTTCTTGCATTATTGGTATTGGTTAATCCTTCAATATTACCAGATTGAATTATTCTTTCTACTGCTTTTATAACTTGTAATTCACCATATTTTTTATATGTTTCGTCTATGCTATTTACTAAGGCATTCCATCCCATTTCATAGAGAGCTATCTTCATCTTCTCTACTGGTAGGTACTCTTCAACAAATTTTCTTATTCCATTTTGTCTAGTAAAATAATTTATGTTGCCTGTTGCTAAATACATTTCTATTCTTTTATGTATATCTTCTAAATCATAGTAGATATTTAGACCATTTATTAAACGTAATATATTATTTCTATCTTCTTCTGAGGCTTGAGTTGTTCTACTATCTACTACTTCTTTTTGATTATAGCTTAATAGTTCTTCAAGAGTTAAAGTGTTTTCTAAGTTTTTTATAATAAGATCTACTATCATATATTTATTTTTATTGGAAGATGGTATTTTATTTATTTGTTTGTGCATAAATTTTTTGAAGTTTTCTAATGTTACTTCTTCTTTTTCTGATTTTAGATATTCTGTTATATATTCTGATAATACCATATTATAGGACATCATTCCATCTTTAGTTGTACTTACTCTTCCCACATTTAAAGCAAATGGGTTTGGCTTTGATTTTGAGTTATAATCTAAACTATTTATATAATTTAATAATTTATCTAATTTGTCTTTGTCTAAAACTCTTATTACAAAGACATCACTACGCATGTTTTTAGCTATTTTTGCTTGAATATGAATACCTTCTTTTATTATGTAGTCTAATATCTTAGTAGATACTTCATATATATTACTGGCATCTACTGGTATGTATAATTTTATTCCTTCTTTTATTTCTTCATAGAAGGCTTTGTCTTTTATTTGTCCCCTATTTTCAATAACCCAAAAGACATTATTTGGTTTTGGTCCAGTAAAGGTATTAATACCTTCTAATCCTTTATATTTTTCGTTTAAATGTAATTGAATATTTACTAAGCTTTCTCTTGGAATGTTTTGCAGATATCCGTCTTTGGTAACATGGGATGTTAAATATGAATATATATATCCTTTTTCTAGTGGGACATTACTATTTTTTTTAAAATAACTACTAATGGTTCTTAAAAATACTTCTCTTTCTTCATTTACTGTCATTTTCTTTTATTTCCTTTATTACTTCTTTTAAGTCTATTGTGTCATCTAAATATGTTTTTAGATTGTTATCTTCTGGTACTTCTAATTCTAATTTAGGTAATTCTTTTTCTTCCATATTATTCCTCACTTATTTTTTTATAGTAGTTATATCTATTTATAGCCCAATTTTTTTGCTTTTCTAGTATTTCTTTAGCGTGTTCTTTATTTACTCTTTTTAGATTGGCAAATCTATTTTCGGTCATTAGGTAGTCTTCGTATTTTGCAAAATCTGGATTTGTTGTATCTAATGTTAATTTATTTATATCAGGATTATATCTAAAGGTTATGAAATAGCCACATTTACTTGCTAAGTAAGCATTTGATTGTGAATGTTCCATACCTGTTTTGATTCCATGTTCTATACATGGTGAATATGCTATTACTAGTGATGGTCCATTATGTTCTGCTGCTTCTTTTAATACTTTTAAATATTGTTCTTTATTATATCCTATATTAGTAGTGGCTACATAGACATGTGGATAACACATTGCAATACGCGCTAAATCTTTTTTGTAGTTTTCTTTTCCTTTTGCGGTAAATGAGGCTATAGAACCTAGATTTGATGATTTTGATGATTGGCCTCCTGTATTTGAATATACTTCGGTGTCTAAAACTAAAATATTTATATTTTCGTTTTTTGATAGTATATGGTCTAATCCTCCATAACCTATATCATAGGCAAAGCCATCTCCTCCTAAAACCCATACTGATTTTGGTACTATGTAGTCTTTCATTTCTAATAGATATGGATGTTTTTTATAATTGATTTTTTCTTTTACTTCAGTGCATATGCTGTAATCATTCATATTTTCTAACCATGTTTTAAATGTTTTGTTATGTGGATATTCTTCCATGTATTTTTTTATTTTGTTTCTTTTTAGATTTATACCTGTTAGGATTCCATAACCGTATTCTGAGTTGTCTTCAAATAATGAGTTAGCCCATGGAATACTGTATGGCATACTAGGTACGCTTCCACCATATATTGAAGAACAGCCAGTAGCGTTTGATATGATTAAATTATTTCCGAATACTCGAGTTAAATTTGTTATATATGGTGTTTCACCACAACCAGCACAAGCTCCTGAGTATTCAAATTTTGGTTCTTTGAAACTTATGTTTTTGACATTTAATAGTTTGCTCTCATTTTTGTTGTTGCAGTTATGTTCTAAAAGATAATTGAAATCTTCGTCATGTCTTTTATTTGGTACCATTTTTAAAGCTTTATTTCCTAATTTTCCAGGGCATGTTTCGACACATACGCCGCAACCGGTACAAGCTTCATAATTTATACCAATAGTGAATTCTTTATCTTTAGGCATTAATGATGGGATACTTTCTACTTTATTATCTTTTTCATCTAGAAGAAATGGTCTTATTACTCCATGAGGGCATGAGAAGGCACATTGGTTACATTCTATACAATTTTCTTTGATCCATTCAGGAATATTTTCTGCTATATTTCTCTTTTCATCCTTTGTAGTACCGCCTTCAAAGATACCGCTTTTTTTATCTAAGAAACTGCTTACTGGAAGGCTATCTCCTTTTAATAGATTTATTGTTTCGTTAAATGTAAGCTTGTTATTATCTTTATATTCTAAATTTTTCCATTCTGGATTTATTTCTAATTTTTTTAAATATTTAATTGAATTATCTATTACTTTATTATTTATATCAATTATGTTTTGGCCTTTGGAAATAAATCTTGTTTTATTATTATTTTTCATTACTGATATGGCTTTATTTATATCATATATATTCATTATTTTAAAGATACATGTTTCCATACAGGTATTTATTTTGTTCTTTAATCCTAATTCGTTTACTAATTTATAGGCATCTATTATATATAGTTTGGCTTTTTTTAGGGCTAATAAATATTTTACTTTATTTGGTAATGATCTTATTAAGTCTTCTTCATTTAGATTGGTATTTAATAATAATATACCGTTTTCTTTTAGGTTATCTAAAATATCATATTTATACATATATGTATCTTTTGATACTATTATAAAGTCTGGATTATCTACATAATATGTGCTTTTTATTTCTTTATCAGATATTCTTAGATGACTTCTAGTGACACCTCCTGATTTTTTTGAATCATATTGGAAATATCCTTGAACATATTTTTTGGTGTTATCTCCTATTATTCTTAAAAGATCTTTAGATGTTGATACCATGCCATCCGAACCATAACCGTAAATTATTATTTCGTAATTATTATTATCTAGATGGAAATTGTTATCTTCTTTTAGGCTTAGATTTGTTACATCATCATTAATTCCGATGGTAAAATTATTTTTCTTTTCTTCTTTTAAATTGTCATATACTGCTTTTATCATTCTTGGTGTAGTGTTTTTTGATGATAGGCCATATCTTCCACCTATAATATTTATATTGGTATCTTTTAAGGCGTTTACTACATCTAGATATAATGGTTCTCCTACACTTCCTGGTTCTTTTGTTCTATCTAGTACGGCTATTTGTTTTACTGTTTTTGGTAAGACTTCTTTTAAATGTTTTATACTAAATGGTCTATATAAATGAACTTTTATTAATCCTACTTTGTAACCGATTGTGTTTAATTTATCTACTACTTCTTCAATACATTCACATACTGATCCCATTGCTATAATTATCATATCTGCTTCTTTATTACCATAATAATTGAATGGTTTATAATCTTTTTTTGTTATTTTATTGATTTTATTCATATAGTTATCTACTATATCAATGGTATTTTGATAATCTTTATTTCTTGATTCTGTATGCTGAAAATATACGTCTTCATTTTCGGCAGTACCTCTGGTATTTGGATGGTCATTAGATATTGCTCTATCTCTAAATTGTTTTAAAGCTTTTTTATCAATTAGTGTCTCTATTTTTGCTAAATCTATTTCTTTTATTTTATCTATTTCATGGCTTGTTCGAAAGCCATCAAAAAAGTTTATAAATGGGAGTGATGATTTTATGCTTGATAGATGGGCTATCATGGCCATATGATAGGCTTCTTCGGGAGATGATGATGATAGCATACATACTCCTGTTTGTCTTACGGCATAAATATCTTGATGATCTCCAAATATACTTAAGGAATGTGTTGATAATGAACGAGCTGCTACATGTATAACACCTGGTAACATTTCTCCTGCTAATTTATATAGTGTTGGTATCATTAATAATAGTCCTTGACTGGCAGTGAAGGTGCTAGATAATGCTCCACTTTGTAATGCTCCATGTACCATAGCGGCTGCTCCAGCTTCTGATTGCATCTCAACTATTTTTACTTTGTTTCCCCAAAAGTTTATTTCGTTATTACTACTTAATATATCTATTTTTTCGGCCATTGGTGAAGCTGGTGTAATTGGATATATTCCTGCTACTTCGGTAAATTTATAAGCTACTCTTGCTACTGCTTCATTAGCATCCATTGTTTTATATTTTGGCATAGTATTCCTTCTTTCTATCTTATATATTAATATAATTTTATCACATTTATGACAAAATAACAATTATTTAGAATAAAAAAAGAACTCTATGTTAGAGATCTTTACTTACATGTTAGACCACGACTTGTGTAATTGTTTTTTAATGTAGTATAATCTTTGTTTATTCCTAATGATGTTATATCGGAATCTGATAATTGGTTTAAATCATAAGTATATGTTATTTTATAATCGTTTTCGTTATCTACATCTACTTTAGTAATAACGCCTTTAATACTACTATAAGTACTTATTTTTGTATTATGATTTCTTTTAATTCCTGCTATATCTAGTATTCCATCTGCTACATCAGTTACTATATCATCTAGTGCTTCGCCTGTTATTCCTCCGATAATACCATTATTATCAGTAGGTTCTTTTGTTTCTTTATTATTGGTGTTATTATCTTCTTTATCTTTAGTAGTACCATCGGTACCTGTTCCTACACCATCAGTGTGATCATCATGATAATCATAGGTAAGAATTACTTTTTTTACTTCGTTATTTTTATGTTCTATATTATATGTTACTTTTGATGTTATGTTACCTACTTTATTTTCATTAGTACATGTTGTTTTTTCATTGGTACCACATCCTGATAATACTGTTAATGCTATTAATACTATTAAACTTTTTTTCATGTTATTACTCCTTTCCAATTATAGTATTTACAAATAAAGGTAATATATAATGGTAATTATAGGAAATAATAAAAGATAGTTTTTTTATGAAGTTGTAATATAAAAGTGGACATAAAAAAAGATGTTCCACTTTTTGTTTGATATAATTAATTATTTGATATAA
>CAKOOV010000005.1 GCA_934098435.1 uncultured Bacilli bacterium
TTATTAAGGAATATAATTTGGTTAAGTTAGAGGTAAGTTCTAATGAATATTTTGTTGAAGATAAAGAAATAAAATATATTGGTGAATTTGATGTTAATAAAATTAATTTAAATTATGGTAGTAAAGAGGTTAAGGATAATAAGTTAATTATTAAATATAATGATAAGATTATTAAGGAATATAATTTGGTTAAGTTAGAGGTAAGTTCTAATGAATATTTTGTTGAAGATAAAGAAATAAAATATGTTGGTGAATTTGATGTTAATAAGATTAATTTAAATTATGGTAGTAAAGAGGTTAAGGATAATAAGTTAGTTATTAAATATAATAATGATGTTGTTAAGGAATATAATTTGGTTAAGTTGGAGATTAAATCTAAGCATTATTCTATAAATGTGGATAATATTGTATATGTTAATGATTTTGATATTAATGAGATTAATTTAAATTATGGTAGTAAAGAAGTTAAGGATAATAAGTTAGTTATTAAATATAATGATAAGGTTATTAAAGAGTATAAGTTATATGATATTAAGACTAAGTATTCGGTAATTAATAATACGATATATGTAGGGAAAATTATTAATACTGAAGATGAATTAAGGGAATGTATTAAGAATTGTAGTAGTGCTACTGATCAGGTTGGTTGTGCTGATGATTGTGAAATGAGATATAATATATTAGATCATATTACTAGTAGTGATTTGAAGTTATCTATTGATAAGGATAAGTTAATATGTAAATATAATAATGAGATTATTAATGAGTTTGTTTTATCTTATAAAAATGAATATGATATTATTGATGATTATACTAAGAAAAATGATATTATTAGTAGGATACCTATTGATACTGATATGAATGTATTTAAGACTAAGATTAATACTAATATTGGTTATATATTTAAGGATAGTAAGAATAATGATATTGTTACTAATAGGAAGTTAAGAACTGGAGATAAGGTTATATTTAATTATTCTAGTGGTGATATTGATTATGTTTTATCTGTTATTGGTGATGTTAATGGTGATGGTATTATTAATGGTAAGGATATAATGGAGATTAGTAATGATATTGTTGGAAATAAGAAATTAGATAATTTGGGTTCTTTATCTGGTGATATTGATAATAATGGTAAAATGGATATAAGAGATATTATTAAGATGGGTAATTATATTAAGAAAGGAAAGTTTTAAGTGATGATGGAAAAGATAAAGAAGATATTTAATCAAAAAACTAGGAATATATTATCAATTATAATAATTATATTAGGGGTAGCTTTCTTAATAAACTATATATTTTATACTCCATCATATATAAATGCTTATATAGCCACTAATATATATAAAGAACCTGCTAATAAATATTTTGATGATGATAGTTTTTATAAATGTGTAGTAGATGCTTATAATAGAGAGAATAGTACATCTATTCCATATACACAGAATTTATCTGATAGTCAATTAGGTAGTATAAAGGAAGTTAAATGTAGTGGCTATCACAAAAGTGATAATGCTAAGGTTAAAAGTGCTAAAGGAGTTGAGAGGCTAACTGCATTGACTGGGTTGAATGTATATGATAATAAATTAACTACATTAGATGTAAGTAAGAATACTGCATTGACTAGTTTGGATGTAGAATGGAATCAATTAACTACATTAGATGTAAGTAATAATACTGCATTGACTGAGTTGTCTGCAAGAGAAAATCAATTAACTACATTAGATGTAAGTAATAATACTGCATTGACTTATTTGAATGTAAAAGATAATCGTCATCAATTAACTACATTAGATGTAAGTAATAATACTGCATTGACTTATTTAGATGTAAGTTTTAATCGATTAACTACATTAGATGTAAGTAAAAATACTGCATTGACTAAGTTGAATGTATATGATAATAAATTAACTACAATAGATGTAAGTAAGAATACTAAATTGATTGGTTTGAGGATAGGATATAATAAATTAACTACATTAGACGTAAGTAAGAATACAGAATTGACTAGTTTGGATGTATCTGATAATAAATTAACTACATTAGACGTAAGTAAGAATACAGAATTGACTAGTTTGGATGTATCTGATAATAAATTAACTACATTAGACGTAAGTAAGAATACAGAATTGACTAGTTTGTATGCAGGAAAAAATCAATTAACTACATTAGATGTAAGTAATAATGCCGCATTGACTGAGTTGTATGCAGGAAAAAATCAATTAACTACATTAGATGTAAGTAATAATACTGTATTGAAATGGTTGTCTGTAGATAATAATCAATTAACTACATTAGATGTAAGTAATAATACTGCATTGACTTATTTGTATGTATATAATAATCAATTGACTACATTAGATGTAAGTAAAAATACTGCATTGACAAGGTTAGTGGCAAGTAGTAATAAATTAACTACATTAGATGTAAGTAATAATACTGCATTGACTTATTTGTATGTATATAATAATCAATTGACTACATTAGATGTAAGTAATAATACTGCATTGACTTATTTGAATGCAAACGATAATCAATTACCAGCGGTTTATACTAAATTAAATGATATGTTTAGTATAGATAACAGTATAGAAAAAGGTTTAATACTTCCAGAACACTGGTTTATAAAAGCATCAAATAATAATCAGGAATCTTTATCTTTTGATGGTAATAATGGTAAAGGACTTAAAGTAGGTAAATTTGTTATATCATTTAATATATATAATTCTCATGGATATGAAGTTTCTGCAGAAAAAAATTATTTTTCAGGTTCATTTGCAGCAAGTCAAATTATATTTGCAAATAACGAATTTACTATATATGTATATGATGCTGTATCTGATATGTATGGAGTAGATAAGGATAATATATATATAGGTAATGAAGATAGTAATGAGGTTATTCTTAATAATATTAAAATAGATGATGGTAATGTAGGTGGATATACTAAAAGTATAGATAATAATAAGTTAATTATTAAACATAATAATGAAGTTATTAGAGAATATAATTTGGTTAAGTTAGAGGTAAGTTCTAATGAATATTTTGTTGAAGATAAAGAAATAAAATATATTGGTGAATTTGATGTTAATAAGATTAATTTAAATTATGGTAGTAAAGAGGTTAAGGATAATAAGTTAATTATTAAGAATAATGATAAGGTTATTAGAGAATATAATTTGGTTAAGTTAGAGATTAAATCTAAGCGTTATTCTATAAATGGTGATAATATTGTATATGTTAATGATTTTGATATTAATAAGATTGATTTAAATTATGGTAGTAAAGAATTTAAGGATAATAAGTTAGTTATTAAATATAATGATAAGGTTATTAAAGAGTATAAGTTATATGGTATTAAGACTAAGTATTCGGTAATTAATAATACGATATATGTAGGGGAAGATTTAAATGGTGAGAATAATATATTAGATCATATTACTAGTAGTGATTTGAAGTTATCTATTGATAAGGATAAGTTAATATGTAAATATAATAATGAGATTATTAATGAGTTTGTTTTATCTTATAAAAATGAATATGATATTATTGATGATTATACTAAGAAAAATGATATTATTAGTAGGATACCTATTGATACTGATATGAATGTATTTAAGACTAAGATTAATACTAATATTGGTTATATATTTAAGGATAGTAAGAATAATGATATTGTTACTAATAGGAAGTTAAGAACTGGAGATAAGGTTATATTTAATTATTCTAGTGGTGATATTGATTATGTTTTATCTGTTATTGGTGATGTTAATGGTGATGGTATTATTAATGATAAGGATATAATAGAGATTAGTAATGGTATTGTTGGAAATAAGAAATTAGATAATTTGGGTTCTTTATCTGGTGATATTGATAATAATGGTAAAATGAATATAAGAGATATTATTAAGATGGGTAATTATATTAAGAAAGGAAAGTTTTAAGTGATGATGGAAAAGGTAGGGAAGAAATTTAAGCTATTATGTAATGGTATTACTAATTTTGTTAAGAAGAATAAGATTCTTAGTGGTATATTATTTATTGGTATTGTTTTATTGATATTTATATTGGCTATTAAGAGTAATACTTATGCTGTTAATGATTCTGATTATGTTAATATTGCTTGTCCTGAGACTGCTAATGCAGGAGAATTTGTATCTTGCACAGTTAGTGTTAATATTGCTAGTGATGATGTTAGGGGTTTTCAAGCTAATATTACTTATGATGATGGTATTACTTTTGATTCGTTTGAAAGGGATAAGAGTTGTACTGAGGATAATGGTTGTTATAATTCTAAGTTTGATAGTCCTTTAGGGGGACCTAATGCGATATTGTTTTATAGGGATGGTACTGGTAAGGGGTTATATACTATTGGTACTTTGAAATATAAAATGCCTGATACTGCTAAAGGGGGAGATGAATATTCTATAACTTTTAGTGATATTGTTATGGCTAATACTAATACTGAAGATGTTTATAAGCCTGAGAATATTGTTAAAAAGATTAGAATTCCTTCTGATGATAATAATATTAAGGGTATTACTTTGAGTAGTGGTAATATTAATGAACAAATATCTAATGATAATACTGTATATACTGCTAATGTTGATGCTGATACTGTTAATATTACTATTGAAAAGTCTAATCAATATGCTACAGTAGAGGGAGAATTAGAAAATATTAGTTTACATTATGGTACTAATGATATATTGTTTAAAGTTATTAGTGAAACTAATATAGAAAAGGAATATACTATTAAGATATATAGGCCATATACTTTTAGTACTGATGTATATAATTATGATAAGGTTAATAATACTATGTATACTAAATCTGATGTGGACGAGCAAGTTATTAAAACTAATTTGAAATTATCTAAGGAATTATCTGGAAAAGTTATTGATAATAAATTGATAATTAGTTATGATAATGAAAAATTAACTGAAGTTAATTTGATAAATATTACGAATAAGAAGTATTCTTTATCTAATAGTATTGCTTATATAGGTAAGAATGTTTATTATAGTACATTTATGGATAATTTGGTATTGAATGGTGATGGTGTAACTGTTAAGATATTTGATAATAGTGGTAATGAGATTACTTCTGGTATATTAACTAAAGATCATAAGATGAAGGTATATTATAATGGTAATAGTATTGAAGAGTATTCGTTTAGTGAAGAGTATTTAAATATAAAGTTAAATGTTGATGAAAAGAATAATGATATTACTAAGATTTCTCTAGGAACTACGGTAACTGATTTATTAAGTAAAATTGAAACATCTGGATCTATTAATATTAAGGATGGTAAAAGTGGAAATCCAATTACTAATGATTCTAAGATTAAAACTGGTGATATTATAGAAATAAAGATGACTGATAAGACTAATACTTATAGGGCTTCTGTATTGGGAGATATAACTGGTACTGGAAATAGTGCTGTAGGTGATGTTGCTATGTTATATAGGTATATTAAAGGTAAAAATAAGTTAGAAAGTTATGAATCAGCTGCTGGAGATATTGTTGGTGATGGTCAGATAAAGATAAACGATGTTGGTATGTTATATCGTTATGTTAAAGGTAGAATTCCTACATTGGAGGTAGAATAATGAAAAAGAGAATATATGTTATAATTACATTTATAATGATGATATTACCATTTTATGTTAGTGCAGAGTCTACAGGAAGTGTGAATATTTCCTGTAGTCCTAGCACCATTAAATCAGGTGAAACAACTAGTTGTACTATAACTGGTAAAACAGATAACGATGTTTCTTCTATTAGTATGGGGATAAAATTATCAGAAAATTTAGAGGCAGTAGAATTCAAGCCTAATAGTACTTGGTTAGGTGATGATATATCTAATGGTAAAATTGATATATATACTAATAGTGGAGATCCAGTAAAATCTGAATTTACTATTGGTACTTTGAAAATAAAAGCTAAGAGTGGTGTAATTGCTAAAGATGAATCATTAACTTTAACATCAAATGTCTTTTATCATGATAGAGCAGAATATAAAATACCTGATGCTACTGCTTCTATTAGAATACCAAGTAATAATAATAGTTTATCTAGTATAAAAGTAAATGATGATGGTAAATTTTTTGATGAGAATAAAACTAGTTTTGATCTTACTATAAAAAGTGAGACTGCTAATATTGTTGTAACTACTAAAGATAGTAAAGCTAAAGTAAAAGGTAATGGTCAACAAAAATTAAACTATGGTAAGAATACTTTAAAAATTGAGGTTACTGCTGAAGATGGTAGTAAAAAGGTATATACGTTAAATATAAATAGACCTGATAGTAGAAGTAAAGAGAATTATTTATTAGATTTTGGTTTTCTTAATCATGATATAAAATTCGATAAAAATAAAACAGAGTATGAATTAATAGTAGAAAATAATATATCGAAAATAGGTTTATTTGCTTCAGATACAAAATCTTCTATACCGAAGACGGATATGTTTTCAAATGCTTTAATTATCGATGGTACTAAAATAAGTGTAAGCAAGAAAGCAATAGGTGCTGAGTTTGTACTAAATGATATTAATTTATTTAAAAAAATAATGGAATTAGGTGATTATTATGTCACCGTACAAAAAGCGGAAAAAAAATGCAATGATGATGAAAAAGAATGTTCTTATTATAAAGATGGTGAATTGGTTTATGAAACTATAGATAAAGATTCATATAATGAGGAATTTGTATATATGAATAATGAACTTATAACGTATTATTCTAATTCTGATGATTCTAAAAATGATTTTGGTATTTTTGCATTTGAAGATTTAAAAGTAGGAACAAATAGTTTAAAATATAAAGTTACTGCTGAAAATGGGGATGAGAGAGTTTATACTTTTAATATTATTAGGAAAGATGCTGATGGTAAAGTGGCAGATAATGATATTATGCCTCCACAAACGGGTAATACGATATATGTAATAGCGGTAATTATGTTGGTATTGTCTTTTGGGGTAGGAATATATTTCTATACTAAAAAGTTTAAGAATAAAATATAAAAAAGAATGAATAAAATCATTCTTTTTTTGTCTTTCCTTTGTTTATAATATATTGCTTTTAAAAAAGCGAACACTTAGTCGTTAACAAGTTGTTAAAAAAGTTAAAAAATTTGATTTAGGAAACATTGCAAATCTTTAAAATACTGAAAAAGATGAAAATAGTTTACAATTGTATTTGGGTTAAAATACTTATAATGCCTTTAAATATAAGAGTTTGATTGTTATAATATACAAAAAAATAAAATTTAAAAAATGTTATTTTTTTAAAAATGTATAATCTTGTTTTTTTTAAAAATGAAAAAATGTAAAAAAATAAAAAAGCAAACAGAAACTATTGACATAGGTGTTATGATGCTATATAATTAGATTGTAAAATAAACATTGGAGGAAGTAAAATGATTGAAACAGAAGAGAAATTAGAAAACCTTGAAGTGGTTAAAAGAAATGGTAAGAAAGTAGAATTTGATGGTACTAAGGTTGCTTTAGCTATTAAGAAGGGTTTTGATAGTGTAATATTAGAAGATGATGAGAAGAAGTATACTTCTAAAGATATTCAAAAGGTATATCAGGCTGTTATTAAGAAAATAGCTAAGGAATATTTACCTAATGGTAAGATTAAGATTGAAGAAGTTCAAGATTTGATCGAGGATATGCTTAAGAAATATAGTTATGATGATGTATATGAGAATTTTTCTGAATATAGAAAGAGAAGAGCTGCTGCTAGAGAAGCTTTTAGAGATGATAAGAATATGGCTAAGCTTCAAAAGAAGATTGAGGGCTTAGGACTTAAATCTGCTAATGAAGAGGATTCTAAGAGGGAGAATGCTAATATTGATGGTAATTCTGCTATGGGAACTATGCTTCAGTTTGGTAGTACTATATCAAGAGCTTTTACTGAAACTTATTTGATGAAGAAGAAGTTTGCTGAGGCTCATGATAATGGTGATATTCATATTCATGATATGGATTTTGAGGCTATGGGTACTACTACTTGTATGCAGATTGATTTAAATAAATTATTTAAAAATGGTTTTTCAACAGGACATGGTCATCTTAGGGAACCTAAAGATATTATGAGTTATAGTGCACTTGCTGCTATTGCTATTCAATCTGATCAGAATGATCAGCATGGTGGTCAATCTATACCGGCTTTTGATTTTTATATGGCTCCTGGTGTACTTAAGACTTTTAAAAGACAATATAAACAAGCTGTATATGAATTATTAGACTTTACTGATTTTATTAGCTTTGTTAATATGGATAAGGTTGAAAAAGAAATTGATAAATTAAATAGTATTAATGTTGATGTTAGTTGTTTTGAACCTATATATAAAGATAGTCATGAAGTTAAGAGAATTTTTGAGAAGGCTTATGAGACTGCTTATAAGAAGACTAATAGAATGACTTATCAGGCTATGGAAGCTTTTATTCATAATTTAAATACTATGCATTCTAGAGCGGGAGCTCAGGTACCGTTTTCTTCTATTAACTTTGGTACTGATACTTCTCCTGAAGGTAGAATGGTTATTAAGAATTTCTTATTATCGGTAGATGCTGGTCTTGGTAAAAATGAAACTCCAATATTTCCAATATCTATATTTAAGTTAAGAAAAGGTGTTAATTATGAAACTGATGATCCTAACTATGATTTATTTAAATTAGCATGTAAGGTATCTTCAAAGAGATTGTTCCCTAACTTCTCTTTTATGGATTCTTCATTTAATAAGCCTTATTTTAAGGGAGATTATAATACTGAAGTTGGTTATATGGGATGTAGAACTAGGGTAATTGGTAATGTTGTAGATGAAGATAAGGCTGTTACTCCTGGTAGAGGTAATTTATCTTTTACTTCGATTAATTTGCCTAGACTTGGTATTAAGCATGGTATTGTTAGAAATGATGAAACTGATTTGGATGGCTTTTATAAGGAACTTGGAGAACTTATGGATTTGGTTAAAGATCAGTTACTTGAGAGATTTGAAATTCAATGTAATAAGAGACTTTATAATTTTCCATTCTTACTTGGTCAAGGTGTTTGGATTGATTCGGATAAACTTAAACCTAATGATAGGTTAAGAAAGGTATTGAAACATGGTACTTTATCTATTGGTTTTATTGGTCTTGCTGAGTGTCTTAAGGCTTTGATTGGTAAACATCATGGTGAGAGTGATGATGCTCAAAAACTTGGACTTGAAATTATTGAGTTTATGAGAAAGAGATGTGATGAGTATTCTGCTGAATATCATTTAAACTTTACTTTACTTGCCACTCCTGCGGAAGGTTTGTCTGGTAGATTTGTTAATATTGATAAGGCTATATATGGTAAGATTAAGGGTGTTACTGATAGAGAGTATTATACTAATTCTTTCCATGTTCCAGTATATTATAATATTTCAATAGTTAATAAGATTAAGAAGGAAGGTCCTTATCATAAATATACTAATGCTGGTCATATTAGTTATATTGAGTTAGATGGTGATACTACTAATAACTTAGAGGCATTTGAAAAGATTATTAGATTAATGTATGAAAATGATATGGGATATGCTGCTATTAATCATCCAGTAGATAGAGATCCTGTATGTGGTTATATTGGTGTTATTGGTGATGTTTGTCCTGGATGTGGTAGGAAGGCTTATGAAGGTGTTCCTATTGAAAAAGTAAATGAATTTAAAAATAGTTGTAATTGTTAGAAAGGAAGTAATTAAAATGAAAGAAGAAAAACAAGAAAAATTAGTTGGTGAGGGTGTAGGTTTTGATAGAATTAGAAGGATTACTGGTTATTTAGTTGGTACTGTAGATAGATTTAATAACGGTAAGAGAGCTGAAGAAAGAGATAGAGTAAAACATAGTACTGAAGGATTATTAGATAAAAAGGCTGCTTAGTGGAAATTAGACTTGCTTCGCCAGTATTACAATCTGATAGTATTGTAGATGGGGAAGGTATAAGAGCGGTATTGTGGACCCAGGGTTGCTTACATAAGTGCCCTGGGTGTCATAATCCTCAAACGCATTCTTTTGATGAAGGCTTTTTGGTAGATATCCGTGAAGTAGAGGATCAAATAGATGAACTTGAAGGGCAAGATGGTATTACTTTTTCTGGTGGAGATCCTTTATATCAGGTTGATGCTTGTTTAGAACTTGCTAAATATATTAAAGCTAAAAAAATGAATATTTGGTGCTATACTGGTTTTACTTTTGAGAGTCTTATGGCTTTGGCTAAGGATAATCCTAAAATAATTGAATTTTTAAAAACTATTGATGTATTAATAGATGGTCCTTTTATTCTTGAAAAGAAGAGTTATGATTGTATTTTTAGGGGATCTACTAATCAGAGAATTATTGATAGTAAGAATAGTGTTAAGAATAAAAAGGTTGTTTTAGTAGATAAGTATTATAATACTAATAATAAAAAGAAAAATATTAGGGATCGTATATATGTATGATTCTTTTTATTTTTATATTTTATAGTAGATTTTATTTGAGAAATCTGATAAAATAGATAAGTAGGATGTGAATGTATGTATTTAAAGGAGTTAAGAGCATATGGTTTTAAATCATTTGCTGATAAAACAAGAGTTGAGTTTTGTAAGAATGTTAATGGTATTGTTGGACCTAATGGTTCTGGTAAATCTAATATTGTAGATGCTGTTAGATGGGTATTGGGAGAACAATCTATGAAGTCTTTAAGAGGTGATTCTTCACTTGATGTTATTTTTTCTGGTAGTGAGAGTAGAAAACCTCTTAATAGTGCTTCGGTATCTTTGATATTTGATAATACAGATAAGACATTGCCTATTGATTTTGATGAGGTTTCTATTAAGAGAATGGCTTTTCGTACAGGTGAAAATGAGTATTATATTAATAATGAAAGGGTAAGACTTAAGGATATTATTGAGTTATTATCTGATTCTGGTACTGCTAAAGAGAGTTTTAATATTATTAGTCAGGGTAAGATTGATGAAATACTTTCTAATAAACCTGAAGATAGAAGGATAATATTTGAAGAGGCTGCTGGGGTACTTAAGTATAAGAGAAGAAAAGAAGAAGCTTTAAGAAAACTTGATAGAACCAATCAGAATTTAAATCGTGTTAATGATATTATTTTAGAACTTGAAGGTAATGTAGTACCTTTAGAAGAGGCTTCGAAGAAGGCTATTAGATATAAAGATATTAAAGATAAGTTATCTAATATAGAGGTTGCTTCGATTGCTAAAATGATTAGTGATTTGAATTTTGAATATAAAGAAGATAAAGAAAAGATTGAGTTATTAGAAGATGAAATTGCTAAGGTTAGTACTAATAATAGTAATTATGATATTGATATTCTTAAATATAAAGATAAACTTAGAAATATAAGGGAAGATATTTCTTCTAAACAGAGTGCTTTAATTGATCTTACTAAGAATGAAGAGAAGATTACTTCTTCTATTAAATTATTACAAGAGAGAAATAAGTATAAGGAAGAGTCTTCTAAAATTGCTAATAATATTATTTCTTTGAAAGAGGAGATTATTGATATTAATAATAATTTGAATAATTTTAATAGTGATATTTTGGTTATTAATAAGAAGATAGAGTTATTAAAAAAGGATATTGATAATATTAGTAGTAAGAGTAGTGATTTGTTATTTAGGAAGAATAATTATAATAATATGATTATTAAGAATAATAGGGATATTGATAGTTTGAAATATAGAATTCAATATTTGGAAGATAGTATTAATAATAATTCATTGGTTCCTAAACAGATTAAAATGATATTAGATAATCCTAAATTTAATGGTATTCATAATGTTATTGCTTCACTTATTGATACTGATAATAAATATAATACTGCTATTAGTACTGCTTTAGGGGGACAGGCTTCATATTTAGTAGTAGATACTCCTAATATTGCTAAAGAACTTATTAATTATCTTAAGAGTAATAATCTTGGTAGGGCAACTTTTTATCCGTTATCTGTTATTAATGGTCGTTATATTGATAATGGTATTTTAGATAATATTAGATATGAGAATGGATATATTGGTATTGCTAGTGAACTTGTTAAGTATGATAATAGATATAGTAATATTATTTCTAATGTACTTGGTAATACTATTATAGTGGATAATATTGATACTGCTAATAGATTTAGTGTTCTTATTAATAAAAAATATAAAATTGTTACTTTAGATGGTCAAGTCGTTAATGTTGGTGGTTCTTTAACTGGTGGTAGTAAGGATAAGTTTAATAATTCTTTATCTATTAGATATGAACTCGATGAAAATAGAAAGAAATGTAATGTTCTTGAAGATAAGAATAAAGATATTATTAAGGAACTTAGTGATATTGATAAAGAACTTAATGAGATTAATAATAAATTATATGAGTATCAAAATAATAAGATTCAATATGAAACTAAGAAAGAAAATATTTATATAACTATTAATAAACTTAATAAGGATAAAGAAGAAAAAGAAAATGAACTTAGGGATTTGACTAATATTACTTCTAATAATAGTGAAGAAGATAATCTTATTAATGAACTTGCTAAAATTAGGGAGAATATTAGTAGTGTTAATAGTAGTCTTTCTTTATTAAAAGTGGACGAGGATAAGATTAATAATACTATTAATGAGCTTGAGGAAACTTCTAGAAGTAGTAATAGTTATATTGGTAAGAAGCAAAAGGAACTTAATAATTTGAATATTATTGTTAATAGAATTGATGTTAAGTTAGATAATTTGCTTAATGATTTGACTAATGATTATAATATGACTTATGAGTTTGCTATTAATAATTATAAATTAGATATGGATATAGATAGTGCTAATAAGGAGATTAGTAGGCTTAAGAATGATTTGCTTGCTATTGGAGATGTTAATTTGAATGCTCCTAGTGAATATGAAAGGGTTAAAGAGAGATATGATTTTTTGAAATCACAGAAAGAGGATTTAATTACTGCTGAAAATACTTTATATGATATTATTAAAGAGATGGATAGTATTATGAAGAATAAGCTTAGTACTACTTTTGAAGAAGTAAGACGTGAATTTAAGATTGTATATCGTGAGTTATTTAAGGGAGGAAGAGCGGAACTTTCTTTAACTGATCCGGATAATATATTGGAAACTGGGATTGATATTAAGGCGGAGCCTCCTGGAAAAAAACTTCAGAGTATTAGTTTGTTATCTGGTGGAGAGAAGACTTTTACGGCTATATCGTTATTATTTGCTATACTTAATGTTAGACCTGTACCTTTTTGTTTATTTGATGAGGTTGAGGCTGCTTTAGATGATGCTAATGTTGAGGCTTTTGGTAAATATTTGGATAAGTATAGAGATAATACACAATTTATTATTATTACTCATAAAAAGAAGACTATGGAATATGCAGATGTTTTATATGGTATTACAATGCAAGAGTCTGGGGTTAGTAAGATTGTATCTGTAAAATTAGAAGATATTAAGAAATAAAATTTGTTATTTTATTTCTTTTTTAGTAAAATGAATTAATGAAAGAAAAAATAATATAATTGACTTTGTTTGATATTTGTGTTATATTATTTTCTAATTTTAGAGGGGGTATTTTATATGATATTTGAAAAGTATGGTATAATATATATAATAGGTGTGATAGGTGAGAAGTATGAATAATATATTAAATTTATATGAACATAATATTGAAGCATTTAATAGGGTGCTTAATGCTTATAATAATGGTGAAGATAAAGTGGCTATATTACAGGCTACTGGTACTGGTAAAAGTTATGTAGCTTTAAGATTAGCTTATGAATATAAAGATAAAAAAGTATTATATATATCTCCTTCTGGAGCTATAATAGAGCATATTAAAAATATAATAGATAATAATGGTTTAGATATAAATAAGGATTTTTCTAATTTAAAATTTGGAACATATCAAAGTTTAATAAATTTATCAAGAGAAGAAATAGTTGATTTAGATGTTGATTTACTTATAACAGATGAACTTCATCATCTTGGTGCTCCTGTATGGGGAAATAGAATTAATACTATTGTAGATACTCATCATAATATGTTATTGTTTGGTATGTCTGCCTATAATGTAAGAGATAGAGGCACTATATATGAAAGAGATATGACTAATCCAGATACTGATGAATTATTTTCTGGTAAGGTAGTAAACTATTATGATTTATGCGATGCTATGATAGATGGGGTACTACCTAAACCTATTTATCGAAGTGCTTATGTAAGATTATATGATTATGAGAAATATCTTGAAGATAAAATAGAAGAAGGAAATTTATCAACGAAAGATTATACGGAATATAAGAAGTTATTATTAGATGTTAAAAGGAAAATAACTAATGCTCCGAATATACCTGATATGGTAAGAAAAAATATTAAAAATGCTGGTAAATATATTTATTTTTGTCCTCCGATTACTGAGGAGGATACTAATGATATAGATACAATTATGAATGAAGTTAAACAATGGTTTGATGGGTATGATGTAGTATTTTATAAAACGACAAGTAAAGATAAAACAAGTGGTAAACTAAATAGAGAGGCTTTTTATAATGATAGAGATCTAGAAGGAAATAGTGTTAAAAAGAAACTTAGAATTATGTTTGCTATTAATCAATATAATGAAGGAGTGCATGCTCCAGATGTTGATGGAGTAATACTTGGAAGAGGTACTACTTCAGATATTGTATATTTTGAGCAAATAGGTAGAGCTTTAGCGGTAAAAGGAAAGACAAAAGAAAAGTATGAAGAATATGATTCATTAACTAGAAATGAATTAATAGATATAGCTAAAGGTAATGGTATAGACGTATCTTTAGATATGACAAAAGAAGAAATAATTGATAAATTATTATCCCCAGTAATTATAGATTTAACTAATAATATAGAGTTTATTGAAGAATTAGAAAATAATTTAAAGAATAAGGTAAAAGATATTCAAAAGAAACAAGGTAAAAGTAATAGAAAGATTAAAATAAGAAATACTGATTTTGATATAAATATAGAGAATAAAGATTTATATGAAATATTAAGATATGTAAGAGATAGAATTAATCCTAATAGCTGGGATATGATGTATGAATTAGCAAAGAAATATTATGAACATTATGGTGATTTAAAAATACCATGTAGGTTTAAAACAATAAATGGTTATGATACAGATGAAAAAGGTTATAAATTAGGAGTATGGATTAGTAATCAAAGAATCAACTACAAAAATGGTACTCTTTTTGAAGATAGGATAGAAAAGCTTGAAGAAATAGGTATGATATTTGAAGATGTATATAAAGATACTTGGAATATGATGTATAAATTAGCAAAGAAATACTATGAACATCATGGCAATTTGAAAATATCACATAGTTTTAAAACAATAAATGGTTATGAAATTGATGAAAAAGGTTATAATTTAGGTGTATGGATTAATACTCAAAAAACGAATTATAATAAAAGTATTCTTTCTGAAGATAGAATAGAAAAACTTGAAGAAATAGGTATGATATTTGAAAAAGTAAATGATAATACATGGAATATGATGTATAAATTAGCAAAGAAATACTATGAACATTATGGTGATTTGAAAATACCTCAAAAATTTAAAACAATAAATGGTTATGAAACAGACGAAAATGGTTATAACTTAGGAAATTGGATTAGTAATCAAAGAGTAAAATATAAAAATGGTACTCTTTCTGAAGATAGAATAAAAAAACTTAAAGAAATAGATATGATATTTGGAATTGGAAAACAAGATGCCTGGAATATAATGTATGAATTAGCAAAGAAATATTATGAACATTATGGAAATTTGAAAATACCACAGATGTTTAAAACAGTAAATGGTTATGAAGTTTATGAGAATGGTTATAGTTTAGGAACATGGATTAGTAGTCAAAGAGTAAAATATAAAAATGGTACTCTTTCTGAAGATAGAATAGAAAAGCTTGAAGAAATAGGTATGATATTTGAAAATGTATATGAAGATGCTTGGAACAAAATGTATGAACGGGCTAAGAAATATTATGAACATTATGGTGATTTAAAAATACCTAAGATGTTTAAAACAATAAATGGTTATGAAGTTGATGAAAAAGGCTATAGTTTGGGATTTTGGATTGTTAATCAAAGAGTAAAATATAAAAATGACATTCTTTCTGAAGATAAAATAAAAAAACTTGAAGAAATAGGTATGATGTTTGAAAATTTAAATGACGATACATGGAATAAAATGTATGAACTAGCAAAGAAATATTATGAACATTATGGCAATTTGAAAATACCACGCAGTTTTAAAACATTAAATGGTTATGATGTTGATGAGAAAGGTTGTAACTTAGGATTATGGATTGGTACTCAAAAAGCAAACTATAAAAAAGGTAGTCTTTTAGAAGATAAAATAAAAAAACTTGAAAAAATAGGTATGATATTTGAAAATGTAAATGATGATACATGGAATATGATGTACGAATTAGCTAAGAAATATTATGAACATTATGGCAATTTGAAAATACCACGTAGTTTTAAAACAGTAAATGGTTATGAAGTTGATGAAAAAGGTTATAATTTAGGAGCGTGGATTAATACTCAAAGATTTAGTTATAAAAAAGGTACTCTTTTTGAAGATAGAATAGAAAAGCTTGAAGAAATAGATATGATGTGGAATATAAGAAAAGATACTGATACAAAGAAAGTATTATGTGATAAGTATGGCATTGATAGTTCTTTGGTAGAAAATATATCTTATATGGAACTTATTGCTAAAATTAATTATTTATTGGATAATAATATGAATATTATTATTGATGGTAAACTTAATTCTATATTTTTTATGAGTAATGAGAATATGATGATGAATTATGGTATTTCTTTAAAAGATATGGTTAATATTTATACTAAGAATAAGAAAGTTAAATAGAAGTTAAAGTTATGATATAATAAATATGTATAATAAGAGGTGAGAAGTATGAATAATATATTAAATTTATATGAACATAATATTGAAGCATTTAATAGGGTACTTAATGCTTATAATTATGGTGAAGATAAAGTTGCTATATTGCAAGCTACTGGTACTGGTAAAAGTTATGTAGCTTTAAGATTAGCTTATGAATATAAAGATAAAAAAGTATTATATATATCTCCTTCTGGAGCTATAATAGAGCATATTAAAAATATAATAGATAATAATGGTTTAGATATAAATAAGGATTTTTCTAATTTAAAATTTGGAACATATCAAAGTTTAATAAATTTATCAAGAGAAGAAATAGTTGATTTAGATGTTGATTTACTTATAACAGATGAACTTCATCATCTTGGTGCTCCTGTATGGGGAAATAGAATTAATACTATTGTAGATACTCATCATAATATGTTATTGTTTGGTATGTCTGCCTATAATGTAAGAGATAGAGGCACTATATATGAAAGAGATATGACTAATCCAGATACTGATGAATTATTTTCTGGTAAGGTAGTAAACTATTATGATTTATGCGATGCTATGATAGATGGGGTACTACCTAAACCTATTTATCGAAGTGCTTATGTAAGATTATATGATTATGAGAAATATCTTGAAGATAAAATAGAAGAAGGAAATTTATCAACGAAAGATTATACGGAATATAAGAAGTTATTATTAGATGTTAAAAGGAAAATAACTAATGCTCCGAATATACCTGATATGGTAAGAAAAAATATTAAAAATGCTGGTAAATATATTTATTTTTGTCCTCCGATTACTGAGGAGGATACTAATGATATAGATACAATTATGAATGAAGTTAAACAATGGTTTGATGGGTATGATGTAGTATTTTATAAAACGACAAGTAAAGATAAAACAAGTGGTAAACTAAATAGAGAGGCTTTTTATAATGATAGAGATCTAGAAGGAAATAGTGTTAAAAAGAAACTTAGAATTATGTTTGCTATTAATCAATATAATGAAGGAGTGCATGCTCCAGATGTTGATGGAGTAATACTTGGAAGAGGTACTACTTCAGATATTGTATATTTTGAGCAAATAGGTAGAGCTTTAGCGGTAAAAGGAAAGACAAAAGAAAAGTATGAAGAATATGATTCATTAACTAGAAATGAATTAATAGATATAGCTAAAGGTAATGGTATAGACGTATCTTTAGATATGACAAAAGAAGAAATAATTGATAAATTATTATCACCAGTAATTATAGATTTAACTAATAATATAGAGTTTATTGAAGAATTAGAGAATAATTTAAAGAATAGGGTAAAAGAAATTCAAAGGAAACAAGGTAAAAGTAATAGAAAGATTAAAATAAGAAATACTGATTTTGATATAAATATAGAAAATAAAGATTTATATGAAATATTAAGATATGTAAGAGATAGAATTAATCCTAATAACTGGGATATGATGTATGAATTAGCAAAGAAATATTATGAACATTATAGTGACTTGAAAATACCATTTAGTTTTAAAACAATAAATGGTTATGAAACCGATGAAAATGGCTATAATTTAGGATTCTGGATTAGTAGTCAAAGAGTAAAATATAAAAAAGGTACTCTTTCTGAAGATAGAATAAAAAAGCTTAAAGAAATAGATATGATATTTGGAATTGGAAGGCAAGACGCCTGGAATATGATGTACGAATTAACAAAGAAATATTATGAGCATTATGGGAATTTGAAAATACCACATAGTTTTAAAACAATAAATGGTTATGAAACTGATGAAAAAGGTTATAAATTAGGATTCTGGATTAGTAAGCAAAGAAACAACTACAAAAATGGTACTCTTTCTGAAGATAGAATAGAAAAGCTTGAAGAAATAGGTATGATATTTGAAAATGTATATAAAGATACTTGGAATATGATGTATAAATTAGCTAAGAAATACTATGAACATTATGATAATTTGAAAATACCTAAGATGTTTAAAACAATAAATGGCTATGAAATTGATGAAAAAGGTTATAATTTAGGTGTATGGATTGCTACTCAAAAAACGAATTATAATAAAAGTATTCTTTCTGAAGATAAAATAGAAAAACTTGAAGAAATAGGTATGATATTTAAAAAAGTAAATGATAATACATGGAATATGATGTATAAATTAGCAAAGAAATACTATGAACATTATGGTGATTTGAAAATATCACGTAGTTTTAAAACAATAAATGGATATGAAATTGATAAAAATGGCTATAATTTAGGATTCTGGATTAGTAATCAAAGAAGGGTAAAATATAAAAATGATACTCTTTCTGAAGATAGAATAAAACAACTCGAAAAAATAGACATGATATTTGGAATTGGAAAACAAGATGCCTGGAATATAATGTACGACCTAGCAAAGAAATATTATGAACATTATGGCAATTTGAAAATACCACGTAGCTTTAAAACAGTAAATGGTTATGAAACCGATGAAAAAGGTTATAAATTAGGTGTGTGGATTACTACTCAAAAGACGAATTATAATAAAAGCATTCTTTCTGAAGATAGAATAAAAAAACTTGAAAAAATAGGTATGATGTTTGAAAATGTAAATGATGATAAATGGAATAAAATGTATGAGCTAGCTAAGAAATATTATGAACATTATGATAATTTGAAAATACCTAAGATGTTTAAAACAATAAATGGCTATGAAATTGATGAAGAAGGTTATAATTTAGGAGCGTGGATTAATACTCAAAGGTTTAGTTATAAAAAGGGTACTCTTTTTGAAGATAGAATAGAAAAACTTGAAGAAATAGGTATGATGTGGAATATAAGAAAAGATACTGATACAAAGAAAGTATTATGTGATAAGCATGGTATTGATAGTTCTTTGGTAGAGAATATATCTTATATGGAACTTTTTGCTAAAATTAATTATTTATTGGATAATAGTATGGATATTATTATTGATGGTAAACTTAATCCTATATTTTTTATGAGTAATGAGAATATGATGATGAATTATGGTGTTTCTTTAAAAGATATGGTTAATATTTATACTAAGAATAAGAAGGCTAAATAGAGGTGAAATTATATGGAAAATATTGGTGTTGTTAGAGAGATTTTTATACCAAAATGTGATGATGAACTTAGTTCTGAATTGATTGGTTTTAAAGTATATGTATATGATTTGGATAAGGAGATTACTATTACTTTAAAACAAGATGAATATAATGTAGATATTTATAAAGATGATGAGGTTATTGTTATTAAAAATAATGATAGTTATGATATTATGTTATATGATGGTGATATAGATGTTTCTTAGAAGGTATTTAGATGATTTTTACTTTGATATGGTTATGAATAATTATGATATTTCTTACTTGGAAAGTATTGATGAGGATAATTTTGAAAAGATATATTGTTTGTTAAAAATGTATAATTTTTATTATATTAATGATATTATTTTGAATTATATAGAGATATTTTCTTTGGATATTGATGATGTTAAGAATGGTATTATTGAACTTAGGAATAAACTTGGTAGTAATTATGTATATATTATTGGTAATGATATGAGATATTTAGATTGTTTACTTAATAATTAATAGTAGTATTTTTTATGTTTTTATGATAAAATGGTTATTGATGAGGTGTTATGTATGAATGATAAACAAAATAAACAGATTACTAGTAGGGATGTAGATTTTGCTAAATGGTATACTGATGTTGTTAGAGCTGCTAAACTTGCATGTTATTCTAATACTAAGGGGTGTATTGTTATTGAGCCTAATGGTTATGCTATATGGGAAAATATGCAAAGTATTATAGATAAGAAGTTTAAGGAAACTGGGCATGTTAATGTATCTATGCCAATGCTTATTCCTGAATCTCTTCTTAATAAGGAAGGGGAATTAGTAGAGGGATTTGCTCCTGAAGTTGCTTGGGTTACTTATGGTGGTAATAAGAAATTAGATGAGAGGCTATGTATTAGACCTACTTCTGAAACGGTATTTAGTGATTATTATGCTAATAATATTTCTTCTTATCGTGATTTACCTAAATTATATAATCAATGGTGTAGTGTATTAAGATGGGAGAAGGAAACTAGACCTTTTCTTAGAAGTCGTGAGTTTTTATGGCAAGAGGGTCATACTATTCATGAGACTCGTGAAGAGGCTGAAACTGAGACTTTACAAATGTTAAATATTTATAATGATTTCTTTCATGATTATTTAGCTATTCCTAGTATTGTAGGTAGGAAGACAGAAAAGGAGAAATTTGCTGGTGCTGAATATACTTATACAGTTGAAGCTCTTATGTATAATGGTATTACTTTGCAGTCCGCTACTAGTCATTTCTTTGGTCAGAAGTTTGCTCGTGCTTATGATATTAAATATACTTCTAGAGATAATAAGATTGATTATCCTTATCAGACTTCTTGGGGTTGTTCTACGAGAATGATAGGAGCTCTTATTATGGTACATTCTGATGATTATGGTCTTGTTTTACCTCCTAAAATTGCTCCTAAAAAGGTTGTTATTATACCTATTGGTAATGATTTGGAAGTATTATCTTTAGCTAATGATTATTTTGATAAGTTGAAACAAGAGGGTATTGAGGCTTATATTGATAATAGTGAAAAGAGTCCGGGATATAAATTTGCTGAAGCTGAAGTTCAAGGTATTCCAGTACGTATTGAAATTGGTAAGAGGGATTTAGAGAATAATATGGTTACTTTGGTTAGAAGGGATACTAGAGAAAAATTACAAGTATTTACAAATACTGATATTATTCATGATGTTAAATTGCTTCTTCTTGATATTCAAAGGGATATGTATGATAGGGCTTTAAGAAGAAGAGAAGAGATGACTTATACTGCTACGGATATGGAAGAGTTTGCTAGTATTATGAATGCTCATCCTGGTTTTGTTAAAGCTATGTGGTGTGGTGATCCTAAATGTGAAGAAAAGATTAAGGAAATAAGAGGTACGAAATCTAGATGTATTCCTTTTAGTGATGAAAAAGTATCAGATAAATGTGTTGTTTGTGGTAAAGAGGCTAAGGATTTAGTTATTTGGGGAATGCAATATTAAGAATATCATAGTTTATACTATGGTATTTTTTGTGTCAAATTTTGTTATATAATAGTTAA
Organism: uncultured Bacilli bacterium; assembly: GCA_934098435.1. GTDB lineage: Bacteria > Bacillota_I > Bacilli_A > RF39 > UBA660 > CAG-302. The sequence goes on from CAKOOV010000005.1 coordinate 22,115, forward strand.
AAACTTGACTTAATTGTTAACTATTGGTATTATTTATTTAGTATTAATTTTGAAGGGAAGTTTATTATGAAGAAATTAAGTATTATTGTTCCTTGTTTTAATGAGGAAGAGAGTATACCTTATTTTTATGATGAAGTTAAAAAGGTTACTAAGAATATGGATATTAAGTTGGAACTTATTTTTGTTGATGATGGAAGTAGGGATAAGACTTTAGAGGTTATTAAGAGTAAGACTGATGATAAGGAAGTTAAGTATATTTCTTTTTCAAGAAATTTTGGGAAAGAGGCCGCTATGTATGCTGGACTTAGTATGGCTAGTGGTGATTATGTAACTATTATGGATGTTGATTTACAGGATCCACCTAGTTTATTACCTGAAATGGTTAGATTGATTGAAGAAGAAGGATATGACTGTGTTGCCACTAAGAGTACTAGTAGAAATGGATATTCTTTCTTAAGAAAGACATTTACTAAATGGTTTTATGATATTATTGGTAAAATGTCTAAAACAGAGATGGTACCTGGTGCTAGGGATTATAGACTTATGACTAGACAAATGGTAGAGGCTGTTTTAAGTATGAAGGAATATAATCGTTATTCGAAAGGTTTATTTAGTTTTGTTGGATTTAAGACTAAATGGATTGAATTTGAAAATAAGGAAAGAGTAGCAGGTACTACTAAATGGAATTTTTGGAAGTTATTTTCTTATGCTTTAGATGGTATTGTAGGATTTAGTACGGCTCCTCTTACTATGGCTGCTTTTATAGGTGTTTTGTTCTGTTTAATAGCTTTTATTATGATTATTGTTATTATTGTTAAAACACTTGCTTTTGGTGATCCTACTAGCGGATGGCCTAGTCTTGCTTGTATTATTTTTATGGTAAGTGGTATTCAACTTTTATGTTTAGGTGTTATTGGTGAATATTTGGCAAAGATGTATATGGAAGTTAAAGATAGACCTATATATATTATTAAAGAAAGTAATGTTGATAAGAAATGAAAAAGATAAAAGAATTATATTATAAATATGAAGAGATTATCTCCTACTTAATAGTGGGAGGTTTAACTACGGTAGTTAGTTTAGCTACATATTATTTACTTGTATATACTATTCTTAATCCAAAAGAAGTAGTAGAACTACAGATTGCAAATATTATATCTTGGGTTGCTTCGGTTACTTTTGCTTATTTTACTAATAGGAAATATGTATTTAAAACTAAAGAGAAAATATCTTTTAAAGAAGGGATTAATTTTTATTTATCTAGAGTAAGTACTCTTCTTTTGGATATGTTAATGATGTATGTATTTGTTAGTGTTTTGAAATTTGATGATAAGATTATTAAACTTATTGTTCAGGTTATTGTTATAGTACTTAATTATGTATTAAGTAAGTTTATTGTTTTTAAAAAGAAATAGAGGTTTGGTATGAAAAAGAAAGATTATTACAATTATTTGATTTTAACTGGTATTGTCTTTGTTATTTATATGATTTTAACTCATTTTACTAATGTATTTGGTTCAGATACTGATTGGATAAATCAACATACTATAATTCCTGATTATTTTAGGCAATTATTTTATAAGACAGGTAATTTGATTCCTAGTTTTTCTTTTAACTATGGTGGTGGACAAAATATATTTAATTTATCTTATTATGGTTTTTTGAGTCCGATTATTTTACCTTCTTATTTATTGCCTTTTGTTAGTATGAAGACTTATATGACAGTAGTGGATTTTATTATTGTTGTTTCTTCTGGTATATTGTTTTATAAGTGGATTTTATCTAATAAGTATAATAGAAATATTTCTTTTATTACTTCTATTATATTTGTTTTATCTGAATCACTTATATTTCAGATGCATAGACATGTTATGTTTGTTAATTATATGCCTTTTTTAATAATGGGACTTATGGGTGTAGATAAGTTATTTAATGATAATAAGAAATCTTTACTTATTATTTCAATATTTTTAATGATAATGACTAGTTATTATTATAGTGTTGGTGGTATTGTTGTTATTGGTATTTATTATTTATATAAATATTTTAGTGATGATACTAAAAAGGGTATTAAATTATTTACTAAAGATTTGGGTAAATTTATATTATATATTTTAATACCTGTATTAATGGCGGGTGTATTACTTATTCCTACTATGAGTACTCTTTTAAGTGGTAGAGGTAGTAGTGAGAGTGCTATAAAATTAACTTCTTTATTGGTACCAAATTTTAATTTTCATAAGATTTTTTGTGGTAATTATACTATTGGTTTATCTATGCTTGGATTTATATCTTTGTTATATTTATTTTATAGTAAGAAGAAGAATAATGTTATTTTGGGTATATTATTAAGTATTGTTTTCTTTATTCCTATATTTATGTATATATTAAATGGGGGATTATATTTGAGGGCTAAGTGTTTTATTCCTTTTGCTCCTTTAATTGGGTATTTAATTGCTTTATTTATTAATGATATTATTAATAATAAGATTGATATTAAGAAATTTATTATTTATATATTATTTGTTTGTATATTATTATATTATTTTAATCAAAAACAATATTGTTATTTATACTTAATATTTATTTGTTTAATTCTTATATTATATAATAAGTTTAAATATAAGAATATTATTTATATTTCTTTATGTTTAGGTGCTTTTGGAATATGTTTATATACTAATTTTACTGAGGATTATGTAAGTAAGAATATGTATAATGAAATATTTAGTGAAGATATAGAGAATAGTATTAATAATGTTATTTTAAATGATAATGATTATTATAGATCTAATAGTTTGATGAATCCTACTAAAACTGTAAATAAGATGTATAATGATAGGTATTATACTACTAATATTTATTCTTCTACTTATAATTATGATTATTTATATTTTGTTAGGGATATATTTAAGAATAATAGGCTTGAATATAATTATTTTATGATTCCTTCTAGTGATAATATATTATTTGATACTTATATGGGTGTTAAGTATTTATATTCTGATTATGATCCAGGACTTGGTTATAGGTCTATTGGTAATAATATGTATATGAATGATGATGTGTTTCCTATGCTATATGCTAGTAATAATATTTTAAATGAAAAGGATTTTGATAGTTATGAATATCCTAATTATTTAGAACTTCTTCTTAATAATGTTATTACTACTAGTAGTAGTAATAATAGTATTATGAATAATAATACAGAGAAAGTTTCTTTGGAATATGATGTTATTAGTAATGATGGAGTAGATGTTACTAAGAATGATGATGGTTATGTTCTTAAGGTAAAAGATAAGGGAACTATTAATATTAGATTAAAGGATAAGTTAGAAAATAAATTATTATTTATTAATTTATATGGTCTTAAGGAAAATAGTTGTAAATATGATAATATTGTTATGTCTATTAATAATATGGATAATTTATTAACTTGCAGAGGGTGGACTTATGCTAATAAGAATTATACTTTTAGATATCTTATATCGGATAAGGTAATTCAAGATATTGATATTAAATTAACTAAGGGTACTTATAATATTAAAGATATTGAAACTTATGTATTAGATTATGATAATGTTACTGGTATTAAAGATAGGTTTGATAAATTTAATATTACTAGTTTTGGTAATGATATAATAGAGGGTAATATTAATGTTACTAGAGATAATTCTTATTTTGTTACTTCTATTCCATATGATAAGGGATTTACTATTAAGGTAGATAATAAGGTTATTTCTTATGAAAAGGTTGATAAGGCTTTTATTGGTTTTCCTATTACTAAGGGTAAACATGATATTTCTATTGTATATACTGCTCCAGGATTAAAATATGGTTTAATATTTAGTATTATTGGTTTTATAATTTATGGAATGGTTATTATTATGGAACATAAAAAGGGTAAAAAACTATAGATAAAACTATAGTTTTTTACTATAATACGAAATAATGATTGTTTATATAGCGTAATAAATTGGCAAAACAGTAAAAAATTACTTTGTAAAACAGCTTAATTTTTTAAGCTGTTTTTCTACTAGAGACTTATAGGCTCTAGTAGACCACGGAAGACTTTGGGCTGAAGTGGCAAGATAAGAAAAATTTTTATTTACAAAGGAATAGTTATTTGTTATAATAGATATTGTATGAAAGGAAGATAATATGGAAATAGCAGTTATTATTATATCAATATTATTAATAGCTATAGTTTTGCTACAAAGTGGCAAAGCTGAAAGTGCTTCACAAATAATTCAAGGTGGATCTTCTGATTTATTTGCTGAGAGAAAAGAGAGAGGTTTTGAGTTATTTATTACTAGAGTTACTTATATTTTAGGAGTACTTTTCTTTGTACTTTGTTTAATAATATCTTTATAGTTAAGACTTAATTTTTTAAGTCTTTTTGTGTATAAAAAGAGGAGGGTTAGTATGAAAGAGATTATATTAGATAAGTTAAGAGATAATACTTCTCTTACTATTATGGAGTTAAATGATTTACTTGGTTTAACTACTATTGATGAATATAAAAGTTTACAAAATACACTTGATGAAATGGTAAGTGATGGTATTCTTTATTATAGTGATAAGAAAAAGAAATATTTACTTTTAGAAAATAGTCATTTGGTAAAGGGAACTTTATCATTAAATGAAAAGGGATTTGGTTTTATTATTATTAATAAGGATACTAAAGATGTTTATGTTAATGAAAAGAATATTAATGGAGCACAAGATGGTGACTTGGTTTTATTTGAATATTTAAATAAAGATAAAGAAAGACCTGAAGGTAGAATTATTAAAACTATTAAAAGGAATTATGAACCTTTGGTAGGAGAAGTTATATTAGTAGATGGTGAATACTTTGTTAAACCGGATAAAAAGGGAGCTAATATATATATTCCTAGGGATAATTTAAATGGTGCAGTAGAAGGTCATAAAGTAGTGGTTACTCCTTTAAAAGAGGGTAATAGAGTTGGTAAAATTACTAAGATTATTGGTCATAAGAACGATGTTGGTGTAGATATTTTATCTTTTGTTTATGAATATAATTTTAGTCCATCTTTTCCAGATGAGGTGGTAGAAGAATTAGATGATATTCCTTCTTATTTGACAGAAGAAGAAATTAATAAGGAATTATCTAGTGGCAGAAGAGATTTAAGAAGTGAAGAGATATTTACTATTGATGGATCTGATACTAAGGATATAGATGATGCTATTTCTTTATCTAAATTAGATGATGGTAAATATAAATTGGGAGTACATATAGCGGATGTTTCTTATTATGTTAAGGAAGGTACTAAATTAGATGATGAGGCATATTTTAGAGGTACTAGTGTATATTTAGTTGATAGGGTATTACCTATGCTTCCACATAAATTATCTAATGGTATATGTTCTTTAAATGAAAATGAAGATAGATTTGCATTTTCTTGTGAGATGATTATTGATGATAAGGGAGATATTGGCCACTATGAAATATTTAAGTCTATTATTCGTAGTAGGAAAAAGATGACTTATGAAGAGGTTAATAAGATATTAGAGGAAAATACTACTAGTGAGGATTATAAACCATTTGAAAAGACTTTACTTTTAATGAATGAATTATCTAAGATATTAAGAAAAAAGATGATTCGTCGTGGTTATATTGAATTTGAAAGTACTGAGGCTAAGATTAAAGTTGATGAAAATTGTCATCCTACTCATATTGAATCTAGAGTACAAAGAAGTGGTGAGGAACTTATTGAGAACTTTATGATAGCCGCTAATGAAACGGTGGCATCATCTATATATTATAAGAATTTACCTGGTATATATCGTGTTCATGATAAACCTGATGAGAAGAGACTTGGTGAATTTATGAAGTTCTTATCTTTACATGGATATGTTGTTAATGGTAAAAATAAGATAGATAATCCTAAAGATTTACAACATATTCTTAGTCAATTAGAAGAGGTACCAGAGGTAAGAGTACTTCATGATATGGCTATTCGTAGTCAGGCTAAGGCTGTATATTCTGATATTAATATTGGACATTTTGGTCTTGGTAGTAAGTGTTATAGTCATTTTACTTCTCCTATTAGGAGATATCCAGATTTGATTTTACATAGGTTACTTAAGGATTATAATTATAATTATAGTGATAGAATAATAAGTGAAAGAAAAGAGGAATTACCTATAGAATGTGAACATTGTTCAATTAGGGAACAAGAGGCTCAAAATTGTGAAAGAGATGTTGACAAGATGAAGAAGGCTGAATATATGATGGATCATATTGGTGAAGTGTATGATGGTATTATATCAGGAGTACAAGAGTTTGGTTTCTTTGTTGAACTTGAAAATACTATAGAGGGATTAGTTAAAGCTGAAAGTATTAAGGGAGATTATTATGTTTTTGATAATGATTTAATGGCTTTGATTGGTAAAAAGAGTAAGAAGAAATACTCTTTTGGAGATAAGGTTAAAGTAAAAGTTACAAGGGCTGATAAAGATAGATCAGAAATTGACTTTGAAATATATGATGATAAAATAACTAAGTAGGGGGATATTAATGGAAAATAGCATTATAGAATTACTAAGTAATAAAAGAAATAATAATTTAAAGGCTTTGGAAATAGCTAAAATATTAGGAAAAGATAAGGATGATGTATTAGATACTTTAAGAATATTGGGAAAAGAAGGTATTGTATATAAGAATAATGATAGATATATGTTAGTATCTAATACTTCACTTAGAAAGGGTATAATTAAGATTACTTCTAAAAGGGGTATAATTGTTGTATTAGAAGATGGTACAGAGTTAGATGTTGTATATAAAGATAAAGGGAAACTAAGAAATAATGATACTGTTTTAGTAGATTATGGTAGTCATAGGGGTGCTGCTAAGGTAGTTAAGATTATTGATAGGAAATACTATGATTATATTGCTGAAGTAGTAAAAGAAGGTAAGAAGTATATAGCTAGATGTGAAGATAAAGAAGATGTATATTTAAATGATATATATCCACTAGGAACTAAACTACTTATAAGTGGTGAAGATAATACTATTAAAGAGGTATTAGGTCATAAAGATGATACTGGTATGTTAGAAAAAGAAGTACTAGCACTTAATGGTTTTCCTACTAGTTTTAGTGATAAGTATTTAGAAGAAGTAAGTGAGAAAGAGAAAGTATTATCAGAAGATAATATAATGTATGAAAAAAGAAATGGTTTAAAGGATCAAAGAGATATTGTATCTGTTACAATAGATGGTGATGATACTAAGGATTTTGATGATGCTGTCTCCTATTATAATAATACTATTTATGTTCAAATAGCGGATCCTAATAGATATATTGAAGATAGGAGTGCTATGTGGGAAGAGACTTTAAAGAGAGCTATTTCGGTATATTTTCCTGGATGTTGTAATCCTATGATGCATGAGAGTTTATCTAATGGTATATGTTCTTTAGTACCAGGAGAGGATAGATATGCTCTATCTATGGGTATTAAGATAGATAATACTGGTAAAGTGGTAAATTATAAGATAAATGAAGCTGTAATAAATAATAGAAAAAGAATGACTTATGGTGATGTTAATAAGTATTTAGAAGATAATATTGTTGTTTCTGGTTATCAGGAATATACTTCTTTATTAGATGATTTATATATGTCTTCTATGAAGGTAAAGAAGAGAATGTTAGAGGATGGTTTCTTAGAGTTTTCTTCTGATGAGGTTAAGTTTTTAATTGAGAATAATACTATTATTAATATTAAAGAAAGAAGACAGGGTAAGGCTGAAGAATTAATTGAATTTTTAATGCTTCTTCATAATATGTGTTTAACTGATTATTTCTTAAAGAATAAGTTACCTTTTATATCTAGATTCCATGATAGTCCGGATACTGATAAGTTAAATAGTTGGATTGGTTTACTTAAAAAGAGAGGATATAAAATTAATTTGGGTAAGAAGAAAGATTTTACTACTAATGATATTAAAGAGGTACAAAAAACATATACTGGTTCTAGAGAACAAATAATATATGATAAGATGGCTATTATGAGTCAATCTAAGGCTAAGTATTCCGCTAATAACTTAGGACATTATGCTTTAGGATTAGATGCTTATTCTACTGGTACTTCTCCTATAAGAAGATTATCTGATACTATTAATGAAAGAGTAGTTAAAGATTCTCTTCGTTATGGTATTAATTATACTAAGAGAAAATGGGAAAAGATTACTCCTTATATTGCTAGAATAGCTACTGATGCTGAACTTAGAGCTATTAAAGCTGAAAGAAAAGTAGATGATATTAGGAAAGCTGAATTTATGAAACAATATGAGAAAGAGGAATTTGAAGTTATTGTAGCAAGTGTTGGGGATAAGTATTTAACAGTATTATATCCTGATAATATGATATATGGTAGGTTATACTATAATGAGAGATATTTTCATCTTGGTAAAGATGGTTATTCGATAGTAGGAGCTAATGGTGAAAAGATATTGATAGGGGATATGTTTACCGCTAAACTATCTAAGGTTAATACTGCTAATGGAGAAATTGTATTTTCTAAGAAAATGAATGATGTTAAGAATAATTATGATAAAAGTTATAAGAAGAAGGTTAGAAGAAGATAATATATAGTAAAAGGAAGTCTTATGGACTTCCTTTTAAGAAAAGAAAGATTTTACTGCAAATGAAATATCTTTCGGTAGGATAGTGAGGTATATATGAAGAGAAAAAGAAAAAAGAGGATATTACCTAAAATAATTATAGGATTATTATTAATAGTGGGTATATATTTTGGATATAATAAATTATTAAATAATCATAATAATATAAATAATGACAGTAAAGTAAATGTAGATAATAATAAGAGTACTTCGATTAGTCTTATTATGGCAGGAGATAATCTTATTAATGATAAACTATATAATGCCGCTAAAAAGGATGATGGTAGTTATGATTTTAAGTCTATGTATAGTTATATTAAAGATATTGTTAAGAACTATGATTTAGCTTATTATAATCAGGAGACTATTTTAGGTGGTTCTGAAATAGGTGTATCTTCATATCCTGCTTTTAATTCTCCTTATGAAGTTGGTGATGCTACAATAGATACTGGTTTTAATTTGGTAAGTTTAGCTACTAATCATACTCTTGATAGAGGTGAGAAGGCTATTATTAATTCTCTTAATTATTGGAATAATAAGAGTAATGTATTAACGTCTGGTAGTTATTTGTCTAATAATGATAGAAATAAAGTTAATATTAAAGAGGTAAATAATATTACTTATACTATGCTTAATTATACTTATGGTACTAATGGTATTAAAGTTCCTGAAGGTAAGGAATATTTAGTAAATATATGGCCTTGTACTGGTAATAATCCAGATAATGATACTAAGTATCAAGAATATAAGAAGATAGTTAAGGAAGATATTTTAAGAGTTAGAGATAAAGTAGATTTACTTATAGTGGCAATGCATTTTGGAGTAGAATATACACATGTTCCTACTAAATATCAGATTGATATGGCAGAATTTTTATCTTCTTTAGGAGTAGATATAATTATAGGTACTCATCCTCATGTTATTATGCCTATAACATATATTAATGATACTTTAGTAATATATTCTTTAGGTAACTTTTTATCTGCTCAAGATACTAATATTGATTATAATACTACTGTGGGATTATTAAGTAGTATTAAAATTACTAAGAATATAGATAAAGATAATAATTCTAGTATTAAGTTAAGTGATTTAAATAATGAACTTATATATACTACTAATAAAGATGGATATAAAATTATTCCTTTTTCTAATCCTGATATTAAAGATTATCTTAATGACTATGAAAGAGTATATAATAAATATGCTAATATAGTTAGAAGTATAGATAGTAGTATTAATATTAATAGTTTAAGTTAGATAATGGAAAAATGTGATAATAGTATAAATTATATATAAGTAGTTGAGTATATAATATTGTTAAAATATAGAAAATAATATATAATTATATATAGAAAAAGGTGATTACTATGGAAATATTAAATAGAAAAGCAAGATATGATTATGAAATAGAAGATACTTATGAAGCTGGTATTGTTCTTACTGGTACAGAGATTAAATCAATAAGAATGGGTAAAGTAAATATTAAAGATAGTTATGCTATTATTAGAAATAATGAAATTTATTTACTTAATACTCATATTTCTTTATATGAAGAAGGAAATAGATTTAATCATGATGAAGATAGAACTAGGAAACTACTATTACATAAAAAAGAAATACTTAAATTAAAAGATAAATTAGAAATAGAAGGATATACATTAGTACCACTTAAAATATATTTTGTTAAGAATAAGGCTAAGGTTTTAATTGGAGTAGCTAAAGGTAAGAAGAATTATAATAAAAAAGAGACAATTAAAGAGAGAGATATTCAAAGAGAAATGGAAAAGAGTTTGAAATATAGATAATGGATAGAGTAATAGATAAAACGAAACTACTTATTAAGGCTTTTGAAGATAGTGATATTATAAGAAATTTAGATCATTATAAAACTTTAGTAGTTAATAATAAGAAACTGTTAGAATTAATAGATAAGTATAATAATAGTACTGATGACTATGAAAAGATATCTCTTAAAAAGGAAATATATACATATCCAGAATATAAGGAATATATGAAATATTATAATGAACTTTTTTACTATGTTATGAATATAAATAATAGATTTAAAAAATATACTGATGTAAGAGGGTGCACTAAATGAGAGTAATAAGTGGTTATTTAAAAGGTAGAAATATTGATGGTTATGATACTATAGGTACTAGACCTACGATGAATAGGGTAAAAGAATCTATGTTTGCAAGTATTCAAGAATATATAAATGATAGCTTAGTACTTGATTTATTTTCTGGTAGTGGCAGCCTTGGAATTGAAGCTATATCTATGGGAGCTAAGAAGTGTTATTTTGTTGATAATGGTAGAGAGATATTAAATATATTAAAGAAAAATATTAATAATCTTAATATTGAAGGGAAATCCACTATTATTAATAAGGATTATAGAGAAGCCTTATTATATTTTAAAAATAATAATATTAAGTTTAATATTATTTTAGTGGATGCTCCTTATAAGATGGAAGCTATGAACGAGGTTATAGAATTAGTAAATAAATATGATCTACTAGAAGATAATGGAGTATTGGTATTAGAATATAGTACTGATATATTAAAAGATAATTATAGTAATCTTAGATTACTTAAAAGTAAAAAATATGGTGATAAATATGTAAATATTTATATTAAGGTAACCAATAAATTATCAAAGTATTGATATAATTTATTTGTAATTTAAATTACATTAAGAAGGCATTCCCATTCCGCTTGGAGGGGGGATGCCTTCTTATTTTCTTTAAAAAAATATAAATATTTATCTTGATATAATTGACTAATATTTTATTTTATGTTAATATTATCTTATAAGATAGAGGAGGATTAATATATATGAAAAAATTAAATAGAAAAGGATTTACTTTAATAGAACTACTAGCAGTTATCGTAATACTTGCTGTAGTATTAGTAGTAACTATACCATCAGTAATATCTTCAATGAATAAAGCAAAAGAAAGTCAACTTCAAAACGCTGCGGATACTGCAACAGAATGGTTTACTAAACAATATGAATTAGCTACTTTGGGTACTAATGCTGGCGATGTATCTAGCGTATATACTGCTTGGACTAGTGCTACTGGAAAAGGTAAGAGTTGGACTACAACTGATAGCGAATTGACAGAAACTGAATTAAAAGCTGCTGGTATTACTGATACTACTGGTTTGACTGGAACTGCTAAATTAACGAATGGTAAAGTTTGTATTAAGCTTACTGCTGGTACTACTACTGATGGAAAAACAAGTCCATTTTATGTTAATGGTGGTAATAACACAGTTAATGGCTCAGGATGCTAATAGCTAATTAAGAGGAGAAATCCTCTTTTTATTTTTGGTAAAATATAGTATAATATATTTGGGTGATAAGAATGAGTTTGATAATAGGAAGTCATGTTTCTTATAAGAGTAATAATCAATTAGTGGGAAGTGCTCGTGAGGCTATTGGGTATGGGGCTAATACGTTTATGTTTTATACTGGTGCTCCACAAAATACTAATAGGGGAGATATTAGGTCTGAATTTACGGATGAGGCTAAGAAGTTAATGGATGATAATGGGATTGATATTAATAATGTTATTGTTCATGCTCCTTATATTGTTAATTTGGCTAATATGAATAATTTTAATTTTTCTGTTTCTTTCTTAAAAGAAGAGGTAAAAAGATGTAGTACTTTGGGAATTAAATATATGGTTCTTCATCCTGGATCAGCGGTTAATGTATCTAGAATAGAGGCTATTGAAAATATATCTAAGGGTCTTAATTTGATACTTGATAATGATTATGATGTAAAAATATTACTTGAGACTATGGCGGGTAAAGGTAATGAGATTGGTAGATCTTTTGAGGAGATTAGGGATATTATTGATAAAATTAACGTTCCTGATAAAATAGGGGTATGTTTGGATACTTGTCATCTTAATGATGCGGGATATGATATTGGTAATTTTGATAATGTTCTTGATTTATTTGATAATATTGTTGGTATTGATAAAATATATTGTGTACATATTAATGATAGTATGAATGTTATTAATAGTCATAAGGATAGACATGCTAATATAGGCTTTGGTACTATTGGTTTTGATAATTTGCTTAGTGTTATTTATAATAAGAGACTTAGTGATATACCTATGATATTAGAGACTCCTTATGTTACTAAGGATGATAATTCTAAAGAGAAGATATATCCTCCTTATAAATATGAAATTGAAATGATAAGAAATAAGAAATTTGATAGTGAAATGATAAATAAGATAAGAGAAGGTTAATCTTCTCTTATCTTATTTGTAAAATTATCTATTATGTTTTTATATTTGGTTATTAGTTCTTCTATTTTGGTATATGTTAATGGTTTTACTTTATATTTTATTTCAGATAGTGTTTTCTCTATGGGGTAATAGATAATATTTTTATAGTTTGTTTTGATATAATTATATACTATGTCTAACTCTTCTTTATCTAATTTTATTCCTTGTTTTTGGGCATAGTTATTAATATCTTCTTTTGTTAATTTGCTTATGTATTCTTCTATTATTTTAATATTCATTATTTCACCTAATTTACTATATGTATATTTTTATTTTTTATGATATAATAATAAATAGAGTGGAGGCTTTGTATGGGTAGAAAGTTTGGAAAAAAGGTATTTTCTTTAGGTGATTTATTTACATTTAGAAGTAAGAAAATTAATAAAACTAGTAAGAAGAAAAAGAAAAGTAAACTTGAAATTAAGAAAAAAACAGGGCCTATTAATAAGAAACATAAGTGTAATGATAAACATCTTGATGAGATTATGAATAGGAGATTTGGTTTGATTATTGTTTTGGTAATTATTATATATATTGTTATTGGTTGTAGGCTTTTTAATCTTCAAATACTTAAGAATAATGAATATAATGATAAGCTTACTATGGCTACTGAAAAGACAATTGAAAGTACTAGTGCTCCAAGGGGTAGAATATATGATAGGAATCATAAGTTACTTGTAGATAATGAGGGGGTTAAAACTATTTATTATAAGAAACAAAATGGTATTACTACTAAGGAAGAGATTGAACTTGCTTATGAGGTTTCAAATAATATTGATATTGATTATTCTAAAATAGATGATAATAAGCTTAAAGATTTTTATTATAAGTCTCATTATAAGGAATGTAGAAAAAAGATTACTGATGAGGAATGGGATTTATATAATAAGAGAAAACTTAATGATAAGGATATTGATAAACTTATATATGAGAGACTTGATGATGAGATTAGTGAATATACTGATAGTGATAAGAAGGCTGCGTATATTTATTATTTGATGAATAAGGGTTATTCTTATGCTGAGAAGGTTATTAAGAATAGTGATGTTACTGATGCTGAATATGCTTATATTAGTGAGAATATTGATAATTTAAAGGGCTTTAATACTAAGCTTGATTGGGAAAGGGTTTATTTGTATGGTGATACTTTTAAGTCTATTCTTGGTAATGTTTCTTCTAATACGCAGGGGATTCCTTCGGAATTGTCTAAGGTATATTTGAAGAAGGGGTATACTTTAGATGATAGGGTTGGTATTTCTTATCTTGAATATCAATATGAGGATTATTTGAGGGGTACTAAGGCTAAGTATAGATTGTTATCGGATAATAGTTATGAACTTGTTAGTGAAGGTAAGAGGGGTAATGATATTGTTCTTACTATTGATATTGAACTTCAGAAGTATTTGGAAGATGTTCTTAGTAATGAGGTATTAAATGCTAAGGGTGAACCTGGTACTCAGTATTATAATCGTTCTTTTGCTATTGTATCTGATCCTAATACTGGGGAGATATTAGCTATGGCAGGTAAACAAGCTGTTTTGAAAGATGGCTATTATCAAATTGTTGATTATACTCCTGGGATTGTTACTCTTCCTGTTACTCCTGGTAGTGTTGTTAAGGGTGCTTCGATGATGGTTGGATATAAGTATGGGGCAATTGATATTGGTACTGTGCTTAATGATGAATGTATTAAAATTAAGGATACTCCTCTTAAGTGTTCTTGGCAGACTATGGGTCCTATTGATGATATTTATGCTTTACAGAATTCTTCGAATGTATATCAATATAAGATTGCTATTAAGGTTGGTAATGGTAGTTATGAATATAATCAAGGATTATCTTTAGATGAGAGTGCGTTTGATAAATATAGAGAGATGTATGCTGAATTTGGTTTGGGGGAAAAGACTGGTATTGATCTTCCGGTAGAAAGTTTGGGCTTTATGGGTAAGAGTAGGCTTCCTGGTCATTTACTTGATTTTTCTATTGGACAGTATGATACTTATACTCCAATACAGTTATCGCAATATATTAATACTATTGCTAATAATGGTGTTAGGCTTAAACCTTATTTATTAAAAGAGGTATATAAACCTAGTGATAGTGGTGATACTTTTGGTTCTCTAATATATAAGGCTAATGTTACGGAACTTGGTAAATTATCTGTAGAGAAGAAATATATTGATAGGGTAAGAGAAGGCTTTTCTGCAGTTGTTACTAGGGGACTTGGTTATGGATATATGGGTAATTATACTAATTCTGCTGGTAAGACTGGTACTAGTCAAAGCTTTATTGATACTGATGGTGATGGTAAAGTAGATACTGAAACTATTACTTCTTCGTTTGTTGGATATTCTCCAAGTGATAATCCTAAAATGAGTATAGTAGTGGTATCTCCTGATATTAGTGTTCCAGATTCTACTACTTATGGTGTTACTAGAAATATATCTGCACAGATTGTAAATAAATATTTTGAACTTAATGGTTAGAGAAGAGACTAGTAAATAGTCTTTTTTCTTTATATTTGCATATATTATGGTTGTATGTAAAGAAATATTTAAAAAGTACTTGACTAATTTATATAAAAATGTTATTATTAATTCGTTCGTGAATTTAGGTTTTACTATTGGTAAAACTTATATTTAAGATTAAAAATGAAACACCAGGATATGTGTAAGAAAGGAGTGATATAATGCCTACAATTAATCAGTTAACTAGAAAACCTAGAACTAAGAAAGTAAGAAAGAGTAAATCTCCAGTATTATTAGTAGGAAAGAATAGTATCCAAAAGAAACAAACTGTACAAGTTTCACCTCAAAAGAGAGGAGTTTGTACTAGGGTTGGTACTACTACACCTAAGAAACCTAACTCAGCTTTAAGAAAATATGCGAGAGTTAGATTATCTAATGGTATGGAAGTTACTTGTTATATTCCAGGTATTGGACACAACTTACAAGAACATAGTGTTGTTCTTATAAGAGGCGGAAGAGTTAAAGACTTAATCGGTGTTAGATACCATATTATTAGAGGTACTTTAGATACTGCTGGAGTTCAAAACAGAAAGCAAGGTAGAAGTAAGTACGGTGCTAAAAAAGATAAGAAATAATAATTATTAATAATATTGGAAGGAGGATAAACTATGAGAAAGAGACAAGCTACTAAAAGAGATGTTTTAGCAGATCCTATTTATAATTCTAAGGTGGTTACTAAGTTAGTTAATCATATTATGAAAGATGGTAAAAAAGGTACTGCTCAAAAGATTATATATAATGCTTTTGATATAGTTAAAGAAAAAACTGGTGAAGATCCTATGGTAGTATTTAATAAAGCTATGGATAATATTAAACCAGGTCTTGAAGTTAAGTCTAGAAGAGTTGGTGGAGCTAACTACCAAGTACCAGTTGAGGTTAAACCTGAAAGAGCTCAAGCTTTAGCTTTTAGATGGTTAGCTCAATATGCAAGATTAAGAGGAGGTCATTCAATGGCTGAAAATCTTGCTAATGAAATTATTGATGCATCTAATGGAACTGGTGCATCTGTTAAGAAGAAAGATGATACTCATAAGATGGCAGAAGCTAATAAGGCATTTGCTCATTATAGATGGTAATTATTGCTATAATTTAGTGATTATTTAAGGAGAGCAATAAATGAATGATAATGATTCTAAAGATATAGGTTTTATTTATAACAATAATGATTTGAGTTATTGTAATATTAGATTTGCTTTTGATAAATTACTTGGTCCACTTGCTACTCTAAGTTGTTATAGTAAATTTGGAGATAGTAGAAAAGATTATACTAGAATTTTAAAAATAGTTTCTAGATGGTCTAGTGAATATGAAGAGAAGAGAACTTTAATCTATATTGATCATAATGAAATGTTATCTGTATACTATAAAGTCGATGAGTTAAATGTTGAACTTCTTAGTTATATTGATAGTGATTTAACTGATGAAATAGTAATTTGGTTATGGGAAATCATGTTACTAAGAAAAAAGCAAATTGATAATTTAAAGACTGATAAATAATTACTAATAAATATAGAGTATAAAGGAAATTAATTGTAATGGATAATATGAAGAAGATTACTAGGCTTGAAGTTGAAACTGGTTTAGCTAAGTTACTTTTTTATACTAAAGTAAGTGTATACTATGAACCATATCTACCATATCGTGATATTTTTGAAAAAATATTGAATATTGTGGAGAAATGGTTAACTTATTATGCTACTGATGGTGATTTGTCTAAAATGACTGATGATGAAGCAAAAAGTATAATAGAATTAGTTGATGAGATACCAGTTGAAGCTTATTGCTGTGACTATTATGAAGAAATAGAAAATTGGGTTGATATAGTGATTTACTATGGAAGCTGTCCGTTAAATGCAATATTTGATGAAAATAAAATTATATTGAAAGGAAAAAGCAAAAAGTTATGAGTGATGATAAAGATAAAATAATTGGTAAAGATCCAAAAACGGGATCGTTTATAAATGAAAGAGGAGAGGCTTTAAAGTTTACAAAAAAATCTATGTCTATTTATAGCAATACTCCAGATAAACCTCATGATGGTGTGCATTTAAATTATGATAAAGATGGTAAAATATTAACTATGACAACACATAACAAGGATAAGACTGAAAAAAGTACTAATAGTGGAAGCTGTTATTTAACCACTGCTTGTATGAAACATTATTTAAGTAATTTTGACGATAATTGTTATGAGCTTTCTGTACTTAGATGGTTCAGAGATAATTTTGTTTCTGAGAAAGATATAGAACATTATTATAAAACTGCACCTTATATAGTTAAAGGTATAGAAAATGATTGTAATAAAGATATTGTTTATGATTATATTTATGATAATGTAGTAGATTATTGCGTTACTGCTATCGAAAATGGAAATTATATTGAAGCATATAATAGATATAAAGATAGTATTATTGATCTTGAACAAGTATATGCAAGAAAAGAATTAGGCAAGAGACTTGTTAAAACTTTAAGTTAATAATTACTAATAAATTAAATAATAAAAGAAAGGAAAAAAGAATTATGGCTCGTGAAATAAGCTTAGATCATACAAGAAATATTGGAATTATGGCTCATATTGATGCTGGTAAGACTACTTGTACTGAGAGAATTTTGTTCCATACTCATAAGATTCATAAGATTGGTGAAACTCATGATGGTGAATCGCAAATGGACTGGATGGCTCAAGAGCAAGAGAGAGGTATTACTATTACTAGTGCCGCTACTACTGCATTTTGGAAGGGTTATAGATTTAATATTATTGATACTCCAGGACATGTTGACTTTACTATTGAAGTTCAAAGAAGTTTAAGAGTACTTGATGGTGCTGTTTTACTTATTGATGCTCAAGCTGGTGTTGAACCTCAAAGTGAGACTGTATGGAGACAAGCAAATGAATATGCTGTACCTAGAATTATCTTTGCTAATAAGATGGATAAAATGGGAGCTGACTTCTATTTTAGTTTAGGTACTATTAAAGATAGATTAGGAGCAAATACTGCTGCTATGGAACTTCCTATTGGAGCTGAATCTGATTTTAATGGTGTAATTGATCTAGTTACTATGAAAGCATATCACTTTGATGGTAAACAAGCTGAAGATTATACTGAGATTGAGATTCCTGAAGATATGAAGGATAAAGCAGTAGAATATAGAAATATATTAATTGAAGCTGCTGCTGATTATGATGAAGAATTAATGATGAAATACTTAGATGGTGAAGAAATAGGAGTAGAAGAACTTAAAAAGGCTATCAGAAAGGGTGTATTAAAGGCAGAATTCTTCCCTGTTATGTGTGGAACTGCTTTAGGTAATATGGGTATTAAGTTACTACTTGATGCTGTTGTTGATTATTTACCTGCTCCTACTGATGTTGAGGCTATTGAATGTACTGATATGAAAGGAAACTTAGTATTAAGACATCCATCTGATTCTGAACCATTTACTGCATTAGCATTTAAGATTGCTACTGATCCATTCGTAGGAAGACTTACTTTCTTTAGAGTATATTCTGGTACTTTAAAGAGTGGTTCTTATGTACTTAACTCTACTAAAGATGTTAAGGAAAGAATTGGTAGAATACTACTAATGCATGCTAATCACAGAGAAGAGATTCCAGAAATATATGCTGGTGAAATTGGAGCTGCTGTAGGTCTTAAGAATACTACAACTGCTGATACTCTATGTGATGAGAAGAAACCTGTTATCATGAAAGGTATGGAATTCCCTGAACCAGTTATTACTCAGGCTGTTGAACCTAAAACTAAAGCAGATCAAGAAAAGATGGGTATTGCCCTTCAAAAACTTGCTGAAGAAGATCCAACATTTAGAATGCATACTGATCCTGAAACTGGTCAAACTACTATCTCTGGTATGGGTGAGTTACACCTTGATATTATCGTAGATAGAATGAGAAGAGAATTTAATGTTGAAGCTACTGTTGGTGCTCCAATGGTTGCTTATAGAGAAACTATTACACAAACTGGTGAGTGTGAAGGTAAACATATTAAACAATCTGGTGGACGTGGACAATATGGACATGTTTGGATTAGATTTGAACCAAATCCTGAGAAAGGTTATGAATTTGTTGATAACATTGTTGGTGGTGTTGTTCCTAGAGAATACATCTCAGTTATCGATAAAGGATTACAAGATGCTATGCAAACTGGTATTCTAGCAGGATACCCTATGGTAGATGTTAAGGCTACATTATTTGATGGATCATACCACGATGTAGACTCATCTGAAATGGCATTTAAGATTGCAGCATCACTTGCTTTAAAAGAAGCTAAAAACAAATGTAAACCTGTACTACTTGAACCAATAATGAAAGTAGTAGTTACTGCTCCAGATGAATATACTGGTGCTGTAATTGGTGACTTAACAGCAAGAAGAGGTAAACCACAAGGACAAGAATCAAGAGGAAATGCTATTGCATTTACTGCGATGGTACCACTTGCTGAAATGTTTGGTTATGCTACTAGTTTAAGAAGTTCTACTCAAGGTAGAGGTAACTATGTAATGGAACTTGACCATTATGAAGAAGTTCCAAAATCAATTGCTGATGAAATCATCAAAAAAAATGGTGGAAATTAGTAAAAACACTTGAAAAAATACAATAATATGATAAAATATATATTGTAATATTAAAGAAAGAGAGGAAATTAAAATGGCAAAAGCTAAATTTGATCGTTCAAAACCACACGTTAACATTGGTACAATTGGCCACGTTGACCATGGTAAAACAACATTAACTGCCGCTATTACAAAAGTTTTAGCAGCTAAAGGCGGAGCTGAATTTATGGATTATGCAAATATCGATAAAGCTCCAGAAGAAAGAGAAAGAGGTATTACAATCAACACTGCACACGTTGAATACCAAACTGAAAAGAGACACTATGCTCACGTTGACTGTCCAGGACACGCAGACTATGTTAAAAACATGATTACTGGTGCTGCTCAAATGGATGGAGCAATCCTAGTTATTGCTGCAACTGATGGTCCTATGGCTCAAACAAGAGAGCACATCTTACTTGCTAGACAAGTTGGTGTACCTAGAATGGTTGTATTCTTAAACAAATGTGATATGGTTGATGATGAAGAATTATTAGACCTAGTTGAAATGGAAGTAAGAGAATTACTTACTGAATATGGATTTGATGGAGACAATACTCCAATCATTAGAGGTTCTGCTCTTAAAGCTCTTGAAGGAGATCCTAAGTATGTTAAGGCTATTGAAGACTTAATGGATGCTGTTGATGAATGGATTCCAACTCCTGAAAGAGATAATGACAAACCATTCTTAATGTCAATTGAAGACGTATTTACTATTACTGGTAGAGGAACAGTTGTTACTGGTAGAGTTGAAAGAGGACAATTAAAACTTAATGATGAAGTTGAAATCGTTGGTTTAAAAGATACTAAGAAAACAGTTGTTACTGGTATTGAAATGTTTAGAAAACAACTTGACTATGCTGAAGCTGGAGATAATGCTGGTGTATTATTAAGAGGAATTGACAGAAGTGAAGTTGAAAGAGGACAAGTTCTTGCTAAACCTGGAACAGTTCATCCACATAAAAAATTCAAAGCACAAGTTTATGTACTTTCTAAAGAAGAAGGTGGAAGACATACTCCATTCTTTACAAACTACAGACCTCAATTCTATTTCAGAACTACTGATGTTACTGGTGTAGTTACATTACCAGAAGGAACTGAAATGGTTATGCCTGGTGACAATGTTACTATGACAGTTGAATTAATTGCTCCAATCGCAGTTGAAAATGGTACTAAATTCTCTATTAGAGAAGGTGGACACACTGTTGGTGCTGGTTCAGTTACTGAAATTATTGAATAATTAAATTAAAGATACTCGTTTGAGTGTCTTTTTTTCTTTTCCATTTCAAACATAAACAAGTTTATGTTTTCCATGGTATGAGCAAGCCTTGTTGTCTTGCTCATAAAGGTTATTTGGTTTGATAATGAATAGGTATTTGCTGTGAATATAATATTCATTTCTAGACTTAGGCTGGAAATGACATGAAATGACTTTGGCATTTCATGAAAGGTGATAGAATGTAAACGATAATAATTACTTAAATATTATTATTACATAAATTATTATAGGGAGGGATTGTATGAATCTTTATGATAATATTAATAATAATAAGAAATGTGTATGTAATCCTATTATTATTGGGATGACTGGACCTACAGGGCCACAGGGATTAATTGGTCCGACGGGACCTCAAGGAGAGAGAGGAGAAACTATTAGTAGTACTGAAGGGATATTCTTTGCTAGTTATAATGATACTAATGATGCAATAGCAATGGTTATTAATGATACTTGGTTAATACCAGAACTTAGTGAGTATTTTATTATTCCTAATAATACGGAAGTAGAAGTTGTACCTGGTATATATGAAATTGATTTATCAGGATATATTGATGGGGTAGATAATACTCATGGCGGTAGTTTTTATTTAGTAGATAGTACTGGTGCTGCTATTAAGGATTTAAATTTTGAATTACTTCTTGGTGATATTAGTAGGATGTATTTTAGTAAGAATATTTTATTTAGATTTGAGGAAGATACAATACTTGAGATTATGACTAATCTAACTGGTGATATTAATACTTCTAATGTTGGGGTAAAAGATGTTACTTTACTTATGAAGAAAATACATGAATAGGGGTACTTTAGAGTACTTTTTTTCTTTACTTTAATATGTATATTTGATATAATAATATGAAGAAAAAGAGGAGGTATTGTATGAAAGTTAAATATACTTTATTACATAATGATAAGAATACTAAAGCTAGATATGGTACTCTTGAGACTAATTATGGTAAGTTTGAAACTCCTATGTTTATGCCGGTTGGAACACAGGCTACTGTTAAAACTTTAGATACGTCAGAACTTAAGGAAATTGGTTCTGCGGTAATTTTGTCTAATACTTATCATTTATGGCTTAGACCTGGCGCTGATATTGTTAAAAAGGCTGGAGGATTACATAAGTTTATGAATTATGATGGGCCTATATTAACTGATAGTGGTGGTTTTCAAGTATTTAGTTTGGCTAAGAAGAAAGATATTAGTGAAGAAGGAGTTATTTTTAAGAGTCATTTGAATGGTGAAAAGCTATTTTTGACTCCGGAAAAAAGTATTGAGATTCAGAATAAACTTGATAGTGATATTGCTATGAGTTTTGATGAATGTCCTCCTTATCCTGTTAGTTATGAATATATGAAAAATAGTGTTGAGAGAACTCTTAGATGGGCTAAGAGGGGTAAAGATGTTTTTGATAATCCTAATCAAAGTTTATTTGGTATTGTTCAAGGTGGGGAATTTGAAGATTTAAGAGAATGGTCTTGTAAAGAAACTGTTAAACTTGATTTTGATGGTTATTCTATTGGTGGTACTTCAGTTGGTGAAGATAAGCCTACGATGTATAAGATGATTGAATATGGTATTAAGTATTTACCTGATAATAAACCTAGATATTTAATGGGTGTAGGGGAACCTACTGATTTGTTTGAAGGAGTAGAAAGAGGCGTTGATATGTTTGATTGTGTTCTTCCTACTAGACTTGCTAGACATGGACATGCTTTTACTAAATATGGTAAGATTAATTTGAAAAATGCTAAATATAAAGAAGATTTTACACCAGTAGATAGTGATTGTGATTGTAAATGTTGTAAGAATTATACTAAGGCTTATATTAGACATTTATTAGTGGCTAATGAGACTTTAGGTCAAAGACTTTTATCTATTCATAATTTGAGATTTTTAATTAGAATAATGGAGAATATTAGAGAGGCTATTAAAGAAGATAGATTTTTAGAATTAAAAGGGGAGTTTTATAAGTGTTATAAGGGTGATAATAATGAAAAATAATGAGTGTTTTGTTAAATTGATACCTATGAATAATATTGGTTTTCTTGATTTAAAAAAGCTTGCTAAGAATTGTTATGAAAATGGTAATTTATTTATTTCTAGTAAAGATTTTTCGGTATTTAATTTTTCTATTTATGATGGTATCAATGTATGTGCTATAGAGAAAGACGATAGATTATATGAAAAGATGACTAATAAAGAAATATCTTTAAATGGTATTGATAGTATTAAAGATGGCTTTATTGCTATTAAAAGTAGTTCTTTGGAGGTTAGTAATGATGATAAGGGTATTATTACTTTCTTTGATATGTGTAAAAATAGAAGAAATAAGATTGAATGTCAGGTTAAAGAATATGTTTTTGATGTTATGAGTAATGATTCTCTTATTATTAAGTATATGAATGATGTATTAGATGGGGATAAGAATGTTTCTTTTAGAAGAATATATATTTATAATAAGGAATTAAAGATATTTAAAAGTTATATTATGCCTTTAAAGAAAATTGATAATATAGATAAAACTATATATACTGATATTACTTTTGGTTATGAATTTGATAAGGATAATGAATATATATTTGTTTCTGATATGAATATTATACCTGATATTAGTGATTTTGATATTTTATCTGGTGTATATGATTTTATTAATGATAGGGATTGTGTTTGTAGAGAATTTGATGATGTTCTTGGTACTAAGAATAATAAGGTTAGAATATATAATAAGTAATATAAATATTTATTTTTGATGGATTTAGAGGTGGATATAGTGAAAAATAAGAAGATTAATGTTCAAAAAGCAATTAAAATGACTTATAAGGAAAATAAGAGAAGTTCTTTGGTTATTTATTTGATTTTGAGATTTTTGGTTATTATATGTATGATATTACAAATATTAAGAGGGGATTTGAATAATGCTTTATTATGTTTGTTGTCTCTTATATTATTATTTGCTCCTTTATTTATTCAAGATAAGTTTGAGATTACTTTGCCTAATGATTTAGAAATTGCTATTTATTTATTTATTTTTTCTGCTGAAATATTAGGGGAAATTGATAATTTTTTTGGTATTATTCCTTATTGGGATATTATATTACATACTATTAATGGTTTTTTAGCTACTGCGGTTGGTTTTTCTTTAGTTGATTTATTAAATAAAAATAGTAAGAATATGAATTTGTCACCATTTTATTTGTGTTTGGTTGCTTTTTGTTTTTCTATGACTATTGGTGTGTTATGGGAATTTTTTGAATATGGTTGTGATAAGTTTTTAAATGTTGATATGCAAAAGGATACGGTTATACAGAAGATTTCTTCGGTTGCTTTGAATCCTGATGGTGAGAATAAGGCTGTTGTGATTGATGATATTGGTAAAACTATTATTTATAATAATAATGGTGATGTGCTTCAGATAATTGATAATGGTTATTTGGATATTGGTTTAAATGATACGATTGAAGATTTATTTGTTAATTTTATTGGTGCTATTGTATTTAGTTGTTTTGCTTTTTTTGATTTGAAACATAATAGAAGTAATTCTTTTATTAATAGATTTGTTCCTACTAAGGGTAATAATAAGCTTATTAAATCTATTTAATTTGTTATTATGATAGACTTTTTTATATAAATTTGATACAATTATTATTGTAAGGAAAGTGATGGTATGTATTGTATTAATTGTGGTAATAAATTAGATAAGCGGGCTATGTATTGTCCTAAATGTGGTGTTTATACTGATAATTATATTAAAAGTATGAGGGATAAGCCTAGTTTTATATTGGAATTTTTTTCTTTCTTTTTTCCTTTATTTGGGTTTATTGTATATTGGTTTTCGAATAATAGTAAACCTAATAGAGCTGATTTATGTCTTAGATATGCAGTGTTTGGAATTTTTATGAATATTCTTATAGGTATAATTAATTTTATTGGAACTACTATTAATGGCTGAAGTATTGTATTTTTATTGAATTTATGTTAGAATATTAGTTGTAAAAAAAGGAGATTTTATGGAAGATATTATTTTGAATACTGAAGAGAAGATGATGTTATCGATTGAGGCATTAGAAAATAGATTTTTAAATGTTAGAGCGGGTAGAGCTAATCCTAGTATGCTTGATGGGGTTATGGTAGAGTATTATGGTACTCCTACTCCTATTAAGAGTTTAGCAAATATTTCTGTACCGGAGGCTAGGCAATTATCTATTAAACCTTTTGATAGATCTTGTTT
Organism: uncultured Bacilli bacterium; assembly: GCA_934098435.1. Taxonomy (GTDB): domain Bacteria; phylum Bacillota_I; class Bacilli_A; order RF39; family UBA660; genus CAG-302. Next base: position 47,717 of record CAKOOV010000005.1, read on the forward strand.
GGGTGCTATTGAAAAGGCTATTTTTGAGGCTAATTTAGGTGTTACTCCTAATAATAATGGAGAGGTTATATTTATTGTTATTCCTCCTCTTACTGAGGATAGAAGACGTGAACTTGTTAAACAGGTTAAACAAATTGCTGAAGAGGGTAAGATTGCTCTTAGAAATATTAGGCAGGATGCTAATAAGGCACTTGAAAACTTAGAATTACCTGAAGATGAGGAAAAAAGGGGTAATGAAAAGGTACAAGAGTTGATTAATGAATATAATAAAATTATTGATGAGAAATTAAAGGAAAAAGAAAAAGATTTGATGACTATATAGTTATGTGGGGTGTTTGGTTATGAAGAAGGTTTTTATTCCTTCGATGGATGATTTATATAAAATGCAAGATATGCATATAAATATATTACCATATTTATATGCTAAGGCTATTGAAAGATTATGTATTGAATATAATAATTATCCTAAGATGGGAAGTATATTAAGAAATGAATATAAATATTTACGTGAGGATCCGGTTATTGCTAAGGCTATATGTATGATGTATCCTAGTGAGATTATGTATTCTGATATTGTTAAATATGATACTGGTTTAGCTATGAAATTAATTAGTGAACCTAAGAATAATGATATTTATAGATTGGATAATATTTCTTACTTTGGTAATAATTTGGATAGTAATTTATTAATTCAAAAAGAAGTTATAAGAATATTGTATAATGAAATTTATAATAATCCTAAGTATCGTTTTGAGTATAAGGATAGTAATATTTTAGATGATATTTTTATGGGAAGATTTAATACGACATTATTTTTAGATGATATTACTAAAGAGCAGCTTGGTTATATTGAACCATATTATGGGTTGGATAGTGATATGTTATCTAATATGATGGAACGTTATGTGAATAGATATGGTATTGATTATATGTCTAATAATAAGGATATATTAACTAATCAAACTACAGAAGTTAAAAGATTATTTAGATGTATTGATAGAAAATAAGACGATGATAAGGAAATAGTAATATTAAAGATGCTTTATAGAGAGTTAAGAATGGTGGAAGCTTGACATGATATTTAATATGAATTCACCCTTTAGTTTTAACCGTTTATCTGGTTATAGATTTGAGTGTATAACAATTGTTATAAAGAAAGGTGGTACCACGGATATTATTCGTCCTTTTATGGTACTATCTTTTTATTTTTAGGAGGAATATGGGATATAATATTGATTATTTACTTAGATATGTATCTATGGATACATATAATAAAATTATAAATAATAATAATGATTATGTATTGGGATTACTTAGTGATAATTATATTGATGTTAATCTTAATATTAAATATTTAATTAAATATGGGGTATCTAATATAGATAAGATTGTTTATAATAATATTAATGATTTTATTGTTAGTCATAGTGAATTTATTAATGTTATTAAGAATTATGAGAAGAGTTTATCTAAAGATGAAATTATAATGTTATATGAAAATAAATAGGAGGATATGATGAATAAGATTGATGATGTTAAAAAATTAATTGAAGAGAAGTTAATTGGTATTAATAGTATGGAAGAATTAAATGCTATTAAGAGTGAGTTTTTGGGTAAGAAGGGATTTATTACTGAACTTCAGGGTTTGATTAAAGAAGTAGAAAATGATAAGAAAAAGGAATTTGGTATGAAATTAAATGAGGTTAAGTCTTTGTTTAATTCTAAGTATGAAGAAATTAAAAGTAAAATAGAAGAGGATATTATTAATAAAAGATTGGAAGAAGAGGCTATTGATGTTACTCTTCCTAGTGATGGTATTTGTACTGGTTCTTTACATCCTTTTAATAGAATTATTGAAGAAGTAGAGGATTTGTTTGTTTCTATGGGATATGATGTAGTTGATGGTCCTGAGCTTGAGACTGATGAGTATTGTTTTAAGAGGCTTAATGTTCCGGAGGGACATCCCGCTAGGGATATGCAAGATACTTTTTATATTACTAATGAGTATTTACTTAGAACACAGACTAGTTCTAGTCAGGCTCATACTATGGAAGATAGTATTTCTAAAGAACCTATTAGAATGATATGTCCTGGTAAGGTATATAGAAGGGATGATGATGCTACGCATTCTCATCAATTTGGACAGGTTGAAGGGCTTGTAGTTGATAAGGATATTTCTCTTGCTGATCTTAAGGGAACACTTGAAATATTTGCTAAGAAATTAATAGGAGAGAATACTAAAGTAAGATTTAGACCTAGTTATTTTCCTTTTACTGAGCCTAGTGTTGAGGTTGATTTATCATGCTTTAAATGTGGTGGTAAGGGATGTAATTTATGTAAGGGTACTGGCTTTATTGAGGTATTAGGAGCTGGTATGGTTCATCCTGATGTACTTAGAATGGGTGGTTATGATCCTAAGGTATATACTGGGTTTGCTTTTGGCACTGGTCTTGATAGGCTTGCCATGTTTAAATATAATATTCCTGATATTAGGTATTTATATACTAATGATATTAGAATGCTTAAACAATTTGATAGAAAGGATGAGGAATAATGTTATTAAGTAGAAAGTTTGTAAGTGATTATATTGATTTACCTAAAGATGAGAATATTCATGATATTGCTGAAAAGATGACTAGTATAGGTAATGAATATGATTATGAAGGTAAGTTAATACCTTGTAGTGGTTTGGTTATTGGTAAGATTATTGAATGTGAGATGCATCCTGATTCTACTAAATTACATATATGTAAGGTTGATGTTGGTAATAAGGTACTTCAGATTGTATGTGGGGCTCCTAATGCTAGATGTGGTATTAAGGTAATAGTAGCAATGGATGGGGCAACTCTTCCTGATAAAACTATTAGGAAATCTCTTTTAGCGGGATATGAGAGTAATGGTATGTTATGTTCTTTAGGAGAACTTGGACTTGATCATAAATACTTAAAGCAAAGTGATTTGGATGGTATTTGTGAGCTTGATAATGATGCTCCTATTGGGGAGGATCCTATTAAGTATTTGAAACTTGATGATGAAGTTATTGATTTTGAACTTACTTCTAATAGGGGTGATTTACTTAGTATATTAGGTATGGCATATGAACTTGGTGCTATATATAATACTAAAGTTAAAGATATTGATTTATCTTACAAAGAGAATAATAATAATATTAAAGATTTATTATCTTTGAATGTTAAAACTAATGAATGTTCTTTATTCTTAGTTAAAAAGGCTATTAATGTTACTATTGGTGAGAGTCCTGATTTTATTAAGAATAGGCTTATTGCTTCTGGTATTAGACCTATTAATAATGTTGTAGATATTTCTAATTATGTAATGCTTGAAACTGGACAACCGCTTCATTTTTATGATGCTGATAGACTTGGTAGTTCTATTGGGGTAAGAATGGCAAATGATGGTGAAGATATAACTACTTTAGATGGTGAAAAGAGAGTTCTTACTAATAGTGATATGGTTATTGTTAATGATATGGATACTCCTATTGGATTAGCGGGAGTTATGGGTGGTTTATCTACTGAGGTTGAAAATGATACTAAGAATATAGTAATAGAGAGTGCTATATTTAATCCGACATTAATTAGAAAGACTTCGAAGAAGATACTTAGAAGTGAAGCTTCTAATAGATTTGAAAAGGGTCTTGATCCTAATAGAACTTATATGGCTATTGAAAGAAGTATGCATTTACTTGAGAAATATGCTGGTGCTACTATTATTGGGGGATTATTAGAATATAAGGATATAGATATTAATGATAAGGAAATAACTATTACTTATGATAAGATTAATAAAGTACTTGGTACTGATTTGGATAAAGAGACAATACTTGATACTTTAGATAGATTAGAATTTACTTATATAACTAATAAAGAAGAAGTAACTATTAGAGTTCCTTCGAGAAGAATTGATGTTAATATTGAAGAAGATATTATTGAAGAAGTTGGAAGGATATATGGTATTGATAATATTCAAGGTAGAAAGATGAATCTTTCGGTAAGAAGTGGTCATGTAGATAAAACTAATAGAAGTATTAGACATTTGCTTTGTGATTTAGGTCTTAATGAGACTCTTACTTATACTCTTATTAAAGAAGATGATGTATATAAATATACTACTGATAGTTTTGATATGGTTAAGATATTGGATCCTATGACTTTAGATAGATGTACTTTAAGATATAGTCTTATTCCTTCACTTTTATCTGTATATGATTATAATATTAAAAGGGGTATTACTGATATTAATTTATTTGAAATAGGTAAGGGCTTTTATAATAAGAATAATATATATGGGGAAGAAGAGAGATTATCTATTCTTATGAGTGGTAATTATTATCATACTTTGGGTAATATTAGGAAAGCGGATTTTTATGTTATTAAGGGAATAGTAGAAAGATTACTTAATTATTTGGGTTATAATGGTAGATATTATTTTAAAGTAATGGATCTTCCTAGTGAATTACATCCTGGTGTTAGTGCTTCTATATATATTGATAATAAAAAAATAGGAATTATTGGTAAGATACATCCTAATGTGACTAAAGATAATATTTTTGTTAGTGAGATTAATTTATCATTACTTAAGAGTATTAGAACTTCTAAAATGAAATATAAAGAGATTAGTAAATATCCTTCTATATCTAAAGATGTTGCTTTCTTACTTAGAGATGATATTACTTCAGAAGAAGTAATTAAGGCTATTAAGAAAGCTGGAGGTAGATTACTTACTAAGATAGAGGTATTTGATTTATATAAAGGTATAGGTACTCCTGAAAATATGAAATCTTTAGCATTTAAGTTATATTTTGAAGATCCTAATAAGACTTTGACTTTAGATGAGGTTATGCCTATATTTGAAAAGATTATTACTGAGATTGAAAAGAAATATAATGCTAGTGTAAGAAGTAGTTAAGTCTGCTTCTTTTTATTGACACAGATAGTTATTAATGATAAAATTATAATGTAATATAAAGTAGGTGACATTATGAGTACTAAGAAAAATATAAAGGAAATAATGAGTAAAAGATATATTCAAATTGGTATATTGATTGTATTAATATCTTTAGTATGTTTAATGGGTACTTATGCTTGGTTTACTTGGGCTAGTCCTAGTAATACTAATGTTACTTTATCGATAGGTAATTTAGCTGATGTAACTTTTACTAGTGGTCCTGATATTAATGTATCTAATTTAGCACCTGTATATAATTATACTGATGGAGTAAGTACTACTTTTGTTATGAAGAATAATAGTACCACTAATAATCTTAATTATGAAATAAAATTAGATGTAACTAGTATTTCTAATGAACTTAAGAGTGGATCATTTAAATATACTTTATTAAAAGATAATAAAGTAGTACAAACTGGTAATCTTAAGAATGCAGTAAATGGTAAAACTTTAATATTAAATACTGGTTCATTAGCTAAATCATCTACTTCTAATTATAAACTATATTTTTGGATAGATGGTAATATAGAAAATAGTTCTAGTATGATGAATAAGTCTTTGGTAGGTAAGATAGATGTAGGTGAAAAGATTACATATATAAATAATTTATATAATAATAGTACTAAGACACCAGTAACAAATAATAGTATTACATATCAGTATGATACTACAAATAATTTAATGCAAGATACTGCAGGTAACATAAGATATTATGGGGCCTCTCCTAATAACTATGTATATTTTAATTGTGATAGTTATCCTAGTACTAACTGTGAACTATGGAGAATAATAGGAGTATTTGATGGTAAAATAAAATTAATGAGAAATAGTACTATAGGCTCATATTCTTGGGATACATCTGCAAGTGCAGTAAACTCTGGATATGGCGTAAATGAATGGAGTCAAGCTGATTTAATGAAACTTCTTAATCCAGGTCACGAATCGGAATCCGTAGGAGGAAGTCTATATTATAATAGCAAGTCAGGTACATGCTATTCTGGTCAAAGTAATGCTACTAAATCATGCAATTTTACTAGTACAGGTATAAAAAATGATGTTACAAGAAATATGATTGCCGAGACAACATGGAATCTTGGATGGTGGGATACTTCTAGTATATATTCTAATGTAATGTATGAAAAAGAAAGAGGGACAACAGTAATATCAAATCCTAGTGATGGTATAACTAGAACAACTACATGGACCGGTAAAATAGCTTTGCCATATCCATCTGACTATGGCTATGCAACTGATTTAAGCAAATGTTCCCAAGTATTATATAATTATGCCAGTAGTACTGACTCATATGCATGTCGTAGTAATGATTGGATGTATCCGATATTGGGTACAAGTAACTGGGGAAGGTTATTAACCCCTGTCTCAGACTATGCGGACGTTGCGTTCGACGTGAACTCGATGAGCTATGTCAACAGCGGCCATCGCGTCTGTAATGCGTATGGGGTCGCTCCAGTCCTTTATCTTGGTTCTGACCAAGATATAGTGTCAGGGGATGGTTTGCAAAGTAATCCATATAAGTTAACTGGGAATTAATTTAATGTAATAAAAAAATAGGTTTTGATAACCTATTTTTTATATACATTCTACATATGTATCGTCTAGACATCTTAGTATGCAGCAGCAACCTAGATTTATTGTGAAGAAAGAATTGGTTGCTTCGTAAGGAAATACACTTGATTCATCGGTATTTGGTGCTAGTACTCTACATGTAGCACAGCATCCGTCTAATTTTTCTAATCTAAATACTGTACTTGTAGTAGATACTGCTGGATCTTTACTTATTGGCATTGCTAATGGTGTTCCACCATTACCACAAGTATATAGAACGATTGGTCTAGTGTTATAACACAAGCTACTATTTTGTCCTAAAAAGCCTCTATCACAGGTTTCTAAACAGCAGTCATTTTGACATACGCTTTGTTGTAATATTAAAATAACTTTTAGGATATCTGCGATGCAATTTTCGCAAGTATTATTTTCATTGTTACACATATAATCCACCCCTTTTTTATATTCAATATAACTTATGTTAATTAATTATAAAAATGCACTACTAATACCTAGTATTTTATAATATTTTTATCTATCTGTCATATATAGTATTATGAGACTGGTTAGAATTTTGGATAATTATATTAATGATAAGAAGTTTAGTATGATATATACTAATGGTGGTATTGATATTGTTAATTATAGTGAAATACTTGATTTTTCTTCTAGTAAGATATCTATTAGATATAATAAATGTATTTATTCTATATATGGAGATGATTTGGTTATATCTAAGATGATGGATGATGAGATATTTATATGTGGTAGTATTGGTGAGATTATTTTTGAATAGAAATGGGCTGATATTATGAAGAAGAAGTTATTATATATTTTTTCTAGTAATGTTAAGATTAGGGTTAGTGGTAGGAATATTAATTTGTTTATTAAGAGGCTTATTAAAAATAATATTAATGTTATTAGGGTAATACCTGTTAGTTATAAAGAGGTATTACTTATAGTGGATTATAATGATATAGAGAAGATTAATAGGATTAAGAGTATATATAAAGTTGATATTGTTAAGTATTATGGGAAACTTAGGTTACTTAGGTTTATTAAGAAGAATATTTTTATTATTTCTTTTTTAATTATTGGTATTATTATGATATATATTTTATCTAATGTTATATTTAGTATTGATATTATTCATTCTAATAGTAATATTATATCTTTAGTGGATGGGGAACTTAAGAGTCATGGTATTAAGAAATATGGTTTTGTTAAAAGTTATAAAGAAATTGAAAAAATTAAAAAAGAAATATTAGAGGATAATAGGGATAGTTTGGAATGGCTTGAGATTATTAGAAGTGGTACTAAGTATATTGTTAGAGTAGAAGAGAGAATTATTAATAGTGATATTAATAATAGTAATAATTATAGTATTGTGGCTAAGAAGAATGCTGTTATTAAGAGTATTATTGCTTATAATGGAGAGAAGGTAAAAGAAGTTAATTCTTATGTTAAGAAGGGGGAAGAGATTATTTCTTCTTATGTTACTATGCCTAATAATGAGAAGGTTTTTAGTGGAGCTAATGGTAAGGTAATAGGAGAGGTTTGGTATGATGTTAGTATTGATTATCCTTATTTTTATAATGAGATATTATATACTGGTAAAAAGAGAAGGGTTATTTCTTTTAATATATTGAGTAAGAGTTATTCTTTATTTAGTTTTAAGAAGTATAAGAGTTTTGATATTAATAGGAAATATATATTTAAAAATAGTATTATTCCTATTAGTTTTAGTATTGATTATGAATATGAAACTAAGATTATTAATGATATTTATACTTATGATACCGCTAAAGAGAAGGCTATTATGGTGGCTAAGAAGAAACTTATGGATAAATATAAGGATATTATAGATGTAGATAAGGTTATTATTGTTAATGAAAGTGAGGATTCTTCTAAAATTAGTTTGAATTTATTTATTATATGTAATGAGGATATTACTGAATATAAGGAAGTAATAGAAGAAAAAAATGAAAGTGTAAAGAGTGAGTAAAATGTCAAATTATGCTTGAAAAAGAATAATATTTCTGATATACTTTAATCATAGGATAGAAGTTAGATCCGATTGAAAGAAAAAAGGAGAGAGAAAAATGAAAAAGAAAATGTTATTCTTAATGGCAGCACTTGCTTTTATGGTGTCTTTACCAATTGCTAGTGCTGAAGTATTGGAAGCAAAAGATACTGCTACTTTAGTAGAAATGGTTAAAAAGGCTAAGGATGGGGATACTGTTAAGTTAGTTGCTGATATTACTGGTTATGATCAGAAACTTGAAATAAATGGTAACAGAACTATAACGCTTGATATGAACGGTCATAATATTACATATCTTACTGATTCTAAGTCTTTTATAGGTGTTTATGGTGCTACTTTGATTGTTAAAGGTAGTGGCGTTATTACTAATGATACCGATTCAGGACTTAATGTATATGGAAAAGAGACAAAAGATGATAGTTTTGCTTCAAAACTTGTTGTGGAAAAAGATGTTACTTTAAAAGGTAAATATGGTTTAGCAATATTCTGGGACGTAAAAAATGGTTCTCATGGTGCAAGCGTTGATTTTTATGGTAAGGTTGATGTTACCAACAATGGTATTGCTACTAATGGTGATATTTTAAATGAAGATGGTCCAGTTGTTAATATTAAAAAAGGAGCAGTTGTAAAGTCAACTGGTGCTGACGGAGTTGCTGTTTATTGTGCAGGTAATGGTACTTATAATATTGAAGATGGTGCTACTATTACAGGTGCAACTGGTATTGAAGTAAGAGCAGGTAAATTAAATGTTAAAGGTGGTACTATTACTGGTGCTGCAAAAGAATTAACATCAAAAGCTAATGGTAGTGGAAGTACTACTGTTGGTGCTGGTATTGCTGTTGTACAACATACTACTCAATTACCTATTGAAGTTAATATTACAGGTGGTACTATTACTGGTGCTGAAGCTTTATATGTAAATAATACTCAAGGAAATCCTACTACAGCATGGGCTAAAGTTAATGTTGATGTAACTGGCGGAACATTTAATACAGATGTTACTAAATTTGTAGGAGATAAATATGTAGTTAACAAAAATGGTAACTCATATGCAGTAATAGAAAACAAAGTGTTAGAAACTAATGATGAAAAGGTTATTTTTGAAAGTGCAGAAGCTATTAGAAATGATTTAGTTTTAAATGTAACTGAAAAAAGTGAAGATGAAGTTAAAAAAGGTTCTGAAAAGGTAACTGATGCATATAAGGATAATAAGAAAGTAAAAGATGTTAAACTAATTAGTTTATATGAAATTAATGTTTTAAATGGTGATGGTAGAATTGAAGAATTAGAAGATGGTAATTATACAATTTCTATTGCTATTGCTGAAAGTGAACAAAAATTTAATACTTATAAAGTTGTATATTTTGATGAAGATGGAAAATTAGTTGAGACTTTAGATGCTAAATTAGAAAATGGTAAAGTAGTGTTTACTACTACTCATTTAAGTACTTATGGTGTTGTTGGATATAATACTGTAGCTTCTGAGAATCCTAAAACTTCTGATATGAATCTAGCTTTAATTCTTGCTTTATTGGGATTCGCTTCAGTTGGTACTGTATTAATTTCAAGAAGAAAATTAGCTAAGAATAATAAATAAGAATAGTTTGTCTATTCTTTTTTTTCTTTACATTAGATGAAAAATTTAGTACAATTATAATAGGTGATAATGTGAAAGATGATAATTATGTACCAAGACATGCTAATAATGATAATGTTATTCATAATTGGAATGAAGATTTTATGAATCAAAATAATATTAATAATAATGGTAATTATACTTCTAATAATATATTAGATAATTTAGATGATATTGATTATTTTAAACGTTATGACTTAGATGATAATAATAATAATAATGTAGATAGTGAATTAAATAATAAGAAAAAGAGAAAGAAAAATACTGGTTTTATTTGGAAAGTTTTATTGGTATTATTTATTGTTATTATTATTGGTAGTTCTCTTAAAATTATTTTATGGTTAATTGATAATAAAAGGACTTCTAATAATATTGATGATATTAGTAGTACTACTGATATTATTTTTAGGGAGGATAATGAGAATACGGAGTTAATTAATGAGGATGATGATAAGAATAGTGATTATTGGTATTATATTAAGTTTCCTTTAATTGATGTGGATATTAATAAACTTAAGAGTAAGAATAGTGATACTGTTGGATGGGTTAATGTTAATAATACAAATATTAATTATCCTTATGTACAAAGAGATGATAATGTTTTTTATTTAGATCATTCTTATGATAAAAAGTATAATGAGGCTGGATGGGTATTTTTGGATTATCGTAATAATAAGGATTTGTCTGATAGGAATAATATTTTATATGCTCATAGTAGGTTAGATAAGACGATGTTTGGTTCTCTTAGTAAAACGCTTCATTCTTCTTGGTTTACTAATTTGGATAATCATATTATTAGGATATCTACGGAAAATGATAATACTTTATGGCAGATATTTTCGGTATATAAGATTAAAGAAGAGAGTTATTATATTACTACTGATTTTAATAGTGATAATGAATATACTAAGTTTTTAGATACTATTAAGAATAGGAGTATTTATAATTTTAATACTAAGGTTACCGCTGAAGATAAGATTCTTACACTTAGTACTTGTTACTCTGATACAGAAAGAACTGTTGTTCATGCTAAACTTATTAAGAGGAGTAAAAACTAAAAAAATATAAAGAATATATTTAAAATATTCTTTTTTTATGGTATAATTTTCTTCGAGGTGTGTATTATGAAGGCAAATAGAACAATAACAAGAGAGAAAGCAATGACTGTATTGTATCAAATCTTTTTATATAATAAAAATAATATTAGTTATGAGGCTGATGATGTTATTAATGAAATACTAGAGTCTATGGAAATAGAGGATAGAAAAAAAATTGATATTAATTTTTTAAATGATTTAGTTAATGGTGTTATTAATAATATGAGTAATATTGATGAATATATTTCTAAGTATTTATCTAATTGGACTATTGATAGACTTGGACTTACTGATCAGGCTATTATTAGGATATCTGTATATGAACTTATATATACTGATACTCCTAATTTGGTATGTATTAATGAAGCAATTGAACTTGCTAAGAGATATTCTGATGAAAAGGTAGCTAAAATGATTAATGGTGTATTAGATAAGATCTATCATGAAATAGAGGATAATTGTGAATAATAGTTATAATATTATTAAATTTGATTCTAACTATGATGATTTAGTTAATAGTGGTGTGATATCACCACTTAATAGATATAAGTATTCTTTTTATATTAATAGTGATAAATTATTTTTTAAAGAGGATACTGATAGAATGTATTATGAACTTATTGGGACTGCTATAGGGGATTATTTAAATATTTTACATACTAGTTATAAGTTAACTATGATTGAGACTAGTGATACTAATATTAAGGGAGTAACTTCTAAGGACTATAGAGAAGATGGCTATAAACTTATTAAGTTTAGTAATATTTTATTTGGAAAAGATATGACTTTAGATAATATTAGTGAGAGGCTTAATGTTTATTTTAGTGATTATAAGAATAAAGATGTTATTGTAAAGAATATTTATAATGATGTTATTACTTATTATATGTTAGATTTATTACTTGGTAATATTGATAATGGTAAATATAATTATGAGTTTATGGTTAATGGTATTGATGGTAAGATGTCTTTATATTCTGATTTTGGAATGATATTTAATTTTAGTAGTACTAAATTAAGGGTTAATGATTCTTGTACTTCTTCTATATATGATAATTTAAGTGTATTACTTAGTATGAATAATGAATATTTTACTAGATTTTCTTCTATGTATGAAAAACTTAATCCGAATAGGTTAGAAGAGATTATTAATGATGTAGAAAAGAATAATAAAGTTGATTTTGGAAATAATTTTAAGAATATAATTTTTCTTTCTTATAGTAGGCATTATGTTATGCTTGGTAATGTTATTAATAATGTTAGAAAAAGTAATTATTTTATTAGGAAATGAGGGGTATGTTATGAATAATAATTATATTACTGTTACTGAAGTTAATAAATATATTAAAGAGATTATTAATGATGACTTACTTCTTAAGAAAGTATATTTAAGGGGAGAAATATCTAATTTTAAAGCTCATTCTAGGGGACATTATTATTTTACTTTGAAAGATGAAAATTCTAGAATAGCGGCGGTTATGTTTTCTTTTAATAATCGTAATTTGAAATTTGTTCCTTATGATGGTATGAAGGTTCTTGTTAGTGGTAAGATTGATGTATATGAGGCTTCTGGTAGTTATCAGATATATGTTGAAGAGATGGCTCCTGATGGCATTGGAGAATTATATGTGGCTTTTGAACAACTTAAAGAGAAGTTATCTAAAGAGGGATTATTTGATAAGGATAAGAAGAAAAAGGTTAGAAGGGTACCTAATGTTGTTGGGATTGTTACTTCTCCTACTGGAGCTGCTATTAGGGATATTCTTACGACTATTAAAAGGAGATATCCGGTATGTAAAACTATTTTGTTTCCGGCTTTAGTACAGGGAGATAATGCTGCTTTAGATATTGCTAAGAAAATTAAACTGGCTAATGAGGTAAAAGATATATTTGGTATTGATACTTTGATTGTTGGACGTGGTGGTGGTTCACTTGAGGATTTATGGCCTTTTAATGAGGAAATTGTAGCAAGAGCTATATATGATAGTGAACTTCCTGTTATATCTGCTGTTGGGCATGAGGTTGATATTACTATTTCGGATTATGTAGCAGATCTTAGGGCTCCTACACCTACAGCGGCTGCTGAACTTGCTGTACCGGATATTAATACTATTATTACGTATTTGGATACTGCTAGGAATAGGGGGTATACGGCTCTTACTAATATTGTTAATTTTAATTATAAGAAATTAGATGCTTTAAAAAATAGTTATATTCTTAGTAAACCTATGAGTATGTATGAGATTAAAGAACAGAAGTTAGATATACTTATTGACAGTTTAAATAAGGCTATGAATAAGAAATTAGAGAATACTAAAGTTAAATTATATACATTAGAGAATAGTTATATTCTTAATAATCCTAATATGTTATATAAATATAGTACTCAGAAATTAGAACATATTATATCTAAATTAGAAGTTCTTAATCCACTTAATACTTTAAGTAGAGGATATGCTATTATTAAAAAAGATGGTAAGGTATTACCTAGTGTTAAAAATATGAAAAAGGATGATGTAGTAACTATAACATTAAATGATGGTGAAGTTACTAGTAAAATAATTAAGGTAGGTGAAAAAAATGGCTAAAGAAAAGGAAATGACTTTTGAAGAAAAAATAAAGTTACTTGAAGAAATAGTTAAAGAACTTGAGGGTGGTGAGGTACCACTAGATGAAGCAATAGAGAAATATACTTCTGCGATGAAACTAGCTAAAGAATGTTCAGATAAATTAAATGAAGTTAGTGAAAAAGTTAATAAAATAATGCTTGAGAATGGTAAATTAGAAGACTTTACTGTGAGTGAGTAGTAATTAATGAAAAGTAAACAAAATATTTACTTTTCTTTTTCTTTATGAGATAATTATGATGGTGGTATAAAGATGGAATATATAGTATTAATACCTAATTCTATTAAAAAAAATATTATTAAGGAAGTTAGAAATAAATATTATAACTATAATATTAAGTTTTTATCTTTAGAAGAGTTTATTGAGAAATATACTTTTTCTTATAATAATAAAACAATATATTATTTAATGCGTGAATATAATCTTAATTTAAGTAGCGCTATGGTATATATTAAGAATTTATATTATATTGATATGAATATTCATAATAAAAAGATGGATACTCTTATTAATATGAAAAAGTTTTTAGATGATAATAATTTACTTATATATGATAAATATTTTAAAGAGTATGTTAAGAATAAAGAAATATATATATATGGATATGATTATCTTAATAAATATTATCTTAAAGTATTAGAAGGGCTTAATTATAAAGTTATTGATTATGTATATAATGATTATGAAGTTAAGAATATTTATGAATTTAATTATATTGATGAAGAAGTTATATTTGTTATTGATAAGATATTAGAATTAATTAGAAATAATATAAAACCAGAGAATATTAAACTTATTATATCTAAAGAGTATGAAGAGGTTATAGATAGATTATTTAAAATATATAATATTCCTATTAATGTAAAAAAAGGAAGTATTTATAGCGCTAGAAGTGTTAAAGACTTTTTGAATAATTTAGATGATATTAATAAGGGTTTAGATGATATTAATGATGATGAAATTAGGAATAAGGTTATTTCAGTTCTTAATAATTATGCTTTTATAGATAATAAAAAAGAGGCCCTAGAACTTATTATTAATGATTTAAAGAATACTTATTTTGAAGATGGTAATACTTCTGTTAAAATAGCTAGATTAGATGATTATTTTACAGATGATGATTATGTTTTCTTACTTGGATTTAATAAAGAGAATATACCTATATTATATAAAGATGATGAGTATTTTAGTGATAAAGAAAAAGAAAAAATGGGATATGATAGTAGTAATACTCTTAATATTAATAAGAAAATAGAGGTTATTAAGAAAATTAAGAATATTAAAAATATTATAATTAGTTATAAATTATATGATGCTAATAATATTTATACTAGGAGTGACTTATTTAGTGATGTTAATATTATTAAAGATTATAAGCATTTATATACTAATAGTGATATGATGAATAAAATCTTTTTAGCAGGTATGTTAGATGATTTGGTTAAGTATGATGTTATGAATGATGATATTAATTTACTTATAAGTAATTATCATATTCCTTATATGGAATATGATAATAGTTATCATACTATTGATAAGGATAAATTATATAAATATTTGAATAATAAGCTACTATTATCTTATACTTCACTTAATAATTATTATAAATGTAAGTTTAAATATTATCTTAATCATGTTCTTAAGATTAATATTATTCGTGATGATTTTGCTATTTTAGTAGGAGAGGTATGTCATTATATTTTATCTTGTATGGATAATGATGATTTTGATATTGATACTTTATTTGATAATTATTTGAAAACGAAAAGGGAATTTTCTAAGAGAGAGATGTTCTTTCTTAATAGTATTAAAGAAGAAATAGTATTTATAGTGGCTACTATTAGAAAACAAATGACTTATACTACTTTTGATAAAAGTATGAAAGAAAAGTGTGTATATGTAAATAAGGATAGGAATATTAAAGTTACTTTTAAAGGGGTTATAGATAAAGTTTTATATAAAGAAGAAGATGATATTACTTATTTAGTTGTTATTGATTATAAGACTGGTAACGCTGGAATTGATATTAAGAATATGGAGTATGGTCTTGGTATGCAACTTCCAATATATTTATATTTATCTAGTAAGATTGGTCTTAAAGATGTTAAAGTAGTTGGTTTTTATTTGCAAAAACTTTTTAATACTAGTTTAGATAATAGTAAAGATTATTTAGAAGAGAAGGAAAGTAAGTTAAAATTAGATGGTTATTCTATAAATAATGAAAATATATTGTCTAAGTTTGATACTACTTATCATGATTCTAAACTTATTAAATCTATGAAAACCACTAATAATGGTTTTTATAAATACAGTAAGGTATTAAGTGATGATGAAATGGATGAAATGATATTACTTGCTGATAATATGATTGATAATTCTATAGATGGTATATTAGATTGTGATTTTGATATTGATCCTAAGGTAATAAATGGTAGTAATGAAAGTTGTAAGTTATGTGAATATAGAGATATCTGCTACCAAAGAGAGAAGGATATTGTTTATATTAATAAGGAGGTTAAAGATGATGGAGAAGTACAGTAGTGATTATAGTTATTATGGTAATGTATATAGAAAAAGTGCTGATGGTAATGATATATTAGTAGAGGAGAATGCAATGTTAGAGTATTATGATGATTCTTTTAAATTTGCTTTTTTGACTGATGCTATGGATTATATTCTTTCACTTACTTATGATAAAGAAGAAGATAATAAAATAGCAGAAGGTGTTTTGAATAGTAAAATGTTTTCTTGTGATAGAAATGCTACTAATAATGGGGAAATTTATGTTGCTCCTGAATCAATTAGAGTTAATATGAAATATCCTGAATTAAGTGTACTTATTGATAATCTTAATATTCCAAAAAAAGGTAAAGGTAAGAAGTGATATTATGGCATGGACTAATGAACAAAAACAGGCTATTTATACTGAGGGAACTAATATTATAGTTTCTGCTGGAGCGGGAAGTGGTAAAACGGCTGTATTAACTGAAAGGGTATTAGAAAAAGTAAAAAAAGGTATATCAGTGGATAATCTTCTTATTTTAACTTTTACTAAAATGGCCGCTAAAGAGATGAAAGAAAGAATAGGAGATAAGTTAAAAAAAGAAGGACTTACTAGTGAACTTGCTAAATTAGATACAGCGGATATTACTACTTTTGATGCTTATGCTTTATCAGTTGTAAAGAAATATCATTATTGTTTAAATGTTAGTAGGGATATTAATATTATAGATAATTCTGTTATTACTTTATATAAAAGAAAGATACTTAAAGATATATTTGAAGAGTTATACGAAGAAAATAATCATGAATTTATTGATTTTATACAGGAATATTGTATTAAAGATGATAAAGATATATTTGAATTTATACTTAATATTAATAGTAAACTTGATTTAAAGACTAATAAAAGAGAATATTTAGATAATTATATTAATACAGTATATGATGAAGTAAAGATTGATAATGATATTGATAATTATATTAAAGTAATACTTAAACTTATTTCTAATATTAATGATTATCTAGAATATATAGATGATGATGATTATTTAGCAAAATTATATGATGTTATATCTCCTTTATTAAGTGCTAAAAGCTATGATGATATTAAAAGTAATATTTCTATTAAACTACCTATTCTTAGAGGTGCTAGTGATATTACTCGTGAATATAGAGATAAAATTAAGAGTACTATAGATGAAATTAAAAAACTTGCTACTTATGATAGTTATGATGAAATAAAAAGGGGTATACTTAGTACTAAAAAAAATGTAAAAGTTATTATTGATATTATTAGGGAATTAGATGATATTGTTTATAATTATAAAGTTAAATATAATTCTTATGAATATTCAGATATTTCTGCTTTAGCTATTAAGTTAGTAAGAGATAATAAAGAGATTAGAGAAGAAATTAAAAATAATTTGAATGAGATATTAATTGATGAATATCAGGATACTAATGATGTTCAAGAAGAATTTATATCTTATATATCTAATAATAATGTTTATATGGTTGGAGATATTAAGCAATCTATATATAGGTTTAGAAATGCTAATCCATATATTTTTAAGAATAAGTATGATTCTTATAGTAATAATAATGGTGGTTTAAAAATTGATTTGAATAAGAATTTTAGAAGTAGAGAAGAAGTCATTAATAATATTAATTTGCTTTTTGATAGGATTATGGATAATGATATAGGGGGAGCTGATTATTCTTTATCTCATAGAATGTTATATGGTAATCTTATGTATAAGGGTGATGGTGATAATAAAGAAGATAATAACTTCTCAGTATATAATTATCTTAATGATACTAATTTTAAAAATAATGAAGTAGAGGCATTTATTATTGCTAATGATATTAAATATAAAATTAATAGTGGTTATAGAGCTTTTGGCAAGGATACTAATGGGGTTAGAAAAATTAAGTATAGTGATTTTGCTATTTTACTTGATAGTAGTAAATCGTTTGAGTTATATAAAAAAATATTAGAATATAATGGTATTCCTACTTCTATTATTAAGTCTGTTAATTTAACTGATGGTGAAGTTATATTAATTATTAAAAATATTATTAGTTTTATTATTAAGATTAAAGATAATAAAATAGATAGTGAATTTAAAAGGTTATTTATGTCTATTGGAAGAAGTTTTTTATTTAATATTGATGATAATATTTTATTTGATTATTTTTTAGATAATAATTTTAAGAATAGTGATATATATACATATAGTTATGAGATTACTAAGAAGATAGATGTTATTTCTTTGGAGGAGGTTATTGATCTTGTCATAGATAGATTTGATTTTTATAATAAATTATTTTTACTTGGGGATTATAATGCTAATATTTTAAGAATACAAAAGTTAAAAGAGATTACTAGTAGTTTGGTTAATCTTGATTATGATATTTATGATTATCAAAAATATTTAGATGATATTATTAGTAATAATTTAAAAATTGAATATAACGTTAATGATAATAGTACTGATACGGTTAAAATTATGACTATTCATGCTTCTAAGGGACTTGAATTTGGGGTCTGCTACTACGGGGAATTATATAATAGATTTAATAATAGTGATGCTATAAGTAAGTATTCATATGATAATAAATATGGTATTATTCTTCCTTATAAAGATAAATTCTTATATAATACTATTTATCATAATCTTAGTTATAGAGATTATGTAATGGAAAATATTAGTGAAAGAATAAGACTTTTTTATGTAGCTTTAACTAGAGCTAAAGAGAAGATGATATTTATTTTGCCTAGTAATACTAAAGATAATGATAAGTGTAT
This sequence comes from uncultured Bacilli bacterium, assembly GCA_934098435.1. GTDB lineage: Bacteria > Bacillota_I > Bacilli_A > RF39 > UBA660 > CAG-302. The sequence goes on from CAKOOV010000005.1 coordinate 66,967, forward strand.
TAGTAATATTATTGATAATAGTATTAGAAGTAAATATAATAGTTTTGCTAGTATTATGTATTCTTTAGAGAGTATTACTAAAGATTATTATACGAATATTGATATTAATGATATTAATTTATCTAAAGATTATAATATGATTTCTAATGATAATTATATGAAACATTTGAATTTAATAGATGATAAAATAGTAATTAATAATATTTATGTTCCTAGTAGTATTAAAGAGAATAAGACCTTTTCAAAAAAAGATATTCATATTATTACTAAAGAGGAAGAAGATAAACTTCTTTATGGTAGATTGGTACATGAATTATTTGAATGTACTGACTTTAATAATTTAGATAATTTATCAGATAGTAATAAAAAAATTATTAATAATTTCTTAGAGAAGATTGATATAAATGGGGCTAATATTTATAAGGAATATGAGTTTATCTATGAAGAAGATAATACTACATATCATGGTATTATTGATTTAATGTTAGAATATCAAGATAATATTAAAATAATTGATTATAAACTTAAGAATATAAATGATGATGCCTATATTAAACAGCTTACTGGTTATAAGAATTATATTGAAAAATTATTTAATAAAAAGACTAGTATTTATTTATATTCTATAACTTTAAATACTTTAGAAGAAATTAAGTAAAAAATATTTTCTATATGATATAACTTATGTTATAATTATATAGAAAGTTATGCCGAATTAGTTTAGTGGTAGAACAAGGCCCTCGTAATGCCTAGAGGTAAGTTCGATTCTTACATTCGGCACCAGGTTGATAGGAAACTCGAACTTTTCGAGTAGTAATAAATGCTAACTAGAAGTACTATCTAGTTTTTTTGTTATTATTACGAAATTATATAAAAAATAACAAATACATTGCATAATTTTACTAATTATGATATATTATAAATGTGAATGGCGGTGAATGTCTTCGGACTACACCTGAGCAAGTTGGATGCGTCTAACTTGCTTTTTTATGAGGTAAGTAGGATTTTAATGAAGAGAGTAGAAATATTGAAAGTTGAAAAGTAATCCGAAAGGGTTACTTTTTTCTTTAAAATAGGAAACTTTTGAATCCTTAGTTTTTTTATATTTTTATATAATAAAATTAGCTTTTTATTTAAATTTATGATATACTTAATATAGAAATTAATTATAGATGCTTATAATTTGCAAAGCCAGTAATTGATTATTCTTGGAGGTATAATAATGAATAAACTACAGTGGAATTTAGAAGATGTATTTTCTGATAATCAATCATTTTATGATGAAATAAATAATGTAAAACAGTTATTAGAAGATATTAAAAAATATGAAAATAGTCAATTAGATTCTACTTTGCTATTAAACTTGTTGGATAAAAAATGGAAAATAAAAGAAAAATGTAATAATATTTTAGTTTATGGTTCATTAATGTATTATAAAAATATTAATGATGAAGAATGTATTGAATTAAAAAAAGTAGCAGAAAGTTTTAATAATGATATAAATGCTATATTAAAATTTATTGATAGAATGATATTGAATCTAGGATTTGAAAAAGTTTCTAGTTTTATTACTGAAAATCCTAAACTAGAAGTTTATAAGTTGGCATTATATAATTTATTTAGACTTGAAGAATATATACAATCTGATGAAGTAAATTATCAAATTAAAGAAAATAGTAATAGTATAAATGAACAATTAAGTATATATAACAATTTACTTAGAGATATTGAATATGAAAGTATAAATGTTTATGGAGAAGAAATTCACTTAACAGCATCTAATTTTGCAAAATACATTTCTTCTAGAGACAGAGAGACGAGAAAACAAGCATTTTTTTCTATCTATAGTGCTTTTCAGAAGGGAAAAGACAATTTTGCCAATTTATTAAATAAAATTTATGGTTATAGAATAGAAAATGCTATTTTAGAAAAATACAACTCCGTACTTGAAAAAATATTATTTGAAGAAAATATTAATCCAGAAATTATAAATAAATTAATTAAATCAGTAAATAATAATTTAAATCTTATTCAAAAGTATTTAAAAATTAAATCTAATTTACTTGAAATAGAAAAGCCTCATTTATATGACTTTGGTGTTCCTTTAGATAGTAATTTAAAAATCAAGTATTCCTTAGAAGAAGCAAAGAAAATAATTTTAAATGCATTAGAACCATTAGGAACAGAATATACCGAAATAGTAAAAATTTTATTTAATGGACATATAGATGCTGAATTAGATGAAAATAAGCATCAATCAATAACTTTTTCTTGGAATACATATTCATTTATGAATTTTAGAGGAGGATATATCGATTTAAAGAATATGATTCATGAAATAGGGCATATTGTTAATTACTATTTATCAAAAAAAGAACAACCATTTATATATGAAGATAGCACAGTATTTGTTGGAGAGACAGCTTCTATAGTAAATGAAATTTTATTAAATAGATATTTATATAATAATGCAGATACTATAGAAGAAAAAATATTTTATTTAAGTAAAGAAATAGAAAATTATTTTTCGTCAGTATTTAAACAAACAATGTATACTGAATTTGAAAACGAATTATATAAAATCAGAACTCATTCTGAATTAACATCAGAAATTTTATGTGAAAAATATTTTGATATAATAAATAAATATTATGGTAATGATATAATTTATGATCAAATATCTAACGTAGAGTGGGCTAAACTTGGCCACTTATATAGATGGAGTTATTATCCATATAAATATGCCACAGGTTTATTAATGGCAAGTGTAGTTGTAAATTCTTTAATTGATGAAAAAAACTTATCAAATGAAGATTATATTAAATTCTTATCAGCAGGAAGTAGTCAATATTCATTAGATTTATTAAAAATACTTAATATCGATTTAGTGAATACTAATATTATAGAATCGGGCTTTAACGTCATGGAAAAAGATATAAAAGAATTGCAAAAAGTCTTATCACAAAAAAATTAAAACAACTTGTCAAAAAGCCATTAAATAGTAAGAATAGTAAAATAAAGATAACTGTTACAAAATAAACATTATTTTTAAAGACTTATAAGGCTTTAAAAATTTAGTTAAAGACTTATGGCTTTAACTAACAGTGAGAGACCTTAGGCTCGAACTGTAACTAAGGAGATAAATAATGAATAATATGAAAAAAGTTTTATTAATGGGGATTATATTTTTTGTATGTGGATGTTCTTTATTTAATAAAGAAGAAAAGAAAGAAATTATCACTAATAATGATGATGTTAAAGTAGAGGATAAATATATAGATGATAATCCTATTAAACTTGGTATTTTTTTGGTAGATAATAATTATCATAATAAAAGTGTTATTGATGATGATTATTATACTGATTTTGTAAGTGGTAAGGATATTGCTTCATTCGAAGTTTTTTATACAGAAGATGAAGTTATTGATGGTACTAATTTTAAGAATACTTGGAATAATTATTATGATAAATATACTGATATTGATAATTATAAAATAGGATATAATATTAAATTTATATTAAATGATGGTACTAGTTTTGATCATACTTTTTTAAAACCAGATATATTTTATTTTGCTAAATATTTTTATGTTTATTTTTATGATGATATTCATCAGAAGGATGGAACTATGTATGGTCATTTGGAAGATGTTAATGATAATACTTTGATGACCTCTGTTAAGTTATACGCTGTAGATGGTATAGATGATGTTAAAGATATTATTTTGACTGCTTTTACATATGATGATGAAGATGATTTTGATGATAATGGTAATTATAGGGGTAATTCTAGTTATACTATTAATATTAAAAGAAAGTGATTTTATTCACTTTCTTTTAATATTTCAAAATATTCTTTACTTATTTGTATTAGAATGTCCTCTACTTCTTTTGGATTATCAAGCCCTATATAGTATTCTTTGTTATTTTCTTTAATTTTTTTTCTTAAACATATGTCTTCTGGATTATTAATGTTAGCAAATAGGGTATATTGATTATTATTTTTTGTTATTTCTTTAATAATAATATATTCTATGTTATCATCTAAAACTATTGTTTTCATTTTCTTCCTTTCGTATTTTTACTTGTATCTTTTACGATATTATCTATTGTTCCTTTTTCATATGCTTCTATTAATTCTTTTTTACCATATGTTTCTAATACTTGAATACTTGGATTTCCATTTGTGTCTAATAGATTGTTTATTTTGCAATAATCTGCCCAATCTTTGTATCTTTTGGTTCCATCAGAATATGTTATAGAACTTATTAAGTTATAGTCTTGTAATAGGTTGGCACCTGCTTTTTCTAATACTTTTTTATAGGCATATGTTTCACCAATACTTGGATCTGTTATACCGATATTTTGATAAGCTTCTATAGGGATATAATTATTCATCTTTATTGTACCGTTTTCTCTGATAGTAATTATACCTGCTGCTTCTAAGTTTCTTTCGGCTTGTTTAATGACTATAGCAATAGCGGCATTTGATTTTCCTGTTTCTTTGATATCTCTTAGGGTGTATACAGCGGTTCCTAAAGAGATAGCTACTGCTAAAGAGAGTGGGACTATTTTACGATAGAAAAATGTACTTTGATATTTTATATTATCTTTTGCTTTTGTTGTTTCTACTTTGTTGGTAGTAATACTTTTACTTGATACTTCTTCTAGTTTACTAGCTATATTTATTTGTTTTGTTCCATCAAAAGAAAAGTATTTTATTGGTATTTTTTCACCATTGTTACTTATTATATATTCTTGTTTTTTATTGTTTTTTAAGTTGTTTTCCATTATTTATATTTTTATCTCCTTTTCCTAGAATTTATATCTATTATTTTAGAATCGTTGTTATTATCTTGATTTTTTCCTCTAGGATTTTCATCTAGTTCGATATAGTTTCCATTTTCATCATATGTGAAATATATTGCATATTTAGATGGAACTTTATTAATATTAATTATTTTGTCTTCTATATAATAATTGCCTTCATTGTCTTCAAAATATATATTATCGTTTTTATCTTTGAAGATATATTTTATTTTTGTTATGGCTTTGTTATAGTCTTGAAAATAATATTCATTGTTTTGTGTAATATACAACCAGCCTTTTTTTGAATTGTCACTTGTTTTAAAATTTATGGTTTGTTTTATTATTATTGGATAGCCATATGAATCTAATATTGGTTTTCCATCTGGACCAATAATATATTTTTTTTCTCTTTCGGTGGTTCGTTTATTTAGTTCTTGGAACCAGGCATCTTCTTTCTTTTTTTCTTCTAAATCACTCATTTTTAATCCTCCTAGGATAAATATATATTAAAAAAGAAAAAAAGTCAATTTACTAGACATTTTTTCTTTTTTTTATGTAAATATTATTATTTGTATTTTGATATGGTTTTGTTTGAATAGTTATTTTTTCTTTAGCTCTATATTCTTCAGTAAAGTTTATTACTGGTTCTAAATAGTCTATATTTTTTTGCATTATTTTAGTTATTGGGATATTGTTATTTATATATAATAATAGTTTTTCATTTTGAATAGTCGTATATAAATAGCCAGAAGCTATAAGTTCTTTTAGGGTTATGAATAGTCTTTTTTTAGTATAGTCTATTAATAATTCTTGATATTCTTTATTTTTTATTTTTTCGTAAATTAGTTCATTTAGTATTTCTGGGTCGAAGGCTTTTTGTTCTTTTATTTTTAATATTATTATGAACATTTCTGTTAGATCTTTTAATCTAAATGTAATTTTTTGCTCTTCATCATTTTTGATTGAATTTGATTTTATTCCAAATGTTTTAATTACTTCGGCTTTGTTTGGCATACATTTTTTACAGCAATGGCATGGTTCTATTTTGCTATCTAAATATCTAAAATATGTTATTTCCCACATTTTTCCGGTTGATAATTCTTTTCCACATGAGTAACATATTGTTGGTTTATTTATTTCTATTTCTTTAATGCTTTTTATTCTATCATTTATTATCATATTATTCTTCCTTTCAAAATATTAGTGAACGTATTATATACTTTATTTTATTTTTTGTCAAATTAAAGACTATTGTTAGTCAATAGTCTTTAGTGTTAATTTATTATTTATTAAATCTATAGTAATTGTACTATTATATTTTATTTGATCATTTATTATGGCATTAGCTATTAGGGTTTCGACATTTCGCTGCAAATATCTTTTTAATGGTCTTGCACCATATTTTTCATCATATGATGAATTGATTATATATTCTTTTGCTTTATCTGTTATTACTAGATGTAATCTTTTGTCTTGTAATCTTTTCTCAGTATCAGTAATTATTTTATCTAAGATGTCATATATTACTTCTTTAGTTAATGAATTAAATATAATTATTTCATCAATACGATTTATGAATTCTGGTTTAAATGTGTTTTTTAGTTCATTCATTACTAATTCATTGGCATTATTATTGCCTTCGAGAATATATTCGCTACCTAAATTAGATGTCATAATTATAATGGTGTTTTTGAAATCTACTGTTCTTCCTTGACCATCTGTTATTCTTCCATCGTCTAATATTTGAAGTAATACATTAAAGATATCACGATGGGCTTTTTCTATTTCATCAAATAGAATTATAGAGTAGGGGTTCCTTCTTACTGCTTCAGTAAGTTGTCCACCTTCGTCATAGCCGACATATCCTGGAGGAGCTCCTATTAACCTAGCTACGGAATGACTTTCCATATATTCGGACATATCTATTCTTATCATATGTCTTTCATCATCAAATAATTCATAGGCTAATGTCTTAGCGACTTCGGTTTTACCAACACCAGTAGGGCCTAAGAAGATAAATGAACCGATAGGTCTATTTGGATCTTTAATACCCGCTCTAGCACGAATTATTGCTTCGCTTACTAAATGTATTGCTTCATCTTGACCTTTAACTCTTTTTTTCATGTTTTCTTCTAGGTGAAGTAGTTTTTCTTTTTCTCCTCCGACTAATTTTGATATTGGGATATTAGTCCATTTAGATATAATGGCTGCTACTGATTCTTCATCTACGGTATCAGATAATATATCAGATTTATTTATTTTTTCTAATTCTGCTAATTCTTTTTCTAGTCTTGGGATTGTACCATGTCTTAGTTTAGCAGCTGTTTCTAAATCGTAGTTGTTTTCAGCTTTTTCTAATGCAAAATTAGCAGAGTCTATTTCTTCTTTCTTTTTACTTATTTTGGAATTAACTGTTTTTTCTTCTTCCCATCTTGTTTTTAGATTCTTTTCTTTTTCTTTTAGATCTAGTAATTCGTTATTTATGGATTCTATTCTGTTTTTGGAAATATCATCCTTTTCTTTTTTTAGGGCTTCTTTTTCTATTTCTAGACGCATAATGTTTCTTTCTAAGTTATCTAGTTCAGTAGGTACTGATTCCATTTGTACTTTAATAGTAGCGGCAGCTTCATCTATTAAATCAATGGCTTTATCTGGTAAGAATCTATCAGTAATATATCTATCTGATAGGGTAGCCGCTGCTATGAGGGCTTTATCTTTTATATTAACACCATGAAATACTTCAAATTTAGGTTTTAGTCCTCTAAGAATAGTAATAGTGTCTAAGACATTTGGTTCTTTTACTAATACTTTTTGGAATCTTCTTTCTAGGGCAGCATCTTTCTCTATATATTTTCTATATTCATTTAGAGTAGTTGCACCAATACAATGTATTTCACCTCTAGCAAGCATAGGTTTAAGCATATTGCCAGCATCCATAGCTCCTTCAATAGCACCCGCTCCGACTATCATATGTATTTCATCGATGAACATAATGATGTTACCATCAGAGTCTTTTACTTCTTTAAGAACTGCTTTTAATCTTTCTTCAAATTCTCCACGATATTTGGCTCCCGCTACTAAGGCTCCCATATCTAGTTCCCATATTGTTTTATCTTTTAAACTATTTGGAACATCTCCTTTGATTATTCTTGTTGCAAGTCCTTCAACTATAGCGGTTTTACCAACACCTGGTTCACCAATTAATACAGGATTATTTTTTGTTTTTCTAGATAGTATTCTTGTAATACTTCTTATTTCATCATCACGACCGATGACTGGATCTATTTTTCCATCTTTAGCGGCCTGTGTTATATCACGACCATATTTTTCTAATGGTTTTTGTAAATTTTCTTCATATGGATTATTCATATTCATAATTATCATCCTCCTTTTTACATATATAATTATAACACAATATTAGCAATTGTCAATAGAGATTGCTAAAATAAAATATATAAATATGATTAATTTATAATGTAAGATTTAACTTTCTATATTAATTATTTTTTATTTATGTTATACTTATAATTGAAAGGAGTGATAAAAAGTGGAAAAACAAAAAAATAATGGATTGATCGTTTTAGTAATTGTTTTATTATTTGTAATATTGGGATTGGGAGGTTATATTGTTTATGATAAGGTGTTGAATAAAAATCAAATTGAAAATAATAATTCTAACATCCAAAATCATAATGGTAATTCTAGTAATAAAAATAATTCAAACCTGGCATTAAAAATTGATAGCACTAAAGATTGGGTTTATGATGCCGATTATAATTTATCAACAAATAAAGATAGCTATTATGGTTTTAGTGATCATAGTAAATTGATTAAAGCTAGTGATTTAATTGTTCCTTATATAAATATTAATTCTTCTGATGCTAAAACAGCAAATCAAGAAATTTATAAATTATATGAGCAATTAATAAATAAGTTTAATGAAAATCTAAAAGAAGAAATTTGGTTTACTACTGTAGAATATTCTTCGAATATAAATAATGATATAATTTCTATAATGATTAAAACTACTTCTGCTGGTACATCTACACCATTATACGAATATTATACATACAATTTTGATGTTACTAATGGTAATATATTGTCATATCAAGATGCCTACAAATTAGTAAATATTAATGATTCTACTATTGAAAACGTAGTAGAGCAAAAGATAAAGAACGAATTAAAAGATTATCCACAATCTTCTTATGAAGAAGCCTTAAATGGCAGTATTGATAATTATAAAAAATCTGTTAATAATAAGTCAATAAAATATTATTTTGATTCTACTGGAAAACTTAACGTTATTGTTACTTTATATCCTATTGCTAGCGGAGACTCTAAAAAGATTTTAGTTTTAGGATAAATTATATGTTTATTAATTCATAGGTTAATTAGTATTATAATCGATTATGATAAAATCACTATTATTTGTTAGATGTAATATTAAAAGTAAGGGATGATACATCCTCTACTTTTAATATGTAAATGATAATATAATTATTATAATAAAATGTTTTATTTGTAGACCTTAGGCTACAAATAACCTAGAAAGACTATAGGCTTTCTAGGATAAAAAAGATAAGTATATATTATATATAATAATGAAAGGGGAATTGATAAAATAAAATTTATATAAGAATAAAGAAAAATATTAAAAAAGTTATAAAAAAGCCTTGATTTTCATAGATTTATTTAGTATAATTGTATCTGTGTGACTGGCTTAGATGTGCGAAGTTGCTGATACACCCGGTTAAGTTGTCAATAAAATTAAAGGGTTTGTCAGGTAATTCGTTCGGAGCTATGTCTATACTAAGATATAGGCGAAGGGAGGACAACTTATGGCAAAGGAAATTGTGAGAGTTAAACTTAAAGCTTACGACCACAGAATTCTTGATAACGCTGCTGCTAAAATAGTAGCTACTGTTAAGAGAAGTGGTGGAGAAGTTTCTGGTCCTGTACCATTACCAACTGAAATTGAAAAAATTACAGTATTAAGAGCGGTACATAAATATAAGGATTCAAGAGAGCAATTTGAGAAGAGAACTCACAAGAGATTAATCGATATCATTAATCCTAGCAAGGAGACAATTGATGCACTTGCTCATTTAGATATACCAAGTGGTGTAGATATCAAAATTAAAAAATAAGTAGGAGGAAGAAAATGAAAGGAATCTTAGGAAGAAAAAAAGGGATGACTGAAGTATTTACTGCTGATGGAAAACTTATTCCTGTAACTGTTATTGAAGTTGAAGATAATGTTGTTTCTCAAATTAAGACTGAAGAGAATGATGGTTATGAAGCAATTCAACTTGCAACAGTAGAGAAAAAAGAATCTAGAAGTAATAAACCAGAAACTGGTCATCTTAAAAAAGCAAACACTACCCCTAAGCGCTTCTTAAAAGAAATTAGAGGTGTAAGTGTTAGCGATTATGCTTTAGGTGATGTACTTAAGGCTGATGTATTTGCTGCAGGAGAAATGGTTGATGTAACCGGCACTTCTAAAGGTAAAGGATTTCAAGGTGTTATTAAAAGACACAATCAAAGTAGAGGACCTATGAGTCATGGTTCACAATACCATAGAGGTGTAGGTTCAATGGGTACTATGTTACCAATGAGGGTTTTACCAGGAAAGAAATTACCTGGACATATGGGTCATGTACAAGTTACTATTCAAAATCTTGAAGTAATTAAAGTTGATCTAGAAAATAATGTTATCTTAATTAAAGGAAGTGTTCCTGGTCCTAAAAACTCTTTAGTACTTGTTAGAACTGCTGTTAAATCTGGAGATAAAACAAAAGAACCAGTAGAATTAATAGTATATGAAGATGGTACTTCTTCTGAAGAAGTTATCGAAGAGACTATTGAAACTATTAATGAAGAATTAGCAGAAACTAATGAAGAGACATCACAAGAAGCTAGCGAATAATTTACTTGATATTATGTTAAGATTATATTGTGATGATAAAGGAGGAAATTATGTCTAAGAAAATAGATGTTTTAAGTCTTAAAGGCGAAAAGGTAAAGGATATAAAATTAGAAGATAACGTATTTAATGTAAAACCAAATGATGCTGTAATTAAAGATGCAGTTGTTGCTGCTATGGCAGGAGCAAGACAAGGTACTTCTAAAGTTAAAACTAGAAGTGAAGTATCTGGTGGTGGAAGAAAACCATATAGACAAAAAGGTACTGGTAATGCAAGACAAGGTAGTATTAGAGCACCACATTATAGACATGGTGGTATTGTATTTGGACCAGTTCCAAGAGATTATTCAAAGAAAATGAATAAGAAGGAAAAGAGATTAGCTTTAAAGAGCGCTTTATCTTATAAAGTATTAGATAAAGAACTTGTTGTAATAGATAATATTAACTTTGAAACTAACAAAACAAAAGAAATGGTAAGTTTATTAGAAAACTTAAAGTTAACTAATAATAAGGTACTTGTTTGTGTAAACGAACTTACTGATAATATTTGTTTAGCTGCTAGAAACCTTGCTAATGTAAAAATTGTAATGCCTAGTGAAGTAAATACTTTTGATGTTGTTTCTTGCGATAATTTACTTATTACAGAAGAAGCTTTAAAATCATTAGAGGAGGTGCTTAAGTAATGGATAATTATTTAGATATAATTGTAGCACCAATTATTACTGAAAAAACTGCTGGTATGGAAGCAGATGGCAAATATGCTTTCAAAGTTTTGAATAAAGCAAATAAAACTTTGGTAAAGCAAGCTATTGAAAAGAAATTTAATGTTAAGGTTAAATCTGTTAATATTTCTAATTCTCATCCTAAAAAGAAGAGAGTTGGTAAATATACTGGTATGACTAATAAATATAAGAAAGCTATTGTAACACTTGAGAAAGGTAGTACTATTAGTTTTGACTAATGTAAGGAGGAAATATAATGGCAATAAGAGTTTATAAACCTATGACAAATGGTACAAGACAGAGATCTGTTTTGACTAGTGAAGAAATCACTAAAACAACTCCCGAAAAAAGTTTAACAGTTACTAAAACTAAGACTAATGGTAGAAATAATCAAGGTAGAATTACTGTTAGACATAGAGGCGGAGGAGCTAAAAGAAAATATAGAATTATTGACTTTAAGAGAAGAAAAGATAATGTTCCTGCTAGAGTTGTTTCTATTGAATATGATCCTAATAGAAGTGCTAATATTGCTTTAATATCTTATAAAGATGGTGAAAAAGCTTATATTATTGCTCCTAAGGGATTAACTGTAGGAACTATAGTTGAATCTGGCGAGAATGTTGATATTAAAGTTGGTAATACTCTTCCTATTATGAATATTCCAGTTGGTACTGTAATTCATAATATTGAGTTAAAACCAGGAAAAGGAGCTAGCTTAGCAAGAAGTGCTGGTGCTAGTGCACAAATTCTTGGTAGAGAAGATAAATATGTATTAATAAGATTATCTAGTGGTGAAACAAGAAAGATTTTAGGTACTTGTAGAGCTACTATTGGAACAGTTGGTAATGAAGATTATGGACTAGTTAAAATCGGTAAAGCTGGTAGAACTAGACATAAAGGATTTAGACCTACAGTTCGTGGTTCTGTTATGAACCCTAATGATCACCCACATGGTGGTGGTGAAGGTAGAGCTCCAATTGGTAGAAGTGGACCTATGACACCTTGGGGTAAACCTGCTCTTGGATATAAAACAAGAAAAAATAAGAAAGCGTCTGATAAATATATCGTATCACGTCGTAAGAAATAAGGAAAGGAAGATTAAAAAATGGCTAGAAGTATTAAAAAAGGACCTTACGTTTTTGATAGATTATTAAAAAAAGTAAGAGCATTAAATGAATCTGGTAAGAAGGAAGTTATTAAGACTTGGTCACGTCGTTCTACAATCTATCCTGAATTTATTGGTCATACTTTCGCTGTACATAATGGAAAAGAATTTATTCCAGTTTATGTAACTGAAGATATGGTTGGTCATAAGCTTGGAGAATTTTCACTTACTAGAAAGTTTGGCGGACACGGATCAGACAAGAAATAATTTTCTTAAAGGAGGACAAAAATGGAAAGAACTGAAGCTAAGGCTGTAGCTAAAACTGTTAGAATTTCCCCTAGAAAAACTAGATTGGTTATTGATCTTATTAGAGGTAAAAATGTTAATGATGCAAGAGCTATTCTTGCTAATCAACCTCAAAGAGCATCTAGAGTTATTTCTAAAGTATTAGAATCTGCTATAGCAAATGCTACTAATAATTTTGGTATGAACGAAGAGAATCTTTATGTTAAAGAATGCTATGTTGATGAAGCATTAGTAATAAAAAGAATTAAATTTGATTCAAGAGGTCGTACTGGTAGAAACGATCATAAAACAAGTCACATAACAGTAATCGTGGCTGAAAAATAAAGAAGGAGGACACTTATGGGACAAAAGGTTAGTCCAACAGGACTTAGAATTGGTATCAATAAGGATTGGGAATCTAAGTGGTATGCTGAAAATGACTTTGCTAAATATTTGAATAATGATTATAAAATTCGTAAATATTTAAATAAGAAATTTAAAAATGCTGGTATTTCACAAATTATAGTTGAAAGAAATCCTAAAAGATGTGAAATATTTATCTATGCTGCTAAACCTGGTTTAATTATTGGACAAAGTGGTGTTGAAATTGAAAAGATAAAAAAAGAAGTTGCAAAACTTGTTAATGAAGAAATTCAAATTTCTGTAGTTGAAATTAAGAACCCTGATATGGTTGCAGAATTAGTTGCACAAAATATTGCTCATAATATTGAAAATAGAGTATCATTTAGGGTTGCTCAAAAGAAGGCTATTAGAAATACTATGAAAGCTGGAGCTTTAGGTATTAAGACTTTAGTATCTGGAAGACTTGGTGGTGCTGATATTGCTAGAAGTGAAGGCTATTCAGAAGGAACTATTCCACTTCATACTTTAAGAGCAGATATTGATTATGCTACTTGTGAAGCTGATACTACTTATGGTAAGATTGGTGTTAAAGTATGGATTTATAAAGGAGAAATTTTAAAAGGTAAGGGAGGTAATTCTCATGTTAATGCCAAAAAGAACTAAACATAGAAAAACTTTCCGTATCAGATATGATGGAAAAGCTAAAGGAAATACTACTCTTCATTTTGGTAGTTATGGACTTATGGCAAAAGAAGGAGCTTGGATTACTGCTAATCAAATCGAAGCTGCCAGAATAGCTATGACTAGATATATGAAGAGAGGTGGTAAGGTATGGATTAATATTTTCCCTAACTTATCATTAACTAAAAAACCTCTTGAAACTAGACAAGGTAAAGGTAAAGGTAATCCTGAAGTTTGGGTTGCTGTAGTAAAGAGTGGCAAAATTATGTTTGAAATTGATGGTGTTGACGAAGCTACTGCTAGAGAAGCTTTAAGACTTGCATCTCATAAATTACCTATCAAATGTAAATTTGTTAAAAAAGAAGAAAGTGGTGAAGTAAATGAAGACTAATGAACTTAGAGGATTAACCACAGAAGAATTAACTAAAAAGATTTCTGAATGTAAAGAAGAACTATTTAGTTTAAGAATGCAAAAGGCTACTGGAATGCTAGAAAAACCTTCTAGAATTCATGAACTTAGAAAAGAAGTAGCTAGAATTAATACTATTCTTAATGAGAGAAGAGAAGGGTAAGTGAGGTGTAAGAAATGAAAGAAAGAAAAGAACTAATTGGCACTGTTGTTTCTGATAAGGCTGATAAGACTATTACAGTTAAAGTTGAAACTTACAGAAAACACCCATTATATGGTAAAAGAGTAAAATATTCTAAGAAATATGCTGCTCATGATGAGAATAACACTGCTCATGTTGGTGATAAAGTTCGCTTAGCCCAAACTAGACCATTATCTAAAACTAAGAGATATGAACTAGTAGAAGTAATAGAGAAAGCTGTTATTCTATAGTTTAGCTCGGAAGGAGGAAATAAATATGGTACAACAAGAAACTAGATTAAAAGTTGCTGATAACTGCGGTGCTAGAGAAGTGTTAGTTATTAGAGTTCTAGGTGGAAGTAAAGTTAAAACAGGTAATATTGGAGATATAGTTGTTGCTACAGTTAAGAAAGCTACTCCTAACGGTACTATAAAGAAAGGTAAAGTTGTTAAAGCTGTTATCGTAAGAACCAAAAAAGGAGTTAGAAGAGAAGATGGTAGTTATATCAGATTTGATGATAATGCATGTGTTATTATTAAAGATGATAAGAGTCCAGTAGGTACACGTATTTTAGGACCAGTAGCACGTGAACTTAGAGATAAAGATTTTACTAAGATTGTAAGTTTAGCTAAAGATGTGCTATAGGAATATTAGGAGGATTTAAAATGAAACTAAAAACAGGCGATAAAGTAATAGTAGTTTCTGGTTCTAATAAAGGAAAAGAAGGAAAAATTACTAAGATATTAGATAATAAGGTTATTGTTGAAGGTGTTAATGTTGTTAAGAAACATTTAAAACCTAAAAATAATAATGGTACTGGAGAGATTATTGAGATTGAAGCTCCAATACATGTATCTAATGTAATGCTTAGTGATCCTAAGACTAAGAAACCTACTAAAATTAAAATTGAAAAAGATAGTAAAGGTAAAAAAATTAGAATATCAAAAAAATCTAATGAAAAGATTGACTAATTTGGAAGGAGGGCGAAGTATATGAACCGCCTAAAAGAAAAATATAATAAAGAAGTTGTTCCAAGTTTAATAGAAAAGCATGGTTATAAAACACCTATGTTAGTTCCAAAAATTGATAAGATTGTTGTTAATATGGGTGTTGGTGATGCTACTGTTAATTCTAAGAACTTAGAGAATGCTGTTCGTGAATTAGAAAAAATAACAGGCCTAAAGGCAGTTGAAACTACTGCTAAGAAATCAATAGCTACTTTTAAAATTAGAGAGGGCCATAAAATTGGTTGTAAGGTTACTTTAAGAGGAGATAATATGTATAATTTCTTAGATAAATTAATAAGTATTTCACTTCCTAGAGTTAGAGATTTTAGAGGTCTATCACCAAAGAGTTTTGATGGAAGAGGAAATTATACAATTGGTATTAAGGAACAAATTATCTTCCCTGAAATTAATTTTGATGAAGTTGAAAAAGTTAGAGGTATGGATATAGTTATTGTTACTACTGCTAAAACTAATGAAGAAGCTTATGATTTATTAAAAGAACTTGGAGTTCCTTTTAGGAAATAAGGAGAGGAATTAAGATGGCAAGAAAATCAATGGTTGTAAAATCAGAAAAGAAACCTAAATATAAGGTTAGAGAATACACTAGATGTAAGATTTGTGGAAGACCTCATGCTGTTCTTAAAAAATATGGTATTTGCCGTATTTGTTTCAGAGAACTTGCTTATAAAGGTCAAATACCTGGTGTAAAGAAATCAAGTTGGTAAGACTTGAAATAAAAGAAGGAGGGATTTAAAGATGACAGATCCAATCGCAGATATGCTTACAAGAATACGTAATGCTAATCAAAATAGAGCTTCAAAAGTTGAAATCCCAGCATCTAAAGTAAAATTAGAAATTGCTAAAATTTTAAAAGATGAAGGATTTATTGAAGATTATAGTGTGAACAATGAAAACGTTCAAGGTACAATAACATTAACATTAAAATATAAGAATAAAGAAAGAGTAATTACTGGTCTTAAGAGAATTTCAAAACCAGGACTTAGAGTTTATGCTAAGGCAGAAGAACTTCCTACAGTTTTAAATGGTTTAGGAATTGCTATTATATCTACATCTAAAGGTATTATGACTGATAAAGAAGCAAGAAAATTAGCTTTAGGTGGAGAAGTAATTGCTTATGTATGGTAAGGTGAAATAAATGAGCCGTATTGGTAAAAGAGTTTTATCTGTTCCTGAAAATGTTAATGTTAATGTTAATGATAATGTTGTTACAGTTAAAGGACCTAAAGGAGAACTTACTTTAAATTTAGTTAAAAATATTGAAGTAAAAGTAACTGATGAAGGTGTTGCTGTAACAATGCTTAAAGATGATAAATTTACTCATGCTATGCATGGTACTACTAATGCTAATATTAAAAATATGATTATTGGTGTTAGTGAGGGATATACTAAAGGTTTAGAAATTGTTGGTGTTGGTTATAAGTTTAATCCACAAGGAAATAAGCTTACTATTAATGCTGGTTATTCTCATCCTGTAGTTATGGAGGTACCAGATGGTATTACTGTTAAAGGTATTAGTAATACTGAAATAGAATTGTCTGGTATTGATAAGGAAAAAATCGGTGAATTTGCCGCTAATATAAGAAAAGTAAGAAAACCTGAACCTTATAAAGGAAAAGGTATTAAGTATAAGGGTGAAGTAATTCGTCGTAAAGAAGGAAAGAAAGCTTCTAAATAATAAGTAAAGGAGATTCTATATGATAAAGAAAGTTTCAAAAAATGAAATGAGAAAAGTAAGACACGAAAGAATCAGAGAGAATTTATCTGGTACTAGTGAAAGACCTAGATTATGTGTCTTCAGATCTAATGCAAATATTGAAGCTCAAATCATCGATGATGTTAAAGGTGTTACTCTAGTTTCTGCTACTACTTTAGAAAAAGATTTAAAAATTAAAAATGGTGGTAATGTAGAAGCTGCTAGGGTAATTGGAGCTGAAATTGCAAAAAGAGCTAAGAAAGCTAAGATAAATACCGTTGTATTTGATAGAGGTGGATATCTTTATCATGGACGTGTTAAAGCTCTTGCAGAAGCTGCACGTGAAAACGGATTAGAATTCTAAGACGCTAGGAGGAAAAAGAATGAACGAAGATAAGAAAAAGGTTGAAGTTAAAGAAAACAACCGTAAATTCGATAAGAAAAGACCTAGAAGCAATAATAGACCTAGTAAACCTAAATCTGATTTAGAAGATAAGGTTATTGAAATTAAAAGGGTTACTAAAGTTGTTAAAGGTGGACGTCAATTCAGATTTGCTGCTACTGTAGTAGTGGGAAATAGAAAAGGTATGGTTGGTCTTGGAACTGGTAAGGCTAAAGAAATGCCTGATGCAGTTAAAAAGGCTACACAAGCTGCAAGTAAAAATTTAATTAAAGTTAATCTAATTGATAATAGAACTATTTCACATGATATTGTTGTTAAAGAAGGAGCATGCAAAGTTATGCTTAAGCCTGCTAAAGAAGGTACTGGAGTTAAAGCTGGAGGACCAGTTAGAGATGTACTAGAACTTGCTGGTGTTAAAGATGTTCTTTCTAAGAGCCAAGGATCAAGTACTAAAATTAATGCTGCTAGAGCTACGCTTAATGCTTTAAAAATGCAAAAGTCTCCAAGCCACGTTGCTTATTTAAGAGATAAGAAAGTTGAGGAATTGAGATAATGAAATTACATGAATTAAATGCACTAGATGGTTCAGTAAAAGCAAGAAAAAGAGTTGGTCGTGGTCAAGGTTCTGGAACTGGTAAAACTAGTGGAAAAGGTGAAAAAGGACAAAATGCTAGAAGTGGTGGCGGTGTAAGACCTGGTTTTGAAGGTGGTCAGTTACCATTATTTAGAAGATTATCAAAAAGAGGATTTAATAATTATAATTTTAGAACAGTATATAGTACTGTAAATGTTTCTGATTTAAATAGATTTGAAGATGGAACTGTAGTTGATGTTAAGCTTCTTAAAGAAGCAGGACTTATCAAAAAAGAATTAGATGGAGTTAAGGTTTTAGGAAATGGTGAACTTACTAAGAAACTTACTGTAAGGGTTAATGCATTTACTAATACTGCTAAAGATAAAATAGAAAATATTGGTGGAAAAACTGAGGTGATTTAGATGTTTAAAAATCTAAAATTAATCTTTAGTCCTAAAAATAAAGATATTAGGAAGAGAATTGGTTTTACCTTAATAGGACTACTAATATTTGCACTTGGTACTACTATTCCGGTACCAGGAACTGAAGGAGCTATATCTAGTTTAGGATTATGGGAACTTTATAATGCTATTGGAGGAGGAGCACTTAAGAACTTTTCTATATTTGCTCTTGGTGTAATGCCTTATATTTCTGCTAGTATTATAACTGGAATATTACAAATGGACATTGTTCCTTACTTTACTGAGCTTAAAGAAAGTGGAGAACAAGGTAGACAAAAAATTAATCAAATAAATAGATATCTTGGTATTGTAATTGCTTTTATTCAAGGATTTGCTATGGCATTTACTTTTATAAAAGGTGCATCTACTATTCAATACTTTGAAATTGCTATTATTTTAACTGGTGGTACTGCTTTATTATTATGGCTAGGAGACCAAATTACCCAGAAAGGTATTGGTAATGGTATTTCATTAATTATTATGGCTGGTATTATTTCTACTGTACCTAAAATGTTTATTGATACATTTAGTACATTAGTTACTAGTCGTACAGGATCTTTATTTATTGGTATAGTAGGATTTAGTTTATTTATTCTATTATACTTACTTATTGTAGTAGGTGTTGTATTTGAAGAGTGTTCTGAAAGAAGAATACCTATTCAGTATTCTAATAGAACAGCATCTAGTTATGGTGCAAAACAAAATTATATTCCATTTAAGATTAATTCTGCTGGTGTAATGCCTGTTATATTTGCATCGGTATTACTTTCTATTCCTACTTTTATAGCTGGTATCTTAGGTAGTGATTCGGGATTTAGTTTATTTGTATCTAAATATATTGATTATTCAACTCCAGTAGGATTTGTACTTTATATGATACTTATATTTGTATTTGGTTATTTCTATACTAATATGCAAATTAATCCTAAAGAACTTGCTAAGAATCTTAATAGGAATGGTGGTTATATTCCAGGTATTAGACCAGGAATAGAAACTGAAAATTATATTAAAAGAATATTAAATAGAATTACTTTCTTAGGATCTACTTTTATTGCTGTAATAGCTGGTCTTCCAATTGTATTTAGTAGTTTTATATCTACTGGGCTTCCAGCATCTGTAAGAATTGGTGGTACTGGAGTATTAATAGTAGTAGGTGTTGCTATTGAAACATGTAGACAGCTTGAAAGTAGTTTAATAAATAGAAGTTATAAAGGAGCGAGATAAAATGAAGAATATTATATTTATTGCCCCTCCTGCTGCAGGAAAGGGAACAGCATCAGCTTTAGTATGTGAAAAATATAATATTCCTCATATATCGACTGGTGACTTATTAAGAGATGAAATTGCAAATCAAACTAAGCTAGGCGTGGAAATTAAGGATGCTATGGCTAGGGGAGAATTTGTAAGTGATGAAGTTATTACTAAATTATTAAAGAAAAGATTATCTGCTAAAGATGCTAAAAAAGGTTATATATTAGATGGTTATCCTAGAAATATTAAGCAAGCAGAGATTTATGATGATTTATTAAAAGAATTATCATATGATATGGGAGTTGTAATATTTTTAGATATTGATAAAGATACCGCTATGAAAAGGGCTTTATCAAGAGTTGTTTGTTCTAAATGTGGTTTATCTTATAATCTAGATAATAAAGAACTTGCACCAATAAAAGAAGGTATATGTGATGCTTGTGGTGGAACACTTAAAACTAGGAGAGACGATAATAAAGAGACATTTATTACAAGATTTGATACTTATATGAAAGAGACTTATCCTTTAATAGAGTATTATGAAAAGAAAAATAATTTAGTTAAGATTGAAGTTAGTAATTTAACTGCTGACGAAGTATTTCTAGAAGTTAAGAAGGTAATTAAATAATGATTACAATTAAGAGTGAATATGAATTATCACTTATGAGAATAGCTGGAAGAATAGTTTATGATACTCATCAGTATTTGAAACCATATATAAAACCTGGTATAACTACTCTCGAGCTTGATAAGATGGCACACGATTATATTATTAGTAGAGGTGCTTATCCATCATGCTTAAATTATGAGGGTTATCCAAATAGTATTTGTATATCGGTTAACGAAGAAGTAGTACATGGTATACCTGGAAAGAGAAAACTTAAGAATGGGGACATTGTTACTTTAGATATATGTGCCTGCTACAAGGGATATCATGGTGATTCTGCTTGGAGTTATCCTGTTGGTGATATTTCAGAAGAAAAGAAGTATTTACTCGAACATACAGAGAAAGCTTTGTATGAGGGACTTAGCAAGGTAAAAGCTGGAGTTCATTTGGGAGATGTTTCTAATGCTATCTATGAATATGCAAATAAGCATAGATTAGGTGTTGTAAGAGAATTAGTTGGTCATGGTATCGGTAGTAATCTTCATGAGGATCCGGAGGTACCTAACTATGGTAAAAAGGGTACTGGAATTATTCTTAAGGAAGGTATGACTATTGCTGTTGAACCTATGCTTAACTTAGGAACTAGGCATGTATATCTACTTGATGATGACTGGACAATAGTAACAGGTGATAATAAACCATCAGCCCACTTTGAACATACAATTATAGTAACTAGAGATGGTTATGAAATTTTAACAGGAGATGATAATTATGAGTAAAGAAGACTTGATTGAAGTTCAAGGAAAAGTACTTGATAATTTACCACAAGGAAAATTCAAAGTTGAACTTGATGGGGGCCACATAGTAGTTGCCCATGTTTCTGGTAAAATGCGCATGAACAACATACGTATCTTACCAGGTGATACTGTGGTTATAGCAATGTCACCTTATGATTTAACACAAGGGCGTATTGTATATAATAAGAAATAGGAGTGATGATAAATGAAAGTTAGAGCATCAGTAAAGAAAATTTGCGATAAATGCAAAGTAATTAAAAGAAATGGCAAAGTAATGGTTATTTGTGAAAATCCAAAACACAAACAAAAACAAGGTTAATCTAAGGAGGAAATTAAAGTATGGCAAGAATTAAAGGTGTAGATATTCCTAATGATAAGAGAATTGAAATAGCTCTTACTTATATCTACGGTATTGGAAGAAATTTATCTAAAACAATTCTAAATAATGCTAATGTTGACTTAAATAAGAAAGCTAAGGATTTAACTGAAGATGAACTTTCTAAAATTAGAAAAGAAATTGATAACTATTCAGTTGAAGGTGATCTTAAAAGAGAAGTTAACATGAATATTAAAACAAAAATGGAAATCAATTCTTATCAAGGTACTAGACATAAAAAGAATTTACCAGTAAGAGGTCAAAGAACTAGTAGAAATGCTAGAACTCGTAAGGGTAAAGGTAAAGTTGTAGCTAATAAGAAAAAATAATTAGGAGGAAAATATGGGAAAATATAATTCAAGAAAAAGAAAAACTAAGAAGAATATTCCTGCTGGTGTAGTTCATATCCATTCAACATTTAATAATACAATTGTAACTATTACTGATTTAGAAGGAAATGTAATTAGTTGGGCTTCTGCTGGAACACAAGGTGTTAAAGGTAGTAAGAAATCAACTCCATTTGCTGCTGGAAATGCTGCTGAAGCAGCTGGTAGAGAAGCTGTAGCAGCTGGTATGAAAAAGGTTAAAGTTGAAGTTAAAGGTTTAGGTGCTGGTAGAGAGGCTGCTATTAGAAGTCTTCAAACTGCTGGACTTGAAGTAGAATCTATAACTGACGTAACTCCAATTCCACATAATGGTTGTCGTCCACCTAAAAGAAGACGTGGATAATTAAGAAAGGAAGCGCATACAATGTTAAAGTTTGAAAAACCTGATTATAAGGTTAAAGAATATGTTAAAGATAATTTCTATGGTAAATTTGAATTAGAACCATTAGAAAGAGGCTTTGGTACAACACTAGGGAATGCACTTAGAAGAGTTATGTTATCTTCTTTACCAGGAGATGCTATTACTTCTGTAAAGATTGATGGTGTAGCTCATGAATTTCAAAAAATTGATGGAGTAGTAGAAGATGTTACTGCTATTGTATTAAATTTAAAAAGTATTGTAATAAAAAATCATGCTAGAGGAGAAGACAAGATTCTTAGACTTACTAAGAAAACTCCTGGAGTAGTTACTGCTTCTGATATTGATCTTGATGCTGATATTGAGATTTTAAATCCGGATCAAGTTATATGTACTTTAGTTGATGGTGGAAGTATTAATATGGAAATGACAGTAGGAACTGGTAGAGGTTATACTGTAGCGGATGAAAATAAGAAATTATTACAAGGTGATAAAAATAAAGTTAATACAATTGCTATTGATAGTCTTTATTCACCAATTGAAAGAATTAATTATGAGGTAGAAACTGCTAGAGTAGGACAAAATAATAATTTTGATAAGCTTATTTTAGAAGTTTGGACTAATGGTTCAATTTTACCTGAAGAAGCACTTGCGCTTGCATCAAGAATTTTAATTGAACATTTTGAAGTTTTAACTGAACTTAATTCTATCGCAGATGAAACTGGTTTAATGATTTCTAAGAGTGAGGATCCTAATGTTAAAATACTTGAGACTTCTATTGATGATTTAGATTTCTCTGTAAGAGCTTATAATTGTTTAAAGAGAGCTAATATTTTAACACTTAGAGATTTAACTGAAAAATCTGAAAATGAAATGATGAAAATTAGAAACTTAGGTAAAAAATCATTAAAAGAAGTTATGGATAAAGTAAAAGATATGGGATTATCTTTTAGAGATGACAACAATTAATATAAGGAGGTAATTATGGCTTATAGAAAGTTAGGAAGAGACAATAAACATAGAAGAAGTATGTTAGCTACTTTAACTAAACAACTTATTCTAAATGAAAGAATAGTTACTACTGAAACTAGAGCTAAAGAAGTAAGAAAAAGCTTTGATAAAATGGTAACTTATGGAAAAAAGGGTACTTTAGTATCAAGAAGATTAGCACTTGCATTTTTACATAATGACGAAAAATGTGTTAATAAAGTATTTAATGAATTAGCACCTAGATATAAAGATCGTAATGGTGGTTATACAAGAATTATTAAAATGACTGAAAGAAAAGGAGATAACGCTCTAGAAGTTATTTTAGAATTAGTATAATGTATAAAGAGAATGAGTAATATCATTCTCTTTTTTTCTTGACTTCTTATTTCATTTATATTATTATAGACGATAAGACTATGATAGAAAGGAGATAAATTGATGAATGATTTAATGATAAAAGATGACATAAAAATAGAAGACTTAATATATGAAGTAAGAGGAAAACAAGTGATGTTAGATTCTGATTTTGCTAAACTTTATGGATGCAAAAATGGGATAAAGGAAATAAATCAGGCAGTAAAAAGAAATATTGATAGATTTCCTTATGATTTTTATTTTCAATTGACTAAAGACGAATATCTAAATATTCTAAGGTCACAAAATGTGACCTTAGAATTTGAACAAGGAAAATATACAAAATATCTACCTTATGTTTTTACTGAACAAGGAGTTGCCATGCTTGCAACTGTATTAAAAACAGAAGTGGCTGATGAAATGAGCATAAAAATAATGGATGATGACTATATATTAAAAGAATTAATAAATAGATTAAAGGAGGTATACAATGAATGACTTAATAATTAAAGATAATATAAAAATAGAAGACTTAATATATGAAGTAAGAGGTAAGCAAGTGATGTTAGATTCTGATTTAGCTATACTTTATGAAGTTGAAACGAAAAGAATAAATGAAGCTGTTAAAAATAATATAGAAAAGTTTCCTGAAAGGTATTCTTTTAGAATTAGTGAAGAAGAGTATAATTTTTTGAAGTCGAAAGTTTCGACTTCAAAAGGAGGGTCTAGAAAAGGACATAATGTCTTTACTGAACAAGGTGTATATATGTTAGCAACAATTTTAAAAAGTAAAGCAGCATCTGAAATGACAATAGCAATAATGGATGCTTTTGTATTGATGAGAAGATTTATTTCAAATGATTTATATAAAAATAATAATATTTTGATTAATCATGAAAATAGAATACTATTACTAGAAGAATCTTTTGATAAACTAAGTACTAAAGAAGACAATAACCATATCTTTTATGATGGACAAATATATGATGCCTATTCTCTGCTTATAGATATATTAAGTAAAGCTAAAGAAGAAATAATTATTATAGATAATTATGCTGGTAAAGAGTTATTTGATATTACTAGAAATATTAATGTTAATATTAAAATATATACTAAGAATATAGATAATATATCTAAAAAGAAATATGAAAAAGAATACTCTAATATAGAAATAATTAGTACTGATATATTTCATGATAGGTTTATTATAATAGATAATAAAGAATTATATAATATTGGTAGTAGTCTTAAAGATATAGGTAAGAAGTGCAGTAGTGTAAATAAAATAGAAGATACAGTTATAATAAGTGAATTGATTGATAGATTGAAGTTAATTTATGGATGAAATAGTATATTTACAATTGTTTATTTATCTGCTATAATTATGGTAAGTCTATAAACTAGAGGAGGTATTATTTATAGATTAGCGCCTGAACTATTAATAGTTGACGAGGAAGGTGGTTATCGAATTTTCGGCGGATGCTACTTTGGGTTATATACTCATAGGTTATTATTAAAAAGCAAAATTAACATTGTAACAAAGTAATAACTAAATATAGAAACGAGGTAATTATGTGTGGCATAGCAAGTTATGCTGGTAATAAAGATGTTATTAAAACGATAATGACTGGTTTAAAGTCTTTAGAATATAGGGGTTATGATTCTTCGGGTATTGCTTATATGAAAAATGGTAAGATTAATATTATAAAAAAAGAAGGACCTATTAAAAATTTAGATAATATATTAAATTATGATGATGAGGCTAATATTGGTATTTCTCATACTAGATGGGCTACGCATGGTGGTGCTACGGATATTAATGCTCATCCTCATAGGCAAGGTAAGATTACACTTGTTCATAATGGTATTATAGAAAATTATAACGAACTTAAGGATGAACTTATTAAAAAGGGATATATATTTAAAACGGAGACTGATACAGAAGTAGCTAGTGCTGCTATAGATGATTTATATAATACTGAAAAGGATATGCTTAAGGCATTAAATAAGGCTACTTATGTTCTTAAAGGTAGTTATGCTTTTAATATTATTAATGATGATTATCCTGATACTATTTTTGGTATTAGAAAAGATAGTCCCCTAATAGTGGGAACTAGTAGTAATGGTAATATTTTAGCTAGTGATATTCCTGCGATTATACATGTTACTAATAAATATGTTATTCTTAATAATTATGATATAGTGGTTCTTACTAAAGATAATATTAAGTATTATGATAGGAATTTAAATGAAATACATAAAGATATAAGAGTATTTAATGGTGATAGTGAAGAAATTAGTAAAAATGGTTATGATCATTATATGTTAAAGGAAATTAATGAAGAGGGTGAAGTTGTTAAAAGGATATTATCTTTATATACTAAAGATAATAAAGTAGGGGATATATTTAATATAAAGAAATATAAAAATATTGATATTGTAGCTTGTGGTAGTGCTGCTTTTGCTGGATATATAGGTAAATATTATATAGAGAAATATGCTAATATTAGAACTAATGTCCACTACGCATCAGAATATAGATATCAAAAGAATTTCTTTGATAAAGATACTTTAGTAATATTAATATCTCAGTCTGGAGAAACTGCTGATACATTAGCTGCTATGAAATTAGCTAATGAACATAATATTGATACGTTAGCTATAGTTAATAGACGTGATTCTTCTATTGCTAGAGAAAGTAAGTATGTAATATATACTCCTTGTGGTATTGAAATAGCTGTAGCTACTACTAAGGCTTATTTGGCTCAAGTTATTATTCTTATTTTACTTGCTATAAAAGATAGTAATATGGAAGAAGAAGGAATAAGAGAGTTAAAACTTCTTCCTAATATTATTACTAAATATATTAATGATTTTGATTATAAAGAAATTGCTAAATTAGTTAGTAATAAGAAAAATATATTTTATTTAGGTAGAGGTATTGACTATTACTTGGCTTTAGAGGGTAGTTTAAAGTTAAAAGAGATATCTTATATTCATAGTGAGGCTTTTGCGGCAGGAGAACTTAAACATGGTAGTATATCACTAATAGACAAGGAGTTTGGTGTTATTGCTATTGTACTTGATAATTCTATTAGTGATAAGACTATTAGTAATTTAAAAGAAGTATCTTCTAGAGGGGCAGAAGTTATTGCTATTACTAATATAGATAAAGATGATTTTTCTAAATATAAGATATTACTAGATAATCATAGTGAATTTCTAACTCCTCTTACCGCTATTATACCAATGCAACTTCTGGCATATAATACGGCTTTAATTAAAGGTTATGATATTGATAAACCTAGGAATTTAGCTAAATCTGTTACTGTAGAATAAGAGTATTTGACTACTCTTTTTCTTTGTGCTATAATACTTTTCAAGAAATGGGGTGCTATATGCCAATAGTTAATGGGATGAATAGTGATTATATTAATTATTTTTATTTATTTGATTATATTAGTAAGATTAAGTTGTCTCCTAGGGTGTTGGAACATTTAGAAACTACTAATAGGGAATTTGATAATTATATGCATACTCTATCTTGTTATGACGAAGAATATATTATTAATTATTTTATTTATTCATTATATAGTGAACTTATGTCTAGTAAAAGAATTGAAAATATTAATTTTGATGTTAAGGAGTTAACTAATAGTAATTTGTTTTTTGATACTTTAACTATTAGTAATAGAAGAATACATCTTTTACATAATTTTATTACTGATGGGGAAATGGAACCTAGTTTTGAATATAGAAAGACAGAGGTTAATGTTAGTAAAATTAATGATGATGGTACAGAAGATATTTTTTGGCGTGGTGTTAAGGCTAAGGATGTTAATAATTTTATGAATAATTTTATTAAGGTTTTTAAACATAATGGTACTTCTTTACTTTATAGTAATCCATTTTTAGCTAGTAGTTTGATGCATCTTCTATTTATTAGGATACATCCTTATACTGATGGAAATGGTAGAACTTCGAGAATTATTCATAATATTAAATTTACTGAGATGGTAAATAAACTTTATGGTACTAATTTAAAACTTAGTCCTCTTAATTTATCTGAAAGTATTTTGCTTAATAAGGTAACTTATGTTAAGAGACTAGACAATATATATTTTGATATGAAACATGATACTAATGATAGTATTAATGATTGGTTTAACTTTATTTTGGATATGGCTGATGAACAATTATTTGTAGCTGTTGGAAGAATACCTTCTATTGATAATAGATTTATTGTTAATGATACTGATATTAAAAAGATTAAATCTATGCGTTTATCTAGGATTAAATAATACTAAGTAATTGGTATTATTTTTTTTGTAAACACTAAGTAAATTATATTGCTTTATTTTTTTCTCTATGATATTATTAAGTAGATGATAATAGAGGAGGTAAATTTTTATGACTGAGTTTGATAAAGAGTATTTAAGATTACTTAGAGAAATTATTAATAATGGAGTAGAGGTTCACAATAGAACAGGAATTAATACTTTAAAAATACCTGAATTTCATTTTTGTTTTGATGTAGATAATGAATTTCCTATTTTACAAACTAAACAAATGTTTTATAGACAAGCTGTTACTGAGATGTTATGGATATGGCAAATGGGATCTAATGATGTTAGAGATTTACATGAGAGAAATGTTCATATATGGGATGAATGGATGGTAGATGATGACGGTATTTATCGTATATATGAACCTAGTGGTAATTATGATCCTGATAAGGAAGTTGTTGTTATGGATCCACTAAGTACAGGAGTAGATAATCCTTTTGGTGAGTTAAAACCTAAACTTGATAATGATGGTAAGGTTATGAAAGCTAAAAGTAGGATAGAAGGTAAAACTATTAAAAGTGCTAAATATTATGGCAAGGAATTTGCTTATACTATTGGTACTGCTTATGGTTATATTACTAATAGATATAAACATGCTAGAAATTTAATTGACACTATAAAGAATAATCCTACTGATAGAAGAATGGTTAAAAGTTTATGGCAAGATGAATTTTTAAGAACTGCTGTACTTCCATCATGTGTATGGTCTACTGAATGGGATGTTACTGATGGAACGCTTAATTTGTTTGTTCATCAAAGAAGCTGTGATGTACCTCTAGGACTTCCATTTAATATTACACAATATTCTTGTTTCTTAGCAATGATAGCTCAAGTTACTGGTCTTAAAGTTGGAAAACTTAATTACTCTATTAAAGATGCTCATATTTATGTTAATCAAATAGATGGGGTTAAAGAGCAAATAAGAAGAGAAGATAGATATAATGAATTATCTTTATTACCACATGATGAACTTATTAAAATGAAAAAAGTACTAGAAGATAAACTTAGTTTAATTCAAGATATTAAGAGTGATGAATATAAGAAATTAGATACAGAAAATAGAATTATTGATTTGATATTAGAACCTACACATCCAAAACTTGAATTAAATAAAGATATTGATGACTTCTTTAAATTTGATAATTCTAAAGAACTTAAAGATGTTAAAGTTGAAAGTTATAATCATATGGGAAAAATAACTTTTCCTATAGCACAATAGGGGGAATAATATGAAAAGTTTAGATTTAATTGCTGCAATAGGATATAATAATGAACTTGGTATTGATAATCATTTACTTTGGAAGATACCGGAGGATTTATCCTTCTATAAAAGAATGACAATGGGTAAGAATATTATTATGGGAAGAAAGACATTTGAGTCAATGCCTCCGAAGGCTTTTATTGGTAGAAAACCTATTATACTTACTTCTCATGATATTGATAGTGTTTGTGATGTTTTATGCTTTGACAAGTTTGATAATCTTCTTGAATATATTTATAATACTGATGAAGATTTTATGGTAGTTGGTGGGGCAATGGTATATGAACTTTTTATTCCTTATGTAGATAAAATGTATTTAACAGAAGTTGCAGGTGAGTATATCGCAGATACTTATTTTCCTTATTTTGATCCAAATGATTTTGATAAGGAAGAAATTGGTAATTTTATGGATAATGATATTCCTTATATTAGAAATAAATATATTAGAAAGAAGGTCAAATAATGGGAAAACTTATTGTAATTGAAGGTTCTTGCGATGGCGTTGGTAAAAGCTTGCAATATAAGTTATTAGTGGATAGACTTTTAAAGGATAAAGAAAAGGTTGTTACTACACATCATTTTCCTAGTTATGGAACATATCAAGGTAGACCAGTTGAGGAATATTTAAAGGGTAATTATGGTAAAATATCTAATTTGTCTCCTTATTTTGTTAATAGTTTATATGCTCAAGATAGAGCTATTACTTGGATAACTGGTTTAAAACAAGAATATGATAAAGGTAATATTATAGTACTTGATAGATATACTACTTCTTCTTTAATATATCAATCTTCTGTTATTGATAATCCTAAGGAAAAGGAAGATTTTATTAATTATGTTTATGATTATGAATATAATAAAATTGGTATTCCTGAACCTGATTTAGTAATATTTTTACATGTTCCTTTTGAGCTTGCCAGAAGTTTAAAAAATAAAAGAACTAATAATGAGGGAGTTAAAAATGATATTCATGAGAGTGACTATGAATATTTAAAAAGAGCTTCTGATACTTCTATTGATATTGCTAAGAAATATAATTGGTGTTTTATTGAATGTTCTTCGAATAATGAAATGAGATTACCAGAGGATATTCATGAAGATATATATAAATTAGTAAAAGAGAAATTCTATAATTAGAGTTTCTCTTTTAACTTTTGTCTTGATATAATACATATGTTTTCTATTATATTTTTATATAAATACTTATAAATAAAGGCTTTATAAATTAATTATAAGAATAATTAATTTAATATTGACTTGAACATTTAATTTATATATAATGTTTAGGTGGTAATACTTATATGGGTGTTCTCTCCTTTTTTAAATTAATTAAGGAAGGAGTGAGGCTATATGAAAGAAATTTTCCGTAAAGGGGGTTTTGAGTAGTGGAATTAGTTTTAGCATATGTACTTTGCTATGCTATAACTATTCTGGTTATAATTGCTTTAAGCAATAATAACCATAGATAAAAAACGGAGCACTCTACTTAAGGAAGTGCTCCATACAAAAAACCATGGAGAGAACACCTTTCGAATATAGGTGTTACCCATTTTTATTATGAGTAAATTTCTCTTTCCATATACATTATATAATATATTTTAAAAAAATGCAATTCTTTAATAAATTAAAATTAAAGTATAGTACATATGTTTTGTACTATGTTTTTGTGTGAATACTTGTATATAAAGGGTTTATAAACTAATTATAAGAATGATTAATTTAATATTGACTTGAATATTTAATTTATATATAATGGTTAAGTGGTAATACTTATATGGGTGTTCTCTCCTTTTTTAATCTAATTAAGGAAGGAGTGATTTTATGTCTAAGAATAATT